>JBDHJU010000017.1:0-79012 GCA_039586755.1 Gemmatimonadota bacterium | reverse complement strand
ACGAGGTCGCCTTCGGCGGCATGCGCCGCGATGATGTGGGATACCTCATCGGGTACAGCACACTCCATGGCGAGCCCCACGCCGGTGAATGGATGGCGCAACGACTTGCCCCGGCCGCTCTGCCGCACTTCCCCGTCGATCTTCTCGTATTCCAACAGCTTGCCAACGTCGGCAAGAATGGCCCCGGCGATGACCGTGTCCAGGTCGATCTTCAGAGCTTTACCCAGGAACTCCTGCATCGATTCCGCTGCCTTACGTGCGATGTGCACCACACAACGCTTGTGTTCCATAAACGTGGCGGGGCAATCGGGCACGAGGAGCGTGAAGGGGATCTCGTTCAGGTCTTGCGGCTCCAAAGGGCTCAGTTCGAAGGCACGTATCCAGGTCTGCGTGACCTTCTCACGCAGCTCGCCGTCTTCAATCCACTCGAGCTCGGGCCAGAGTTCCTGCACCGCTTCCCGCATCGTGTTCTCCTTCAAGAGGTTCGGCCGTTTGCCTTGCACGATTCGTGCTGAGATTGCCGGCGAACGGCGGGGCCCAACGCTGTTTGATCGGGCCCATAATTTAGGGGTAATCCCGGCAACCGGACAGACGGCGCAACGCGCATGAGCCCGGTTGGCATGGTGTGTGCCTCCTAGACCCTAGAGCGATGCCCGAACACCAGGCACCGGTCACTCAAACGGCTTGTCTGGGGCCCCTCAGGTAGTGGGCGATGGCCTCCTGGCTGGGGACGGGTTCGGCTGCAGAGGCATCTGGCCCCAATCTGGGCAGGGTTGCCCGGCGGCGGGCCAGGCGGTAATAGAAGCCGGACTGGGATCAGAATACGGGAGGGTGGGAGACGTGATCTCGAAGACAGGAGAATACGCGCTGCGCGCGGTCGTTTACATTGTGACCGAGGGGAAAGGCGCCTCCATGAGGGCCAACGAGATCGCCGAGGCACTGGGCGTCCCAGCCAACTACCTCTCGAAGACACTGCACCAGCTGGCCCGGGCCGGCATCCTCAGCTCCGAGCGCGGACCCCGGGGCGGATTCCGACTTGCAGGGTCGCCGGAGCAACTTTCGCTCGCCGATGTGCTGGCACCACTCGACCCGACCTGGCTCGAATGCGGATGCCTGCTGGGACTTCCGAGCTGCTCTGAAGTAAATTCCTGCGCCCTCCACGAGCGCTGGAAGAGCGTCAGGGAACCGGTCTGCCGCTTCTTCCAGGAGACGACGCTGGCCGAGGTCCTGGGGGCGCGCAGCGTTGTCCCGGGGAAGTGAGCCTGGACCTTCCATAGCTAATCCTTCTCGTTGTTGACATGAACGCCATTTCGAATAGAATCGCGTGAATTCCATCCCAAAGTCGGGCACCTAAGTCAGTAGACCAGATACTTCAGCACGCGGAGGCACGTGTGAGCGACGAGCACCTCGAACCGTCGTCTGAGCAGCCTTCCGGCGTCGGCGGCCATCCGAAGGGGACCTTGGCGATCGTTGGGGTCTACGGCCTGCTGTTCGCCCTGGGTTGGCTGATCATCTACTTCTTCGTCTTCGTCCCCCGCGGGACGCTAACTCAGTGAGGCCGCCATGCACGTCGACTTCTACGAGAAGATCTGGATGTGGGCGGCCGTCGGGATCATCGTGATTTTTCTCGCATCGATCGGCTTTACCACGTTTGGGATGGCGGTTCGGCCGCCCAGCCACGTCGAGATGATCGACCCGGAGACCGTGCGCAGCGATCCTGAGTTCAGTCAGCCGGGTGTCACGATCCACGAGGATGGCAGCGCCACTGTGGTGATACAGGCGATGATCTTCGCGTTCCTGCCCAACGAGATCCACGTACCGCGCGGGCGTCCGGTAACCTTCCGGCTCACCAGCCCCGACGTGATACACGGATTCCAGATCGTGGGGACGAACGGGAACACGATGGTCGTCCCCGGCTACGTGAGCCAATTCACGACGGAGTTCAGCCGGGCCGGCGAGTACCTGATCGTCTGCAACGAGTACTGCGGTTTGGGCCATCACGCCATGTCGGCCAAGCTCGTGGTGGAGGAGATGGGAGGTTCGAGATGATCGCATCCCGACGACTCGCTATGGCGAACTTCTGGGTGGCCATCTCGGCCTTCGCGGTGGCGGCGGCGATGGCAGTGATGCAGGCGCTGTCGCGGGCGGATCTCGATCTGCCGTGGCGCACTGCCAAGATGTACTACCTGTCGGTCACAGCGCACGGCGTTTTGATGGCGCTTGTCTTCACCACGTTCTTCATCATGGGCCTCGGGTACGTGATCAGTGAGCGTGCCCTGGGTCGGCCGATCGAGCTGAAGAGGCTCGCCTGGGGTTCCTTCTGGGTGGCGCTCCTCGGTACCGCCTTGACCGCCTGGACGATCTTTTGGGGCAAGGCTTCGGTGCTCTACACCTTCTACCCCCCGCTCAAGGCTCACCCGCTGTTCTACATCGGGGCGGCTCTCCTCGTGATCGGCTCGTGGGGCTGGTGTTGGGTGATGATCCGGAGCTACCGGGTGTGGAAGCGAGAGAATCCTCGCCAGCGGGTACCGCTGGCGGTGCACGGCATGCTGGCGACCGTCATCATCTGGATCCTGGCCACGATCGGCGTGGCGGCAGAGGTCGTCCTGATGCTCATCCCCTGGTCGCTGGGGATCGTGGACAAGGTCGATCCGGTGCTGGCACGGATACTTTTCTGGTGGTTCGGGCACCCTCTCGTCTACTTCTGGCTGCTGCCGGCCTACGTGGTTTGGTACACGATGGCGCCGAAGATCGCCGGCGGTAAGCTGTTCAGTGACCCGCTGGCGCGACTTGTATTCGTGCTGTTCATCGTGCTGTCGACGCCGGTCGGGTTCCACCATCAGTTCATGGACCCTGGCATATCGGCCGGCTGGAAGCTCTTCCACACCTTCAACACGATGTGGATCCTGTTTCCGAGCTTCATTACAGCGTTCACCGTAATTGCCTCGTTCGAGGTGGCGGGCCGCATGAAAGGGGCGAAGGGCTGGTTCGACTGGCTGGAGGAGCTGCCCTGGGGCAACCCGGCTTTTTCCAGCGTAGCCCTGGCGATGCTGATGTTCGCGGTCGGCGGCTTCGGCGGCGCGATCAACGCATCGTTCGGCATGAACGCCATGATCCACAACACGGCGTGGGTTCAGGGCCACTTCCACACGACCGTGGGGACGGCCGTGGCTTTGACCTTCATGGGGATCTCTTACTACCTGGTGCCGAAGCTGCTCGGTCGTGACCTGGAACTCTCTCTGCTCGCGCGGATCCAGCCGTACCTGTGGTTCGGTGGCATGTTGCTCTTCTCGATCGCCAACCACCTGACGGGCCTGGCCGGCATGCCGCGCCGGATCTACCAGTTCGAGTACGGTGGGAGCGAAATCGCCGAGAGTTGGATTGCCGGCACCGGCATATCGGCGGTAGGGGGCGTGCTGCTCTTCGTCAGCTCGCTCTGCTTCGTTGCCGTGATGTTCGGCACGGGGCTCGCCGGTCAAAAACGCGAACAGCCGGCGATCGAGTTTGCCGAGCCGTTGGAGTCACCTGGTGACAGGGCTCCGATTCTGGATCGCTGGCGCTTGTGGGTGGTGGTGGCCGTGGTCCTGGTCATAGCCGCCTATGGAATTCCAATCGTCCAGCACCTGAGCGCGGAGACGTTTGGCTCGCCGGGTCTATCGCCGTTCTAGAGTTTCAGGGTGCACCTGGGGAGAAAAGAGCCCGGCAAGTAGCCGGGCTCTTTCGTGGCTCGTGTTCAACGTTCGACGGCGAATGTCGTGAAAACCCGCCGAAAGGTGGCCCAACCACTAACCCGCTAACGCGTGAGGTGCGCCCTTCCCTGTGCTGGCCAGAGTAAAATCGGCCGCGCCGAATCCTGGATCAGCGGTTTGACCACCGGGACCCCGCCTTCTTCAGCGCTGTTGGCCTCTCCCTCTGCCAGGACCGTCAGAAGCGTCGCCCCCCATTTCTCGGCCTGATTGAGCAGCGTCTCCGCAACGTCGCCTTCTTCGTTCACAACCTCGAGACTCACTCCGTCGCATTCGCGTGCCGCCTCGGTGTCTGTAGCTGGCGAGACGTGAACGGCACGCAGTCGCCCGGCGCCGAACCAACCCTGCAGTCCTGAGACGGCGTGCTCGAGCGTATCCGGCGACCTGATTGCCACAAGCACCTGATCACAAAGCCGGCCCTCCACGTGGTTCTCGGGCAGGAAAAGGATCGGGATACCAAGCACACGCAACGGCGAGGAGACACGCTCGAAATCCCAATCGGTCCCGTTTGGAACGCCCGAGATGACCACTATGTCTACCGCGCGCACCCGAGCCAATTCGTAGATCCACCTAACCGGGTCGCCGCGCTTCAGTGCCAGTTCGACCTTGGGCAGCGACGCCTCGAAGTGGCGCACCCACGTCGCCAGTTCGGGCATCGGTTCCGCCGGTCCCGGCTGCGCCGACACCAGGTGGAGAACTGTGGCTTCCGATAGACCGAGCGCACGAAGGTCGGGGAGGACCTTCAGAAACTGCTCACCGGCCTCCGTGCTCGTCAGAACGAATATCGCTCGCGTGATCAACTGTCGAATCTTCCAACCTGTGGAAACTGTGACGCTCAGGTCCGAGACCGCCCGGACCATTCACCGCTATGGATGAATCGTGCCGGTCCAGCTACGGGATGTAAATGTTTGTAATATATACGCTTATAGCGTCGCTCTCGCCCCGCACCGCCTCGACCCCAAGGGACATCCTGCCCCGACTTGTCGAGTCGATGCACGCTTCTGCCACAGCTGCGTCTGTTAGGAACGCGTCTCGTGGCGGGCGGCTGTCGGAGGCTGTGAGGGGAGCCAGAGTCGGAAGCGAGCGCCGGCGCCAGCGCCGTCGACGTGAGAGAGTTCACCGCCGAGGAGTCGTGCGAGCTCGCGGGAGATGGCCAGACCGAGGCCGGCGCCGCTGTGCGGCACCTTGAAAGTGCCAGCACGATAGGCTTCGAAGACTCGCTCGCCGACAGCCGGATCGACGCCGGGCCCGGTGTCGGTTACGGTTATCGCCCAGCCTTTGTCGACCGGTGCCAGCTCCAAATCGACCTGACCGCCGCTCTTTGTGAACTTGAGGGCGTTCGACAGGAGATTAAGCAGAATTTGACGTACACGTGTGCCGTCGGTCTGCACGATTGTGCGCTTGTCGAGTCCGGCGACGCGGAGGTCGATCTCTTTTCGCTCGGCGGTGGGCCGCACCGTCGCTGCTACCTCGCGGATCAGCGCGCGGAGGTCAGCGCCACGGAAATCGAGTTCGAGCTGGCGGGCCTCGATACGACTGAGGTCGAGAAGATCGACGACCAGCCGGTGCAACTGTTGCGCACCTTCGGAGGCATAGCTGGCGCCTTCCTGGACGCGCTCGTCAGCGTGCCCGGTGAGCTTTCGCAGTCGGTCCGTCCAACCGACCACGCCGGCGGCGGCGTTCTTGATCTCGTGGTTGACTATGGCCAGGAACTGGCTGCGCTGTTCCGCCAGCTGAGCGTTTTCCACGGCCACTGCTGCCTGGGCGGCGAGGAGCTCTGCCAGCTCTTCATCCTCGGCGCTGAACTCGTCGGCCCCGATCTTCTCGGTCAGGTAGAGATTGCCGAACACTCGATTCCCAATGCGGATCGGTACCCCGAGCAGCGAGCGCATCGACGGATGCCCTTCCGGGAAGCCTGCGAAGTCCTTGTGTAGTTGCACATCGCGCAGGCGAACGGTCTGCGAGTCACGCAGCATGATCCCCAGAGTGCCACCGCCGGTGGGCCAGCGTCCGATTCGGATCACGGTTTCCGGGTCAATGGCTGAATGGAGGAAGCGGGCCAGCGACTTTCCAGAGTTTTCGAGGACACCCAGGGCTGCGTAGCGAGCTTTGATGACTTCGCGGGCCGAGTCTACAAGCGTTTGCAGGACCTCGTCCAGAGACAGTCGGCTGTTGAGCGCCATGCCGGCCCGGATCAGAGCCTGTAGCCGCCTCATGTTGTCGTCCTGAGCGGCACGCAGCGCCGTCAATTCCTCGAGACGCTTCTGCTCGCTCTCGAAGATGTGCGCGTTGTGAAGTGCGATTGCCGCCTGGGCCGCCAGCGCCTCCAGGATCTCCGCGTCGGCCTCGGTAAACTCGCTCTCCTGTGTGGAGTTGAAGCCGAATATCGTACCGAGGGGCTCATCGCCGTAGTAGAGTGGCGAGATGACTTCCTGGAGAACACCGAGCTTTGCAGCCATGGCGCGATCGGCCCGCTCGTCGTTCATGACGTCGTTGATCAGGAATGTTCGACGTTCGGTTATCGCGATACCGTTGAGACTTCCTTCCATCGAAAGGAACTCGCCGAGTCCGATGCTGGCGTCGGGGCTCGTGGCGACGACTTTCAAACAGGGAAGGGAGTCCGGCCCGCAGTCGTGACACATCTCGGTCATCACCGCTGACTCGGCATTGAGCAAGCGGGCGGCGTGCGAACAGATCTGTGCGAGGATCTCTTCGTGGGCGAGCGACGCGCTTACGGCGCGACTGACCTCGACTAGAGCACGGAGTCTATCTTCCTGTGTGCGAGTAGCGTTGTTCATTCAGGGCCACTGGCACCTTCGGTCTCGTACCTCTTGAGTTTACGGTACAGAGTCCGCCGGTCGATGCCGAGGATCTCGGCCGCCTCGGTCTTCTTCCAGCGAACGCTTTCCAGTACCCGGAAGATATACTCTCGCTCCAGATCTTCAAATGTCCAGCGCTTTTTCTGGGCTTCGTCAAGGATGTTGGTGCCCCCGTCTTGTTCCTCGACGTCCGAAGGCAACTCGAATCCGATGGTGGCAGTGCCGCCGCTGGCATGCAGTACGACAGCGCGCTCGATGAAGTTTTCCAGCTCACGGACGTTGCCGGGCCACTGGTAGGTCATCATCCGGTCCAGGGTCCGGGCCGGAAGCTTGGGTGCCTCGATTGTGTACAGCTCGGAGTACTTCTGCAGGAAGTAGTTCGAGAGGAGCGGGATGTCCTCGGCACGTTCTCTCAGTGGCGGGACCTCGATGGGGAAGACGTTTAGCCTGTAGTAGAGGTCTTCCCGGTAGTTGCCTTCCGCTACCCGTTTCTTCAAATCGAGGTTGGTCGCCGCGATCAACCGGATATTGACCGCTATCGGCTGCCGGCCGCCCACCCGCATGATCACGTATTCCTGTAGGACCCGGAGCAGCTTCGGCTGCAGCGACATCGACATGGTGCTGATCTCGTCGAGGAAGACCGTTCCCCCGGAGGCTTCCTCGAATAGTCCCTTCTTGTTCTGGATCGCGCCGGTGAAGGCGCCCTTCATGTGGCCGAACAGCTCGGACTCGAGCAGGTTCTCAGGGATCGCGGCGCAGTTGATCGGCATGAACGGCTTGTTCGCCCGGTTGCTCGCCTCGTGGATCGCTCGCGCGACCAACTCTTTACCCGTTCCGGTATCGCCGGTGACCAGGACCGTGGCGCGACTGGGCGCGACGCGTGCGATCAGGTCTATGACCCGCTGGATCACGGGGCTCTTCCCCACGATCTGGACTTCACTGCCTACACCGCGCGCTTTCTGGCGCAGGCGAGCCACCTCGCGTCGCAAGTCCTGCTCCTCCAGGGCGCGGGAGATTGTCAGCAGCAGCTCCTCGGTGCTGAAGGGCTTGTTGATGTAGTCGAAGGCGCCCTGCTTCATCGCTTCCACCGCTGTGTCGACGGTACCGAAGGCGGTCATCATGACGACCTGGGTATCCGGCTGCCTGGCGGGGGCGAGTCTGAGGACCTCCATGCCGTCCATTCCGGGAAGGTTGATGTCGAGCAGAATGACATCGAAGACATCCTGCTCCATGGCGCGCAGTCCTTCTTCGCCGGTCTCGGCTGCTTCGACTTCGTAACCTTGATCGCTCAACACACCGATGAGAAGCTGCCGAAGAACCTCGTCGTCCTCTACGACCAGGACTTTGGCAGTCAACTCCAGAGTGCCCGCTTCGTCAACCATCGGATTCCACCGGTAGAAGTATCGTGAATACCGCTCCGCTCCCTGGCTCCGAGCGGGCCTCTATAGTGCCGCCGTGAGCGTGGACGATCTGCTTCGCCAGCGCCAAGCCCAGCCCCGAGCCACCCGATCGGGAGAAGAACGGGGCAAAGATGTAGTGCAGGTCCGCCGGGTGGATCCCCGGGCCATCGTCGCAGATCTCGATGCCGATCGCCTGACGCAGCGGCCGCCCCTCTCTGGGGAAGCCACCAACCAACTCAACAGCGATCCCGACCTTGCCTCCACCCGATGGCTCCAGCGCCCTTTGGGCGTTCATTAGCAAGTTCAAGAAGACCTGCTGCAGCTGTCCGGCGTCGGCCAGGATCTCCGGTATCGGCGCGTCGCATTGCGTTTCAACGGTTACGCCGGCCCGCGTCAGCGAGGGCTCCAACAGTTCCACGACGCGGTCGATAATCTCACAGAGCTGCACCTGGGAGAGATTTAACTCACCGGGCTTCGCCAGTTCGGTCAGGCCGTGAGTCAGACGTGCGATGCGGCTCAACTGCTCGGCGGCCATCTCGAGCTGCTTTTCGGCCTCTCCATCCCCCAGCCCCGACTTCCGCAGACTCTCGACCACGATCCCGATCGTTGTGAGCGGTGCGCCGATCTCCTGAGCGACGCTGGCCGCCAGCTGTCCCAGCGTGACCATCTTCTCGGACTCGATGACCTGGCGCTCCACCTGCCGACGATACGACAGATCGCGGACGATCGTCGAAGCTGCCAGGTTGTTGGCCGAGCCATTCCGCGGCACGGTGCTGGTCAGGCTTACTTCTACCTCACGGCCATCCTTGGTCAGCCGGCGCGTCTGGTAGTCCCGCACCGAGCCGAGCTCGCGCAGTGCCTTGCGCAAGCGCTCAGGTTCCCGCTGCTCGATCAGGTCGGCCGGGATCAGCCGTGTCACCGGCTCGCCGATGATCTCCTCTGACGTGTAGCCGAAAATCTCCTCCGCCCCCCGATTCCAGGCGATGATCCGATCCGTCCCGTCCACCGCCCAGATGGCGTCAGCCGAATCGGCGACAAGCTCGGGCCAGCGAGCCTGCTGGCCCGAAGAGGGTAGGCAATAGACCGCCGTCATCCCGGCCGAGGCCGGCGTTACACGGGCATCCCAGCAGGATGTCCCAATTCGTACCGAGGGCAGAGAAGCCGGGGCCACCTCGCCTCGGGGCGGGCAGAGGAGTACCCGCAGTCCCTCGTCCAACTCGTTCCCCAGAAGCTCTCCCAGGAGTCGCCCCGTGGAGCCCTCGGCCGGCAGCCCCAGTGCCGTCTCGCAGGCTCGGTTCACGTAGGCCAGTGCGCCCTGCCGATCCACGAAAAAGATCGGGTCGGGCAAACCGTCCAGGATTGTCAATTCCAGCATCAACACAACCCCCTGATGTCCACGGTCAGGCTTGGTCCTGCGTTGCTAATGAAGGTTCCGTGCCGCGCCGGTCCGACCGTGAATCGGGGCGAGTCGATCGCTCTAAAGCGTTGATAACATTAGGGCTACGAAAGCGAGCTCAAAGGCGACCGCAGCCTGAGTCCGGCCTCGCGAACCTCCCCTGACCCGTGTAATGGGGCAAAGTGCCACAGCGCTAACTTCTCTGCTTTTCCTCCAAGCGCAAGGGGATTCTGGAGATCGTCAAGCCGGGCAAGGGTTTTCGAGACGTTCTGTGCCCGGCGGGGGACGCGTCGCTGTCCCGGTCTGTGTCAGGGTGTCACGCAGTTCCGGTTTTGTCAGTAAAGCCTGAGGCGCCTAAACGACCTGATAGCAAGGAATTCGGGATATGGGCCCGGGTGTGGTACGTGTTGTGCTCTTAGACTAAGCGCTCGATGCTCCATGCGTACTACACGGTGCCACAGCGCCTGGGGTTGAGAGTGAAAGTGAGCCCGGGTAGCCTGCCGGAAAAAAGATGGTTGGGGCTAATCGCACGAGGACTGGCAGGCCCGCCCGGGCTCATGCATTTGTAGCCTGCCGAGATTCCGCCTCTAGGCTTCGAAGAGCTTTCTGCCAAACCCCTTGACGGTGAAGACGGGACAGGGTGCCCGGCGAATGAGCTGCTCGGTCACGCTGCCGAGGAGTACGTGGCTGATGCCGGTGAGGCCGTGGCTGGCTATGACCACGAGGTCGGCGTCCTTATTCTCTGCAAAATCGGCGATCTCAGGTGCGGCACGGCCGGCCCGAACGTGGACCGTTGCATTCGTGTCTTCGAAGCTCGATAGCAGGGCCTTCATCCTCTCCAGCGACTGGTCGCGCAACTCCTCGGTGATCGAGCCTCCGGACGGGATTACCGGAGGGTAGAAATCGGGGTAGATGACCTCGTCCACGACGTGGAGGAGGTGCAGGTTTGCGCCGTAGGCTTCGCCCAGTCGGACTGCGTACTCCAGAGCCAGCCCGGCGTGCTCTGAAAAGTCCACGGGCACCACGATACGCTCGATGTGGCCCGGCGAGGCACGTTCCTCACGCTCCGGCACTGTGAGTACGGGGCACGGGGCCAGCCTGACGACCTCTTCTGCCACGCTCCCCAACAGCAGTCGCCTCAGGCCTCGGCGCCCGTGAGTGCCCATCACGACAACGTCGATCTCGTTCTCCGTCGCGTAGTCGAGAATCGCGCCGGCCGCTGAGATGGCACGGACCTGAGCGCTCTTGATCGTGAAGCCGGCTCGCCCGTGGTCCTCGATCGCTGTCTTCATCTGCGTATCCGCATGCTCCTCCAGTGCCAAGTAGAGATCCTCCATGTCGGGAAGCCGATGCGACAGATTGCCGGGATCCGCTTCGTGCAGCACCAGGGCGTGGAGCAGATGGACCTCGGCCCCGTACGTCTCCGCCAGGTGCAGCGTGTGCGGCAGAGCGTGCCCCGCACAGCGGGAAAAATCTGTAGGGTAAAGTATCTTTTTGATCCTCAGCATTTCGCGCTCCTCGTCCGGATCGGCGCTTGCCGCAAGGGGTCGGTTCCTGATAACGCTGGCGCGCCGGACGGTGGCCCGGCGACGCCGATTGCCGTGTGGGTAATAGTTAGGGCGTGTGAATCGCGACGGCTAGCCTGTGCCCTATGGGACGCCGGCGGGGAGGCCGGCCAGGAGGGGCACCTGATCGTGGACGATCGTACACCAGAGGCCCTGAGCCACATACATCACGTCGCCGGAGCCCAGGACCTTTCTCTCGGTACCGGTGATGATTCCGAACACGAGCCAGTCGTCACGTCCGCGGACGGCGGCGCACGCCAGCTCCTGCAGCTGATCCTGGTCGAAGAGGCCGGTGGGCGCGAGGATCGCGGCGCCGATCGTACGGTCGTTGGCGCAACCGCTGAGCCTGGCAACACGGACGGCTGAGGTGATGGTGCTGACTTGAATGCCCCTGTCATCGGTTTCGACATCTCCGAGCAGGCAGACCCCGGCGTTTTCGGGTCCGTCTTGTCGCCAGTCTTGCCAGTTCTCAGCGAGTGTCAGGGCGGCGAAAGCCCCGAGGTTCACTTCAGCGAGGTCGGAGTCGGTCTGGGCGACCGTGGCGCTTGCGCTGGCGATCAGAAAGGAGATCGCGGCAACGCACAGGAGGGGGCGTCTCATGATTCTACTTCCTTGGGGGGAGCAGAGTGGGAACGTCTGCAGGCCGGGGGGTAGGGCACCTTATCATACCCTAGGGAGGGATTCGAGGTCCTTCGCCACCAAGTCCCACGTTTTTTGGTCTGAAACCTCGTCGGCGCCAGCCTCGTAGGGTGGGGCGATTGACCCCTCTCAGCCAGCGCGACAACTCTCTACATTTCAAAGATTTAGGGGTCTAGCATGCGACGGCGAATGGCGTTCGCGGTGATTCTGGTCCTCGTCGTATGCGCGACGGGATACCCGCAAAGCCGGTGTGGAGGCGGCCTCAATCTAACCGTGGGCTGCTCCGGCATCGGTTTCGGGGATTCCGACCGCATCAACGGGCTGCGATTTAATTGGCGCGACGGCGATCTCGATGTCATCAACGGGGTCAACATCACCTTCTGGCGGCCGAAGAGAAGAGTCCGCGGAACCATCAACGGCTTGGCTTTGGGGCTGGCGCCGGCAGCGGGGCGCCTGCACGGGATCGCGCTGGGTCTGGCGGTGATGCCGCGTGACTACTCGGCGGGTCTGGCCGTGGCTCTTCTGGCCGGGGTGTCGGAAGGCTCGATGTACGGGATCAATGTGGGTGGCCTGGCCTTGGTAACGCAGGACGGGATGGAAGGGATCAACGTCGGCGGTCTGGCTCTGGTTGGGCAGGGCTCGATCCGCGGGCTGAACTTGGGCGGTCTGGCCGTGGTCTCGCAGGCGGGCATGGGTGGAATCAGCGCCTCGCTTCTGGCGAACGTCTCTCAGGGTCCGATGTGGGGGCTCAACGTCGCCGGACTGGCCAACGTATCTCAGGCGGGAATGCGGGGCCTGAACGTCGCTGGCCTGGCGGTGGTGTCGCAGGGCGCGATGAGGGGGCTCAACTTCGGCGGCCTGGCCGCGGTCTCGCAGGAGGGGCTGGCGGGAATCAACGTTGGAGGCCTAGCCACAGTGGCACAGGGTCCGATCCAGGGCCTGACTGTGGGTGGACTCGCGGCGGTGGCGCAACACGACGTGCGCGGTCTCACGGTGGGGGGGCTGGCGGTGGTCAGTGATAGAAACGTCTCGGGGCTCACGGTCAGCCTCGGTGCGGTCGATGCCGGGGACAAAGTTGAGGGCGCGACGGTCGGCGGCCTCTGGAAGGTGGAGGCTGATGAAATCAAAGGCCTGGCAGTCGCCGTCGCTCACACTAAGAGTTGGCGTCTAAACGGGATGGCGGTGGCAGTCTACAACAATGTAAGGCGCCAGGATGGACTGGTTATCGGCATATACAATCGTACGCACAACCTGCACGGGGTCCAGATCGGACTGCTGAACTACGCGGGCAACAATCCTCCGGGGCGGCGCTGGTTCCCGCTGGTCAATTGGCATTAGCTGAGCCGCTCCCCGAGGCGGGATCGGCCGCCGAGAAGAAGACGAAGAGCCGCAACCCTTCCTCGATATCTTGGAGGCGACGGTCGGCGTGCGCCTTCACGCAGACGACGCGGGCCGCTCTGACCTCTCGCTCTGGCGGACACCAGGGGCAATTCGATATTCCTGTTTAAGTTTCGTGCGCGACATCCTCTCAGCCTGAGCCGAAGATGATCGAGATAGTTCCGCTGATACGCGAGCACTGGGACGCGGTGCGGCGAATCCACGCGCAGGGCATCGAGACGGGGGCAGCGACGTTCGAGACGGAACCTGCGTCAGCTTGGGAGCGCTGGTCGGAGGAACACCTCGAGTGCTGCCGGTTGGTGGCGATGGGCGAAGGCCGCGTGGTCGGGTGGGCCGCGCTTTCGCCGGTGTCTGACCGTTGCGTTTACGGTGGCGTGGCAGAGGTTAGCATCTACATCGGAGAAGAGGCACGCGGCATCGGTGTCGGATCGAAGCTGATGCAGCAGCTCATCGAACAGTCCGAGGAGCACGGGTTCTGGACTCTGCAGGCCGGGGTCTTTCCCGAGAACGAGCCCAGCATAGCACTCCACGAGAAGTACGGCTTCCGGGTCGTGGGGCGGCGCGAGAGCCTCGGCAAGCTCCGCGGCCGCTGGCAGGACGTCTTGCTGCTGGAGCGGCGCAGCCAGCGGGTCGGCGTGGACTGAGTGCCGCCTGGCCGAGTAGACTGGCGGGCCGTACAATTCGTCGCCTAATCGTCGTCCACGAGTCCGCCGCAACGAGGGAGCGGCGCTTGACCTGGTATTGGGGGTAGTGCCGGTGCAGCGATCTGTTTTGATGCGCGTTGTCCTGTCCGCGGCCGTCCTGGCGGCCGTTCTCCACCTCGGGGCCCGGCGAACAGGCCCGCTGCCCCCCTTGGGCGCCTTCCTCGACCCGCTCAATGGGGTGTGGGCGGCCGCCGGCGGGGCCGAGCCTTTAGACCTTGAAGCAGTCGCCCTTCCAGGTTTGGACGGGCCGGTGCGCGTATTATTCGATGACCGCGGGGTGCCGCACATCTTCGCGTCGACCTCCGAAGACGCGTCTCGGGCGCTGGGCTACGTCGTGGCCCGCGACCGCCTCTTCCAACTGGAGATGCGGTGGCGGACGGCGGCAGGTCGCATGGCGGAGCTTGCCGGCGCTGCGGCGCTCGGGTTCGACCGGTACGTGCGCGGGCTCGGGCTGGCCTGGAGCGCCGAACGCGATTTCGCCGCCCTCGACCCCGCTTCGCCGGCGGCGCGGGAGATCGCCGCGTACGCCGAGGGTGTGAACGCCTGGATCGACCGATTGGAGCCACGGGATATCCCCCTCGAGTTCCATCTGCTGGGCGCCGAGCCCTCGCACTGGGAGCCCGTCTACTCGGTCTACCTGCTCAAGCTGATGGGCTGGGACCTGACCTATGGCATGACCACCGATCTGCGGCGACTGCGGCTGCAAGCTCTGGTGGGAAGAGAGGCCGCGGCTGCGCTTTCGCCGGTGAACAGTCCCATCCAGCAGCCGATCCAACCCAACGGTTCGACGGCACCGCGATTCGACTTCGTGCCTATCGTGCCGCCGGGCGATCCGGACCTGTTGGCCCTGGCGCGTGCCGATGTTCTCGAGTCCGCCATGGGACCGCCCCTCGATGATCGCGCTTCTGAAACGGAACCAGTGCTTGGCAGCAACAACTGGGTAGTGGCACCGGAGAGAACGGCAGCGGGAAGAGCTCTGCTAGCCGGAGACCCGCACCTTTCGTTGACCCTCCCCGCCATCTGGTACGAGGCCCATCTGGTCGTACCGGGCGAGCTCGACGTCTACGGGGTAACGATCCCGAGCGTGCCTTTCGTGATTATCGGCTTCAACCGCGATGTCGCTTGGAGCTTCACGAACACGGGCGCCGACGTCATCGACTACTACGAGGAGGAGCTGGACGATCCCGGGTCGCCGAGCCGCCACCTCGTCGACGGCGAGTGGCGGCCGTTAGAGATGCGCATCGAGGAGTACCGCGGGCATGCAGGCAGACGTCTCGCAACGGATACGCTCTACCTCACCCATCGCGGACCTCTGATCAACTATGAGGAGCGTCCACTCTCGATGCGCTGGACCGTGCTCGAGGGGGCCGGTGAGACGGTCGGGCTCAGACGCGCGGCCCGGGTGGAAAGTGTCGAGGAGTGGCTGGCCGCCATGGAACTCTTCCGTTCTCCGGCCCAGAACATGGCTGTCGCCGATCGCGATGGGACCATCGCGATGCGTTCGACGGGTAGCTACCCGATCCATCCCGAAGGCAGCGGCCTCGAGATCCGGGATGGGAGGTTCAGCGATGAAGACTGGCTGGGCTTCTGGCCGCTGCAGCGTTATCCCTCGGCCATCGATCCCCAGCAGGGGTACCTCGCGTCGGCAAACCAGCAGCCGATCGATCCCCGGGTTGATCCCACTTACATGGGAGCGGACTGGCCGTCGCCGTGGCGCGCCATGCGCATCAACTCTTTACTGAGTTCCGACTCCGCGGTCACGCCCGACGCGATGCGTCGCTACCAGACGGATCCGGGCAATGCCCGAGCCGAGCTTTTCCTGCCTTTCTTCTTCGACGCGGTAAGTCGACACGCCGCGAACGGGGCGCCGGATGCGGGTGCCATGGAAGCAGCGGACCTGTTGGGCGAGTGGGATCGTCGCTACACGAAGGAGAACCGGCGGGCGGTACTCTTCGAGTACGCTATGCGCGAGCTGGCGGATCGCACTTGGGATGAACTGCTGCGGCCGGACGGGGCACGCCGAGTCTACACGCCGACTTCCACCGTTCTCGCCAGTTTGATGCGTGACCCGCAAAGCGTCTGGTGGGATGACCGCCGGACGGAGGACGTCGTCGAGGAGAGAGACGCGATCCTCGTCGCCAGTCTCGCTGCCGGGCTAGCGCGGGCGAAGAGCGAGCTTGGCGATCCGGATGGGCCCGGTTGGCGTTGGGATGAGGTCCGCCACGCCAACATCTATCACCTGCTCGAGCTACCGGCGCTGTCGGCGCTCGATCTCCCGGTACAGGGCGGGCCCGGTAATCTGAACCCGTCCTCCGGCGGTGGCACGCACGGAGCCAGCTGGCGGATGGTCGTAGAGCTGGGAGAGGAGGTCTCGGCCTGGAGCATATACCCGGGCGGGCAGTCGGGCCATCCGCTCAGCTCCCGCTATACCGACCGTATCGACAAGTGGGTGGCTGGCGAGCTCGACCCGGTCCTCTTCCCGCGTGCGGAGTCCGATCTCGATCGAGCGCGGACCGTCTCCGTCCTCGAGCTCGTACCGGAGCGCTGAGCCATGAAACGAACCGTCGCGTGGGCCGTCCTGCTCATAGTGTTCGTGCTGGGCACTGCTTTCGTGGGTTGGTGGACGGTGCCCGTCGTGGCCGGCGTCTGGGGTGTCGTGACCGCCTACAGCCAGAAGCCTTGGCGAAGTGCGGCGCTTGCCGCTGCCGCGGCCTGGGTGCTGCTGCTGGCGTTGAGCGCGACGCGTGGACCGCTACTGGCACTCGCCGGACTGCTGGGCGCGATCTTCGGGCTGCCCGGATTCGCCGTCATCGTGCTCGCGCTGATCTTCCCGGCAACCCTCGCCTGGAGCGCCGCAGGCCTGGTCTCGGCTCTGCGCGAAACCCTCCGGGAACGTGCTCGGGCCGCCGAGACGGCCTGAACCGGTTGACGCCCGGAGGTCATTTCCCAATCCTGTCGGCGTGACCCACCCTCGAAACGAAGCCTGCGCCAACTAACGACGGGCGCCGCCGCCGTGCCCCGGGACGGAGCGTACGACATGACCCAGTCTTTCGAGCCGGACAAGTTTCGCAAGGTTTTCCTGCTGCTCTTGGCCGTCGGTATCTCCATCGTGTTTTACATGATGGTTCGCGGCTTCCTCATGTCCGTCTTCCTCGCCGCGATCATCGCCGGCCTCAGCCAGCCGCTGTTCCGCACCCTGTTGCGCTGGTTCAAGGGTCGCAAAGGGGCGGCGTCGGGAGTGACACTGTTGGTGGTTTTGCTTGCGATCATCATCCCACTCACCGGATTTCTGGGTCTCGTGGCGAAGGAGGCACTCGAGGTAAGCCAGACTATTCGTCCGGCGATCGAGCGGCTGGTTGCCGAGCCCACCGAACTGGATATGCTGCTGGAGCGCCTGCCCTTCGCGGACAGGCTGGACCCCTATCGAGACCAGATAATCCAGAAGGTCGGCGAATTTGCAGGCTGGTTGGGCACTTTCCTGGTTAACACCCTGGCCGCGACCACGCGCGGCACCGCCGCGTTCTTCTTCCAGCTGTTCGTCATGCTCTACGCCATGTTCTTCTTCTTGATCGATGGGCGGGCGGTGCTCGACAAGATTCTTTACTACATGCCCCTCGCCCCCGAGGACGAGGACCGCATGGTCGGGAGGTTCGTGTCCGTCGCGCGGGCGACGATCAAGGGCACGCTGGTGATCGGTATCGTTCAGGGTGGATTGGCGGGGCTGGCCTTCGCCGTGGCCGGGGTGGAGGGCGCCGTCTTCTGGGGCACGATCATGGTCGTGCTCTCCATCATACCGGGTATCGGCACCGCGCTCGTCTGGGTACCTGCCGTCATCTACCTGTTCGCGATCGGTAGAGTCGGCACGGCGATCGCTCTGTTCGTCTGGTGCGCAGCCGTCGTCGGGACCGTCGACAACCTTCTCAGGCCGTGGCTGGTGGGCAAAGACACCAAGATGCCCGACTTGCTCATTCTGCTCAGCACCCTGGGTGGCCTCCTGTTCTTCGGAGCCGTCGGTATCGTCATCGGCCCGATCGTCGCCGCACTCTTTGTCACTGTGTGGGATATCTACGGGCTCGCCTTCAAGGAGTATCTACCGGAGGTACGGCCGCTCAGCATCGAGGCCGAAGCCGGGGATCGGTAGGCCTCGGCGGAGCTACCCGCGGGCGGCGATCTTCGCCCAGGTGTCCCGCAATGTCACCGTGCGGTTGAACACCAGGTCGCCGGGTCTCGAGTCCAACGGGTCGCTGATGAAGTAACCCAGCCGCTCGAACTGGTAGCGCGTACCCGGCGGGTCGTCGGCGACGCTCGGCTCGATCAGCGATCCCTGCAGCACGACCAGCGAGTCGGGGTTCAGGTTGGCCGTGAAGTCCTCGCCCTCCCGTACCTCGTCAGGGTCGGAGGTCTTGAAGAGGCGATCGTACAAGCGCACCTGGCAGGGCAAGGCATGGGGCGCCGACAGCCAGTGGATGGTGCCTTTCACCTTCCGGCCGTCCGCCGGCGGGCCGGCGAGCGTATCGGGATCGTATGTGCAACGCAGTTCCGTTACCTCGCCGGTCTCGGGATGCTTGACCACTTCCTCGCACTTGATGATGTAGGAGTGGCGTAGCCTGACCTCGCGACCCGGGGCCAGCCGGAAGTACTTGCTCGGCGGATCCTCCATGAAGTCTTCACGTTCGATGTAGATCTCACGGGAGAATGGGAGCTGTCTCGAGCCTTCCTGCGACACGTCGCGCGGCCAGTAGGAGGCGTCCAGCAACTCGACCTGACCTTCGGGAAGGTTGGTGATGACCAGCTTGAGAGGGCGCAAGACGCACAGCACACGCGGCGCACGCTGGTTCAGGTCGTTGCGAATCGAGTACTCGAATTTCGCGATGTCGACCCGGCTGTTGACCTTGTCGATGCCGATCATATCGCAGAAGCTGCGAATCGCTTCCGGCGTCACACCGCGCCTGCGTAGGCCGGCGATCGTCGGCATGCGTGGGTCGTCCCAGCCGTTCACATGACCGTCCTCGACCAGGCGGATCAGCCTACGCTTGCTCAGTACCGTGTAGTCGAGGTCGAGCCTGGCGAATTCGGTCTGCTCCGGCCGGGGCGTTTCGATTCCGACGCTGTCGAGGACCCAGTCGTAGAGCGCACGGTTGTTCTCGAACTCCAACGTGCAGAGCGAGTGCGTGATGTCCTCAATCGCGTCTGAGAGGCAGTGGGTGAAGTCGTAGAGCGGGTAGATGCACCACTCGTCCCCGCGCCGGTAGTGACTCGCATGCCGGATGCGGTAGAGCAGGGGGTCACGCATCAGCATGTTGGGGTGTGCCATGTCGATCTTAGCCCGCAGGACGTGCTCGCCGTCCTTGAACTCGCCGGCACGCATCCGCTCGAACAGATCGAGGTTCTCCTCGACCGAGCGGTCTCGATAGGGGCTGGCGCGCCCGGGTTTGGTCACGGTGCCGCGGTACTCCCGGATCTCCTCTTCGCTCAGGCTATCGACGTATGCTTTTCCCCGCTTGATGAGGGTGAGCGCGAAATCGTAGAGCTGTTCGAAGTAGTCGGAGGCATAGAACAGGTTGTCGCCCCAGTCGAATCCCAACCACCGCACATCATTCTTGATTGCCTCGACGTACTTAATGTCCTCGGTCTCGGGGTTTGTATCGTCGAAGCGTAGATGACAGACACCGCCCTCGTTCTCCAAGGCGATGCCGAAGTTCAGGCAACACGACTTGGCGTGCCCGATGTGTGGGTAGCCGTTGGGTTCGGGTGGAAAGCGCGTCACCACCCGGCCGCCGTACCTGCCCGTCCTAAGATCCTCGGCGACCTTCGCCCGGACGAAATCCAGAGAGTCGGAACGAAGGTCGCCGGATTCGGCTTTCTGTTGGTTTTTTGTCACTGCCAATCTGTTGACCACCCTACTTGGGAAAAGAAAGGACCAGGCCTGCCTTCAAGCCCCCTATCCAACCGGTCTTCACCGGTCGGTCGACCGGCTGCCCGTCGGCCTCGAGATCGTTGGTCCACGAGAGCCCGAACTGCCCCAGGGCGTCGAAGGCGATCATCCGCGAGATCGGAACCAGGAGTCCGATCTGTGCCGCACCCATGGCGCCGCTGGCGCTGATGTCGGTGGGTGTGGCGTTGATCGTGGTGCTCAACTTTTGATTCACGAAGCCGACCCGCATGCCGATGTAGGCGCTGGCTTTGTTCCAGTTGGTGAGAGTCACACGCACGTCGCCCCAGATGTCCCATACCTGGCGGTTATCCGGCACCAGATCGACGCTCATGCTGCTGTAGGTGACACCGGCCGCGAGCTGCAGCCCCGATTCGAACGTGTACCTGACCATGCCCTCGACGGCGGGCCCGTATTCTCGCTCGCCGGACTCGAGGCTCCAGCTCTCGAAACCTCCGAGGACTCCGATCGCGAATCCGGGCGGTGCAGGCTGGCCGGCGGCCAGCGATGGCCGAAGAATGACGGCTACGAGCACGGCTATAAGCAGTAACGCTTTCCTGTTCACGTCGTCCCCTCTTGCTAGATGTGCTAGGCCGGGAGCCCGTGGCTGGCTACGTGCTCCATGGCGTCGATGAATCGGCCCAGCTCCTCCGGCGTTGTATAGACGCTGGGCGTGACGCGGATCCCTTGGAATTCCGCGTGCCGGATGGGTGTGACGATGATCCTGTGCTCCTGCCACAGCCAGTTGGTGAGCGCTCCGGGTTCGACTTCGTCGATCTCGACGTTCGCCAGCCCGCAGGCCATGCCCGGCTGCAGGCTCGTGTGCAGCCGCACCCGGTCGTGCTCCAGCAGGGGTTTCGCCCAGTAATCCCGCAGGTAGACCATGCGGGCTTCCTTGCGGGGTCCTCCGATACCCTGGTGGAACGTCAGGGCCTCGGCGATCGCCAGGTAGTTCGCCGCCGCATGCGTGCCGATCTCTTCGAACTTGCGGATATCGTCATCCTTCGCCTCGGGCGCCGCCATCAGTGGCCAAATCTCCTTGATTTTATCGCGTCGCACGTAGAGCAGTCCGGTACCGTGAGGCGCGAAGAGCCACTTGTGCAGGCTCACCGAGTAATTGTCGCACTCGAGGTCGGAGATCTTGAAATCGTGGTGTGCGAGTGAATGGGCGCCGTCCACGATCACCGGTATCCCATGCCGTCGGGCCATCGCCACCACGTCCCGCACCGGCAGGATCTGGCCGGTAAGGTTTATCATGTGGCACATCAAGATGAGGCGCGTGCGCGGCGTTATGTTCTCCTCGAATCGCCGCACGATATCCGCCGGATCATCCGATGGGACGGGGATCGAGAACTGCTTGAGCACGATCCCCTCGCGACGTTCCCGCTGCTTGAACGTCGTGAGCATGCGCCCGTAATCCTGGGTCGTTGTGAGGACCTCGTCGCCGCGCTGCAAATCGTAGCCGAACTGGCAGATCTGCAGGCTCTCGGATGCATTGCGTGTTAGTGCGACCTCCTCCGGGTCGACGCCCCATTCGCGCGCAAGCCCTTCTCTGACCGTTTCACGCTGCGGCTCGAGTATTCGCCACATCGTGTAGACGGGCGCTTTGTTAGAGTAGTCCAGGTGCTGCTTCATCGCGTCCTGGACCCAGGCGGGCGACGGGCTCACGCCGCCGTTGTTCAGGTTGATCAGGCTGCGGTCTACGGTGAACGCTTGCGCTACCTGGAACCAGAAATCTTCATCTTGCGCCACCTCGGACGGCGAGCCGGGGTGTTTACGCAACTCTTCGGCGATCTCTGCTGCGCTCGAGAAGCGTAGCGGCGCCAGCGGTACGCCCGCGGCCGCGGCGACGGCGGGCAGTCCGACGGCTCCCAGAAACTTGCGACGGGTATACACGGCGGTCCCTCCTGCAACGACCCTATCGTCAGTTCGTTGCCGTATCCGGTTCGCTCGACTTGCGCGGCATCATCTCGTCGCGCATGGCGAGGTGGTAGACTGTTGCTGCCACCACCACCGCCGCCTGTTTTAGGTCATCGATCACCAGGCGCTCGTAGCGGTCCGCGAATGTGTGATGCGTCCGCGTAGAGTACTCGATTGGGTCCTGGATGAAGTTGAAGCCGGGTATGCCGACTCGATCGAATGACAGGTGGTCGGTGCCGCCTGTGTTCCCGTGCTTCACGGCCACCACGCCCAGATCCCTAAACGGCCAGAGAATCTGTTCGAATACCGGAATCGCCGCCTCGTTCATCTGGTTCCAAACGCCACGGACGCGACCGGTGCCGTTGTCGACGTTCACGTAGGCCGAGATCTTTGGCCACAGCTCCTCGTGGTTCTGCACCCAGTAGCGCGAGCCGAGTAACCCCTGTTCCTCACCGCTCCATAGCGCGATACGAATGGTCCGACGCGGTTCGAGGTCGAGCTGTTTGAGAATCCGCAGCGCCTCCATCATCACCACGCAGCCCGCAACATTGTCGGTCGCGCCGGTGCCGGCGTACCACGAGTCGAGGTGACCGCCCAGCATGACGTACTCGTCCGCCAGGTCGCTCCCGGGTATGTCGCCCAGCGTGTTGTACGCTTGCAGATCGTTCTCGTAAAACTCGTTCACCACCTCGATCTCGAGCTGCACCGGGATGCCTCGTTCCAGGTTGCGATAGATCTGACCGTACTGCTCGTGCGCAACCACCAGCTCGGGGGGCGGGATGTCGTTCGCCGGGTCGCGACCCGAGCCACCCCATACACGAAGGATCCCGTACGTGCGGGACGACGGTGACAGCATGCCGGCTATCCCCTCGTCCTGCAGGAAGGCTGCGATGCTGTCGCGCATTGCTCGCTGGCGCCGCCATCTCTGCATCATCTGCTCGCGCTGCGCCGGATCGACTTGCGGGCGCTCGCGGACTTCCGCCGGTGCCAAGAGATCCTCCAGCGAGCTACGTAGCGGGCGCGGCTGCCATTCGGGCTCGATCACCTGAGGCTCGCGGGTGAGGACGAAAGCCCCTCGTAGCTTGCCCCGATAACGCTCCAGGTCTGCCGTGCTCCCCGCCTCGACGATCATCGCCGCCCCTTTCACCATCCCGTCCGTGCTGCCGGTCCAGGCGGCTGGAAGGGCCTGGAGGATCTGGACGTACGGTTCGGTGATGCGGCCGCTGTAATACGAGTTGTCCCAGCCGCGTCCGAACTCGCCCCACGGCTCGACGACGACGTTTTGTAGACCGAAGCCCTCCAGCTTCTCTGCCGTCCAGTCATGGGCCCGGCGCATGCCCGGCGAGCCGGTAAGGCGAGGGCCTATGACGTCGGTCAGATAGCCTGCCAGCTCGGGGATCTGCGAGCGCTCGAGTCCTTCTTCTCGGATGCGCCGAACGACGTCGAGGTCGACGGCCTCCTGTGCGACCTGGGCGGGGACACTCGTTGCATACGAGAGTAGTGCGGTAGCTACAACGGTCACAGCGCGAAGCAGCGGTCGCATCTCTTCCTCCTTGCTGATCGCCGGTTGGGTAAGCTCGGCTTATTTACTGACGGCATTGAGATAGGGCATCCCTCGGGGACGCGCAACCTGGCAGGAAGACTGTGTTCTGGCGTGGTCCGAACGTTCGATGGAGGATGTAAGTCGGGCGATCTTCGTCAGCGTCACCCGTTTCCGATATAGACGATCTTCCAGATCCGGCCACGACGATTGCCCGTGACACAGAGCGACCCGTCCGGCCCCTGGGCCAGTCCCGAGGGCCGGTGCGCGGCGCCCCGCGGGCTCACATCGTCGCCGGCAAAGCCGTCGGCCAACACCTCCCAGTCGCCCGCCGGCTCCCCTCCCAGGAAGGGCACAAAGACCACGTTGTACCCACCCTGAGGCAGCGGCGCACGGTTCCACGAGCCGTGGAATGCGATGAATGCGCCGCCACCTATCGGGCGCTATCGGTAGACCGGGTACTCGGGCTTGACGACCTCGTAAGGCGGGTTGTCCACGACCGCCTGCAGCGCCGCGTTGATCGCCGCCTGCAGTTGCGGGTCGCGTCCCTCGAGCCAGTCTATCGGATACCACTCGACCTCGAGGTGCGGTTCGACACCCATGTTCTCAATACCCCAGGAGCCCGCCGGATCGTAGGCGGCCCGATTCGGGATGCTGATGCGGCCGCCGTCAATGAGGGGCGGTATATAGACGTAAGGCCCGATGCCGGCGCCCATCGTGCGCGTGCCGACTATCCGACCGACGTTGCCCAGCCTGAACATGAGGGCGAACGTCTCTGCCGCCGAAGCGTTGACCTCGTTTGTCAGCAGCACTTTTGCAGCAGGCATTGGGTTCGTCGGCACGCCGAGATCGTCACCATGCCGGAAGGTATAGTAGTAGAGCGGCGTCCGGCGCAGCATCTCGATCAGGTAGTCGGAAGTGATGCCGCCTCCGGCGAACCGTTGGTCGATCACCAGTCCAAGCTTGTCCGAACTCTCGAGCAGTTGCTGTAGCACCAGCTCTATGGCCCGCGAACCATAGCCCGGCACCCACACGTATCCCAACACTCCCTGAGATTCTTCCTCCACTACACGGCGATTGCGCTCCGCCCAGTTCACGCGGCGTAACGTGTTTTCGCCCGGGATCGGCACGACAATGAAGGTACGTGCATCGCTACCGTCCGCGCTCCTGCCGACGGTGAGTTCGACCGGCCTGAGGGCCGTGCCCTCGAAGTACGAGTACAGGTTCCTATCCGCGGTGATCTGCTCGCCGTCAATGCCGAGCAAGTATTCGCCGTCTTGGACGAAGAAGCCGGGCTCGTCTAAGGGCGACCTGAAGAGTGGGTTGCCCCAGTTGTAGTGTCCCGACGGGAAGATGCGGCTCATCTTGTATCGGCCTTGCTCGACCGTGAAGTCTGCACCGATCAAGCCGATGCGGCTGCGCTCATCTGTGGGGCGCGGGATGTCCCCACCCCGGACCGCGAGATGGCTGACCGAGATGTGCCCGAGCGCTTTACCCAGCAACCTGTTGAGGTCGCTGCGTCGGGTGACCGACGGAAGGTACGCCGCGTAGTGCTGCTGAAGCTCGAACAGGTTCTGACCATGGTGGTCCGGGTCATAGAAATAGTCCTGCATCAGCTTCCATGACTCGCGGTAGATCTGCTGCCATTCCGCTGCCGGATCGACATCGATCTCGATTGACGCGAGGTCGAGGCGACCGGCGCCTTCCTCGGGTGGCTCGTTGCCGGGAACCAGGGCCCAGCCGTCATCGCCGCGATAGAGGATGGTGGTGCCGTCCTCGCTGACGACGAACTCTTCTATATCCTCCACCAGCTTGGTCAGCTGCCTGGGGCTCGACAGATCGTAGCGATACAGTGTGAGCGGTGCCTGGGCCCCCGGCGCCTGCGACTCCGGCCATTCGCGGACGAGCGCATACAATTCGCCTCTTTCACCTGCAGCCAGTGCCGCGTAGTCCCTGACCGGTGCCGGTAACGGTACGACGCGTCTCTGGATCCCCTGCGGCGTGACCAATGTGGGCGGCACCGGCCGGCCCGGCCGGCCCGGCTGCGCGCCGGGCCTCGCCGGAGGTGGTGGCGTCGGTCCGCCGGCGGTCGCCGCGGGGTTAAGCTCGCCGGTGACGGCGAAGAAGGGGATTTGTGCGTCGGCACGCAGCAGTACGATGTGGAGTTGCCGGGCGACAAGCGGTCGGAACAGCTCGCCCGACAACACACTCCAACCGAAATCGCCGAGGGCGGCGGTGTTGCTGGCGGTGAAGAAGAGGTATCTGCCGCTCCTGTCAAACACCGGGTGCTCGGCGTGAACGCGACCGCCGGAGACCTGGCTACCCCGGCCGCTTTCGACGTCATATAGATATACGGCGCGCAAGCGATTCGATTCGTACCTCGAGTACGTAAGGAAAGCGCCGTCGGGCGACCAGGCAGGGTAGTAACGATCCTGATATGAGTAGGTCGAGGTCGTGACGCGGCGTGCGCCACCCGTCTCGACGTCCAGTACCCATAGAGTCAGCCGCTTGTCGGTGAAGGCGAGGTGCCTGGAATCGGGCGACCAGGTGAGCTCGCGGTAGAAACTGGGGCGCGTCTCAATCTCGAACGACCGGACCGGGCCGTCGCCGTTCGCGGGACGCACGTGTAGCTCATAGTCGCCCGGCTCGTCCGTGATGTAGGCGACCCAGTCCCCGTCGGGTGAGATGGTGGCGTAGCGCTCCGCCGCGCCCGACGTCTGTGTCAGATTAACTGAGGTACCCGTAGCGGGGTCGAACGTCAGAACCTCACCTCGGACGCTCAAAGCCAGCATATCGCCGGATCCCGTGAGCGAAACCGACTGGATAAAACGTGCTCCACTCACGGTGCGTGGCTCCAGCTCCGACCGGTCGGGCTCGAGCTGAACGCTAATCGGTTGGACGGCTCCGGTCGTGCGGTCATAGATGCTGAGCCGGCCGTCCTGAACGAAGGCGATCGCGCCTCCGCCCGCCGAAGCCGACTCGATCCCGTACGTCTCGTACTCGGTGAGCTGCTGTACGAGCTGCGTCTCCGGGTCATAGGTGTAAAGGTTGAACGTTCCGGACCGGTCGGAGACGAAGTAGACCGTGGAATCGACCCACATCGGGTGCCGGTCATTGGAATCCTGGCGTGGCAGCTCCTGCAGACGACCGTTCTCTAACTCGGCGATCCAGATTCGCGAGGCCATACCGCCGCGATAGTAGCGCCAGTCGGCTCCCATCAAATCGAGCGGCGGGGCCATGGGGACATAGGCGATCCGAAGCCCATCCGGTGAGTACGAACCCGTCCAGGCACGGGGTAGGGGAAGCGGTTCGGGGAAGACCCCGTCGACGGCCATACTGTAGAGCCGAAATACGGCCTCCTCATCGCGATGCGACATGAACAGGACATTGAGTCCATCGGGGCTCCACGCGCGTGCGATGTCCATCTCGGGGTGGTATGTCAGGCGGCGCGCTTCGCCGCCGCCGGCCTCGATCACGTAGACGTCCCAGTCATCTGCGCCGCGACGAGAGAACGCAACGCTTTGCCCATCGGGCGAAAAGACCGGGAAATCGTCCTCCGCCGGCCCTTCGGTAAGTCGTTCGGCCGTACCACCCGTCCGCCCAACGCTCCACAGGTCCCCGGCAAGCGAGAAGACCACGTGTGAGCCGCTCACCGTGACATTTCGCATCAGCAGGGGCACGTCGTTGCTCGCCGATGCCGGAAGCGTGCCGCCCTGGATCGCGAGCACAACAAATACTGTGAGCGGGTTGACCATGTCCTATCTCCTGTCGATATCGGGATTTCAGGTATGACCTGACAAGTCTCGCTTCGTTTGACGCCTGACGCTAGGTCCCCGCTGCCTGCGGTAACCCGGTCAGCAAATGAAAGAGCTAGGCGGTGTGGAAAGTTCCAGACTTTGCGGCGAGCGAGTTTCCGCGTGGCAGTGCCCGCTAGTCCTGAGTGGGATCGCGCAGGCGGGCTCTGGCCTCGGGGCGCGCCAGCGAGTCGAGTAGCCGTTCCGCGAAGTCCTGCCGCTCCTCGAGCGACTCGATTCGGTCCGTCAGGCGGCTGACGACCTCGGTGAGGCGAGCGACGTCGGGGCCAGGCAGCTGCGATTGGGCCGCGCGCTCCCGGTTTCGCGCCGCGATCGATTCACCAATGCGCCTGGTGAGCGGGCGCAGGATGATGACGCCCGCGGTGCACAGCATCAGGGTCATGCCGAGCAGAAACGGCATTACGTCATGAGGAGGCATAGGCGTCTCTCTTTTTCAAGCCTCAGGTCTATGACGACTCCTCCCGGCGACCTCGACCCTCGGCCCGTATCTCCCCAGCTTCGCCCCGTGCGGGGCCGTCGCTCAGCTGGGCCTGCATCCGCTGGCGCTCGAGCACGCGTTCGGTAAAGTCAACGCGATCCTCGAGGCGGTCCATTCGATCGACCAGCCGCTCCATCAGCTGCATGATCCTCTGAATCTGTGGATCCTGACCGAGATGTTTCTTCGCCTGTGACTGCTCGATCACCCTTCCTATGCGGGTGGTGAGCGGTCGGAATATGGCTACAGCAGCGATGCTGATGAATAGGACGATCGGTATTAGTTCTTCGGGCATTGCGCTTAGAGGGTCTTCTCCCGCATCTGACGCGGCTCTGTCACTAGCCGCCGGTTCGCCCGCGACGCTCGCCTTCCGCGCCCGGCGGAAGCGGAACAGCAGCATCACCCTTCCAACCGCCGCTCCCGATCACGCTCTCGGTGAACTCCTGGCGCGACTCCAGCCGCTCCAGCCGGTCCAGCATGGTCTCCATCACCTCGGCCATGCGATTGGGGTCCAGTTGCCCGGCCTGCTGACGGTCACGGCGCATCTGCTCGAGCAACTGCCCCAATTGCGTGGTCAACGGGCGAAAGATCGCCACGCTGGCCACACCCGCCGTGATGGCAACGACCATCACTGCGCCGGCGATCGGCGCGATTACCGCTGGGTCCCAAGGTCCCATTCTATAATACCTCGCTCTCAAGTTGCGCTCTCACCCCTTCCTACGCCAGTCCATCTAGGGTGGTTTCATGATCGGTACGTCGGTGTGTCAGTAAGTCGGTAGGCCTGTGTCCACCAAGCGACGCACCGACGCACCGGACCTAGCGTTTCGCGCCTCGCGCCCTAAGATACTTGCCCGAGCCCGTGGCTTGACCGACCAAGAACGGTTGTTGTGGTAATGACCTTCTCCTTTGTCCTCGTCGTGTTCGTGCTGCCTACCGCGATTGTCGGAGCCGCGGTGCTGCTGGCCAGGCTTACCAAGAATCGGGGCGGCTGATGCAGGAAGGAGCGGCCGTTCAGATCTCTGCGAATCCGCTGGCGATCGCCGCCTTTCTCGGCTACCTCGTCGTCGTCCTGGCGATCGGGGTGCTGTCGACCCGCTTCTCATCCGCCGGTGTGAGGGAGTTCTTCGTAGGCGGCCGCAAGATGCACCGGTTCGTCGTCGCGCTCTCGGCCGTCGTTTCGGGCCGCAGCGCTTGGCTGCTGCTCGGTGTGACCGGAATGGCCTACTCGATCGGAGTGGGCGCCGTCTGGGCGGTGACGGGCTACATCACCGCCGAGCTGTTCCTGTTCCTCTTCTACGCTCGCCGGCTGCGCTGCTTCAGCGAGGTCCACGATTGCGTCACCGTTCCGGATTTCTATGCCGCCCGTTTCGGGGATCGCGATGGCCTGCTGCGAACGGTCCTCATCGTGATCATCCTGATCTTCATGGTAGGCTACGTGTCTGCGCAGTTCGTCGGCGGCGGCAAGGCCTTTGCCGCCAGCTTCGGCCTGCACCCCAACTTCGGCGTCCTGCTCACCGCGCTCATCGTCTTGGCCTACACCGCCGCGGGAGGCTTCCTGGCCGTGAGCCTCACCGACACCGTGCAGGCGTGCTTCATGATCGTGGCGCTCGTAGTGGTGCCGGCCATCGCGATCCTGGACCGGGGTGGGCTGCTGGCGGTGGTGGACGAGCTGCGAGCCTTCGATCCCACCATGATCGATCCGGTCGCCTTGAGCGTCGGGGTGATCATAGGGTTCCTCGGGATAGGGCTGGGCTCGCCAGGCAATCCGCACATCATCGTCCGCTATATGTCGATCGCCGACCCCGACCAGCTGCGCACATCGGCGGTGGTGGGAACCGTTTGGAACGTGGTGATGGGGTGGGGTGCGGTCTTCATCGGACTCGCGGGCCGGGTCTACTTCCCCGATGTCGCTATGCTGCCCGACGGCGACACCGAACAGCTCTTCCCGCTCCTTGCGGCACAGCACCTTCACCCGGTGGCGTTCGGAATCGTGGTTGCCTCGATCTTCGCCGCCATCATGTCCACCGCAGACTCGCAGCTGCTCGTAGCCACATCGAGCGTCGTGCGGGACTTCTACGAGAAGATCCTTCATCGGGGCGAGGAGATCCCCCAGAAGCGACTCGTCCTTTATAGTCGGATCGTCGTCGTATTGCTGGTGATTGCAGCGCTTGTTGTCGGCCTGTTAGCCGAAGCGCTGGTCTTTTGGTTGGTACTGTTCGCCTGGGCGGGTGTCGGTGCGTCGTTCGGTCCCACATCGATTCTTGCCCTCTACTGGCGCGGCACGACTCGGGCTGGCGTCATCGCCGGGCTGCTCACCGGGACGGCCATCACCTTTGCCTGGGAACTGACCCCCTGGCTCAGTTCGCGGCTCTACGAACTGATACCCGCCTTCCTGGGCGGCCTGCTGGCGACGTTGATCGTTAGCCGCTTGACGCGGCCGCCGGAGGGTGTCGATGGGTTGTTTGCCAGCATGAGGGGCCGGTGATCGGTAGCCGGTAGCCGCACACAGCAACATTGCCCGGCATCCGCCGTCCGCCCATAATCAGGGCCATGCTCAGGGTCGTATTTCTAGGTACGTCATCGGCGCGGCCGACTGTGTCGCGCAATACGAGTGCGCTGGCCGTTCAGCGGGAAGGGGACCTCTATCTGTTCGACTGCGGTGAAGGGACGCAGCGGCAGATGATGCGGTACACGGTCGGTTTCACGGTGCGGGAGATCTATCTGACCCACCTGCACGCCGATCACTACCTGGGCACGTTCGGGCTTCTGCGCACCATGGGTTTGCAGGGCAGGGAAGAGCCTCTGACGATTTACACGCCGCCAGGCGGTGAAGGCATTCTAAAGGAGGCGGTGGCGCTCGAGATGGAGGAGTTGCCGTTCCCGCTGGAGATCGCGCCGCTCGAGCCCGGCGTCGCGATCCGCCACGACGAGTACACGATCTCGGCCTACCGGGCGAACCACCCCGGTGGTGCCAACGGTTACGTACTGCGGGAGGACGAACGCCCCGGCCGTTTCCACCCCGACCGGGCGATGGCGCTCGGCGTGCCGGCGGGGCCACTCTTCGGAAGATTGCAGCGCGGTGAGACTGTCAGCTTGGAGGGTGGCAAGGAGGTGAAGCCGGAAGATGTCATGGGGCCGCCGAGACCCGGACGCGTCGTCGTCTACACGGGAGACACCCGGCCGTGTGAGGCCACGGCCGATGCGGCGCTGGGCTGCGATCTGCTCATCCACGAGGCCACGTTCTCGGAGGAGGAAGCCGAGCGGGCACAGCGAACCGGACACGCGACAGCGGCGCAGGCCGGGGAACTGGCGCGACGTGCCGGTGTTCGCCGGCTCGTCCTGACACATCTGAGCGCCCGATACTCCGATCGACCCTACGTGCTCGAGCGCGAGGCGAAGCGCGCCTGTTCGAGTGACTGCGATGTCGTAGTCGCCTACGACGGGTTGGCGATCGAGGTGTCGCTTCGCGAGGATTAGTCGGCCAACCTTGATCACCGTTCACGTACCCGGAGATAAGTCGATCTGCCACCGCGCCCTGATGCTGGCGCCGCTGGCGGAGGGCACCAGCCGGATTCGCGGTTTGGCGCGCGGTGCTGACGTGAGAGCTACGGGCGCTGCTATGGCGGCTCTGGGAGCCCCTTCGATCGGGCCGCTCGAGGAGGGCGAGCCCGTCGAGATCCGCGGCCCGGTCGAACTGCGGTCGCCGGGGTCGGTTATCGATTGCGGGAACAGCGGGACAACCGCGCGCCTGATGATGGGGCTCATAGCCGGCAGCTCGGTGGCGGCGACGCTGGACGGTGACGAATCACTTCGCCGCCGGCCTATGGACCGGGTGATAGGACCGCTTCGCCGCGCGGGCGCAGCGGCGCGGGAGCTGGGGGAACCCGGACGTCTCCCCATCGAGATCGCGGGACGTCCTCTGAGCCCCATCCAGCACGAGAGCGACGTCGCCAGTGCGCAGGTGAAGAGCGCACTGCTGCTGGCGGGGCTGACGTCACATGTGGCCGTGACCGTGATCGAGCCCGGCGCTTCCCGCGACCACACCGAACGCCTGCTGCGCGCGATGGGCGTTCAGGTCGAGGGAGAACCGCGGGACGAAGGGATGTGGGTGAGTCTCGACCCTCACTCCGGTCCTCTGAATCCCATCGACATGACGGTGCCCGGTGACTTCTCTTCCGCCGCCTTCTGGCTGGGGCTTGCGGTGCTCGGCGCCTGCCGCGCTGAGGTCCGCGTCGAGGGCGTGGGACTCAATCCTGGCCGGACTGGTTTGCTGCGCGTCCTGGAGGCGATGGGTGCGAGCTTGGATACGCTGACGACGAGGGAAGAGGCGGGCGAACCGGTGGGGGACGTGGTTGTGCGCCCTTCGTCGCTGTACGGCGTAGAGATACCGCCGGAGTGGGTCCCATCGCTCATCGATGAGATCCCCATCCTCGCCTGTGTCGCCAGCCGTGCGGATGGCAAGACGATCATCCGTGGTGCCCGGGAGCTCCGGGTGAAGGAGAGCGATCGCATCGCCGCCCTGCATGCCAACCTCGCGGCTCTCGGCGTCGAGAGTCGGGAACTTCCCGACGGGCTGGAGATCGAGGGCGCCGATCGGGCCGTCAGCGGCGTCGTCGAGACCCGCGGCGACCATCGGATCGCCATGGCGTTTGGCGTGCTCGGCGCAGTGCCGGGCAACTTGATCGGGGTAGATGACCGGGCCTGCGCCCGAGTTTCTTATCCCGGTTTCTGGGACGAGCTGGAGCGGGTCGTATCCTCGGGAGGCGAGCCATGATAATCGCCATCGACGGCCCTGCCGGCTCAGGAAAGACCTCGACGGCTCAGGCGGTGGCGCGTCGCCTGGGCTTCCTCCATCTCGACTCCGGCGCGCTTTATCGCGCCTTCGCCCTCGCCGCTTGTCAGCGGGGTTGGGTGGGCCCGGCGGGCGACGTGCCCCCGGAGCGGATTGCCGAGCTCGCAGCGCTGGCCGTGGGCGGAGAGGTCGTTCGGGGAGCCATCGTCGCGGTACTCAGAGGGCGACGCCTCGGCGATGAGATTCGGACGCCCGAGGTCACTGCCTGTGCCTCGAAGGTCTCGGCTTATCCCGAGATCCGTGAGCAGGTAAACGCCGTATTGCGACGCCTCGCGGCCCAATACCCGACGGGCATCGTCTGCGAGGGGCGTGACATGGGCACCGCGGTCTTCCCCGAGGCGGAGCTCAAGGTGTACATGGAGGCGCAGCCCGAGGAGCGGGCGCGGCGGCGGCTCCTGCAGCGTGGCGAAGAGGTGTCACCCGAGGCCGTGAGCGCGGAGTCGCTTCGCCTCATCGCCCGGGACACCCAAGACTCGGAGCGCGCCGCTTCGCCGCTCAGGAGGGCTGCAGATGCTGTGGTCGTGGACACCACGGAACTCAGCTTCGAAGAACAGGTGGCGAAGATCGTCGAGGCGGCACGCCGGCTCCCGGGCTCGGATGGCGCTTGACACGGCCCGAAACAGCAGGGTACATTCCACGGTCGTTTCCCGGGCGCAGCTTTAGTCCCTGTGGCGGAAGATGTTAGCGAGCGGGTCCGGTACGCCGCCGGGATTCACAGCCAGCGCCCTTCATGTATTTGGGACCTTTAACCATTTGTGGGTTCGCCGGCTCCGGACGCCGGCGAGGACGTCAAACCTGATGCTAAACGAAAACAACGAGACCATCACACCGACCGACGCGGAGTCCGACATTCCCAGCCCTGAGCAGAGCGAGGTGACGCCGGAAGCTAGCTCTTCCGAGCCCGCGACTCCCGCACCGCCGCCCGAACCCAAACCGCCCGAGCAAGAGCTGACAGAGGAACAAGCCGAGCAGAAGGCCCGGGAGCTGGGTGTCCGCGCAGACCTCTTCGAAGAAGGTGAGTATTCCACTCAAGAGTACGAGCAGATGCTCTCGATGTACGAGGATACTCTCAAGAACATCGAAGAGGGCGAGATTGTCAAAGCGACTATCCTGCGGGTGACCGAGAACGCGGCGATCCTCGATCTCGGCTTCAAGTCCGAGGGCTCCGTTCCCTTGGACGAATTCCGTTCACCGGAGGAAGCACAGCCGGGTGCGGAGGTCGATGTCTTCCTCGAACGTCTGGAAGATCAAGAGGGGGTGGTCGTCCTCTCCAAGAAGAAGGCCGACTTTCTGCGGGTCTGGGAGCAGATCAAGGAATCCTACGATAGCGACCAGCCGATCCGCGGCACGATCAAGAAGAAGGTCAAGGGTGGCGTCACCGTTGACATAATGGGCGTAGACGCCTTTCTACCCGGGTCGCAGGTGGCGTTGCGGCGCGTGCCCAACGTCGACGAATTGATCGGCCAGGAGTTCGACTTCAAGATCCTCAAACTGAATAAGCGGCGCCGTAACATCGTCGTCTCGCGGCGCGTGATCCTCGAGCACGAGCGCAGCGAAAAACGCGAAGAGCTCAAGGGCGACCTCGAGCAGGGCCAGGTCCGCAAGGGCGTGGTCAAGAACATCACCGACTTCGGCGCCTTCATCGATCTCGGCGGCATGGACGGCCTGCTGCATATCACCGATATGTCGTGGGGTCGCGTCGGACGACCGAGCGAGATCTGCAATATCGGCGATGAGATCGACGTCAAGATCCTCGACATCGATTGGGAGCGCGAGCGTATCTCTCTCGGCCTCAAGCAGCTGCAACCGTATCCGTGGAAGGATGTAGAAGCGAAGTACCCCGTCGGATCTCGGGTGCGTGGCAAGGTCGTATCGATCACCAACTACGGCGCCTTCGTCGAGTTGGAGCGCGGGGTCGAGGGGCTCGTTCACATCTCTGAGATGAGTTGGACCCGCAACGTGCGGCACCCATCGCAGCTCGTCTCTATCGGCGACGAGATCGAGGCGGTCGTCCTGCGCGTCGATCCAGAGGACGAGAAAATCTCCCTCGGGATGAAGCAGGCCGAGGAAGATCCCTGGCTCGCTTTGCCCGAGAAGTATCCGCCGGGGACACGCATTCGTGGCAAGGTCCGCAACCTGACCAGCTTCGGCGCCTTCGTAGAGGTCGAGCCTGGAATCGACGGGCTCGTTCACGTCTCCGACATGAGCTGGACCAAGAGGATCCAGCACCCATCGGAAGTGCTGAAGAAGGGTGACGAGGTCGAGGTTGTAGCGCTCAGCATCGATGTCGATCAGAAACGGATCTCGCTCGGTCTGAAGCAAACCGAGGACGACCCCTGGTACACGTTGGCGCAGAAGTATGCGCCGGGGACCGAGACCAAGGGTACCGCCGTTCGACTTCTCGATAAGGGCGTGGTCGTCGATCTCGGTGACGATGTTGAAGGCTTCGTTCCCGTCTCGCAGCTCTCCGAGGAACAAGAAGTCCGCAGCCCCTCCGATGTCGTCAGGACTGGTGACGAGCTCGAGATGAAGGTGATGGAGTCCGATCCCATCAATCGCAGGATCGTCCTCCAGGTCACGAAGCTGCCCGAGCGCACCGAGGAAGAGCTGAAGGCTATGGCTGCCGAGCCGGAAGCGGTAGAGACTGCTGAGGCCGGTGCCGAGGCTGAAGAAGTCCCTGCCGAGTTGGCGCCTGAGACCGAAGCGGAAGCAGAGGCACGGCAACCGTCGCCGAGCTCGAGACAGAGGTCGAGCTTGAGACAGAGGTCGAGCCCGAGACAGAGGTCGAGCCCGAGACAGAGGTCGAGCCCGAGACAGAGGTCGAGCCCGAGGCAGAGGTCGAGCCCGAGGCAGAGGTCGAGGCCGAGGCTGGCTCAGAGGCCGAGGCGGAGACCGCGGCGGAGGAGGAAGAAGAGGATACCGTCGCAGAGCCTGAGGCCTCGGCGGAGGAGACGGAGGAGCCCGGTGAGGAGGTCTCCGAAGAGGAGAAGCAGGACTGAGTTAACCTTGCCGTGTGACCGTTGAAAACTGAGGGGGCGGATCTGATCCGTCCCCTTCTCGTTTGGTGGCCGGCCGCCTCTGAATGTCGGGGAGACTCCGTTCTATTGCTCTTCTGTTCAACTGTTCCCTATGATTTCAGTCGATGAGACAACAGAGCTTGCAGAAATGGACGCGTCGCGCGGCCACCGCAGCGACGCTGGCGCTGGCCGGCTTTGGGCTCACCTGTGCCGGGGCCAGTGGCCCCACGCCCACGGGGGAAGTGGCGCCCGAGCCCTCGACACGTGAAGAACGGGCTCGGGAGCGTGAGGCGGCTGGAATCCACCGCGCTGCACGGGACGCTTTCGAGGAAGCGGACCTGGCTGCGGCTGACTCGCTGGCGAGTGCTCTGGTGGACGAGTACGGGGACACCCGCTGGCTGGGCCCGGCGCTGCTCTTGTCAGCGGAGGTGTCGCTCGAGCTGAACGAGCCCGAGCTCGCCCGCACCAAGGCGTCGAGCTACCTGAGGCTGTACAGGGCGTCCGATCCCCAGCGGGCGCCAGGTCTGATCGTCGTCGCCCGGGTGCTCCAGCTCGAGGGACGGACGCAGGAGGCGGCCGACAGCCTGTTGGCGACCTCTCTCGTACCCGGTGAGGACCGCGAAGCTGCGGCGCAGTTGGCCCGGCAGGTCGTTTCGGAGCTCGGTTTGGGAGAGATCGATACGCTCGTCGCTCGTTGGCCTGCGAGCCACTTGTTGCGGTCGGTGTTCGATGTGGAGCGGGCTTCGCTGCTGCTCGCCGCCGGTCACAGTGAGGAGGGGCGCCAAGTAGCTGAGGCTACCCTTGCGCTAGATCCCCTGGAGGCAGAGCGGGCGCGTGCCCAAAGCATTGCGTCGGGCGAGGTCGAGACCGAACAGTGGCGGCCGATCATAGGTGCGATTCTGCCTCTGAGTGGGCCGCTTGCCGCCTACGGGCGCATGGCCGAAGAGGGCATCAGGCTGGCGATCGACGAGTACAATGAGCGCCATTTCGATGCCGTCACGCTGATCGTAAGGGACGATGCGGATCAGCAGGATCGGGCGGGTGATCTCGTGCGCGAGCTGGAACGACTCGGTGCTGTCGCCATCGTGGGCCCACTGCGCAGCGAGGCCCTCGAGGTCGTGACACGGCGCCGTCGCGATCGCGACCTGGTGATCATCAGCCCGACGGCGCCGGAGAATCTGAGCTTCGAGCGCAACACTTTCTCGCTCTTCAGCACGACCGAACGTGTGACGAGCGGCGCGCGCGCGCTGGCCGCGTTTGCGGTGCGCGACCTGCAGATCGACTACTTCGGCGTGATGTACCCGAGCACCCAGGAGGGGCGGAGCCAGTTCGCCGCCTTCGCCGACGCCGTGCGGGCGCGGGGCGGAGATATCGTTGGCTCGGTCGCCTACGACGACACGGCTACCACGTTCCAGGAGCCGCTCGCCTACCTCGATACGTTCAACCCGCAGGCGATCTATGCGCCGGCCAGCAGAGCGAGGGACGTTATCGTGATGGCACCTCAGTTCTCCTTTTACGGCATGCGGGGCGTGCAGGTGTTGGGCGACGCCGAGTGGTCGGAGCCCGAGGTCCTGCGCCTTGTCGAGCCACGCTTCATCAACGGAACGGTAATATCCACCTTCCTTCACCGCTCCAGCACATCGCTCCGTTGGCAGGAGTTCGTCGAGATGTATGAGCGCGAGTATCGCAAGGGACTTCAAGGATCCCTGGTGCCGGCGCTCGCCTACGACGCAACGCGCTTGATCCTCGCCGCTCTGCCCTGGGGCTTTCCGCGCCGTTCTGCGATCGCCAGGGCCTTCCGTGACATTCGCGGCTTGCCGGGTGCTACGGGGATCTTTTCTGTGGAGAGCGGTGCCATCACTCGCCGGCCGTTCATTCTCCAGTTCAAGGACCGGGAGCTGGTACCGGCCTACGAGGAGTTGCAGGCCGGAAGCGCCAGTAACCAACGGGAGCCTGGCCGATGACGATGGATGAGAAGCTCAGACGGCTGGCCGAGCTGCGGGCCCAGGCGGAGCTCGGCGGTGGCGAAGAGCGCATCAAGGCTCAGCACGACAAAGGGAAGCTGACGGCGCGCGAGCGTCTGGATCTTCTCCTCGACGAAGGCTCGTTTCGAGAGTTCGATCGTTTCGTGACCCATCGCGCCACCGAATTCGGTCTCGCCGAAAAGAAGTTCTTGGGAGATGGTGTCGTCACCGGGATGGGCCGAATTCACGGGCGTCAGGTCCTGGTGTTCTCCCAGGACTTCACGGTATTCGGCGGCTCGCTCTCCGAGGCACACGCAGAGAAGATCTGCAAGGTGATGGACATGGCCATGAAGGCCGGTTGTCCCGTCATCGGGCTCAACGATTCCGGCGGTGCCCGGATTCAGGAAGGCGTCGTATCGCTGGGTGGCTACGCCGAGATCTTCTGGCGCAACACACAGGCCTCGGGTGTCGTTCCGCAGATCACGGCGGTCCTCGGGCCGTGCGCGGGCGGCGCGGTATACTCGCCGGCGATCACCGACTTCATCTACATGGTGGACGGCACGTCCTACATGTTCGTCACCGGCCCCGATGTGGTTAAGACGGTCACGCACGAGGAGGTGGATTTCGAACAACTGGGCGGCGCACAGATCCACGGTGACACCTCCGGGGTGGCGCACTTCGTCTGTGAGTCGGAGCCCGCGTGTCTGGAAAGGGTCCGCGGCCTGTTCCACTACATCCCGCAGAACAACATGGAGGACCCTCCGCGGGGGAAGGGAGAAGACCCGCCCGATCGTATGGACGAGGCGCTACTTGGCATCGTGCCCGACAGCCCCAACAAACCGTACGACGTACACGATGTAATCTCACGGGTCGTCGATGAGGGCAGCTTCTACGAGGTGCATTCCGAATACGCGAAGAACATCGTCGTCGGTTTCGCGCATTTGGGCGGACAGACGATCGGAATTATAGCCAACCAGCCGGCTGTGCTCGCAGGGGTGCTCCATATCGACAGTTCGATGAAGGGTGCCCGTTTTATTCGGTTCTGTGACGCCTTCAACATCCCGATCGTGACGTTCGAGGACGTACCGGGATTCCTGCCGGGCGTTGCGCAGGAGCACGGCGGCATAATCAAGCACGGCGCGAAGCTGCTCTACGCCTACTGCGAGGCCACGGTGCCCAAGCTGACGGTGATCCTGCGCAAAGCGTACGGCGGCGCCTACGACGTCATGAACTCCAAGCACGTTCGCGGCGACTTCAACTTCGCTTGGCCGACGGCGGAGATCGCCGTCATGGGCCCGAAGGGCGCCGTGGAGATCCTGTTCCGCAAGCAGATCGCCGAAGCGAAAGATTCGGCAGCCGAGACGGAAAGGTTGATCGCAGAGTACGAGGATCGGTTCGCTCATCCGTACATAGCGGCGGCGCGCGGCTATCTGGATGATGTTATCGATCCACGCGAGACGAGACCGCGCCTGATCGAGGCGTTGCGGATGACGCGGCATAAACGCGAACCCGGTCCGCCGCGCAAACACGGTAACATCCCCCTCTGATGCTGAAGAAGGTACTCGTCGCCAATCGAGGTGAGATCGCGGTGCGCGTTATCCGCGCCTGCCGCGAGTTGGGCATCGAGTCCGTCGCCGTTTACTCGGAGGCCGATCGGCTGGCGCCCCACGTGTGGCTTGCCGATGAGGCTTACGAAATAGGACCGGCACGGGCTGCCGAGAGCTACCTGTCCATCGTGCGCCTGCTGAACGCCGCTGAGAGGTCCGGCGCCGACGCCGTGCACCCGGGTTACGGCTTCCTGGCCGAGAACTCTGACTTCGCCGCTGCGGTGGAAGGTGCGGGTTTGACCTTTGTTGGCCCGACGGCCGAGACCATCGCGCTGATGGGTGACAAGACCGAGGCGCGGCGCGCGATGGAAGAGGCGGGCGTGTCCGTTGTTCCGGGCAGCAAACAGGCGATCGCCGACCTCGATGCCGTGCGGGATGCCTGTAATCAGATCGGGTACCCGGTGCTGCTCAAGGCGGCGGCCGGCGGCGGCGGAAAGGGGATGCGTCGGGTCGATAGCGAGGCGGATCTCGAGTCGGCATTCGGCGCCGCGGGTCGCGAGGCTCAGGCGGCCTTCTCGGACGCACGGGTATACGTGGAGAAGTACCTCGAGGATCCGCGCCACATCGAGTTCCAGATCCTCGCCGATACACACGGCAACGTGATCCACCTGAACGAGCGCGAGTGCTCGATCCAGAGGCGACACCAGAAGCTCATCGAGGAGTCACCGTCCCCGGTCATGACGCCGGAGCTTCGAAAGCGGATGGGCGAGAGGGCCGTGGCCGCGGCGCGCGGCGCGAAATACCGGGGTGCCGGAACGGTCGAGTTCATGGTGGCGGCCGGCGAGTTCTATTTCCTCGAGATGAACACGAGGCTGCAGGTCGAGCACCCGGTGACCGAGATGGTCACGGGCATCGATCTCGTCCACCAGCAACTTCGTATCGCCGCCGGCGAAAATCTCGACATCGGCAGCGTCGAACCGATCGGACATGCCATCGAGTGTCGGATAAACGCGGAAGATCCCTTCAACGATTTCCTGCCGGCGGGGGGACGGGTGGAGCAGCTCAGACTACCGGGCGGCACCGGCGTCCGTTGGGACGGTGGGATCGTTCAGGGCACCGATATCGGTCTGCACTACGACCCGCTTCTCGCCAAGCTAGTCGTCCATGCCGAGAGTCGTAACGCGGCGATCGCCCGGATGTCCCGGGCGCTGGACGAACTTCTGATCGACGGTGTGGCCACGATCGCTCCCTTCCACCGCCGGGTGATGGACGAAGCGGATTTTCGTGCCGGCAACTTTCACACGGGCTATCTGGATGAGCATCCGGATTTGTTGGAGGGTGAAGGGGAGGAAGAGAAACTCAAGGCCGTCGCCCTTGTCGCCGCGCTTCTGGAGGACGGAGAGCGCCGCAAGGTCCGGATGGACGACGGGGCCGAGAGCGGCGGAGGACGAAGCGCCTGGCGCTGGCCAATCGAGGGCTGGCGGGGCCGCAACTGGGGGTTACGCGGCTGAATCCTCCTGAAACGCTCCAGATAGAGACTATCGTGGCCGGTGGGCACGGTCTCGCCAGGCGGCCCGACCGGCCCGTAGTCTTCGTCCCGCGCACAGCTCCAGGTGAGCGGGTCGAGGTCGAGTACGTGGAAGAGCGTCGCCAGTGGGCCCGGGCGCGAACGCTGAAGGTCGTCGAGGCCAGCCCCGAGCGGCGCGAGCCCGTCTGCCCGCATTTCGATGTCTGCGGTGGCTGCCAGCTCCAGCATCTGCGCTACGAGGCGCAGCTCAGTGCCAAGTCGGGGATCATCGCCGACGCGCTGCGCCGGCTCGGCGGCCAGCAGGTGGACCGCCCCGACGTCGTTCCCGCCCTCGCGGAGTTCGAGTACAGAAACCGCGTCACCTTTCGTCTCAAGCGAACCCGAGCGGGAGTAGTCGCCGGCTTCCACGCCTTCGGGGACCCACGCAAGATCAACGACATCGATCGCTGCCCTCTGGCAGAGCCGTCCGTCAATCGTGTCTGGGAGGGGCTACGTGCCTCGTGGGGCCCGGAAGCGGAACGCCTGCCTCCCGCCCGCGAACTCAGACTCACCTTGCGCGCGTCGACGGACGGCGCGGTGGGCCTGGCCATCGAAGGTGCCGAGGGGCGCGGCGACCCGGAGCATCTTATGGAGCAGGTGGAGAATCTGGCGGCGATCTGGTCGCTCGGGCCCGATGGCATGATCGACTGGCACGAAGGCCCCGCCGAGTTGCCGGATCGCTGGGACGGCCACGAGCTGCTGCTGGCCGGGAAGGCCTTCGTTCAGGTGAACCGGGGTGTGGCAGCGCAGCTCGACGCCTACGTCATCGAGCAATGCGGAGATGTCGCGGGGGCCCGCGTGATCGATGCTTACTGCGGCTTCGGACTGCGAACCATAGAACTGACCATCAACGGCGCCCGTGCATCGGGAATAGACTCTGACGCATATGCGATCGCCGCAGCCCAGGGCCTGGCCGTCGAATCGGCCGCCGAGGTCCGTTTCGTTCCAGATGATGTGGAGGAAGGGTTGCCTCGCCTGCTGCCCGCCGACCTGGTGATCTTGAACCCGCCGCGCCGCGGCATCTCGGTCGCCGTCGTCGAGGCGCTGCTCGCCGAGCCGCCGCCGGCCATCGTTTACGTCAGCTGCGACCCGGCGACCCTCGCCCGTGACGTGGCCGACCTGAGCTCGATCTTCGAGCTCGTCGCCTGCCGTGGGTTCGACATGTTCCCGCAGACCGCGCACGTCGAGACGGTCGCGACTCTCACGCGACGCTAGGCTAAACAGTTATTTCAGAACGTCCAACCGACTGAAAGTGTCGTGGAGAAGTTGTTCCTGTTGTCAGACGTGGGCCGACTGTCGAACCTCTCTCGAGCGGTAAGCGCGACGGTGAAATCGCTCAGCAGCTCATAGGAAAGCCGGGCATCGGCTTCGATCCGCACTCGCCCCCAATCTGTGAGGTTCGGCAAGATCGACAGGCTGGCCGAGATGTCCGTCTTCGGACTGTCGAACAAGTAGTATTCGCCCTGCGCACCTATGTTCGCTTCCAAGTTATTGCTCGCCTCCTCCACATCCTTGAATTGCTCGTTCGTCCACTGTAGCTCGGCTGTGGTCCGTAGGCTGCCGTGATTCGTCTGGGTCACGATAAGTGAGCCGCCCCCACCTAGGATAACACGCCGGTCCAGGTCGAATTGTTCTTCCTGCTCCAGCAAGATGCTTACAAGAGCCGTCCACTTTCTGGCTACGAAGCGGTTGATCTCATAGCCCAGCGAGTTTCGGGAGCTTTCGCCGGCACTCTCCTGTTTTTGAAAATAGGTCTCGAAATTGAGAACGTTGAAAGTCTTCCTCGTCCTGTACTTCACCTGACCGCCGATCGTCAGGTCCCTCACCAGGTTGGCTTGCTGAAAGTTGAATTTCAGGTCGATGTACCCGCTCAGCCGCTGCCAGAACGTCGCCTCGATGGGGATGATGCGCACCACCAAGGCCATGCTCAGAGTGTCACTGAATTGGGCGACCCTCAGAACCATCTGGCGGCCTTCTACAGCCGGGTCGATTTGGCCGAAGTACTTGTCGCCCGAGGTCATCTCGACCTCGTAGAACTCTGCGCTGGTGATGTGCAGGATGTGCTCCCATTCGATAGAGACCGTCCCCATGTCGTCTGTCGAATAGGACAGCCTGCCGCGCGTCAACTCCTTGATCTCGCCCGTAATGTGGTCGCCATTCTCTAGCACGACGACGTCGGTCTTCTGGCCGTGGAGCGGAGAGACGGCGAACGATAGGGCGAACAAGGCGAAGCCCAGACCGCGCCTGACTGAGGTAGAGATCGTTGGGAGGAGACGCTCTATGTTCAACGTGCCTTGCATGCGCACCGAGCAGTACAAGCTTTGGAGTAATGGTTGTTCGTTATCTGGGCGGGAATCTCGCAGGACTGCAGAGGTCTGGCAAGCTCAGCGGGACCGCGGGCAGCGCCTCGATGCCGCCCGCGGTTCCGCATTTCTGGTCAGGTCTGCTGCCACTGATTGAGCTCGGCCAGAGATGCCTCGTAGCTGGCTGCGTCCAGTCCTGCCGAACAGAAGCACCCCGGATTCCGGCTGGCACCCCTGTTGCGTGCGGCGCGGGACTCGTTGATTATGAAGAGATTGGGGCCGGTACTTCACTGGCCCTCCAACGACTCGGCTGAATGAAGTACTACGTAGAGATCGGAGACCGCACCTACGAGGTCGATATCGGCCCCGAGGGCGTCAGCGTGGACGGTCGGCCGGTCGAGGCCGACCTGCAGCCGAACCATGGCTCGCACCTCTGGCACCTGGTGCTCGACGGCCGATCGCATACCCTGCGGGTCCGGCGCCGCGACGGGCGCGGCGATTGGGAGTTGGAGATCGATGGACGGCGCCATCGTGCTCTGGCCCTCGATGAACGGAGCCGCGCGATCCGCGAGCTGGCCGGCGCCGCCGCTGCCAGCCATGGCCCGATGGAACTGACGGCCCCGATGCCCGGCCTGATAATTAGAGTAGAAGTGAACGAGGACGATCAGGTCGAGCGCGGGCAGGGTCTCGTGGTGATCGAGGCGATGAAGATGGAGAACGAGCTCAAGGCAACCGCTGCGGGGCGAGTGATGGAGGTCAAGGTCAAGTCGGGGCAGGCGGTGGACAAGGGCGAGACGCTTCTGGTCATCGAACAGGCTGGCAGCATTGAAGGATAGGCTCGAAAACACCAGCGGCATTCCGATCAAGCCAACTTACACGGCCGAAGACGCGGAGCGTGGCGGAGGTACGGATCCGGGCCTGCCCGGCCGCTTTCCGTTCACCCGCGGCGTTTACGACACGATGTACCGTGGCCGGCTGTGGACGATGCGCCAATACGCCGGCTTCGGCACCGCCGAAGACACCAATCGCCGCTTCCACTTTCTCCTCGACTCCGGGCAGACCGGTCTGTCGGTAGCCTTCGACTTGCCGACGCAGATGGGTATGGATTCGGACCACGCGATGGCGGACGGCGAGGTGGGGCGAGTGGGTGTGGCAATCGACACTGTCGACGACCTGGCTGTTCTATTCGATGGAATCGACCTGGGTCGGGTTTCTACGTCGATGACGATCAACGCCACGGCGGCGATCCTGCTCGCCATGTACGTCGCACTGGCCGACGAGCAGGGCGTCGGTCGCGACCAACTCACCGGAACCGTTCAGAACGACATCCTCAAGGAGTTCATCGCACGCGGCACGTATATCTATCCGGTCGAACCGAGCCTGCGCCTGGTAACAGACATCTTCGACTTCTGTGCACGCGAGCTACCACGTTGGAACAGCATTTCGATCAGCGGCTACCACATGCGCGAGGCCGGCTGTACCGCCGTCCAAGAGATGGCGTTCACCCTGGCCAACGGACTGGAGTACGTGGAACGCGCGGTCGGCCGCGGCTTGGAGGTCGAGGACTTCGGGCCGCGCCTGTCGTTCTTTTTTGCCTCCCACAACGATCTGTTCGAAGAAGTGGCAAAGTTCCGCGCGGCGCGGCGCCTTTGGGCGCAGCTGATGCGCGAACGGTATGGCGCCTCCGACCGCGCATGCATGCTCCGCTTCCATACTCAGACGGGTGGATCGACCCTGACAGCACAACAGCCGCCGAACAATGTAGTCCGCGTAGCGATGCAGGCTCTGGCGGCTGTGCTCGGTGGAACTCAGTCACTTCACACCAACGCCTACGACGAGGCGCTCGCGCTACCCACAGCCGACTCTGCCAAGCTAGCCCTCCGCACCCAGCAGATCCTCGCCAACGAGTCGGGAGTAGCCAGCACCGCTGACCCGCTGGCCGGGTCCTATTACGTCGAGACACTCACCGCCCGGCTCGAGGAGGAGGCACGCAGCTACCTGGGCGAAATCGAAGCACGGGGTGGCGCCGCCGGATCGATCCCCTACATCGTCGACGAGATACAACGCGCCGCCTACGCCTACCAGCTAGAGATCGAGGGCGGAGACCGTATCGTCGTCGGCGTCAACGACTACCGCGAGGAGGAGGCCGAGCCGCGGATCGAGGGCCCCGCCTTCCCGGAACTGGAAAAGCGGCAGCGCGAGCGGCTGGCCAGGCTACGCAGCGAGCGCAGCGCGGACGACGTCGAAGGCGCCCTGACAGGCCTGTCCAGGGCTGCCTCGGGCACCGAGAACCTGCTGCCCCACATGGTGGAGGCGGTGAAGGTCCGGGCGACATTGGGCGAAATCAGCGAATCGTTGCGCGAAATCTGGGGCGAGTATCGGGCGGCGAGTTGAAGGCACCGGTCGCTTCGGATAACTTTCGGCTGCGTAGTCACTTGAGTCACATCACTTGAGGTAGCATGCCGACGTACGAGTACCAGTGCGGCAACTGCGGGCACCGATTCGACAAGATCCAGAAGATCTCCGACTCTTCACGGGTCGAGTGCCCGCGCTGTGAGAACATCGCGGAGCGTCTGATCTCTGGCGGTGCGGGTCTTTTGTTCAAGGGCTCGGGTTTCTACATCACCGACTACCGCAGCAAGTCGTACCAAGAGGCGGCCAAGAAGGAGACGAAGAAGGATAGCTCGTCCAGCGTTGCGGCGTCCGGCAAATCGGATGCTGCTAAGGGCACGGAGAAGTCCGGGTCGAAGAAGGACTCGAAGTAGATGCGTCATCCCGAACTGGCCCGGGCGCTCGAGACGGCAGCCGCTGGGCTGGGCGCCGAGTCCGTCGAGGCGCAGCTGGAACGCCCCGCCGTCGTCGAGCACGGCGATCTGGCTACCAACCTGGCTATGGTTCTTGCCGGGCGGTTGAAGCGTAAGCCACGTGAGTTGGCCCAGGAACTCATCGAATGCCTCGATCTCGGCAGCCTCGATATAGAGAGCGCGGAGATCGCCGGACCCGGGTTCATCAACTTCAGGCTCAGTCGTGACTACCTGCGTCGGCGGGTCGGTGAGATCGCCGAGGCGAATCTGGACTACGGCCGCGCAGGCTGGGGTGAAGGGAATGCCGTAAACGTCGAGTTCGTCTCGGCAAACCCCACCGGCCCCCTCCACGTGGGTCACGGTCGTGGTGCGGCGCTGGGCGACGCTGTCGCTCGGTTGCTAGAGTGGACCGGCCATCGGGTACAGCGCGAGTTCTACGTCAACGATGCCGGCGCCCAGATCGAGAAACTTCTCGAGTCGGTTCAGGCACGCTGTCGCCAACTCCGCGGTGAAGACGCGGAAATTCCGGAAGGCGGCTATCACGGCGAGTATGTCACCGAGCTCGCCCGGGAGCTACAGACTGTACACGGCGAGCGGTTAGCTGGTGCCTGGGGCCCGGCGGAGCAGCGCGACGTGCGCGGATTCGTGCTCGAGCGCGTGCAGGCAGAACAGCGGGACGACATGCGAGCGTTTCGTGTGGAGTTCGACGAGTTCCGGACGGAGAGCGCGGTGTACGACTCGGGCCAGATAGACGCAACCCTTGCTGACCTCGAGGGCCGCGGTCTGCTCTATGAGAGGGAAGGTGCTCGCTGGCTTGGTACCAGCTCGTTCGGCGATGACAAGGACCGTGTCCTGGTTAAGAGCGACGGCAGCTACACGTACTTCCTGCCCGATATCGCTTATCACCGGGACAAGGCGATCCGAGGGTTCGACACGGCTATCGATGTTTGGGGGGCCGACCATCACGGATACGTGCCACGCATGAAGGCGGCGATGGAGGCGCTGGGTATCGGCGCTGACTTCTTCGAGGCCGTGATCGTACAACTCGTTCGAGTCGAGCGTGGCGGTGAAGAGGTCAAGTTCAGCAAGCGGGCCGGCGAGTTCGTGACGCTGCGTGATCTGATCGATGAGGTCGGTACCGATGTGACTCGCTACTTCTTTCTCCAGCGCGGGTCCCAGCAGCAGATGGTATTCGACCTCGATCTTGCCAAAGAGCGCTCGGAGAAGAATCCGGTCTTCAAGGTCCAGTACGCCCACGCGCGCTTGCGGAGCGTCTACCGGCGAGGCGGCATCGATCCGGAGAAGATCGACTACGACGTCGACCTCGCACCGATCGTCGAGCCGGCCGCTTTCGAGATGGTCAAGACGCTGCTGGACTTCCCGGAAGTAGTGGAAGCGGCGGCGCGGAATCGCGAACCGCACCGGGTTGTGGCCCACCTGGAGGAGCTTGCCAACCAGGTCAACAGCTGGTACCACGCGGGCACACGCGATGAGTCGCTGCGCGTTCTGGGCCAGGAGCCGGCTGTGACACGCGCCCGACTTACCCTCGCCCGGGCGGCGGAAATCGTTCTGCGTAACGGCCTCGAGATTCTGGGCATCGAGGCGCCCGAGCAGATGTGACGGTGGGGAGCTTGGAGACGTAGCGATGATGCGTGCGACACTGGTCCTGGCAGTATTCGCCTTGCTGCCTGCTTATCCGGCGCCGGCCAGTGGCCAGGAAGCGCTCGATCCGGGACTATTCGACCTGTGCCAGGAGAACTTCGCGCCGGGCACCAACGGTCGCTTCCTCTGCCACGACGTGGTCGTCTCGATCCAGCTTCTTCAGCCGGAGCTGGGTATGGTGCTGGCCGGCGGTAACCCCGTGCTGGGAACCGCCAGCCCGATCGGGACGAAATTCCGGTTCATGCCAAGGTTCAACATTGGCGGTCGCATAAGCTTCGGCTGGGCCGAAATCCCCGACCTGCTCGAATACCCGGCAAACATCGGCGATCCAACCGGTACACGTTCATTCTCGGTACCGGTGCCACAGCTCGATCTGTCCGTTGGCGTGTTTGACGGACTCAGGCTCGGCACCACCCTCGGCGGTCTGGCGTCGATCGAGATTCTCGGAACCCTCGGCGCCATCATACTGCCCGACGGCGAGGGATTCCGGGGAAATGTGACCGGCCTCGGGTTGGGTGCCCGGGTAGGCATCCTGCGCGAATCGTTTACCGCTCCCGGGATCTCGATCTCCGGCATGTACAAGTGGCATGGCCACCTCGACTACGGCGACACCGCTCAGGGGGACGCGGCCTCGTTCCAGATGGACATGAAGGCCCTCAGCCTCCGTGCAGGACTGAGCAAGAGCTTCGTCGCCTTCGGTCTCGCCCTGACGCTGGGATATGACAGCTACTGGAGCGACGTGGCCTTCGTCGTAAACCCGCCTCCGGCAGGGCCACCCGTAGCCCTCCCGGCAACGGGGGAGACGGTGGGGGTGCAGACGGAACGGTGGTCTGCCTTCCTCGATTTCTCGTACATCGTGCTTTACTTCAACATCGTGGCCGAGGCGGGGTGGCAGGAGGAGCAGAAGCTCACCTCCTCGAGGGGGGATGAGTTTGCGTCAGGTAACTTCTTCAGTTCATTAGGGATACGCCTAACGCTGTGATGCAAGATCTAGATGCCCGCTTCATGCGACACGCCCTCCGCTTGGCCGAGCGAGGTTGGGGACGGGTCGCTCCCAACCCCATGGTCGGAGCCGTGGTCGTGCGCGGGGGCGAGGTGGTCGGCGAGGGCTTCCACGGGGAGTGGGGAGGGCGGCACGCCGAGGTGGAGGCACTTGGGGCGGCTGGTGAGCGGGCTCAGGGTGCGACGCTCTATGTGACGCTCGAGCCGTGCCACCACAGCGGCAAGACGGGGCCGTGCTCGCAGGCCATCCGCGACGCTGGGATCTCGAAGGTCGTCTACGGGGTGTTGGAGGCCAACCCGGACGCGAAGGGTGGGGTCGAGTGGCTGAAGGGGCAGGGGATTGCGGTGGAGCAGGGGCCGTGTGCCGAAGAAGCGGCGGACCTGAACGCCGTACACCTCGGCGCGCACCAGAAGGGTCGCCCGTTTCTCGCCCTGAAGTACGCTATGTCTCTGGACGGCCGGCTGGCGGAGGCTCCCGGGCGGTCGACGAGGCTGACCCACGGAGATGCGATTGTAGAGGCGCACCGGCTGAGGGCCGGGCACGATGCCGTGATGGTCGGTGTGGGCACGGTGCTGGCCGATGATCCTCTTCTCACGGTTCGCGAGTGGGATGAGCCGCGAGTGCCGCCGCGGCGTGTAGTGCTCGACAGTGCTCTCCGCACGCCCCTGGACAGCAGGTTGGTGGCGAGCGCGCGTGACGTGCCGCTCCTGATACTGGGCGCCGAAGACGCCCCGGCGGAGCGGGCGCGCCCGCTGGAGGACGCCGGAGTTCGAGTGGGCTGTGTCCCCCGGCTGCCTGCGGGAGGCCTCGACCTTGGTGCGGTTTTTGCAATTCTCTGGAAAAGCAGCGTCAGATCTGTGCTTTGCGAGGGCGGGGGTGAGTTGGGCTCGGCCTGGCTGTCGACAGGCCACGTGGATCGGATCTACGCCTTCGTGGCGCCCATACTTCTGGGTGAGCCGGGTGTGCCCGCCTTTAAGCTGCGCCGCGGAGAGGTGACTCGGGATTGGCGGACTGTGAGCCGCAGCGCGCTGGGCCCGGTGACGCTGCTGGTGCTGGCCCCGCAAGAACCGGCGGCTTGACCAAGAGCAGGAGTCAATGTTCAGCGGTATCGTAGAAGAGCTTGGTCTAGTAGAGTCCGCCGCCGACAAGGGCGGTGGGCGCGAGCTCGTCATTACGGCCGAAACTGTCTTGGCCGACCTCAAGCCCAGCGACAGCATAAACGTCGACGGTGTCTGCCAGACGGTTGTAGAACTGGGTCGGCGCAGTTTCAAAGTGCAAACCATCGCCACGACGCTTTCGCGGACAACCTTTGGCGAGTTTCGCCGCGGCCGGAAGGTGAATCTCGAGCGACCCATTGCGGCCGGGCAGCGTTTCGGTGGCCACTTCGTCCAGGGCCACGTCGACGGCGTGGGGACCGTGAGCTCGGTACGGCGCCAGGGCGACATGTGGCTCGTCAGGTTCACTTTGCCGGACACCGTGGAGCCGTTCACCATCCTGCATGGCTCGATAGCTGTGGACGGTGTATCGCTGACAATCAACGACCTGCCGGTCGCCGGGACTGCGGAGGTCGCTTTGATCCCTTATACTTATGAGCACACGAACCTCTCGCGCCTGGCTCCCGGGGACAAGGTCAACCTCGAAGCTGATATGATCGGAAAGTACGTCGCCCGGACGTTGGCCGGGGGCGGTGAGGGGAGCGCAGTTGGAGATCTGCAGGAACGACTGTCGAATTGGGGGATCGAGTGATCGATAAGCGATCATCGATCTGCCGATAAACGGATTGAGTGTTCGAGACATGAGCGAGATTGAGTACGATTCGGTTGCAGAAGCGGTAGAGGCTATACGTCGCGGCGAAATGGTGATCGTGGCCGACGACGAGGATCGCGAGAACGAGGGCGACCTGGTCTGTGCGGCGGAAAAGATCACTCCAGAGACCATCAACTTCATGGCCACCCATGGGCGGGGCCTTATTTGTCTGACCCTCACGCCGCAACGCGTCGAGCAGCTCGTCCTCTCAGCGATGGGCGACCAGGCCAGCGAGCCGCAGGGAACGGCGTTCATGGTCTCGGTCGACGCCACCACAAAGCACGGGGTCACCACCGGGATCAGTGCTTGGGACCGCGCCAAGACCATCCAGGTGGCCATCGACCCGGAGTCGTCGCCCGAGGACCTGCGCCGACCCGGGCACGTTTTTCCGCTACGGGCCCGGCCCGGCGGCGTTTTGCAGCGCGTAGGCCAGACGGAGGCGTCGGTCGACCTGGCGCGCATGGCCGGGCTGATACCGGCGGGCGTAATCTGTGAGATCCTCAACTCCGACGGGACGATGGCCCGCCGACCACAGCTGGACTCCTTCGCCAAACAGCACGGCCTGAAGTTCGTCACCGTCGCGGGGATCATCGCTCACCGGCTCAAGACCGAGCGGCTCGTGCACCGCGTTGCCGAGGCGAAGCTGCCCACCGAGTTCGGTGAGTTCCAGGTCGTCGCTTACACGAACGACGTCGATGGTCGTGAGCACGTCGCCTTGATTAAGGGCGATGTGGCCGACGAAGAGGATGTGCTGGTGCGCATGCACTCCGAGTGTCTTACCGGCGATGTCTTCCATTCCCAGCGTTGCGACTGTGGCCAGCAACTCCACGCAAGCCTTCGCTGCATACAAGAAGAGGGGCAGGGCGTTCTCGTCTATATGAAACAGGAGGGGCGCGGGATCGGACTGCTTAACAAGATTCGCGCCTATCAGCTCCAGGAGAACGGCGCCGACACCGTTGAAGCGAACGAGTTGCTCGGCTTCCCCGCCGATTTGCGCGATTACGGAATCGGCGTCCAGGTCCTGCTCGACCTCGGCATTAAGTCCATGCGCCTGATGACCAACAACCCGAAGAAGATCATCGGACTCCAGGGGTACGGCCTCTCGGTGACCGAGCAGGTGCCGATCACCGTCACGCCCAACCGCCATAACGAGAGCTATCTGCGGGCCAAGCGAGAAAAGATGGGTCACATGATACCGGCTGAGGGCCCGCTGGCCAGCTGAGATTCTGCCCATGCAAGAAAGATACGGACGATTTCGTACCGAGGGCCGTCGCTTCGCACTCGTCGTCAGCAGGACCAACGAGCTGATTACGCGACAGCTGCTGGCGGGCGCCATCGATTGCCTCCGCCAGCACGGGGCGAGCGACGAACAAGTCGATGTCTACTGGGTACCAGGGGCATGGGAATTGGCACCGGTCGTTGCCCGGCTGGCCCCAGGCGGCCGTTACGCTGCCATAGTCGTGCTGGGCGCTCTGATTCGCGGAGCGACTCCTCACTTCGATTACCTTTCGAGTGCGGCCAGCTCGCGAATTGCGAACGTCGCCACCCACTCTGATACCTATGTGTCCTTCGGTCTGCTCACGGCCGACACCATGGAGCAGGCCCTCGAGCGCGCCGGCAGCAAGGCGGGCAACCACGGTTGGAAAGCAGTGCTGGCGGCCATCGAGACCGCCGACCTTATTGACCAACTGGATGGGGAGTAGGACCAAAGCCAGAGCTCGGGCGCTGCAGGTCCTCTACGCTTGGGAACTGCGCGGTGGCGAAGAGCCGCTCGCGCGGGTGGATCGAGAGCTCTCAGCGCCCGGTGAACGGGCCGGCGAGCCCGAGGTCCGGGAGTACACGGACAAGATTCTGGCGACGATCGCCGACGCACTACCCGAGATCGATTCCCGCCTCGAGGCCTTGGCCGAGCACTGGCGGCTCTCCAGAATGGCCACGGTCGATCGCAATATCCTCCGCATCGCTGCGGCTGAAATGCTCTACCTCGAAGATGTGCCGCTCCGCGTTTCGCTCCATGAAGCCATTCGCCTGGCCGAGTGGTTCGGCACCGAGGAGAGCAGGCGCTTTGTGAACGGCGTGCTCGACGCCCTGCTCCGCCAACTGGAAACCGGGCAACTCGGCGATACGCGATGAGCGCCCGCCGCTTCAAGTTGCTGGTCATTAACTGGCAGGACAGAAGAAACCCCCAGGCGGGTGGAGCCGAGGTGCACCTGCACGAGATCTTCGGCAGGCTGGTCCGGCGCGGCCACGAGGTCTCTTTGCTCTGTTCCGGCTGGCCGGGCGCGTCGGCAGGCGACGTAGTCGACGGCATGAAGGTGCACCGCATCGGTGGTCGCCACAGCTTCGCACTGCGGGCGGCGCCCTACTACCGATGCCATCTGCTGGGCGGCGGCTTCGACCTGGTAATCGAGGACATCAACAAAATCCCGCTCTACAGTCCGCTATGGGTGAGGCCGCCCGTCGTCGCGCTGGTGCCGCATCTGTTCGGGAACACGGCCTTCCAGGAAGCGCGTTTACCCTTTGCCACGGCGGTCTGGCTGGCCGAGCGCCCGCTGCCGCATTTCTACGAGAGAGCGCCGTTCATGGCCATCTCGGAGTCCACGGCGGACGATCTCGCCGTCCGCGGGTTGCCGCGCTCGAGTGTGAGGGTCGTACGCCCCGGGATCGATCACTCGTGCTTCAAGCCGGATCCTTCGGCCCCCCGATTCGAGCGGCCGACCTTCGCCTACGTGGGGCGGTTGAAGCGTTACAAAGGATTGGAAGCGGTGTTTGACGCGGCCGCCCGGCTGGCCGACGACGGAATAGACGTGCGGCTTCTGGTGGCGGGTAAGGGCGATCACGAGGCGGCGCTGCGCGAGTATGCGGTACTGAAAGCGCCCGGCCGTGTGGAGTTCCTTGGGTTCATCTCCGAGGACGAGAAGGTGGACCTATTGCGCAAAGCCTGGGCGACGTTTTACCCATCCCCTAAGGAGGGTTGGGGGATCACCAACGTCGAGGCCGCAGCCTGCGGCACACCGGCCCTGGCTTCAGACTCGCCAGGGCTGCGGGAATCGGTCGCGCATGACGAAAGCGGGCTCCTGGTGCCCCATGATGACGTGGAGGCTTGGTCGCTGGCGCTCCGCAGGATCGCCGAGGACGGCGAGCTGCGGGCGCGGCTCCAGAGCGGTGCGCTCCGCTTCGCTGACGGGTTCAGCTGGGACCGCACTGCGGACGAAACCGAAGCCCTCCTCCTCGACTTTCTCGCCGACGGCCCCCTCCAGGGTCGAGCTCACTTCAACAAGTACCCTTCGGAGGCGAAATGAAGATCAACCTGACCGCTCGCCATTTCGAGCTCAGCGATGCGCTGAGGCGGCACGTCGAAGACCAACTATCGCGTCTGGACCGCTACCACCAGCGCACGTCGCGGGTCGAAGTCACCTTAACCGAAGAGAAGAGAGAGAGGCGGGTGGAGGCCCGTGCCTTTGTAGACGGAGACTATGATATTTACGCGGAGGCCGCCGCCGGCGACTTCCGCACCGCCGTCAATCGCCTGTCCGAGAAGCTGGCTCGCCAGCTCAAGCGGCTCCGCGATAAGCGTGTAGATCACAAGGCGCCGCGCCTGAACGAGGAGATACCTGCTGAGGAGGCGATAGAGGGTAGCGAATCGTGAGCTTCAAGGTCCAGGAACTGCTGGAGATCCGCGGCGAAAGCCTGCGCCTCCGCCTGGTCACCGGCGGGGAACGGGCCCTCGCTCGTGTGGTCAAGCGGGCCGAGATATCGAGTCCCGGCCTGGCACTCGCCGGGTTCACGGAACGCTTCGTGGGCGGCAGAATTCAGGTGCTGGGCGAGACCGATGTGGCCTATCTCAACTCGCTCGACGAAGTCCGGCGCCGCGAGTCGGTGGAAACCCTGCTGTCCTTCGACATCGCCTGCATCATCGCCACGAAGGACCAGGAATTGCCGGCCGTCCTGCTGGAGGTGGCCGAGCGGCGCGGGACGCCGGTTGTCGTCAGCGAGCTCAAGACGGCCGAGTTCTATCGCCGCATGATCCCGTTCATGAACGCTCGCTTCGCGCCACGTACCTACGTGCACGGGTCGCTGGCGGACGTCTACGGCGTTGGGCTCCTGTTCGTCGGGCGCAGCGGAATCGGCAAGAGCGAATGTGTGCTCGACCTCGTAGAACGTGGTCATCGTCTTGTCGCCGATGACGTCGTGCAGATCTCGCGCCAGGGTCACGATGTGCTCATCGGCCGCGGGCACGAGCTGTCTCGCCATCATATGGAGATCCGCGGCGTTGGAATCGTAGACGTGCGGGCGTTGTTCGGCATCCGGGCAACTCGACAGCAGAAGCGCCTCGAGGTCGTGGTGCAGTTGGTGGAATGGAGGCAGCACGAGGCGTACGATCGTACAGGACTGGAAACCGACCAGGCCGATATCCTCGATGTGCCGATTCGGCGTGTCACCATTCCACTCAATCCGGGCAAGAACATCACGGTCATCTCGGAAGTGGTCGCCATGGACCACTTGCTCCGTTACTCCGGCGTGCATGCAGCCGCCGCGTTCAACGACGGTCTGAGGGACGTCATGGCGCCTGTACGTGAGTACCTCGAGGAAGATTATGAGTGAAGAGGTTCGTGGGATCCTCGTCGGCCACGGCAAGCTTGCGGAAGGCATGCTCGACGCCGTGGCCGGGATCACCGGCTCGCGCGAGGGCCTGACCCCAGTCGACAACGCCAGCATGACACCCGAGGCGCTGGAAGAGCACGTGGAGTCGCTGATCGGGCACAGTCCGAGTGTGGTCTTCGTGGACCTGCCGAGCGGCAGCTGTGCCTTCGCAGCGAGACGTCTCAAGTACCGTCACCCAGGGATGGCTGTGGTCTGCGGTGTCAACTTGCCGTTGCTACTCGATTTCGTTTTTCACCGCGATCTACCGCTGGAAGAGATCGTCGAGCGACTCCGCTCCCACGTTGGCGTTTCGATCGAATACACGACAGATGCCGATTCTTCTGTGCCGGGTCGATGACCGACTGATCCACGGGCAGGTCGTCGTAGGTTGGGGGGCTCAACTGGGCCTCGATCTCATCGCCGTCATCGATGACGAGCTTGCGGAGAGCGAATGGGAGCAGGACCTCTACCGGGCGGGGCTACCCGACAGGGTCGAGGCACTGTTCTCGAGCGTCGATGCCGCGGTGGAGTTAATTCCGGCTTGGGCATCCGACGCTGCACACAGCTTCATCCTAACCCGCGACATCGGTACGATGCGACGGCTGGCAGAGCGAGGCGTCCTCGCGGACATCGAGGTAAACCTCGGTGGCCTACACAGCGCGCCGGGGCGGGAGCGAGTGCTGCCCTATCTGTTCGTTAGCGACGAGGACCGGGATGAGCTGCGACGGCTGCAGCGGGCGGAGGTGCGAGTTTGCGCGCAAGATGTGCCGAGCGCCCGCAGAGTGGCGCTCGATGAGCTTCTCGAGATGAAGGCGAGTTAGCTCTGGAAGTCTCGACCTTTGTTGCCCTGGCAGTGCTCGGTGGGTTGACGGGCGCCGATTCGGTTTCCTTCGCCCAGGCGATGATCTCACGCCCTATCGTCGCCGCGCCACTCGCCGGCCTGCTTCTCGGCGACCCGATCTCCGGCATGTGGGCGGGCGCCGTCCTCGAGATCCTCAGCCTCCGCCAACTCCCCATCGGCGCCAGCCGCGGCTGGGACACCGGGCCGGCGGCGGTCGCCGCAGCGGCCGCCGCGGTGGTCTGGACGACGGGCCCCTCAGCGACCCTGGTCGCCGTGGCCTTCGGCGTCGTCGTGGGTTGGGCTGGAAGCTGGAGCGTGCATGGGCTGCGCCACCTCAACGCGCGTCTGGTGGCGGGTGATGCCGGGGCGTTGGACTCGCCGACGCGACTGACGACCCTCCACCTGTCGGCGCTGGCCCTCGACCTGCTTCGGGCAGCCGGTCTGACCGGAGCTGTGTTGATGTGCGTCGTCCTACTGGCGGGGGTCATCGGGGAGACCGCGCCCGCTTGGGCGGGGACGGTGGCGGCACTGGTCGTTTTGAGTGTCGCGAGCCTTGGGATCGGTGTTGACGTTCGAATGATGGCCCGGGGAAGACGTGTGTGGAGGGCGGCTGGAGTAGGCGCCGCGCTCGGCCTGGTAATCGGGCTATGGCTGCTCTAGGCCGGGCGCAAAGGCTCAGTCTCCTGCTGCGCAGCCTGCTGGTGCAGGCCTCGTGGAACTACCGCACGATGCAGGGTGCCGGCCTCGGGTATGCCCTCATCCCGGCTCTGGCCAGGCTTTACCGCGGTGATCGGAGCGCGCTGGCCAAGTCGCTTCGCCGACACTGCGGCTTCTTCAACGCGCACCCATACCTCTCAACCGTGGCCATCGCGGCGCTGGCCCGTATGGAATCGGAGGGAGCGGACTCCGAGCAGGTCGAACGATTCAAGCGCGCCATAGTCAGCCCCCTCGGCAGTCTTGGTGACCGGCTGGTCTGGGCGCGCTGGCGACCCCTGTGCTCGCTGCTCGCGTTTTTTATCTTTCTATTAGGCGCTCCCTGGTGGATCGCTGTCGGAGTATTCCTGGCCAGCTACAATGCCGTCCATCTCTGGCTTCGGGTCTGGGGCCTGCGGCTGGGATGGAGGGAAGGGCGCGAAGTCGGGCGTGCCCTGATGGGTTCGCCTTTGCGGCGCCTGCCCGATCGCCTTACGATTCCTCTGGCTGCTGTCAGTGGAGCTTTAGTGCCGTTGCTGGCCCTTGCCATCGGCGGTACCGCAGGCGTAGGCCCGCTCTTCACTATCGGCATCGCTCTCGCCCTTGCGGTCGCGGGCTACGGGCGTCCCGGGCTCGCGGGTCGTGTGGCTGTCCTCGGCCTCCTCTTTGGGTCGCTGGCGTTCGTCATTCTCGGTACCTTTGTATGGTAAGCGTGGACGAACAGGAGCACGTAAGAGACGTCACGGTGGCGAACGTGTACGGCCTGCACGCCAGGCCGGCCGCCGAGTTCGTGAAACTAGCGGGCACGTTCGATTCGGAGATTCTGGTGAGCAAAGATGGCCTCGAGGTCAACGGCAAGAGCATCATGGGCGTTATGATGTTGGCCGCTGAGAAGGGATCGACGATCCAAATCCGTGCCCGCGGCGCTGATGCCCGCAAGGCCGTCGAGGCCCTCGTCCGCCTGGTCGCAGACGGCTTCGGGGAGGAGTGAGGCAGGTGGGCGTCAAGGTGCAGGGGATCCCGGCTGCCCCTGGGATCGTTATCGGGCCCGCCTTCGTTGCCCGCTGGCCGCGCCTCGAGGTCCCACACGCGACCGTCGCTCCGGATGAGATCGATGCCGAGGTCGCCCGCTTCCAGGCAGCCCGCCAGTTGGCCATGGAGCGTACCTCGGGGCTGCGCGAGCAGGTCGAGAGTCGCCTCGGCTCGGTTCAAGCCAAGATCTTCGACCCTCAGCTCATGATGCTGGAGGACCCCGACCTCGTCGAGGGGACACTCACTTACATTTGCGACAGTTTCCTCACTGCCGAGCGCGCCTTTAGCCTCAGGGTTCTGGAATTCCGCTCTCGCTGGCTGGACGCGACCCACGCCAGGGTGATGGATCGAGTTGCAGACCTGCTCGATGTGCAGCTACGCGTCCTCGAAACGCTGATCGACATTCCCGGTCCGGAGATCGCGGCGGACGATGAACCCGTAATACTCGTGGCTCACGAGTTGACCCCGAGCCGCATGGTCGACCTCGATCGCAGTCGCGTTCTCGGCGTGGCCACCGATGCCGGCACCCGGACGTCGCACGCTGCAATTCTGGCTCGCTCCATTGGACTGCCCTGTGTGGTTGGGCTCGGAGATCTCTCGCATCGCGTAGAGAACGGGGTAGAGATCATCCTCGATGGCCGGCGTGGCAAGGTGGTAATCGCACCCAGCAAGGCGGAGAAGCAGTGGTTCCAGGACCGCGACGCGCGTGCCAAGCAGACGGAAAGACAGCTCGAGGGTACCGTCGGCGAGGAACCAACGACACGCGACGGACAGCGGATCGGCCTTTACGCCAACCTCGAATTCCCCAGCGATGCCCGCGCCGCGGTCGCCGTGAACGCCGACGGCGTCGGGCTCTTCCGCACCGAGTTCCTGGTCGTCGGCAAGACCGTCGTCCCGGCCGAGGAAGAACAGTACGAGGCCTTTAAGGGTGTCGTCGACACGATGGCGCCGCGCCCGGTCACGATCCGCACCTTCGATCTGGGGGGCGACAAGTTCCCCATGTTCCTTCCCCCTATCGCCGAAGAGAACCCGTTTCTGGGTTGGCGAGGCATCCGAATCTACGAGATGATGCCCGAGCTGTTTCGCTATCAGGTTCGGGCGGTCCTCCGAGCCGCCGCGCACGGACCGGTCCGTCTGCTCGTGCCGATGGTGAACTCGGTGGACGAGGTCTGGGGCATCCGCTCCGTCATCGATGAAGCGCGGCGCGAGCTGGAGCGCGAAGGAATCGAGCACGCTGAGTGCCCGCTCGGTGTGATGCTCGAGACCCCCGCCTCAATTGCGATCGCCGGTGTGCTGGGCCGCTACGTCGACTTCTTCAGCCTCGGCACCAACGATCTCATCCAGTACATGCTCGCAGTGGACCGCGGCAACGCCCAGCTGTCCCAGTTCTTCGACCTCTACCATCCCGCCTTACTCAGGTACATCAAAGATGCCGTGGCGGCCGCGAGTGCCTCGGGGGTGCCGCTCTGCGTATGCGGCGAAGCCGCCGCCGATCCGCTCGCGTCGCTCCTGCTGCTGGGGCTTGGCGTGCGCAGCCTCAGCTGCACTCCCAGCGCTGTCCTGGGCCAGAAGAAATTGATTCGCTCCATCGACCTCGGGCAGGTGGAGCAGGTTGTCGGCGGCTTGCTGGACGCCGAGACGGGGCGAGAGATCCGTGAGCGGATGGTGGTGGCGCTGGGGGACGTGGTCGATCTTTCCGCCGTAGACACCGATAACAACTTGTCACACAGCGACTAAGTAAGTACCTTCGGTCGCTTTCGTTGATGCAGGCGGCCACCGGCCCTCCGCCGCGGCCTGTGGCTTACAGCTACCGATGTCAGGAGTAGGAACTTGGCGAGAAGACGTCTGTTCACATCCGAGAGTGTTACCGAGGGACATCCGGACAAGGTCGCCGACCAGATCTCGGATGCGATCCTCGATGCCATTATCGAACAAGACCCACAGGCACGCGTAGCGGCGGAGTGCTTGGTCACGACCGGCCTCGCATTCGTCGCGGGCGAGATCACCACAGATACCTACGCAGATATCCCCGAAATCGTGCGCAAGACGATCGAGGGTATCGGTTACGTCGACTCGCGCTACGGCCTCGATCACGAGACCTGCGCCGTAGTCACTTCGATCGACCAACAGTCGGCTGATATCGCCATGGGCGTCGATACCGGCGGCGCCGGCGACCAGGGCATGATGTTCGGGTACGCGACCCGAGAGAGCCAGGAGCTCATGCCGCTCCCGATCATCCTGGCCCACCGACTGACACGTCGCCTGGCGGAATCGCGCAAGTCGGGGCAAATCCCCTGGCTGCGGCCCGACGGTAAGTCTCAGGTGACGGTGGAATACGAAGACGACAGGCCGGTGGCTATACAGGCGGTCGTCGTGTCCGCCCAACACGATGATGAGATCGAGAACGGAGAGATCCGCGACCGGATCGGCGAGGAAGTCATAAAACCCGCTCTCCCGCCCGATCTTTATGACGCCAAAAACACGAAGATCCACATTAACCCCACCGGCCGTTTCGTGACCGGCGGACCGCAAGGCGATGCCGGCCTGACCGGCCGCAAGATCATCGTCGACACTTACGGCGGTATGGGCCGCCACGGTGGTGGCGCCTTTAGCGGCAAGGACCCCACAAAAGTCGACCGTTCAGCGAGCTATGCTGCTCGCTGGATCGCCAAGAACATCGTCGCCGCCCAACTGGCCGACGTTTGCGAGGTGCAACTCGCTTACGCGATCGGCGTGGCCGACCCGGTCTCCGTGTTGGTGGATACCCGCGCCACAGGTCGCGTGCCCGACGGGCGGCTGGAAGCCGCCGTCAGGGCGGTGTTCGACCTGACGCCGCGTGGCATTATCGAATCGCTCAATCTGTTGCGTCCGGTATTCAAGCGTACCGCCGCCTACGGGCACTTCGGTCGTGAGCCCGATGGGGATGGCGGTTTCTCGTGGGAGCGAACGGACCGAGTCGATGACTTGAAGGCTGCCGTCGAGTAGAAAGGGAAACGATGTCGAAAGAACTAGTGGATCACCATATCCGTGATATAGAGCAGGCCGACAAGGGCAGGCTGAGGGTCGAGTGGGCGGAGCGAACCATGCCCGTGGTTCGGATGATCCGCGAGCGGTTCGAGAAAGAGCGCCCGCTGGAGGGCCAGCGGCTCTCCGCATGCCTGCACGTCACCACCGAGACGGCGAACCTGGTGGTTACTCTGAAGGCGGGAGGGGCGGATGTCGCGCTCTGCGCTTCCAACCCACTCTCTACACAGGACGATGTCGCCGCCCATCTCGTTCGTGACCACGACATCAAGGTCTTCTCGGTCAAAGGCGAGGACCACGATGTCTATTACGAACACATCCGTGCGGCTCTGGCACACCGACCGACCATTACCATGGACGACGGCGCCGATCTGGTCGGCTCTCTGCACATGATCGCCCTCGATCGTATCGGTGACCTGGCCGGGCCCGTCGAAGGGTGGGCTGCCGGGCTCTCCAAGGATGAGCGAGCGGACCTCTTAGGGACGCTGCTCGGCTCGACCGAGGAAACGACGACCGGTGTGATTCGCCTGCGCGCTATGGCGCAGGATGGTGTTTTGCAGTTCCCGGTTATCGCAGTCAACGACAGTCTGACCAAGCACCTGTTCGACAACCGCTACGGAACAGGGCAGTCGACGTTGGACGGCATCCTGCGGGCGACGAACATTCTGCTCGCAGGGGCGCGAGTGGTGGTGGCCGGCTACGGCTGGTGCGGCCGCGGCGTCGCTACACGGGCGCGCGGTGCCGGTGCGCGAGTGATCGTAACCGAGGTCGAACCGCTGAAGGCGCTGGAAGCAGTGATGGACGGCTTCGAGGTCATGCCGATGGCCGAGGCTGCGGCGGTCGGCGATGTCTTCGTGACCGTGACCGGCGATACGAGCGTGATCCGCGAGGAGCACTTCCGGCTGATGAAGGATGGCGCAATCGTCGCGAATTCGGGCCACTTCAACGTCGAGATCGACCTGGAGAAGCTGGCGGCGATCGCCGACGGGCCTCCGCGCACCGTGCGTGACTTCGTGGAGGAGTTCATAGTGAACGGGCGCCGCATCTTCGTGCTCGGCGAGGGTCGCCTGATCAATCTGGCCGCGGCGGAAGGTCACCCGGCGGCGGTAATGGACATGTCGTTCGCAAATCAAGCGCTGGCGGCCGAATACCTCGTCCAGAAAGGCGGGGAACTCGAGGTCGCGGTCCACCGCACGCCCGCCGGGATCGATCAGGAGATCGCTCGCCTGAAGCTCGAGACGATGGAGATCGGGATCGACACGCTGACCGAGGAGCAGAAGACCTACCTCTCCTCGTGGGACCTTGGAACTTGATTGGTATAGCGGGGTTTACAGGGAAACAGGGGTTGGTATCTTGATGATACCGGACCTTTTACCCTGCCGATCAAGCGGCAAACCAGGCTGAATGAACCAGGTCAAAGTCGCCAGTCTCGGGCTGGACAAGGCTACGAACACACCTGTCGTTATCCTGCAAGAGATGGATGGCGAGCGTGTGCTGCCCATCTGGATCGGTCCGGGTGAGGCCAGCGCGATCGCCATGGAGCTGGCGGGGATGAAGTTCTCGCGGCCTCTGACTCACGACCTGTTCACGTCGCTCCTGCAGGGCCTGGGCAGCGAGCTGCAGCGGGTGCTGATTACCAAGGTCGTCGACAACACATACCACGCAGAGATGATACTGAAGCGGGACGGCGACATGGTGTCGATCGATGCCCGTCCCAGCGACAGCATCGCCATCGCGCTGCGTGCCAAAGCGCCGATCTACGCACACGACGATCTGCTGGAGCAGGCTTCTATAGAGATCCAGTCGTCCGATTTCGAGGTGGATGATGGTGCGGAAGAGGCGGAGGCCGGTGAGCCGAAAGGCATGGACGCCGACCAGTTAAAGGAGCATTTGAGGAACCTGAACCCCGAAGACTTCGGTCGTTTTACGCCGTGAAGGTGCGAGAGGTCACCGGTTTTGACCGCCGTTGCTGCACGCTTCGGCGGTTTTTGTTTTTGGTCGCGGTTCTGCTGTTGGCACGGCCCGGTGACTCGACAGTTCATGCGCAGCAAGCGCCCGCTCGACGCATCATCGAGCGACAGGTCAGGCTCACCCTCGACGAGAACGGCGACTATCGCGTGATCGACGCGATGCGCGTGCGTCTTGACGCTGCCCAGAACGACACCCTCATCCTCTCGGTGCCGCTGCCTCTAGTGGTGATACAGGAGGAGGCAGTAGACGCGCGCGGCCTGGGCGGTGACGTGTCGCCGCGACAAGTGGTCCGCGATGGGAACCGGTTGGCAGTAATTGGTGCCATCCCGGGGCCGACTTTCCAGATCGGCATGACGTACCGGCTGCCGCCTGACGTCGGGGCCTTGATTCTGACTAGTCCGGTTGCTGTCGATGAGCTGAGCGTATTCGTCGATCGCGGCAGGATCGCGGTGCGGCCCGAAGCTGGCCTCGTGCGACAGGAGGACGTCGGTCCGGCCTCGCAGCCGCGTCTCAACTTCTCTGCCAGCGACCTTCCGGATGGCGCCGCCCTGCGCCTCACCATCGTTTCGAGCCGAACCGGATGGCGTGAGCGGTTCGCCGTACTGATCGCCACCCTGTTCGCTGCTACCATCGCGGGCGTCTGGGGCTGGCGCCGGGCCGGCTGAACTGGCTGCGACGTCAGGGTCCGCCTAGGTTACGGACATGGCGCTGGTGACGACCGAGGCGACCATCCTCAAGACCTACGAGTACAGCGAGACCAGCAAGATCCTGCGACTCTTCACGCGTGACGCAGGGCTCTGCTCGGTCATCGCTAAGGGGGCGCGACGTCCCAAGAGCCGCTTCGGCGGTCTTCTCGAGCCGTTCACCGACGGCGTCGCCACTTACTACGCTAAAGAAGGCCGTGAGCTTCACACGCTCTCTGGGTTCGAGTTGGGTTGCGAGCGCCAGGCCCTGGGCGGCCAGTTGGTTCGCTACGCCGGGGCAGGGCTGCTGACGGAGATCGTCTTACGTTTCGCGCCGTCGACCGCAGATGAGCGGCTGTTCGCGCAGCTGCGCCGCGGGCTCGATCGCTTGGTCGAAGAGGAGGGCGACGTTGAGCGGGCGATTCTCGAGGAGACCTGGCGGTTGATCGAGTGCCTCGGTTTCGCTCCCAGTGTGGACCTCTGCTCTGTGTGCAGCGAACCTCCGCCTGCCGATCAGCTGACGAACTTCGATTTGGCTAACGGCGGAATCGTCTGTGGCCGCTGTCGGCCGGCGGTGAAGGGCGTGCATCTACGCGTACTCGAGCCGGCTGAACTGGCCGAGCTGGCCGAACTGCTGAGCGAAGGTGTGGTTCGACGCCGTGGAAAGGTCGAGGGTGGAGGCACGCAGCGCCGTCTGCTGCGGGACTTCATCGCTTACCATCTGGCCGAGCACAAGCCGCTGAACTCCTTCCGTTTCCTCGAAGGACGCTTGGGATGAAATCGGTCATCCTTGGGACCGCCGGACACGTCGATCACGGGAAGACCGCTCTGATCGAGGCTCTCACCGGTACGAACACCGATCGCTGGGAGGAAGAGAAGCAGCGGGGCATCACCATAGACATCGGATTCGCCGGCCTCGATACGGGGGACGCCGATCTGGAGATCTCCGTCGTCGACGTCCCCGGCCACGAGGACTTCATCAAGAACATGCTGGCCGGTGCCAGCGGGGTGGACCTACTGCTACTGGTGGTCGCCGCCGATGAGGGGCCGATGCCCCAGACGCGTGAGCACCTGTGGATCGCCCGGCTGCTGGGTGTTCAGCATGGAGTGGCTGCGATCAGCAAAGCGGATCTGGTTGACTCCGAGTGGTGCGAGCTGGTGAGAGAGTCGGTGGCCGAGGAACTCGAGCGGGTTCTCGGCGTCAGCGACTGGCCCGTATTGCCGGTATCCGCCCTCAGCGGCGCGGGCTTGGCCCGGCTCGGCGAGGCAATCATGAATAGCGCGCGCGCCACTCGGGCGCGCACGCATGACGACCTGTTTCGCATGCCCGTGGACCGTTCGTTCAGCGTGCGAGGGGTCGGCACCGTTGTCACCGGAACGATCTGGAGCGGGGCCGTAGAGGTGGGGTCGGATATCCGCTGCCTGCCCACAGGGCGCGTGGCCAGGGTGCGCGGGGTACAGGTCCATGGTCGCGACTGTGCCGTCGCCCAGGCCGGCCAGCGGGCCGCCCTCGCCCTCGTGGGGCTCGAGCGTTCTCAGGTCGGCCGCGGCGATACGCTGGTCCGTGACCCCGTCTGGTGTGAGACCCGATACCTGGATGCGAGACTGCACCTGGTCCCCGATTCGCCTTGGGCGCTCAAACACTGGCAGAGGGTGCGACTACACCTGGGGACGGCCGAGACGATGGCGCGAGTGGTACTCTACGGGCGGGAAAGGTTGGAGCCTGGGAGTAGCGCCTTGGTTCAACTTCGGCTCGAGGCTCCGGTGACCGCCCGGGCCGGCGACCGGTTCGTGATCCGATTCTACTCGCCGGTGACGACCATCGGCGGCGGTGTCGTCCTCGACCCGTGGGCACGGCGGCGCGGACGCCTCTCGGACGCTGCTGGAGCACAACTGCAGGCCCTCGCAGAGGCGCAGGGAAGGGAGCGGCTCAGGATCACCGTCTCGGCGTGCGACGATGGTGCTACCGCGAACGAGCTTGCCGTGCGCGCCGGCGATAGTCCGTCGACGATCGAGGTGCAACTTAGCGAGTTGGAGGCTGAGGGGGCCCTGCGCTTGGTTCGAGACCGCTGGTTCGGCGAGGAGGCACTGCACTGTGCACGGGGTACCCTGCTTGAGTTGCTGGCCGCCGGCCACGCCCGCGATCCAGGAGCCCGCGGACTCAGCCTGGAGTCGTTGCGCAGCGCTGCTGATCGCCCTGCCGGTCTGGTCGATGCGGCGCTAGCCGACCTCGAGAGCCAGGGCCTCGTGCGTATCGAGGGCTCGCTGGCAGCCCTGGCGGAGCACGTGCCGATGTTGGACCCGGCTCGCCGCGCGACGGCGGACGCCGCCGAGCGCCGTATTAGAGCGGCGGGACTCGCCCCACCCACGGTCAAGGAACTGGCGGCGGAACTTGGCGTTCCCGGCGATGAGCTCCTGCCAAGCTTGAAGTTCCTGGCGGAGCGCGAGCTGCTCGTCCCCGTTACCGCCGACCTCTATCTGGCGCCCGAGGCGTTGAGCGTGGCCCGGCAGAGGGTCAGGGCGGTCCTCGATCGGGGCGGCGCAGCTTCGCCGTCCCAGCTGCGGGAGGCCCTGGGGGTGTCCAGAAAGTATCTTATCCCACTTCTTGAATACCTCGATGTTTCAGGCTTCACACGCCGGACGCCGGACGGTCGAGTGCTGAGAGACCCGATGTGAAGCGGTAAACATCTTCTTGCCTGGGGAACCAAGCGTTCCTATCTTGGCATCAGGGATGCGCAGGTTCGGGACAATCGGTCCACCGGAGGTAAACCGGGAAATTACGCTACTGATCAAAGAAGGGAGTGAGGAGTGTCGAGGCACAGGTCAGCTGTGCTCCTCGTCCTGCTGCTGTGTTCAGGTCTGACCTCACTTGAGGTCTCAGCGCAACAGACTGACAACGCCGCGGGTCAGCAGACCGCCCGTCAGGGTGAGGTCCGTGGTGTGCAGTTGGAGCCGAACTATCCAAATCCTTTTGCGCAAGAGACCCGGATCCCGTTCATTCTAGGTGCCGACCTGTTTGAAGACGGGCGTCCGGTTGTGGTGACGATTCGTATCTACAACCTGCTTCACCAGCTAATGGCAATCCCCACAGCGCTCGATCACCCCACATCGGCTGGACAGCCGCTCCGGGAGCTCAGGTATGAGGCGCCCGGCCGCTACGAGGCGCACTGGGACGGCACTGACCAGAACGGTCGGCGGGTATCCTCCGGTGTCTACTTCTGTGAGATAGTGGCCAATCGGGCGCGGGCTGTCAGCCGGATAGCGGTCACGCGCTGAAGTCCCGACTTCTCCTCGGTCAAGCCACGAAATAGACAAACGAACCGCAGTGCTCGCACCAGCGGATCTCATCGTTTGTCTTGGACATAGAAGTGGGCAGGTCCATGAAGCAGCCGTAGCACATGCCACTCAGCACGGGCACGACGGCACGGGGGCGCCGGCCGGAAACCAGACGGTAGCGCTTCAGGACCTCCGGCTCCAGCGCCTCCTCCATCTCGGAGATCTTCTCCTCGAGGTGTAGGACCGCGTCCTCCGGTTTGACCTGGAAGACCTCGCTCTCGATCTCGCGGCTGTGTTCCTCGGCCGCCTCTTCCATCTCCCGCTTCTGGGCCTTCAGATCCTGGAGCTCCAGAAGGATCTCAAGCTGAGGGTGCATACGGACTAGACCTCCATCAGACCTGCTTGTCGCCAAGTAGCTCGAGGAACTCGGCCGGCGTCTCGAGCGCGCTCAGTCGCTCCGGTACGTCCTGTTCCCTGCACAACTGAGCGATTCTGCCGAGTACCGGGAGATACTGGTTCGAGACCTCGAGGGGAGGGGCGACGATGAGGAAAAAGAAAGAGACCGGCTTCTCATCTATCGCCTTGAAGTCGATCGCCTTCGGCTTTCTGCCGAAGGCGACGCGCAGGCGATTGACGACCAGGGACCGGCAGTGGGGGATCGCGATCCCACGGCCGATGCCTGTAGATCCAAGGTTCTCGCGCCGCTTCAACATCTTGAACAGAATGCCCTCGGACTTGCCGGGCAGCTGGAGCAGGGAGATCAGTTCCTTGAGGATATCGTCCTTGGTGTCGCCTGCGAGTTCGAGCTTGATCACATCTTCGTTGAAGAACTCTCTCAATTCCATTCGTTACCTCCGGTTCCACCGGGCGAGTGAGACGGGAAGCTGGCTCGAAGTGACAACTTCCGCTCACGGTCACGGCCTATAGATATCGCAAGGCCCGCCACGTGTCAAAAGGCCCGGTCAGCGAATCGAGCCGGCTTAAGTTTGACTGCCCTCGACGTCAGCGTATATTCTGCCGCCGAGCGCCAACCCTGCTGCCAAGACATCCTGAGATGAGACCGGAACGACTGAAGGACCTTCTAGAACGCTTTCAGCGTGGCGAAACTACGGCCGAGCAGATCCTCGAACAGCTGGAGCGGGAACCGTTTGAGGACCTCGGGTTCGCACGCGTCGATCATCACCGCGCCGTGCGCCAGGGCTACCCCGAGGTGGTCTACTGCCCCGGCAAGACCGCCGATCAGGTGTCCGAGATCTGCGCCCGCCTGAGCGCCGGGGGGGACGGACTGCTCGCCACACGCGCCGACGAGGAGGTCCGCCAGCGCCTCGCTCGCGAACACCCCCGTATCGAGATCAACGAGCTCGCCGGCACCGCCTACTTGCCGCCGGCTGAGCCGCTCGAGGTCAGAGTGCGCGGGGCAGTGCTCATCGTGACCGCTGGGACTTCCGATCTGCCGGTCGCCGAGGAGGCGGCCGTCGCCGCCCATGCCATGGGTAACCCGGTCCGGCGCCTCGATGACGTTGGCGTTGCGGGAATCCATCGGGTGCTGGCCGGACGGGAGGAGCTGAGACAGGCGGCCGTGATAATCGTTGTCGCCGGGATGGAGGCGGCACTCGCTTCGGTGGTAGGAGGCCTCGTCTCGGTCCCGTTGATCGCCGTGCCGACCAGCGTGGGCTACGGCGCCTCCTTCGACGGACTCGCCGCTTTGCTTGGGCTGCTCAACAGCTGTGCCCCCGGCGTCACCGTGGTAAACATCGACAACGGCTTCGGCGCGGCAGCCGCCGCCACTCGCATCAACCGCCTGGCCTGAGCGCTTAGATGAGCGAGAGCGCCCCCGGTCTGGAAAGGGTAGCTGTCGAGCTCCGGGCCTGGCTGGAGTCGCTGCGTCTGGCGCTGGGCGGTGAGCGTGCGTGCCTGTGGGTCCTGTCAGAGGGCGCCGACCGGTTGCAGGCCGCGCTCTGCACGCCGGAATCTGAGGGCGCGCCGCTCGAGGTGCCGCTGAACGGCCATGCTCTGGGCTGGGTGGTTGTCGAAGGTGTATCGCTCAGGGCCTCGCGCCGGGACATCTTCCGCAAGGCAGCTGAAGGTTGGGTCGTAGCCGCGCCGGTCTCCGAGCGCCGCGGCGAGCGTGTGGGTTGCGTGGCGATGGAGTTCAGTGGTGTGCCGCGCCTCGATGCGCCCCGCGCCCTCGAGCTGGCGGCCGAGCTCACGGGCCGCCTGCTGGGCGATGTCCGCGCGACGGAAGCGGCGCTGGGCGATGTCCAGAAGTACGAGGAGCTGTACGGCGCGATCCACGACCTCGACAGGGAGCTCGACCTCGGCGAGCTGGCCTCCGAAGTGGCGCAGCGCGCGCGCAGCGTTGCGGGTGCACGAGGCGCGGTAGTCGCGTCGTGGGACCCGACGGCGAAGCGAGGCGAGATAGTCGCCACGGACGGTGACGTTCCACGGAGGCTGTCCGGGGCCCGCCTGGACGGCGAGTCGTCATTTCTCGGTCTGGCGATGAGTAATGCCACCGTGTTGCCGCGCGACGATCTGACCGGCAGGCAAAGGTTCCCGCTCTACGTGGATGGTGTCCCTTCGCTTGCCAGCTCGGCGATTATCGTGCCGATGATCGTCGACGGCGACGCGATTGGGGCTTTGGCGGTGGAGTACGAGGAGCCGCGGGGCTACGTCGAGCGGGACCTCGAACGCCTGAAGGTTTTGGCCCTTTTCGTCGGGCCCGCCTTCCGCAACGCCGTCGAGTTCGGAGAGGTCAAGCAACTCTCGCTCACCGACACACTCACCGGTCTGCCGAACCGCCGCAGCACGGAGCGTGTGCTCGCCTCCACCATCGCCGTCGCAGAGCGGACCGGCAGTCCCTTCGCCGTGGCGGTGGCCGATGTGGACCACTTCAAGCGCTTCAACGACCGCTTCGGTCACGACGCCGGCGATGCGGTGCTGCAGGCTGTCGCTCGCGTGATGCGAGAGACGATCCGGCCCGGCGACCACGCGGGCCGCTGGGGTGGAGAAGAGTTCCTGGTCGTCCTCCCCGCCACAGCGCTCGAGGATGCGGCCCGCGCCGTCGAGCGGCTCCGACGGAATGTCGAGTCGGTTCAGATCGAGTGGGAGGGTCGACCCCTGACCGTGACGATCTCGGCCGGTCTCACCGCCTATCCCGAGCTCATCCGCAATGCCGCTGCCGCTGTCGCTTCCGCGGACGCCGCGCTCTACAAGGCGAAACGCGCCGGTCGCAACACCGTCTCGATCGCCGAGATGAGGGGCCCGGTCTAGCTCCCCTCCCAACCCCATCCCCATAGCCATCCCCATCGGAAACGACGATGGCGATGGGGATGGCGATGGGGATGGCGAGAGCTTTCGTCAGGCTTCCCATGGGAAACTGAGGGCTTAGATTTACTATACAGACACTCGTGGGGGCGAACAGGCTTCGACGGGTTTAGTGAAAGTGGAGCAGCGTGCCGAGGGCGCCTGGACCCTCGCTAATAAACTGGGCAGACAATCAACTGCCAACGACAACTTGGCACTGGCCGCCTAAACAGGCTGCCCGCCTCCTGATCGACCGGGCCCGAGGCCGTTCTTGAGGCGTCGATAATTCGGGCTGGCTAGTCCGTGCGGCCGCGGCACGGGCGGCGAGAACTAACAGCGGCTGGCTCCGGTGAGGCCGCCTATCGGCCGAGCAGGGGTAAGACATTAAACGGTAGGCTACGCACGTAGCGGCTCTGCCGAATCTACTCTCGGACGGGGGTTCGATTCCCCCCGCCTCCATCGGTGGCCGAAGCGCCCGGAGCGCTGTCAGTTTCCGGGCGCTTCTTCGTTTGTTGCCGGTGGGCAACGGTAGTCGGTAGTCGGTGTCTGGCAACTTGGATCTTCTGAGTTACCGGCCACCGACCACTGGTCACCTTCTGCCACGCGCACGATATTTCTCAATTGTGAACGATACTACCCACGAACACCTGATCCTGCTGCGACCATCCGGCGAGCTGGCGACCAAGTCACGGCACACGCGGCGGCGGTTCCAGCGATCGCTGGTCGAGGCACTGGAAGACGCACTCGCTGCAGCCGGGACCGAGTACGAGGTGCAAGACGATTGGGGGCGGTTGTACGTCCGCGCGTCGAGCCGGGCGGCCCTCGACGTCGTGGGGCGCGTGTACGGCATCGCCTCCTTCTCGGAGATCGAGGCCACGACGGAGGCCAGCCTCGACTCGATAGTCGCGGTCGGGGAGCGCGTGTACGCCGAGCGTGTGCGCGGCGGTACGTTCGGAGTGAGGACGCGGCGCTCCGGGTCTCATGTGTTCTCTTCCCGCGACATCAACTACGAACTGGGTGCGGCCCTCAATCGCCACGCCCAGGTCGACCTCGACAACCCGGACGTCGCGGTCGGGGTGGAGGTGCGCGACGAGACGACCTACTTCTTCAGCAATCAGATCCCGGGGGCCGGTGGCCTGCCGGCCGGGGTGGAGGGTCCCGCCGTCGCCCTCATCTCCGGCGGCTACGACTCGGCGGTCGCCGCCTGGATGATGCTCAAGCGGGGCGCGGCCCTCGACTACGTCTTCTGCAACCTTGCCGGTGGCGCGTACGAGCGCGCCGTGCTGGCTGTGGCCAAGCTGCTGGCCGATGAATGGAGCTACGGGCTCAATCCGAAGGTCCACGTCGTCGACTTCGAGGAGCCCGTGTTGCAGCTCAAGGAACGTGTGCGCGAGAGCTATTGGCAGCTGATCCTCAAGCGCCTCATGTACCGCACGGCCGATCTCATCGCCAGGGAGAGCGGTGCCCATGCCATAGTCACCGGCGAATCGGTGGGTCAGGTGTCATCTCAGACTCTGGCCAACCTTGCCGCCATCGATCCCAGCGCCGCGACCCCGGTCCTGCGTCCATTGGTGGGCTTCGACAAGGCCGAGATCATCGATCGAAGTCGTAAGATCGGCACGTACGCGTTGTCCGAGAAAGTGCGCGAGCATTGCGCGCTCACCGAGCTGCGGCCGGTAACCGAAGCGGCACCCGAGGATGCAGCTTCGGAAGAGGCGCGGCTCGACCTTTCGGTTCTCGATGCCGCAGTCGAGGAGCGCCGGGTGCTTGCGCTGCGAGAGCTCGATCCCAGCGAGCTCGTCATGCCCTACCTCTACACATCCGAGATCGCAGCCGAGTCCGTCGTCATCGACACCCGCTCCGCGGCCCAGTACGACGCCTGGCACTACCCCGGCGCCAGGCACTGCGACTTCTGGGATCTGTTCCGCGATGTGCGGTCGCTTGATAAAGAGCGGACCTACGTCCTCTATTGCGACCTCGGCCTCAAGACTGCCCAGCTCGCCGAGAAGCTGCAGCGGGCCGGGTACGAGGCGTATTCGTTTAAGGGCGGGGTCCGAGCTTTGAGGGTCTACGTTGAGGCTCTCGACCGGACTTAGTGGTCCTCTTCAAAATCCGATATCCGACACTCGATATCCAAGTACCCAACGACGGCATCAAGGGACAACGATCAAATCTCGCATCAAAACACCTTGATCGAAGGAACGTATTTCCTGGGATCCTCGCGCAGTTCCTGAACCACCGCCTGCACATCGACCAACAACTTCAGCAGGCTCTCGTACAGTTCCTGGTCCGTCAGCAGTTGGCCCATCGTGCCTTCGCCCGATGCCAGGGCGGCGAGCAGTGAGTCGGCGCGCGCCGAGGTCGAGCTCAGCTCGACGTAGAGGCTCTCGTCGGTGAGCAGGCGCGACAGGGTGCCGTCCCCGCTGACCAGGGCAGCCGTCAGCGTATCGAGCCCGGCGATCACCGAGCGCAGGTCCTCGTAGAGCGCATCGTCCTGGGCGAGTTGCACCAACGCGCCTTCGCCGCGCCCCACGGCGCCGAGGAAGCTGTTCAGCGACCGCGATGTGTTGAGTAGCTCGACGTACAGAGTCGTGTCCATCAGCAGGCGGCCCGCCGTGCCGCGGCCGGCGAGTATCGTGTCGGCAATAGAGCGAAAGTTCCTGAGCATCACGGCCAGGTCGTCTACCAGCGCGGACGCCGAGGCGAGCATCTGCTCGTAATCGACGGCGACTGAGCTGGGCAGGGTATCGCCCTCCACGAGAGCGGGGGCCTCGGGCGTGCCCGGCGTCACGTCGATGATCTTGTCACCCAGGAGTCCTTGGGTGCGAATGCGGGCCTCCGAGTCCTGGCGGATCTGTTCGGCGACCGCGCGGTCGATAGCCAGGGTGATCTGCAGGACATGGTCGGGATGGCGACGTTCGGCTACCGGAACGAAGCTGATTCTCTCGACTTTCCCGACGTCCTGCCCTGCGAGGCGCACGTTGGCGCCCTCGATGAGCCCGTTGGCACTGGGCATCAGGGTGGTGAGCTGGTAGCGCTCGCCGAAGATCGCTCCCGTTTCGCCGATGAAGAAGATGGCGACGGCGAGCACGCTCAGTGCGACGAACACTGCGAGGCCCACCCGTATCTGGCTCCAGCTGATCCTCGATCCACCGTTCATGCTGCCTGCCACCTCCTGACGCTCAATCTATGAACTCCCGTATGTACGGGTCATCCGCTTCCACGAACTCCTCCGGCGGCCCATAGAAGATGATACGCGAAGAACGCAGCATTGCGATATGGGTCGCCGTTTCAAGGACGGCGCGCACGTCGTGGCTGACGACCACCGACGTGACCTCGAGCTCTGCCTGCAGCCGCTTGATCAACCTTACGATCGTGCGACCGGTTAGGGGATCGAGCCCGGTCGTCGGTTCGTCGTACAGCAGGATCTTCGGTTGATGCACTATCCCACGGGCGATGCCCACACGCTTCCTTTGCCCGCCCGACAGTTCGGCCGGCAGCCGGTCACCGAACTCCTCTAACGTCATATCCACCAGCTTTAGCGCCTGGTCCGCCCGGGCGACGACCTCCTCCTCGGGGAGGTGCATGTGTTCGCGTAGCGGGAAGGCGACGTTCTCGAACACGCTGAGCGAGTCGAACAAAGCCGATGCTTGGAAGACCATGCCCATCTTCTGACGGACATGCAGCACCTCCTCGAACGACAGCTGGTTAATGTCCTCGCCGTCGATCAGGATCTGACCCGCGTTCGGCACCAGCAGCCGCAGGATGATCTTGAGGATCGTCGACTTGCCTACACCCGACGGGCCGACGATGGCCAGCGCTTCACCCTCCCGGACCCGGAACGAGATATCGCGGAGCACAACGTTGTCCCCAAACGCTAGATCCAGGTTGCGCGCCTCGATGACGACGAGCGGCTCTACGGCGGCCGCGCCGCCGGGCCGGGGCTGTGTGTCCTCTGCGTGCGTCGTGAAAGGGCGCTCGTCCATCATTCGAACAGAATAGAGATCAGTAGCTGAGTTAGGAAATAGTCCACTGCCAGGATCAAGATCGAGGCGGTAACGACGGCCCGTGTCGTGCTCACGCCGACGCCTTCCGTGCCACCCCGCGTCTGGAGACCAAAGTAGCACCCGGTCATGGCGATGATCGCGCCGAAGAAGAACGGCTTGATCAGGCCCTGCAGCACGTCTTTTGGCAGCCAACCCAACACGAAGCCGGATGTCGCCAGTGTCTGGTATACCGAGCGCATGTAGAGGTCGGGGGTGAGATCCAGCTTGACCACCGCGATCAGCATGCCGCCGAAGATCGCCACCGCATCGGTGATGATCGTGAGCACCGGCAGCATGATCAGCGCCGCCAGCAGCCTCGGGGTCACCAGCTTCTTGATCGGGTCCGTTCCGATCACGTTGAGCGCATCGATCTGCTCGGTGACCTTCATCGAGCCCAGCTGAGCGGCCATCCCAGCGCCGACCCGCCCGGCGACCATTAGAGCCGTGAGCACCGGTCCCAGCTCGCGCACGGCGCTCGCGCCTACCAGCCGGCCGATGTAGATGGTGGCGCCGAACCGCCGCATCTCGATGGAACTCTGCAGGGCCAGCACCATCCCGGTGAAGAGCCCCGTTAGCAGCACGATCCCCAGCGAGCCGACACCGATCGTGTCCATCTGCTGCAGGGTGTCCCGCCAGTAGAAGGGCCGTGCGAAGATGGCGCGCAGGGCTTTGGCCGTCAGGACGCTGTACTCCTGAATGCCCAGCACCGCTCGCTTGAGGTAGCCTTCCACCAGGCTCCAGACTCCGGCCATCACCTTTCTCCCTCAGGCCTGCCGCGCCTCGCCACACCTTTGACAGCCAACTCCGCGATGCCTTATCTTCGCGCGCCAGCTGACTTAAGGAAAGCCCCAACTCCCGGCCTCCGAATCAGCCCCAACCGCTCAGTCCAGCCGGTCCCACAGCCGCCGATGGCATGGAGTTTGAACCACTGTGGGCGCAAGTTGTGCCACCGAGACCGAGCCCGGGCCCGGGCTGCCGCATAATGATACGCCGCGGGGGCCGTCGGCGCCCGATTGGACCGTAGAGGCAGTACGAACCCACGGGAAAAAATGCCACGTTCTATACCGCAAGACATCGAGATCGCACAGGCGGCCAAGCTGAGGCCGATCAGTGAGATTGCCGGCGGCCTGGGCCTTGGAGCCGCCGATTACGAGCCGTACGGCCAGTACAAGGCCAAGGTATCACTCGAGATCTCACAGCGGGCTCCCAAGGCGAAGCTCGTGCTGGTGACGGCGATCACACCGACGCCCGCCGGGGAGGGGAAGAGCACTGTCTCCGTGGGGCTTGCCCAGGCGCTGACCAGGAAGAAGGTGCACCACGTGCTGGCGTTGCGCGAGCCCTCGCTGGGTCCGGTGTTCGGCATCAAGGGCGGTGCCGCCGGCGGCGGCTATGCCCAGGTCGTGCCGATGGAGGACATTAACCTCCACTTCACCGGTGATTTCCACGCCATCACCAGCGCGCACATGCTGCTCTCGGCCATGCTCGACGCTCACGTCCACCACGGCAACGCCGCCGGTGTGGATGTACGCCGTATCACCTGGCCGCGCTCGGTTGACATGAACGACCGGGCGCTTCGCAACATGGTGATAGGCATGGGCGGTGCCGTGCACGGCGTGCCAAGACAAGACGGGTTTGTGATCACGGCTGCCAGCGAGATCATGGCGATCTTCTGTCTGGCGAAGGATATCGACGATCTCACCGAGCGGTTGGGCAATATCGTCGTCGGCTACACCGCTAACGGCGAGGCCGTGCGAGCGGCGCAACTCGATGCGCCGGGTGCCATGACCGTACTGTTGAAGGACGCCATGTCGCCGAACCTGGTACAGACGCTGGAGGGCGGCCCGGCCTTCGTACACGGCGGCCCGTTCGGCAACATAGCGCACGGCTGCAACTCGATCATCGCCACGCGGACCGGACTGGCGCTGGCCGACCTGGTGGTCACCGAGGCGGGCTTCGGATCGGATCTGGGCGCCGAGAAGTTCTTCAACATCAAATGTCGCGCCGGCGGCTTCGATCCCAAAGCGGCGGTGATTGTCGCCACGACCCGTGCCCTGCGTCATCACGGCGGTGCCGCCAAGGAAGATCTCACCAAGGCCGATCCCGCCGCCGTCGACCGCGGGCTCGACAACCTCGAGGCTCATATTCACAACGTCAAACAGCACGGCGTGCCGCCCGTCGTTTCCCTCAACGTCTTCGATGGCGACTCGGACGACGAGCACAAGGCGATCATGGATCGCTGCGCCGGCCTCGGCGTCCCCTGCGTCAAGACGGAGATCTGGGCGAAGGGCGGTGAAGGCGGACTAGAGTTGGCCGACGCGGTGCTCGATACCGTCGAGAAGGGCGAGGCGAGCTACAAGCCGCTCTACCCGCTCGATCTGTCGATAAAAGAAAAGGTCCAGACCGTCGCCACGAAGGTGTATGGTGCGGGCGACGTCAATTACACGCCGCAGGCCGAAAAGCAGTTGGCTCAGCTCGAGAAGCTGGGCTTCGGCGACCTACCCATCTGCATGGCCAAGACCCAGTACTCGCTGAGCGATGATCCCGCCAAGCGCGCGCGGCCCGAAGAGTTCGATATCACGGTGCGCGAGGCCAGGGTCTCCGCCGGCGCCGGCTTCGTCGTCGTACTGACCGGCGACATCATGACGATGCCGGGCCTCGGGAAGAAGCCGGCCGCCGTTAACATGCGGGTCAATAAGAAGGGCCAGATCGAGGGACTGTTCTAATGACTGATCGCAAGCGAATTCATACCGACGGGGCCCCGGCAGCCATCGGGCCCTACTCTCAGGCGATCGCGAGCGGCGGCTTCGTCTTCACCGCGGGCCAGATCGGGCTCGACCCCGGAACCGGTGAGTTCGTCGAGGGCGGCGTGGCGGAACAGGCCGAGCGGGCCCTCAAGAATCTGTCGGCCGTGCTCGAGGCGGCGGGCACGAGCATGAAGGACGTGGTGAAGACGACCCTCTATCTGGCCGACATGGGCGACTTCGTCACCGTCAACGAAATCTACGCCGGTTATTTTTCCGAGCCGTTCCCGGCACGCTCGGCGGTGCAGGCGGCGGACCTGCCCAGGGGCGCCTTGGTTGAGATCGACGCCATCGCGAGAGTATAGCGGCGCTACCTCGTCGCCTCACTCGCCCCCCGGCCCGACGGCGCGATGACGCGGCCGGGCAGGGCCCACGTCGGCTGACCGTTCTCCGCTACGAACTGGCCGTTCACCAGCACGTGCTCGATACCGCTCGGGTACTGGTGCGGCTCGAAGAACACGGCGTTGTCCTGCAGCCCCTCCAGGTCGAACACGACGAGATCGGCAACGTAGCCCTCGTGGACTCGGCCGCGGTCGGCGAGCCCGAGGATCTGGGCGGCCAGCGATGTGGCCGAGCGGATCGCGTCGGCCACGGAGAGCACACCGCGCTCTCTCGCGTAGTAGGCGATCTTCCGCGGGAAGGTGCCGTAGACGCGCACGTGGGTGAAACCGTCTTCCGGTAACGTGATCCAGCCGTCGGTCGCCGTCGCCGTCCACGGCTGCGCGGCGTATGCTTCGATGTCGCCTTCCCAGAGCGAAAAGCCTCGCAGCTGGCCGCCGCCCGGCCGGTCCGAGAATCCCTCCAGCTGCAAACGGATCGCCATCTCCACCGGCGACAGCCCGCGCGCCTCCGCCAGCTCCGCCAGGCTCGCCCCCACAGCGGCGGCATCCGGATACTCGAAGACTACCACGTTGTGTGCTCCACCGCGCCGCTCGATCTCGTGCGCGATGTCGCGCCTCAGCAGGGCAGCCAATGAATCGTTTTCGAGCGCCCGCTCCAGCGGCTCGCGGAAGTCGCGTCGTCTTTCTTCACCTTCGCCGCGCGGCTCACCCGCGGCCCCCCTCAGCGCCCAGCGGGGGATGAGCACTGTGTTGCCGTCGCTTCCCGTGGTGTTGTACGGGTACTGGTCGGCGTATACCGGTACGCCACGGGCCCGGGCCTCGGCGATCAGCCGGATGGCTGCGGCGCTCGAGCCCCAGTAGCGGGAGCCCTTCGCCTTGATGTGGCTCACCACGACCCTGGCGCCCGTTCGCTCGCCGATCTCGATCGTCTCCTGGACCGCGTCCAGAAGAGTCGGCGGGCGACCCTCGTACTGACTGGGCCAGTACCACATCGGGTCGGCGCCCTCGCTGCGGGTGTGCGCGATGTAGACCCCGTCGTAGCGCGCCACCTCCTCGACCAGCGCCACGACCTCGTCGGTCGTGCTCCAAAGGCCGGGCGTGTACTCCAGGCCCGCCGAGAGACCGAAGGCGCCGTCCTCCATCGCCTGCCTGACCAGTCGGAGCATCGCTTCGATCTCTTGCGGCGTCGCCGGCCTTCTGCTATCGCGACCCATCACATCGGCGCGCACCGAGTTGTGGCCGATCATCAGCGCCGTGTTGAGGCCGACGCCGAGGCGCTCTAGCTCCGCTCGCTGTTCGGCCAGAGCCAGTGGCGAACGGCCGTCCTGGTTCACGGCCACCGTGGTTATCCCCTGCATGACCAGGTTCGGGGCCGCCCGGCGTCGTGCGTCCTCGGCGCGCAGGCCCGTCTCCGCATACGCCGGCTCGTCGGCATGGCTGTGAATGTCGATGAAGCCGGGGACCACGTACTTGCCGGTCGCATCGATGACGCGCCGCGCCGCCGCATCGCCCAGTCGACCGACAGCGACGATCCGGTCGCCACGGATGCCGACGTCACCGAAGTACCACGGGTTGCCTGTCCCGTCGATTATGCGGCCGCCTTTGATCAGGATGTCGAACGGCGCCTCCTGCGCCGCCGCGGAAAGAGGCAGAGTCAGTAGGCTGACGACGAACAGGACCGACTGAAGGATCTCTCGCTTCATTGTGCGCGCTCGGCTTTGAGGGAGAGTGGGCGATTGGCTAGGAGACAGTGACCACCATCTAGCGCCCGGTCGCGATGGAGTCAATCCTCCGTCCCATTGCCCGGCTCTCCGGCACTTCGCATTGTACTGAAGTAGTTCCCAACCATTAGTCGAGATAAGCCCTATCGCTTTGAGCGGAGGTCGATCATGAGGTTTTGGCTACTGCCGCCGGCACTCGCCGTTCTCGGCCTGCCTCTGGGGTGCAGCGACAGCGCGCCCACCGAGGGTACTGATGACGTAAGCGAGCCGCCGGCCATGAGTGTCGCGGCTCCCCAGCGCGCTGCGATGCTCATGCAGGGCACGATGGACCCCTCGCCGGTGTCGATCTCCGGTCAGGCCTGTCACCCCGACGACTTCATCACGGAACTGGTCGTAGACGGCGTCGACATACCCGTGTCCGGCGCGCAGCGTTGTGAGTCGTTCGAGCTCAGTCAGGAGGGTCGCTGGGGGATGTCCGTCATCAGCGGCCGCGTCGAGGCGGAAAGCGGTCCACCCGGTTACTTGGCGCAGTCGTATCTCCGCAGCCCGACCTACTTCGCGCCGGCCGTGGCGCCCGACCCCGAGGCCCAAGTCGAGCACGCCCTCTTCGTTCAGTTGGGCCAGGAGGCCATCGACGACGGGGACCGTCAGGACATCGACGACATGGCCACGCTTCTGTCGCTGGCCACGGGCGGCATCGATCTCAGCGCGCTGATCGATCCGACGACCCCGATCGCTCAAGAGGCGGGCTACGACATATAC
>JBDHJU010000088.1:0-13243 GCA_039586755.1 Gemmatimonadota bacterium | reverse complement strand
GCCGCTTGAGCCCTCCGCTGCAGTCTGTGTCTAGTGATTAGCCCACCGCAAGAAAGGAGGCACGACATGCTACGCTCACGCCTCTTCGGAGCGCTTGCCCTGCTGGCGCTCAACTCTGCGCTGTCCGGCTGCACGCTGATCGGCTACGGCCTCGGCTCGGCGATCGACGCGTCGAGCAAACGAACCTTCGCGCCTGAGGCGTTCGCGCCGGAAGACGGCGGGAGCAACACGTTCAGGCCGGGCACCAAGCTCAAGCTGGCGCTCAGAGACGGTGAGGTGGTCGAGGGCGTGTACCTCGGGGTCGAGCGGCTGCCAGGCGACGAATATGCGCGAATCTATGGCGAAGCCCGCGAGCGTTACGCGTTGCAGAGCCAGCTGCCTGAACCCGGCGACAGCGTCACCCTCGCTCTCGTCACCGGCGGGGTCGCGGAGGGGGAGTTCATCGGGTTCGAGTTCCCGCATTGGGTCTTTTTCAAGCGCGATACACAGCATGGGGTGCCTGCTACCCAATATGGGGTGCCTGTTACCGACGTCGTGGAGATGAGTGACGGCCGCGACCGCAGCGTGAGTGGTGAGACACTCGATCGCTTACTGTCCAGCGGCACCGTGCCCACGATGTCGGCCCTCGCACTTCAAGTCGACACGGGGCGGTTTTGGCGCACCGACAGGCGGCTAATACCCCTCGAGAGCATCCAGTCCGGAACGCACAACCCGAACAGCGGCCTTATGGCAGGCGGCTTGCTGGGGTTAGCCCTGGACGCGGCTGTCACGACGGCTGTTGTCGCCTCCCTCCCCACATTCCCCGACTACGGGAGCGTACTAGTGCCCGGCGGGGGGTAATAGGGCGGTGACCTTGATCTGCGCCACGACCTGCGTGCCGACTTCCAGCCCCAGGTCCTCCAGCGAGTGGCGGGTGATCACCGCTTCTAAAGACAGACCGTCCGACTCGAGGCGCACCCGCACGAGGCCGCCCTGCGGGTGCAGGCGCGTCAGCTTGGCGTCGAAGCGGTTGCGGGCGCTGGTCGCCGGTGACGCGGGCGGCGCGATGACGACGTCCTCGGGCCGGTAGCCGACGCGCACCGCCGCGCCGGCCTGACACGCGCCGGTCGCCTCCAGCAGCTGACCCGAGTCGAGGCGCACCATCATCGTGCCTTCTTCAGCCGACTCGACCACACCGTTCAGCATGAACTCGGCGCCGGTGAACGAGGCGACGAACTCGGTGGCCGGCGCCTCGAAGATATCGGCGGGCGTCCCGGTCTGAACGATGCGGCCCTCTTCCATCACGGCCACGCGGTCGGCCAGCGCGAACGCTTCGCCGGGGTCGTGGGTGATGAGCACGATTGCCGGCGCGGCGTGCCGAACGATGCGCTCCAGGTCGGCCAGCAGTCGGCGTCTGACGGTAACGTCGAGGTCGGCCGTGGGCTCGTCGAGGAATAGGATCTCGGGCTCGAGCACCAGCGCCCGGGCCAGCGCCACGCGCTGCGCTTCGCCGCCGGAGAGTCCATCGACCGGCACGTCTGCGAGGCCGGCGATGTCGAGAGTCGCGAGGGCCGCGCGGATCCGGGCACGCCGCTCGTCCGCCGGCACGCGTCGAGTCTTCAAGCCGAACGCGACGTTTTGTGCGACGGTCCCGCGCCACAGGAAGGGCCGCTGCAGGACCGCGGCCGCGGCGCGGCGGAGCTCTTGATCGTCCTTCCCAACTTCGCGTCCTATATATACGACTTCACCGTCGTCCGGCGCCTCGAGCGCGGCGAGCACCCGCATCAGCGTCGATTTGCCGGCGCCGTTGGGGCCGAGCAGCGCCAGCACCTCGCCGCCTCGCACCTCGATCGACTCGACGTCGACCACCGTGCGCCCGTCGTAGAAGCGCTTGAGATTCCGGCCTTCGAGCAGCGGCTCGTGCCGCGCGCCTTCCATCACATCTCCCTCAGCTGGTTAGCGGCCGCCGCCGGCGCGGCGCCGCCTGTTGGATCCGGGTGATGAACGCGTTGGCGGCGAAGGCGATGGCCAAGAGTATGAGCCCCAGCGCCATCGCCGTGGCGAAGCGGCCGCGCCGCGTCTCGAGCACGATCGCCGTGGTGATGACCCGCGTTTCGCCGTGCACGTTGCCGCCCACCATCATTACGGCACCGACCTCCGAGATCACCGCGCCGAACCCGGCGGCCACCGCCGCCATCAGCGACAGTCGCGCCTCGCGCAGATGAAGCAGCAGCGCACCCCAGCGGCCTGCGCCCAGCGCCCGGGCCTGCAGCCGCAGCTCCGGCGGCACCGACTGGACAGCGGCCAGCGTGATCGCCGCGACGTAAGGCGCGGCCAAGACGAACTGGGCGGCGACCATGGCGCTGGGCGTATACAGCCAGCCCAGCCCGCCCAGCGGTCCCTGGCGCGACAGCAGGATGTAGACGAATAGGCCGACGACGACCGGTGGCAGGGCGAGTCCGGTGTTTACCAGGGCGACGGCGATCCCGCGGCCAGGGAAGCGGGCCAGCGCCAGCCAGGTGCCAAGCGGGATGCCGATGAGCAGGCCGAGCAGCACGGCGCTGCTCGACACCTGTAGCGAGCGTCCGATGATCTTCCACAGATAGGGATCGCCGGACAGCAGCAATCCGAAGGCCTGGCGGATAGCGTCTAAGAAAACATCCATGGTAGTGCGGGATTCATCTCAATATCCGTCATCACTGGCTCATCCACCACTCGCCGCGTTCGGCACGAATAGCGGCCTCGCGAATCCGTTCGAGCCGAAGGCGCCGATCGTCTCCTGACCCGCGGCCGACGTAATCCAGTCGGCGAAGAGGCGTGCTCCCTCGAGGTTCTCCGCGTCGCGCACCACGATGACCGAATACTGGTTGTCGAGCAGCGGATCGCCCTCGACCAGGACCTCGAGTCGCAGCCGGTCGCGCAGGCTCAGATAGGTCCCGCGATCGCTGAGCGTATAAGCGCCCCGCTCACCCGCCATCATGAGTACTGCCCCCATCCCCTGGCCCGCCTCGCGGTACCAGTCGCCCGACGGTTCGACGTCCGCCGCCGCCCACAGATCGCGCTCGCGGGCATGGGTGCCCGAGTCGTCGCCCCGCGATATGAAAAGCGACCCGTGCCGCGCGATGCAGGCGAGGGCCGACGGCGCATCGAGGGTGCCGCAGACGCTCGCCGCGTCCCCGGGGGGGCCGACGATGACGAAGTCGTTGTACATCACCCGCTGCCTCGATTCGCCGTGTCCCGCCGCCATGAACTGCTCTTCCGCGCGCGGTGAGTGGACGAGCACGACGTCGGCGTCGCCGCGCGCGGCGAGCCGCAGCGCTTCGCCCGAGCCGACGGCGATCACCCGGACCCGGTAGTCGGGGTGCGCCCGGCGAAAGGCGGGCAGGATCGCTTCGAAGAGTCCGGAGTCCTCGGTCGAGGTGGTGGAGGCGAGGATTATCTCGGTTGGGTGCGTAGTGCAGGATTCGATGGCGATGGCGATGGCGAGGGGGAGGAAGAAGCGGGGCATGGGTTTGGGGAGAGGGACGCGTGCTATTCGTCGTCCTCTTCGGACTGGCCGATGTGCTGGGCGCGGAGCTCGAGGTAGGGCTGGCCATCGCGGAACTTGGCCGCGATGCGTAGGCGCATCTGGCCGCCGTCGGTGGCGGGGAGCGAGATGATGCAGCCGTTATAGCTGGCCGCGAAGATGAGCTGCCAATCGCCCTCGATAGCGGAACCTTCGAAGAAATCCTTTAGCTGCGCCGTGTTATGGGCGCTCATCTTGCTGATCAGCGTGGTCTGCTTGTCGTCGGCCACCTCTTGACCCCTCCCGTCCTGATGGTCCGGCAGCAGCAGCGTGCCGGTTCGGCGCGAAAAAGCTAATCGGAGGTGTGGGCTGTTACAAGGCCCTGTGGGGGCTCAGTCCTCGGTCCGGTCCTCGACCTTGTGCTCAACGCCGTCGTAGCTGAGGACGATGGGCCGGTCGTCGTCGCAGGTCTCGATGTGGACCGGGCGCTTCCAGAGCTTGTAGAGGTTCTCGAGAACTTCTTGAGCATAGTCGAGCCGCAGCGGGACGCCCTCGTAGCGATGCCAGAGGACCAGCTCGCCGCGGTTCAGATGGTTGCCGTCCCGGACGTAGACCCAGGGCTGCCCGAAGTTGGTGAGCTGGAAGAGCAGTCCCTGCTTGATCTCGTCGAACGAGCGACTCGATATCCGATACTCGTTGGTCGCCTCGTTGTAGTCATACACGAACAGCTTGTGCTTGTGGCAGAACTCGGGTGTCAGGAACTCGTCTATGAAGGTCACGTCATTATAGATAGAGCGCACCTGGAAGAGCTTCTCGCGACCCTCACCGGCGCCGGTATCCCAGCTCTTCCGTTCCTCCCAATCGTCGCACGCCTCCCAGTCAGGTCCGTGGCGGCCTTTGTTCCAGCGTTCCTCGATGTCGCGTAGCAGCTCGAGCCCCAGCTTGTAAGGGTTGAGCCGCCCGGGACTCGTCGCGACGGTGCCGCTGTGGTGATCGGCGTAGTCGATGAGCTCGGAGTCGTGCAGCGCCCGCTGCGTCATGATCGTCGAGTGCCAGTAGCTGGCCCACCCCTCGTTCATGATCTTGGTCCGGCCCTGCGGCGCGAAGTAGTACCCCTCCTCGCGGATGATCCCCAGAACCGTGCGTTGCCAGTTGGTCAGCGGCGCGTACTCCTGCAGAAAGCCCAGGATGTCCTTTTCCGGGTTGGCCGGGAAGTGCTCTTCCTTCTTGCGCTCCTCCTGCATCCGCTCGGCCTCCGCCGCCAGCACGTCTTCGGGATTGATGTAGTCCTCCATGTACTCCTTGGCGGCGAGGCGGCGCGGCTGTGGTCGACGCGAGGGGTGGCTGGCGTCGACGTCCGTCGGTTCGGGGCGGCGGCGGCGTTTGATGTAGGGTGCGTTGTAGTCGATCAAGTTGTCGAGCGAATGGCAGATGTCGAGGAAGCCCTCCACCTCGTCTTCGCCGAACGATTCCATATAGCGGCGAACGCGGGTGGCATGGTTCGCCATCTCGTCGACCATCTTCCGGTTCGTATGCTCGAACGAGTAGTTGTTCTTGAAGAAGTCGGCGTGGCCGTAGACGTGCGCCATCACCAGCTTCTGGTCGACAATGGGGTTGGCGGCCAGCAGGTAGGCGTAGCACGGGTCGTTGTTGATCACCATCTCGTAGATCTTCTGCAACCCGTAGGCGTAGCCCTTGGCCAGCGCGTGGTACTCCATCCCAAAGCGCCAGTACGGGTAGCGCGCAGGATAGCCGCCGTAAGCGGCGACCTCGTTGATCTCATCCCAGTCGAGGACCTCGAAGATCACATCGAAGAAATCGAGACCGTAGGCGCGGGCGTACCCCTCGATCTCGCCCTGCAGCTCGCGCAGTTCGGAGGTCAGAGTCTGCGGCATCTACTTGCCCTTACCCAGGAAGTCGCGGATCGAATCGAGGATCGCCTCGCGATCCGGGATGTGCGAGAGGGCGAGCCTCTCGTCCTCGACGTGCTCGCTCAGCGATTCGTAGAACTGGCCCGACCCGTAGCGGCTCTCGACCTGACCGTAGCCGAACAGGTTGACCACCGGCAGGATGCGGTCGTCCAGCAATTCGAAACACTTCTCGTCGTCGCCGCCGCCCCAGTTGTCGCCGTCCGAGAAGTGAAAGCAGTAGATGTTCCATTCCTCGGGGTCGTACTCGCCGGCGATGATCTTGGCGGCCAACTCGTAGGCGCTGGAGATCCGCGTACCGCCCGATTCGCGCGTCGTGTAGAAGGTCTCGCGGTCGACCTCGTGGGCCGCGGCGTCGTGCACGATATAGCGGTTGGCGATCCCGTGGTAGTGGGCGCGGATCCAGGTGTCGATCCAGAACGACTCAATCCGCACGATCTCTTTCTGCTCGTTACCCATCGAACCCGAGACGTCCATCATGTAGATGATGACCGCGTTCGCCACCGGCTCGGGCTCTTCCTTCCAGGAGCGGTAGCGGTAGTCGTCGCGCACCGGCATGACCATCGGCCGCTCGTAGTCGTAGGTGCCGGAGGAGATCTGCCGCTTGAGCGCCTGCCGGTAGGTGCGCTTGAACGAGCGCAGGCTCTCGGGCCCCGTGCTGCGGATCGTCTTGTAGCGGCTGCGCCTGCTCTTGAGGGTGCGGCTGCCCCGCGGCTCGATACGCGGTAGCTCGAGCTCTTCGCCGAGGATCTCGGCCAGCTCCTGGATCGAGAGCTCGACCTCGCGCAGGTGGTAGCCCGGCTGGTCGCCGGCGCCGCCCGTGCCGCCCTCGCCTTCGCCGACCCCGATCGGTGTGCCCTCTTCGCCCTCGCCCTGGCCGACACCCTTCATCCCCTTGCGGCCGTACTTCAGGCGGGGCAGCTCGATCTGGGGCATCGGGATCGAGACGACCTCGCGGCCCCGCTTGCCGATCAGCTCACCGCGGGTGATGTGCTTGCGGAGGTCCTGCTTGATCTTCCCGCGGATGATCGCATCGAACCGTTTCTTGTCCCGTTCGATCCGCTTGATCGACGAGAAACCGGCTAGCGAATCTCTGGTCACTCTTCCTGCTCTTTGACGTCACCACGCGCGAAGATGCTGGCCACGAAGTTGAGGACGTCGGTCGCACAGATCTCGCAGTAACCGTAGTCTCGGATGAGCCGACTCTTCACTACGTCGATCTTCTCCTGCGACTCTTTGTCCACGACGGACGAGACCAGACTGGTCAGCTTGATCGAGTCCTTCTGGTCCTCGAACAGCTTTAGCTCGAGCGCCTTCTGCAGGCGCGAATTCGTCGAGTAATCGAACGTCTTGCCCTCGACGGCGAGCGCGCCGATGTAGTTCATGATCTCGGCGCGGAAGTCGTCCTTGCGGCTCTCAGGGATGTCGATCTTCTCCTCGATCGACCTCATCAGTCGCTCGTCGGGATCCTCGTATTCGCCCGTATACTTGTTCTTGACCTTTTCCTTCTGCGTGTAGGCCTTGACGTTGTCGATGTAGTTGGAGCAGAGCCGCGAGATAGCCTCCTCGTCGGCGCTGATCGCGCGCTGCACCTCGTTCTTCACGATGTCCTCGTACTCCTCGCGCACCGTGGTGAGCAGTTCGCGGTAGAACTCGCGCTGCTCGTCGCTGGTGATGAGCGAGTGGTGCCTGAGCCCCGACTCGAGCTCCTTCATCACCATGAACGGGTTGACGCAGCCTTCCTCGATGTCGGCGACCAGGCAGTTGGAAATCTTGTCCTGGATGTAACGCGGCGAGATGCCCTGCATCCCCTCGCGCTCGGCTTCTTTGCGCAGCTCCTTGACGTTGTCCTCGGTGAACCCGGGCAGCGTCTTGCCGTTGTAGAGCTTGAGCTTCTGCAACCGGGTGAGGTTCACCTTCTTGGGCTCTTCGAGCCGGGTGAGCACACTCCACATCGAGGCCATCTCGATGGTGTGGGGCGCGATGTGCTTGCCGCGCACGCGCGTCTGGTTGAAGTCGCGCGCGTAGACGTCGACCTCGGCATCGAGCTGGGTGACGTACGGTATGTCGATCTTCACCGTCCGGTCGCGCAGCGCCTCCATGAACTCGTTGTTTTGCAGCCGCCGGTATTCGGGCTCGTTGGTGTGTGCGATGATGACCTCGTCGATGTCGGTCTGCGCAAACTTCTTCGGCTTGATCTTGTGTTCCTGCGAAGCGCCCAGCAGGTCGTAGAGGAAGGCGACGTCCAGCTTGAGGACCTCGATGAACTCGATCAGCCCGCGATTCGCGATGTTGAACTCGCCGTCGAAGTTGAAGGCGCGCGGGTCGGAATCCGAGCCGTAGAGCGCGATCTTACGGTAGTTGATGTCGCCGGTCAGCTCGGTCGAGTCTTGGTTCTTCTCGTCCTTCGGCTGGAACGTGCCGATGCAGACGCGGTCCTGCTCCGACATGAGCAGCCGGTTGACGCGGATGTGCTCGATGAGCTTGGTCCAGTCGCCGTCGTAGCGGCCCATGTACTGGTTGTACATGAAGCGGCAGGCGGGACAGAGGTCACCCTCGACCACAATATGGCGCTGGTCGGAGACGCTCTGATTGATGTGGTCCAGGTAGACATCGCGGAACAGAGCCGGCACCAGGTGCAGCGGCTCCTCGTGCATCGGGCACGGCATCCCTTCCTGCTGGAGCCGCGCCGCCGCCTCCGGCGAGCCGGCGGTCTCGGGCAGAACCGGCGCGGTGGCGCCATCACCCACCCAGCGGTAGGTGTAGAGCGCGCCGTCCGGCGTCCGCGAGTAGTGCTCGAGCCCTTTCTTGAGCAGCCGCACGATCGTCGACTTGGCGCTCCCCACCGGCCCATGTAACAGGATCACACGCCGCTCGGGACCGTAGCTCATCGCCGCCGCCTTGATCGTCTGCACCAGCTTCATCAGGGCGATGTCGAGGCCGAAGACCGCGTCCTGGCCGTCCTCGAACGGGTCCTCGAAGAACTTGTAGTGCGTGATCTTCTTCTTGTACTCGGTGTACTCCTCCGTCCCGTACGACAGGATCATATCGTACAGCCGCTGGAAGGCGTTCCGCGCCACCAGAGGATTCCCGTGCACAACCCCGAGATAATCCGCGAACGAGCCCTCCCAGTGCAGATCCTGATAGCTGCTGGGGTCCTGCTTCTCGCGGATCAAGCCGATAATGTCGATTCCCTGCGCCGCCATCGTCCTTGAGCCCCCTTAGGTCGTTCTACTTACAGTTTCTATCGTTTTCGTCACACCGCCGTGATCTTCTATGTGGACCAGGGCGTGTCCTCGCCCCTAACAGCAAAACCCCGCCCTCTCGTTCCCCTACCCAGCGCCTACTGGCTAGTTCCCGCTTTCTCGATTCTAAGCTTCGAGGTCGATGGAGTCGACCGCCTGGCGGAGCAGCCGGTCGATCGGTGGGGGAGAGACCGGGAAGAAGTAGCGGTCGGATATCCGGTTGAGAGCGCGGCGCACGGCGCGGAAGCCGCTCGCCACCTGGCTGTAGACGCCGACCAGACCGTGACGGTCGGCCAGCTCGCTGCGGCTGGCCAGCTCGTACCCGGTGGCGCCGAGGTCCTCGTAATAGAGGAGTCCGGGGGCGCCACGGCGGTGCACGCGCGCGACGACGTAGTCGGGGAAGAGCCCCGACAACCAGAGCGAGTAGTCACCCAGATGCGCGCGGAGCAGAAACTGTCTGCGCTCGGAGCTCTCACTTTCCAGGTCGCCGACGATGTCGACCAGGTAGCGGTACGTCGCATCGTCGTAGACGGCGATGCGGTTGGCGCGACCTTCGACGGCGAACTCGAGTAACAGTGCCGCCACGTAGTCGGCGATCGCCGGATCGTCGAGTCCCGACTCGAGCAGAGTGTGCCGCACCATGACGTAGAAGGTGAGCTTGGGCGACGTCGTCGTTACGCGACCGCGTGACATGACGGCGGAAAACGTCTCGGGATGGTCGAGGAGCACATCGAGCCCCTCCTCGGCCAGTCGGCCCTCCCAGAGCCTGCGGCTGCGGCGCGTCCGCTGCTCCAGCATGTGGAGCAGAATCTCGATCTCGTCCGACCCGAACGAAGCGCGCAGATTAGGCAGAATCACGGGATCACCTCCCGAAACCGTCCCCTATCGTACCGCCTGCCGGCGCGGTACCCTCTTCCGTCCGTACCCTCGAAAGGGGGCTTGGGTCCGGCCCGTTCCGCTACTTCAGTTAGAGTTTTCGCACCGTGTCTCTGTTAATCGCTGCACGGATGAACCCCACCACACGCCGTTCATATACACCCACACTGCTGCTGCGACCGCCGGACAGGTGATGCGCTCAGGAAGGATCGGTAGGCGGGACCGATATTACGCCCACCAGTATGCAGTTGGTGAGAATAAGCGTCAAGGTTTTTGCTAGTCGTTCCTACTATCGGCGCGCGTTGCGCGACCCAGCGCGCGGGCGCATTATAGCGCACGCTGAAGCTATTCCCCCGATGCAGAAACCTAGGTAGGCGCCTAGCGTGAACTGCTTCGTCCGACAAGCTACAATCTCGGCCTTCCTGCTGTCCGCCATCCTGGCCCCGGCACAGTACATCCACGCCCAGACCACGGCGTCGGTGAGCGGCCGTGTGACCGGGGGCGACGGCGCTGCGGTCACCGGTGCTGCGGTAGAGATCCGCGACCTGTCTACGGGTCAGACGGTGACGGCGATGACGTCGGAAGACGGTCGCTACCACCTGCCGAATCTGCGGCCCGGCGGCCCTTACGCGGTGAGTGTCTCGGCGCTGAGTTTCGCCGTTGCGGTCCGCGAGCGTCTCTACCTGGCCATCGGCCAGACGTTGCGGCTCGACTTCGAGCTGACGACGGAGCCTATCGAGCTGGAGGAGCTGCAGGTCGAGGTGCGACCCGACCCGGTGTTCGATCCGTCGCACATGGGCGCGGCGACGGTGCTCGACAAAGAGATCGTGACGAAGCTGCCGACGCTATCCCGCGACTTTACCGATTTCGCGGTGCTGTCGCCGCACGTCAAAATCGAGGACGAGCGGGTTTCGGTCGGCGGGCAGAACGACCGCTTCAATGCGATCCAGATCGACGGCGCGCTGAGCCAGGACGTATTCGGTCTCGAGAGCAGCGTGCCCGGCGGCGAAGCGAACGCCAAGCCGGTCCCGCTGGACGCGATCGAGCAGTACCAGGTGCTGGTCGCGCCGTTCGACGTGCGGCAGTCGGGGTTCACCGGAGGGGTGCTCAACGCAGTGACCCGAAGCGGCACCAACCGCTGGACGGGCTCAGGCTTCGGTTTCTACCGGGACCAGAACTTCCTAGGCGATCTGACCGTCGACGACATCTCGCAGAAGCCGGAGACGTTCGAGAACTATCTCTTCGGGTTGACGGTCGGCGGCCCGCTGCTGACCGATCGGGCACACCTGTTCGCGGCGGCCGAGTTCGAGCGGCGGCGCTGGCCGACTATCGGGTTCAACCTGGGCACCGACGATCCGATACGCGCCAGCCTGTCGCCCGACTCCGCACAACGAAACACCGACATCCACCGCGACGTCTACGGCCTCGACGCCGGCGATTACACAGTGGTGACGTTGCCGAACGATTTGGCCAACGTCTTCGCGCGGCTCGACGTGCAGCTCGACCCATCGAACCGGTTCGTGCTGCGCCACAACTTCGTGAGCGCGAAGAACGAACCGGGTCCCAACCGCTCGCCGTTCGATGCGTACGAGTTCTCGTCCTACGCGACGACGGTCGACCACACCTCCAACTCGACGGTCTTCCAGCTGCTTTCGCGGCTCAGCCCCCGCTTCTCGAACGAATTCCTGGTCAACTTCCAAGTGATAAGCGATCGGGTGAACCCGCTGGCCACCTACCCGCGGGTCGAGGTGGACATCACCAGCGACCTGGCGGGCCAGGAGCTGACGCGCCGCGTGCGGACCGGCGCCGAAATCAACGCCCACGCCAACGAGCTGGATCAGGATATCATCCAGGTCACCGACAACCTGAGCGCCGCCGTCGGCCGCGGGCAGGTCCTGTTCGGGCTCTCCGGCGAGTACTTCCGGATCAAGCGCCTGTTCCTGCCGGGCTCGCTGGGCGCCTACCAGTTCGACAGCCTGGCCGACCTCGAGGCCAACCTGCCGGCGCGCTACGACATCGTCGCGCCGTTCGAGGACGTGACCGACCCCGCGGTCCGCTTCTCGGTCCTACAGTTGGCGGGCTATGTCCAGCGTGAGGAGACGGCGTTCGATGAGCGGCTGAGCCTGCGTTACGGGATCCGGGTCGACTTCCCGCTGATCCTCGATGAGCCGCAGGCGAACCCCGAGGTCGAGAACGTCTTCGGCGTGAGCAGCGACCAGATGCCGGCGGCGAATCCGCTTTTCTCGTGGCGCATCGGTTTCAACTGGCGACTCGGCGAGGAACGGCGCACCCAGCTGCGGGGCGGCGTCGGCACGTTCACCGGCCGGCCGCCCTTCGTCTGGCTCTCCAACGCTTACGCAAACACCGGTCTCGAGAGCGTCTCGCTCACCTGCCTGGGCGACAACGCGCCCGGCCTGGACCCTAACACGGCGGCGCCGACCCAGTGCCTCGACGGATCCGGGCTCGAGTCGGGGGTTCCGACGATCAACGTCTTCGACCCGGACTTCCGATTCCCGCAGGACTTCAAGATCTCGCTGGGCCTCGACCAGGACTTACCCCTGGGTCTCGTGGGCTCGGTCGAGTGGCTCTACTCGAAAGCGATGAACCAGATCGCGCTGGAGGATCTGAACATCGGCGCGCGGGTGGAGGATCCCCAGCACGAGGACGGTTACAGCAACGGATTCGGCTACGAGCTTCGACACCACTACGGCACGCCGACTGTGGAGGGCTTCGCACCCAACCGTGTGTCCGACGCGTTCGGGCCGGTGATCCTGGTCAAGAACGGCGCGACCGACTACTCGTGGACCCTGAGCCTGCAGCTCAGGCGCGACTTCTCGAACCGCGCCGCGATCACCGCCGCCTACTCATATAATAGGTCGGGCGACGTGCGCAGCCTGGCATCGAGCGACGCCACATCGAATTTCGGCCTCAACCCGGTATTCACCGACCCCAACAACCCGCCGGTGCGCCCGGGAACGTACGACCGGCCGCACAAGGTGGTCGTCACAGCGTGGACCCGGTTGCTCGAGCACCTGGGCGGCACCGAGATCACGCTCATCTATATCGGACAGTCGGGCCGTGCCTACTCGTACGTCTATCTCGACGACGTGAACGGCGACGGGTATCCCGGCGGCGGCCGGCTGCTCGATCACTACAACGATCTTCTCTACGTGCCGGCCGGCACGGCCGACCTTCCCGCCTCGATAGGGACCCAGATGCTGATCGCGCAGTTCGTCGAGCAGGAGGAGTGCCTGACGATCAATCGCGGGCAGATCATACCGCGTAACGCCTGCCGCACGCCGTGGACCGACCGGCTGGACCTTCGAGTGGCTCAGAACATTCGCGCGGGCAGCGGGAGCGTGCAGGTCGTCTTCGACCTGCTCAACGTGCTGAACATGCTGAACAGCGACTGGGGCCGGGTAAATACGGTCACCGATCCCAACATCCCGCTCCTCGCCTTCCGGGGACGCGACCCCGCCTGCCCCGGAGAGTGCGACGCGACACCACAGGACCCAATGACACTCACCTACGCCGGCCCGGTCCGCATCAACCCGGAGACGGGTAGCGCCGTGGCGGCCTCGCCGTTAAGCGCCGCCGTCCCCGCCTCGCAGTGGCAGGCGCAGCTGGGGCTGCGCGTCAGCTTCTAGTCGAACTCCTACCTGTTTCCCCTCGCGCCTAGCGTGCGGAAAAGAAGGTGTTGGCCGCCCAGG
>JBDHJU010000161.1:0-2984 GCA_039586755.1 Gemmatimonadota bacterium | reverse complement strand
CGTCGTCGCCGGCACCTATGCGTTCGAGCAGCTCCCACAGGCGCTGTCCGCCATCGAGGCGAGTCGAGTGGGGGGCAAGTCGGTGATCGTCGTTCGCTGACCTGCCGGCCTGCCACCCTGCCGCCCAGGCGGTCTGGACTACCCGCGTGTTCTGCGTCGATAGGCTGCCAAGCCCATACGGACGGCTGCCGCTGGAAGTTCTCGCAGCAGGATGCGGTGAGACCCAGCCGGTCCGCTTCGAATCCGCGGAGAACTTGACATAACCACGGTGATCGGTCGTAAAGAACCCCGCCAATGTTTCCTATGCGCCCCCCGATCAGATGATCGAGGTGCCGTGATCCTTCCAGTACTCATCCTTGAGGAGGCGCTTGTAGAGCTTCCCGGTGGGGTGGCGGGGAAGCTCGTCGCGGAAATCAACACTCCGCGGACACTTCACGTCGGCCAGGTGCTGGCGACAGTAGGCGATCAACTCACGCTCGAGCTCGGGCCCGGTGTCGACCCCCTCGGCAGGCTGCACGACGGCTTTGACCTCCTCGCCGAAGTCCTCGTTCGGCACGCCGAGGACGGCGACATCGTCCACGCTGGGATGCATGGTGAGGACGTTCTCGGCTTCCTGGGGGTAGATGTTGACCCCGCCCGAGATGATCATGTTGGCCTTGCGGTCGGTCAGGTAGACAAAGCCGTCGTCGTCGACGCGGCCGACATCGCCGAGCGTGCTCCAGCCGTAAGCCAGGAAGCTGCCGGCGGTCTTGTCGGGGTCGTTGTGGTACTCGAAGGGCGGCGCACCGTCGGGCGGCGCGAAGTAGACTCCGCCTTCGTCGCCCACGGGAACTTCGCGGCCGTCGTCGTCGACGATGTGCACGTCGCCGAGGAGGGACTGACCGACACTGCCCTTGTGGGCCATCCAGGCCTCGCTGTTGAGATAGCAGAAGCCGTTGCCTTCGGTCCCGGCGTAGTACTCGTGCACGATGGGACCCCACCACTCGATGAGCTGTTCCTTGACCGGCACCGGACAGGGAGCGGCGGAGTGGATGGCGTACTGGTGGGTGGACAGGTCGTGGGCCGAACGGGCTTCGTCAGGCAGCTTCAACATGCGTACGAACATGGTGGGCACCCATTGGCTGTGGGTGACACCGTGCTGCTCGATGAGAGCCAGCGCCTGTTCGGCGTCGAACCGTTCCATGCAGACCACCGTGGCTCCGATGCGATGCAGGGCGGTGATCCAGCGCAGCGGTGCGCTGTGGTACAGCGGGGCGGGTGACAGGTAGACCGTCGAGTCGTCACCGGCGAACAGGAGCGTCACCAGGGGGATGAGTCCGTCGGGGGTGCCGAGCGGGTCGCCGGTCATGGGCGGCTTCACACCCTTGGGCCGGCCGGTGGTGCCGGACGAGTAGAGCATGGGCATGCCCTCGGTCCGGTCCGGGAGTGGTTCGGTGGACTGGGCGGCGATGGTGTCCTCGAACGATGCGAAGCCGTCCAACGGCCCCCCCACGCTCAACAGCCCCTCGAGATCAACGAGGGTGTCGAGCACCTCGGCGATCTGATCGGCCTTGTAGGGAGAGGTGATTAACGCCCGGCTGTTGCTGTCGGTAAGGATGTAGGCCAACTCCTCGGCCGTCAGCCGGGTGCTGATGGCGGTGTAGTACAGACCCGCGTAGTGGGCGCCCCACATGATGGGGAGGTATTCGGCCCGGTTTTCCATACAGAAGGCCACATGGTCACCCGCTTTCAGGCCCAGCGATCGGAACCAGTGCGAGAGGCGGTTGGCCGTCTCATCGAGCTCTCGGTAGGTCACGATCTCGCCCGAGGTGGCCATGATGACGGCCGGCTTGCCGGGGTCGGTCTCCGCCCAGCGTCCGGGGTATGCGGTAGGCGCTTGGTCAGCCATGCCCATCTCCTTCGGTTCCTTCGGCGGGGGCGGGGTCCGACGGATAGACGGCCTGGGACAGGTCGGTCCGAGCCAGCATTGGGGCCACCCGGCGCTGGTCATAGAGCTTCGAGGGCCTCGGCCAGCGTATGGGCCAACCCACCCGTGATACCCACTTCCCCGCGGGATTCAACACCTCCTACGTTATCGGACGTGCGGAAGGCCGCTTATCTTATCCTCGCAACCCCTTGCTCCGCATACCATTCTGGGCGCCGATAGACGGTGGTGGAGAATCCCCGCACGCGGCTCGTAATGAGCAGGTCAACGGTTCGAGTCCGCGCGTCGGCTCCATATTTCCCGTGGGATTCCGACGCCTTGGCGGCGCGCGCCGGGCGGGCTGAGCCGATCTCTCGTGAACGGGGGCCGTCGCGCCGTCCTGGGTGCAGCCCAGTGCAACACAGATTCCCCCGACCAGGCGAGCCTCCCCTCCTTCCCGCTCGCGCAGACGGCACGAAGCCAGGGTCAGCGCGGAGGCCCCGCCCCCTCTCCGACGAGAAACGTGCGTCTCGAGATCCGCGTCGATCCTGCGTCGCTCATGCTCTTTCCTCAGCGATTCAGACGGCCTCCACCTCCACCCGCGTGTCTCGATCGGTGTGGCCCGGCTGACCGGCGGACATCAGCGGCCGCAGGTGATACTGCCCACCAGCCAGCTCGACGGGATTCAGCGGGGACGGCGTCAGGTTCTGGAAGCCTTTGCCGTGCTTGAACTGGAAGTTCTCCCACGCGTGGTAGAGCATCAGCTGTCCCTTGCGCAGCGCGGGCGAAACCTTGGCCATGATCTGGAACTCGTCCAGATCGTTGAAGACGCGCACCTGCGCGCCGTCCGCGATGCCGCGGGCCGCCGCATCTGCGACGCCGATCAGGATCACCGGCTCACCGCGCTGCTGCTGCAAGAGCAGCTGGTCGTCCCGCCAGTTCCCGTGGATGCTCCAGCGCGCGTGTGCGCCCGTCAGCATCAACGGATAGTCACCCCCGGCCAGCGGCGGATCCTTGTGCACCGGCAGCTCCTCGCCCAGCTCGAGGTAGAGCTCCTGGTCGAGATAGAACTGCATGCGCC
>JBDHJU010000087.1:0-17919 GCA_039586755.1 Gemmatimonadota bacterium | reverse complement strand
GCCTGCGATGTCGGGTGCCGAGGAGTCGGTCGCGAGCGCTCCGGGGTCGAGGAACGCCTCCATGATCAGGATCGGCAGCATCCCACCCGTGGGCGCCTGCGACATGTTGCCGACGATGGCGATGACCGCCTTCTCCTGCGGGTAGACCATGAACGAGGTGGTGCCACCCACCGAGCCGCCGCCGTGTGAGGCCCGGGTGAAGCGGCCGTCCTCGAGAACCGCGCCCCAGCCGATCCCGTAGCCCGTCGACCGGCCATCGCTCAACGCCTGCGGCGTCCAAAGCTCCTCGATCGTCTCCGGCTTCAGAAACTCGCTCACCAGGTGCGCGAAGCCGAACCGCACCAAGTCCTCGGGCGTCGAGATGAAGCCACCGCCCGCCCACTTGTAGCTGTTGTCGACGAACGGCGCGTTCACCACGGCGCCGTCCCTGCGGCGCTCGTAGTAGCCGGTGCGGTGCGGGATGATGCTGTCGGTGTGCTCGGCCACGGTGTGCACCATCCCAATCCGGTCGAATACGTTCTTCTGCATGTAGGTCAGGAAATTCTCCCCCGCCGCGCCTTCCACGACCGCGCTCAGCAGGTTCCAACCGTAGCTCGAGTACGAGTAGCGCGATCCCGGCTGGAAAAGCAGCGTGTCGTCCTGAAAGATCTCCAGCCCCTCGAGCACCGTGGCGTAGCGCCGGCTGCTATAGTTCTCATCACCACGGTAGTGGCGAACGCCGGCGATGTGGCCGGCAACCAGCCGCGTGGTGATGGGCCAACGCTTCTCGGGGAACGAGGGGACGTAGCGTTGAACCGGGGCGTCGAGATCGAGCTTACCACCCTTCGGCGTAGCCGAAGCCCTCCGACCAGACGACGCGGCCGTCGATCCCCACCGCCACCGACATGCCTGGGGTTCCGCTCTCCTCCATCACCGCCTCGACTAGAGCGCGAGCGAACTCGACCGCCTCGGCGTAGCGGGCGGGGACCTGCGCCTCGGCCAGGGCGGGTTGGGCGTGGAGCGAGACCGGTAGGCCCGCGCTCCAGAGCGCGACGGCGGCGAGTGCGATGAGGCGCGAATGGCGTCGCAATTTCAAGATGCTTTTCTCCCGTTATCTGGATAGGGTCTTCTCCAACCATTTTGATGCGTGCCGGCATAATAGGGTTCGACGGTTTGGATGGCACGGCCCAAGTGAGGGTGCGACGGTGGGTCTCCCCGCGACCGACCGGCAGACGCGTCATGAAGCGAGGGACCCGCCGCGCACCCGACCACCGTGGCCTGGTCTTTCGGATACACAGCGCCCGGCCCCATCTTTGAGCGCGTCTCGAACTCGACAACCTGGAGGCCCCGCAATGAACAACCTCGTCGTCATCGGCGTCATCGTCGTCGTCGCGATTATCGTTATCGCCCTCTACAACGCGCTGACGCGGCTCCGCGTCCGCGCCGATGCCGCCTGGGCCGATATCGACGCCCAGCTCAAGCGCCGCTACGACCTGATCCCCAACCTGGTGGAGACGGTGAAAGGCTACGCGAGCCACGAGAAGGGCACGTTCGAGCGGGTGACGGAGATGCGCGCCGCGGCGATCAACGCGCAGGGTGTGGCCGAGCAGGCGAAGGCGGAGAACATGCTGACCTCGGCGCTGCGCTCGGTCTTTGCGGTGGCGGAGAACTATCCGCAGCTGCGCGCCTCGGAGAACTTCACGCAGCTGCAGGGCCAGCTGGCCGAGCTCGAGGACAAGATCCAGGCGGCGCGCCGTTACTACAACGCCGTCGTCCGCGACTATAACACAAAAGTCCACGTGGTCCCGTCGAGCCTCATCGCCTGGATGTTCAACTTCAAGGACCGCGAGTACTTCGAACTCGAGTCGCCGGAAGAGCGCGAGGCCCCGAAGGTCGACTTCAGCAGTTAGGATTATGAAAAGCATACGCTTGGCATTGCTCTACGGGGCGGTCGCGCTGTGCCTGACGGCCCCGGCCCGCGCCGCCGACGCGCCCGTCGTCCAGGGCCGCCGCCTGACCATCACCTTATTCGAGGCGACGTACGATGTTCGTACCGACGGCGCGGTTGATGTGGAGGAGCGGATCACAGTCCGCTTCGATGGCTCGTGGAACGGCATCTACCGCTCGATACCGGTCAAGTACGAGCTGACGGGCGGCGGCCGGCATCAGATCTATCTCGACGTGCGGGCGGTCGTGGACGACCGGGGGAACGAACTGCGGCACGAGGTCGAGCGCCAAGGCGCCTTGGTCACGATCAAGACGTGGGTGCCGGGCGCGCGCGACACGGAACGGACGATCGTCTACCGCTACCGGGTGGAGAACGGGCTCCGCTTCTTCGAGGGCGACGACGAGATGCAGTGGATCCACGACGAGCTCTACTGGAACGTCACCGGCGACGAGTGGGAGATGCCGATACTGCGCGCCCAGGCACGGGTAAACCTGCCGTCGGCGGTCGCCGGTATCAAAGCGATCGCCTACACCGGCCGCCGCGGCGCTACGGGACGTGACTACGTGCGGGAGATCACCGGCTCCAGCGTCCTGTTCGAGACGACGCGCCCCCTCGAGATGCGGGAAGGTCTGACGGTGGTGGTCGGTTGGGACCCGGGCGTCGTGGCGCGGCCGTCGGCGGCGCAGAAGCTGGTCTGGCTCTTCCTCGACTACCTGTTCATACCAGTGCCGATCATCGCCTTCATCGTCATGTTCCGGCTCTGGCGAACTAAGGGGCGCGACCCGGAGCTCAGTCGCTCGATCATGCCGCAGTACGAGCCGCCGGACGATATGAGCCCGGCGGAGGTCGGCACGCTGATGGACTTTCGCGTCGACCCGCGCGATCTATCGGCGACGATCATCGACCTGGCGGTCCGCGGCTACCTGCAGATCGAGGAGATTCCCAGCAAGCGGCGCAAGCGGCCGAAGGGCCACAAGATCCACATTTTGAAGGACCCGGGCGGCGTCACCGACCTCAAGGATCACGAGCACGAGACGCTACGATCGTTGTGGTCGCTGGCCGACAAGTCGAACGGCACGTATACGGTGAAGGTGTCCGAGCTGAAGAACGAGTTTTATCGTCACGTGCCGGCCATCAAGGCGGCGATCTATCGCCGGCTGACGACGCCGCCCAAGCTGTTCACGGCGCGGCCCGAGGCCATAACGGGTGTCTGGGTAGGGATCGCCATCGGGGTCGGCGCGCTTTGCGTTGGTGTCGGTTTCCTCGCCCGCGCGATGGAGATCGGGCACCCGGTCGTTAGCTGGGCGTCGTTGATCGCCGTTCCGGTGATCGTCCTCGGGTTCGGCGTGGCGATGCCGGCGCGGACGCTTAAGGGCGCCTGGCTGCTGAACCACGTACTGGGTCTGCGGGAGTATATCGATCGGGTCGATCGCCAGCGCCTCAAGTACGCGACGCTGGAGCACTACGAGACGCTGCTCCCCTTCGCCGCGGCGATGGGGCTGGAGGAGAAGTGGACCGAGGCGTTCGCGACGATCCTAATCGCGGCGCCGGGGTGGTACGTAAGCCACTACCCGGGTCACTTTCACACCGGCTACTTCTCCCGCTCGCTGGGCAACATGACGACAGCGACGGGGGCCGCACTGGTCACCGCGCCACGCTCGTCGAGCGGCGGTTCGGGGTTTAGCGGCGGTGGCGGCGGGTTCTCGGGTGGCGGGTTTGGTGGTGGTGGTGGTGGAGGGTTTTAGGGACAAGGGCGGAATTTCTCTCTACCCCCCTTACAAAAGGCCCCGTTCCCGCATCTTATTGAACAGCGTCTTGCGGCTGATCCCCAGCCGCTCGGCCGCCCGCGTGCGGTTGCCGTCGGCCTCGCGCAGGGCGTCGAGGATCATGCGCTCTTCCACGGCGGCCCTGGCGCGCTCGACGGCATCGGCCAGCGTCGCCTGCGACGGGACATCGGCGCCCGACCCGTGCGCCGCCCCGCCCGCGCCGGCTCCCCTCAGCCGCGCCGGCAGATCGGCGGCGGTGACGCTGGGCCCCGTTGCCAGGGCGAGCGAGCTCTCCAATGCGTTCTCCAGCTCGCGGACGTTGCCCGGCCACTCGTAAGCGATGAGCAGCGAGAGGGCCGCCGGGTCGAGAGGCTTGGGCGCCAGACCGAGACGTTCAGCGTGGGCCGCCACAAAGTGATCAACGAGCGGGGCGATGTCCTCCGGCCGCTCCCTCAACGGTGGGAGGTGTACGGCCAGGACGTTTAGGCGCCAGAACAGATCCTCGCGGAAGTTCTCCGCTTCGACCTCGGCCTGCAGGTCGCGGTTGGTGGCGGCGATGAAGCGAACGTCCACCGGAATGGCGCGCTCGCCGCCGACGCGCCGTATCTCGCCTTCCTCCAGCGCCCGCAAGAGGCCGGCCTGCGCCGCGGGCGACAGCTCGCCGATCTCGTCGAGGAAGAGTGTCCCGCCGTTCGCCTGCTCGAAGGCGCCGCGACGCGCCGTCTTCGCGTCGGTGAAGGCGCCGCGCTCGTGTCCAAAGAAGCTCGACTCCATGAGCGTGGGCGGGATCGCGCCACAGTTCACCGTGACGAACGGACCGTCTTTACGGTTCGAGTGCCGGTGGACCGCCCGGGCGACCAGCTCCTTGCCCGTTCCCGTCTCGCCGGAGATGAGCACGGTCGTATCGAGCGGCGCGATCTTGCCGGTCATCCTGAAGACCGCATCCATCGCGCCCGACTGGCCGACCATGTTCTCGGGACGGAAACGATCTTCTAGCTGTGACTCGAGCACTTCGACGCGGCGCTCGAGGCGGCGCAGCTGTACCGCCCGCAGCACGGTGAGTTTCAGCTCGTCGTTGTCGAACGGTTTGGTGACGTAGTCGAGGGCGCCCTTGCGGATGGCGTCGACGGCCGAGCGAATGGTCCCGTGCGCGGTCATGATGATGAAGACCGGTGCCGCCGGGCCCAGCGAGTCACGCAAGCGCTCCATCGTCTCGACGCCGTCGATCCCGGTGAGTCGCAGGTCGAGGAGCGCGACGTCGGGCCCGAAGTCGGGCGCGCGGGTGATCGCTTCTTCGCCGCTCTCCACCGCGAGTACGTCGTACCCCGACTCACCGAGCACGGTGGTCAGGATACCGCGGAGCGTCTTCTCGTCGTCGACGACCAGAACCCGTGGCTCCATCTTCAGCGCTGCTCGGGCAGTCGGATCTTCACCGTAGTGCCCACACCGACCTCGCTATCCACTTCGATCTCGCCGCCATGACGTTGCACGATCCCGTAACAGACGGAAAGGCCGAGCCCCGTTCCTTCCTGCTTCGTCGTGTAGAACGGATCGAAGATGCGCTCGCGGTCCTCGGGATCGATGCCGCAGCCGGTATCGCCGACCGTGATCGCCGCCGCGGCGCCGACTCGATCCGCCGCGATCGACAGCGTCCCGCCGTCCCGCATCGCCTGCATGGCGTTCATAACGACGTTCAACAGGACCTGCTTGATGAGGTTGCCGTCGGCCATGAGCGGCAACGACTCGGGACCCTCGACCTCCACCGTTACGCCGCTCTTGCTGGCGCGCGCATCGATGAGCGCGGCGGTCTGACGGACCAGCTCGGCCAGGTCGACGCTCTCGAACTTCACCTGGGCGGGCCTTGCGAAGGAGAGCAGCCCCTCGACGATCTCGTTGATCCGATCGACTTCGGCCAAGATATCATCAATCAGCTCGGCGCGCGGGCCCCCGTCCTCGTAATCGCCCCGAAGATGCTGGATCGCGGAGCGGATAGACGTCAGCGGGTTCCGGATCTCGTGTGCGGCGCCGGCGGCCATCTCGCCGGCGGTGGCCAGCCGCTCGGCCCGATACAGTCGCCTGAGCCGGTCACGTTGCTCGCGGATGAGCGCGGCGTTCTCGAAGGCCAGCGCGGCCTGACCGGCGAGCACGGCGAGCAGATCGCGTTCGCCGCGGTCGAGCCCGAGCCCCGTGCCGCGGCCTGCCGGCCCGACGGCGAGGAACCCGCGAAGCTGATTCACCGCGACGAGCGGGAAGCAGGCGGCGACGCCCAGCGATTGGAGCGCCTGGCGCTCGCCGGGGTCGAGGAAGTCGACGACGCCGGGCTGCTCGGCCAGGACGAGGGGCATCTCGTTCACCTTGAGCCAGCGGGCCAGGCGGCCGTCGGCGGGGAAGGTCGCGGCGTCGGCGGCCGCTTCATCGATGCCGCGGGCCGAGGCGACGCGGAATGGCGCGCCGTCGCCCTCGCGGAGGAAGATCGCCACGCGCTCGAGGCCGAAGAAGTCGCGGAGCTTGGCTGGGATCGCGGCGCGCAGCTGCTCCTCGTCGACGACGAGCGTCAACGAACGGCTGAATTCGTTGATCGCCTGGCGGTAATCCTTCGGCCGGCCGGCACGCGTGCCTCGAAGCTTCATGCTAAAGGATCTACTGGTGGGCCGGCGCGCCGTCAAATCGCCGAGGAGGCCGGGGGGGCGGCCTAGCGCCGCGCCAGGCGCATCCCGAAGACGACGACTCCGACCACCAGGCCGAGGAGTGCCAGCAGCAGCAGGCCGGTGCCCAACCAGTTGGCCGCGGCGGCGACGTGGACGCGTATCGTCTTGTCCTCGGTCTCGACCAACCGATCGGCCGCCGCCGACACCGTGCGCAGCCGCGCCTCGTAGTCGCCCACCATCACGTCGGCCGGCGGCGTAATTGTGAGGGTCACCCGTCGCTCGGCGTCGACGCCGAGCTCGGATATGAACTCGGGCTCGACGACGGCATCCCAGCCCAGCGGCGCCTCGAGCCTGAAGCGCAGGTTGTCCAGCCTGCGGCTGCCGTTGTTCCTCACGGTCATGTCCATCGTCACCGCATCGCCGGGTCGGATCTCGTGATAGAGGTTGAGCGCCCGCAACTCGACCCGACCGACGCCGCGGGGTACGAGCTCGAGACTCGCCTTGCCGGTGGGTACCGCCTCTACCGCCGACGTGTCTCCGGCGACGAGCGCCTCGGCCAGCTCGGCGTGCGAGGCTTCGTCCATCGCCAGGACCCAGAAGCGGATCGGTTCGTCCATCCCGAAGGACTCCGCTGTCCGCTGCGGCAGCAGCGCTGTGAGCTGCAGGTCCTTCTGGCTCTCCCCCTCGGGGAAGCGGATCTGGTTGAGCCGCGCGCCGGTGGCGGGATCCCGGAACTCATAGAGGATATCGCGCGGCAGGCCGACGGCGACCAGACGGAACACGTTCTCGTCACCGGTGAAACGTTCCAGCTGGAGATCGTAAGTCGCCTGTCCTCCCAGGTCCGCTTCCTGCGAGAACTGAACCGATTGCACGGTCACGATGTTGGCGGAGGCGTCCTTCTCGAGGAAGATGGTCTTCTCTTCGATCTTGTCGGCGTAGTTGACGGAGACGACGACCTCTTCAACGTCTTGCAACAGCCGAAACCTCAAGGTCACCGGCTGGCCGACCCGCATGGTCGAGATGTGATGCTCGTAGGGGCTGGAGATTATGGCGCCCGAGATCCCCGGCTCGGCCTTAAGACTAACGTAAACGTTGCTGATCTCTTCCGGCTTCAGCTGCTCGAGCAGGTCCTCCTCGACGAGCTCGGAAAGCTTGGCCGATTCGATGCTGCCGCCCGTCGTGTTGCGGAGAGTGAGCCGGACGTAGCTCTTCCCGTCCGCCGCTCTGCTCTTTACGGCGCGATCGATCGTGACGTGGGGTGATGCGAAGATGACGGCGAGCGACTGCTGCAGGTAATTGACGCGGGCGCGCTCAAACGACTGCCGCAGGTCGGCGAGCTCCTGTTCTGAGATCAGGCCGCGCTCGAACAGCTGCACGCCGCGCTCGTGGTCGGCCGCCGCCCGCTCGTATTCCGCCTGCGCCCTGACCAGACCGAGGATCCGGTACTGGTCGTCCCTGGGATCGTAGGCGCTCTGGATGACCTGGCCTGAGAGCGTCGTTGCGTAGGCGGGTAGAAGGCCGAAGACCATCATCACGATCGCGACCCACCTGACCGTTCGACGCTGCGTCAAGGAATCAAAGCCGTACATCAGATTCGCGCTCCTATCGCACGTCGTAGCCGTTGAACCCCGCCACCCCGACGGCGAGGAATGCGAAGGCGAAGACAAGCAGCAGACCCATCTGCGGTGCCGCCGCGACGACTCGTCCGCCGAGCGACTCGGGCTGGTAGGCGAACGTCGGCACGTCGGAGAGATCGATGTGGGTGTTCCACCAGTCGACGGTCGGATCGATGGCGGTCAAAGAGTCGGTCAGCGCGCGCCGCCACGGCACGAAGGTCGTCTCACCGAAGGCCTCGGCCTGGGCTTCGCGGTGCTCCTGGGCGCGCAGGCCGGTGCCGGTCAAATCGAGGGCGGCATACACCCAGGCCGGATAGGGCGAGACCGAGGACATACGTCGGGTCGCGCGGATCTGGGCCTGGCGCTTGATCTGGAAGTCGGCCCACAGGGCCTCGATCGCCTCGCCCTGGATCCGGTTGGCTTCGCGCCAGGCGGAATCGCTGGCGGCCCTCACCGTATCGAGTACGGCAGCCAGCCTGAGGTCGCTGGTCCGCGCCGCCGCCCGCGCCTCAGCATCGAGCGCGTAGTAGGCCTCCAGCTCCGGGTGTCGCTCGCGGATCGGAGTCTGGTACTCGCGGCTCAGCCGCACCCCCAGCTCATCGCGCTCGGTATCCCCCATCACGCGGGCGCGTCGCTGCAGTTGCGTGACGCTATCGGTGGGCCGCAATGCTCCCGCGACGTAAGGGCTGAGGGCGGGCACGATGAGGATGAGGACGGCCCAGGCGCCGAGCGAGACGACCAGTGACGTGCGCGCCGTCCGCGTCCAGGCGGAGATCATCACACCGAGGCAGACGAACGTTGTGACGTAGATCGCCGCCGCGGCCGCCAGCACCGCCGCCGCGCCCCACTCGGTGCTCGACCAGTCGAGGCTGGGCGACGCGGCGATGACCACGGCACCGGTCAGCATTCCGGCGACGAGCGGGACGAGCAGCGCCAGCGACCGACCGACGGCCTTGCCCACCACGATGCTCACCCGGGAGATGTTATGGGCGACCAACAGTCTCAGGGTCCCGTCTTCGCGTTCCCCGCTCATCGCGTCGTGAGCGAACAAGAGGGCGAGCAGGCTGAACAGCACGCCGACGACCACGGCCAGGTCGGGCAACGGATAGGTGACGGCGAGCGGGTCGTTGTCGAACGACTCGAGGTTCGCGTTTTGATGCAGGCCCCTGACCACCGACGTCATCGGATTCGGTCGATCGGGCATCGACCAGGCGCCGAGCCGATTCAGGTGGCCATACTGGCGCAACGATTCCTGTCTGTCACCCACGGCGGTACCGTAGTCGGCCAGCTCACGTGCATAGCTGCGCGTCAATACGGTGACGGTCGTCGCCACCAGACCGAAGACGATGAGCGCCGCTACGAGGAACCTGCCGCTGACCAGAAGCTCACGGCATTCCTTCCATGCCACCAGGTGCCACGACGAAGATGCTTTTACGTTCATCGGATGTCGTACCGGTTGAGGGCGACGAATAGGACCATGGTGGCCAACGCACCGATCACCACGATGGCGGCGAGATCGGCACGGCCGTCCGCTAATACCTGGCCCAGCGAAGCGCGGCTCGCCGTGAAAGTCGGGTACTCGACCTCGGCGCCGTCGCCTCGTTGATCGAAGACGAGCGGCAGGATCGCGCTCGTGTGCCTCCGCACGTCCCGTTTCAGCCGCGCTTCATCGACCACCGACGTGCCGAGCATACGGGTCGCCAGCCCGTCGAAGGCGCCGGCCGGTGAGAAGCGGACAAGAGCGGCCGACGCGCGAGCCAACGCGCCCAGCTCGCCGGCGACGCGATCGCTCAGCTGGTCGCCCTGCCGGTGTACTTCCGCCCAGTGCTCTTGGTGGATCGGACCGCTGCGGCCGGCGCGCCGGTCCTCGAACACCTTCATCATCTCGCTGCCGAAGATCCGGTTGCGTTCCGCCGACACCAGCGCCAGCGGCCTCACGTGCACGACCTGGCGCGCGGCCAGCACGCCGAAGCTGGGGATGACGAAGACGACGACCACCCAGGTGAAGAGCGCCGCTACCAGCGCCGTACCGGATCGGTGGAAGAGCGCCGAGATCGCCACCGCGATGCTGAAGCAAACGGAGAGATAGACGGCGGCGAGGGCCATAAAGGCCATGATCCGTCCCCAATCATCGCCGCGCAGCGCGACGCCGAAGACCGGGCGCACCAATACCAGCCAGAGCGCCGTGGCCAGAGCGATGGGGGTCAAGAAGGCGAGCCAGCCGCCCAGCCATTTGCCCAGGGCGATGGCGCCGCGCGACGCGCCGCTCGACACCATCAGCTTCAAAGTGCCGCGCTCTTTGTCGCCGCAAATGAGATCGAAACCGAACAGGAACGCGATGAGCGCGAAGACCACCCGGAACAGGTAGAGCCAGTCGGGCGTCGGGAAGAGGCTGAACAGCGGGTTCGCCGATGCCTGGCTGCCACCGATGTTAACGCCGATTACGTTGATCTCGAAACTGCGGCCCATCGCATCATCGAGCCCGCGCGCGAAAACCGAAAGCGGGTTGGGCGGTGAGACGGCGATGGGCTGCGTGGGATCGGGCCGTATCACATCGTAGTTGGCGCGTCGCGCATCGTAGTCGCGGTCCATCACGTAGAGGCCGGTGCCGAGCAGCGCCAGAGCGATGACGAACAGTACAAGCGTGCGCCCGGTGAACAGCGCCTCCGATATCTCACGTCGGGCAATCGTCCAGATCATGCTGCTGCCTCCACCTCCATATAATCGAGATAGAGCCGCTCGAGGTCTTCCTCGCCCAGCTCGCGCCGCGTGCGGACCATCACCAACCGACCCTCCTTCATGATCCCCACGCGGTCGGCGTGCTCCTTCGCTCGGAAGATGTCGTGCGTGCTCATGAAGATCGTCTTGCCCTCGTCACGCAGCTCGCCCAACAGCGCCATGAACTCGGCACCCGCTTTCGGATCGAGACCGGAGGTCGGCTCGTCGAGCAGCACGTTGGGAGCGTCCTTCACGATGGCTATGGCGATCCCCAGCTTCTGCCTCATCCCCTTCGAGAAATTCTTCACCCGCTGCTCGAACGCCTTCTCCTGGAGTCCCACGCGCCGGAGCACCATGTGATAGTCCTCGCGGCTCAAGTCGTGGCGCCCGCTCAACTGGGCGAAGAAGTCCAGGTTCTGACGCGCCGTGAAGTTGCCGTACAGCATGACGTTCTCCGACACGTAGGCGGCGCCCCGCTTCGCGGCCAACGGCTCCTTCGCCACCTCGATCTCGTCGATCCGCGCCGCGCCGTCCGTCGGAACGATGAAGTCGAAGAACAGATTGATCGTCGTCGTCTTGCCGGCGCCGTTGGCACCCAGCAGGCAGAAGATCTCGCCCGGCTCGACGGTGAGGTTCAGGTGGTCGAGGGCCAAAAGGCCGTCCTCGTATCGCTTGGTCAGGTCGATCGCCTCGAGCATGGGCTCCTCTTGGGGTCTCGGTGTTGGTCGAACGGGTTACGCGAATTCGCCTATTCCCAAGGCGAGCATCGTGCCAGGCGAGCGCCGTGGCGTATGTGCTGTAAGAGATTTATTTGCAGACAGTTATGCGAACGGGGCATTGGCCGGCGAAGCTGGGTTGAGTAAGTGATTACCCGATCGGCCGCATCGGCGGGTCGGCGGCTTCCCACTCTGATCCTTGCCCTGCTCCTGAGCGCGGCCAAGATTGGTGAGGACATTAGCCCTCGCAGCATGCCGTGCCCTTTTCAAAAGAGCCGACATGCATCGACCGGTGCGGAAGGAGGTCGATCATGTTCCGCAAGCTCGCTCCGCACAAATTGGCGATCGCAGTAGCAGCTATCCTGGGGACCCTTGGATGCGATGGTGACGGCGGTCCAGCAGTAGTTGCAAGCGTGGACGTCACCCCGACGACGGCGACGGTCGCTTCCGGGTCGACGCAGCAGTACACGGCGATACCGCGCGACGCCAACGGCACCGCCATCGTAGGGGTCGGCGTCACCTGGACCTCGGCCGACCAGACGGTGGCCTCGGTGAACAACGTTGGGCTCGCCACGGCGGGAGTCATGGGGACGACGTACATCCGGGCGCGCGCCGGCGGCGTGACCGACAGCGCCGAGATCGTCGTGATCCCGAACAATCAGGCCGATCCACCGGACGATCTGTTCGAGGACACGAACGGTGACGGGATCGACGGCGAGATCGCCGGTGCGGTGTTCGTAGCGCCGCCACCGACGGGCGATGACGCGAACGTTGGGACACCGGACGAGCCGAAGGCGACGATCGCGGCGGCGATCGCGGCGGCGGTGGCGGACGCCAACAAGGACCAGGTCTACATCTCCAGCGGCACGTACTCGGAGACGGTGACCCTGGTGGCCGGGGTCAGCCTGTTCGGCGGCTACGACGCGGCCTCTGATTGGGAGCGCTCGTTCAGCAACACGGCGATCATAGACGGCGACACGACCGCCGTGATCGGCGCGTCCATCGGCCAACCCACCGTCGTCGATCTGCTGACGATCGAGTCGGCGAGCAACACACAGCTCGGCGGAAACTCCACGGGTATCTATCTGACGGAGTCCACGCTGGTGACGCTGCGCAACTTGACGGTCACCGCCGGGGCCGGTGGCGCCGGGATCGCGGGCACCGACGGTTCGCAGGGGTTGCCGGGCAAGGACGGCCAGGGTGGCGGGCTTCCGACCGGCGGGATATACGGCGATACCGTGGAGGCCCCCGGCCGGCAGCCGAGCGGCAGAGGCGGGGCGGGCGGTAACGGCTCCACCGACATCCTGCTCGCCGGCGGAGACGGAGGAGACGGCCTGTCGATACCTGGCGGTGGCAGCGGAGGTGCTGGTGGCCCTCCCGTATCGGGGACCGAGGATCCCTGCGACATCGACGGGTTCAACGGCGATGACGGCCTGACGGGCTCGTTCGGACTCGAGGGATTGGCCGGCGCCGGCGGTAACGGAGACGGCAGCGTGGTCGGCGGCCGCTGGGTCGGGAGCCCGGGGGCGGACGGAACGTACGGCGCGCCCGGCTTCGGCGGCGGCGGTGGTGGCGGCGGCGGCGCAGGCCGTCAGTTCGTGCCCGGACCCGGGTGCCTGCCCCTCGCCGGTGGTGGTGGCGGCGGCGGCGGTAGCGGCGGCCAGGGCGGCGACTTCGGCACCGCTGGCCTGGGCGGCGGCGGCTCGTTCGGGATCTTCGCCAACAACACCACCGTCGACGTCGAGGCCAGCTCCATCACGGCGGGCAACGGAGGCGCCGGTGGCGACGGCGGCGACGGCGGCCCCGGCGGCACGGGTGGAAACGGTGCGCCAGGGTCGGGCGGTGACGCGAGCCAGCCTCCTTTCTTCGGCGGCAGTGGCGGCACGGGCGGTAACGGGGGGGCGGGCGGTGCCGGCGGCCCCGGCGGCGGGGGCGGCGGCGGCGTGTCGTACGCGGTCTACACGGCGGTGCCGGCGGTAACGAGGGTAACGCGGGCTCGAGCGGCGAGCGGAATTGGTGACCGTCCCCCTCGCCATCCCCATCGCCATCGTCATCGATGGCGACGGGGATGGGGAGGGCGAGCGGTAGTCACTACTGAGAGAGCGGGGACGGGTCGACGTAGACCAGGTAGTCGCGGATCAGGTCACCCTCGAAGCGGAAGATATTGGTGAAGGGGACGGACACGTCGCTGCCGTCCCCTCTCGTGTATGTGACTACTCCCTGGCAGACCATCGAATCCTCGCGTTCCCAGGTGTCGATCACTTGATGGCTCAGCGCCTGGATCGAACCGAAGAAGGCGGACACGTAACCGTGGATCGCCTGCTTACCCTGCACCGCCGGCTGGCTGCCGTAACGGAAGACCGAGTTCTCGCTGAGGAACGACGCGAACGCGTCGGCGTCCTTGGCGTCTACTGACTGGAACAGCTGCGATATCCGATCGTTGGTCATGTTCACCTTTCGTACGGTTCAGGATGGTTAGGGGTCGTTACCAGCGTCCTCGGCCACGAGCCGCCCGAGCTCGGTCCTCACAGCATCAACGTCGGCGGCGAGGACAGGTTCCGGATCGGTGCGCAGAGCCAGATAGTGGCGGTAGGCGCGAATCGCGCCCTCGCGGTCACCGGTGAGCGCGGCGAGGCGGCCTTCCTCCCTGAGGTACGAAGAAAGAAAGGGTGCCGACGGGTATCCCAGTCGACGTACCGCCGCCAGCGCGCCGACCGGGTCGCCTCGCGCCTCCAGCAATCGCGCCAGCACGAGGTTTACATACGCGGTGTTGAACAGGCTCGCGGGACCCGCCCGCGCCAGCGATTCGAGGCGGCTCAGCGCTGCGTCCGCCGCACTGCCATCCTCGGCGCTCGCCAGCAGCGCCTGCAACAGGACGGCGCATTCCTGGTTGTAGACCACCGTCGTATCCGAATCGGCCGGGGGCTGTGCGCTGAGGAGCCGGCGGATGGCAGATTCTGTGTGGTCCACTTCACCGTTCCAGAGCCGCCACTGCTCGACGACGCAAATATCCTCGTACTGCGCTCTCCGTTCCTCGGGGTCGCTCGCCGGCGGGGCGTCCGCAAAGGCGGCCAGTTCAAGCACCGCCGCCGCGCCCGCCTCTCTATCGCCGTCCCAGTAGAGCGCGTCGCGAACCCGAGTCCGCAAGTGCATGCGGGGAGCCGGCTGCAGGTCGGCCTGACTCTCGGTGATGGCCAGCGCTTCGCTCGGGCGTCCCGCGTTGGCCGCCGCGTCGTGCAGTTCGGTGAGCGACCCCCAGTGCGCCCGGCGCGTCTCCGTCTTCGCCTCCAAGGCGGCCGCGGCCTCGTCGATTGCATCGAGCACGAGCAGGTCGCGCTGTGCCGAGCGCACGATTCGTCGCAGGCTCAACGCGTCTACCTCCTGAAAGCGCTCTCGCAGCCCGTTGATGCCGGTGCTGTCACCCAGCGCGCATGCGACCCGCCAGCGTAGATAGTCGGCGACGCCGCCCACCGAATCGAGGGCCAAGTAGCGGGCGCCGTGATGCCTCACGGCGGCCGTATCACCGGACAGGGCGCCGAGTTCGACCAGGTGGCCGAGAGGCGCCGCGAACGTGGAGTCGAGCTCGAGCGCTCTTTCGAAGTAGGCACGCGCGCGCTCCCGCGACGATTCCACATCGAGCACTTCCCCGTAGTGGAAGAGCACGTCACCGGCCTCGTACCAGGCTTCCGGCCGCCCGGGCATCGCCTCGATCGCCAGCTCCCAGCCCTGCAGCCGCTCGGCCCAGGTCGGCGGCGCCGGGAAGCGCGGGCCCAGCCAGGCCAGCAGCAGCCCGCGATCCCGAGCGCTGAGGCGCTCACGGTGTTCCCAGGCCCGGACCAACCCCTCCGACCAGGTACCCCCGAGCCCGACGGCCCAGTAGGCCGAAGAAGCCAACCCCAGTCCCGCCAGCGCGAAGGTCGAGTCCTCCTCCAGGGCCAGCTCGAACTGGCGAACCGCCTCCGCGTATCGACCGCGACGGTACTCGGACTGGCCTGCGAGAAACGCCCGCAGCGCCGGCAGCGACCTGCTGGTGAGGGTGGCAAGCCGGTCTCCCTCCTCGCCGGCCTCGCGAAGCAGCAGCTGGGCCGCCAGGCGATCGACCAGGACAGTAAGACTGTCGCTCGGCCCCTCGACGTCGGCCTGGATCTGTGTCTCGCTACCCAGAAGCTCGGCGTTCAGCACCAGGCCGCCCGGCGTCCCCATGACCCAGCCGACCAACGCGTAGCCTGCTCCCAGTGAACGAGCCAGTTCCAGCGCCTCCCACCGCGTCGGGGCACCGTCCTGCGACCCGTTCATGCGATGCCAAGCGTCGAGCACGAGGCGCGGATCTACCGCGCGGCGGCTAGCATCTCCCGACAGCTCGGCCGCCAGGAGATCCATCATGCCTTCGCCCAGGTAGGCGAGGGACGGATCGTTGCCCGTCACCCGGAACGGCACCACTACCACGAGCTGTGGGTCGTGCTCCTCGGTCCCCGAGCCTCCATCGCTGAACAACGCATGCAGTCCGGCGCCCAGGAAGACGAGCGCGAACGCCAGTACACCGCCCAGCAGAGCGCGGGCCCAGGTCAGTTGGGGCAGATGCCCGCCGCGCACGGACTCTGTCAGATCCCCGAGATCGATCTCCCAGGACGTCGGATGCTCGCCGGCGGCCCCTTCGCCGCGCCTTCGCGCCTGAACAATCGCCGTGGCAGTGAGCACAACGAGACCGACGGCGAGCAGCACGAGCTCGACGCTCAGCAGAGACGGCGCCAGACCGAAGTTGTCGATGAAGAAGCCGGTCGCCTCCAGGACCATCCAGGAAGCACCGGCATAAATCAGAACGACCCGCCCAAGGCGAGCCTCTCGGACCTGCGACCAGAGGCCGGAGTTGCTCATCGTGTCCAAAATGGTGTCAGGGTCCCCGAGTGAGCAAGATCACGAAAACCGTGCGGCGGGCGGAAGCGAGGGGCCCACCATGCACCCGACCCCCTCGCGCGCGCTACCTCGGTGGTGGCTTGATCAGTTGCTGTAGCAGGTTGCGGCCCGCGGCACCGAAGCGGCGTTCCAGCTCTTCGGCGAGCGCCTCGCTGTCGAGCTCGAGGGCGGGGCTCGACATGGTGCCGCCGATCCCTACCGCGATCTGGATCGCGTCGTCTCCTCCGGCCAGCTGACCCAGCAGGTTACCGAGCAGACCGCCGCCGCCGCCTTCGATCAGCCCGGCGCGCTCGAGCGTCTCCATCGGCAGCTCGAGGTCGAGGTTGAGGTCGAGGCTGCCGCCCAGTCCGGCGGAGCCGCCGACGACGCCTTTCAGGTCGGCGCCGGCGAAGTTCCAATCCTGCACCAGGAAGTTGCCGCCCTCGATCTCGAACGGGCCGCCCAGATCATCAAAACCAGACAGCCTGGTCGCGTCGAGCTTGAGCTGACCGGCCAGGGCGTTCACCAGCCCGAAGTCCTCAAACCGACCCTGCTTGAACGACGCGCTGCCCGTCGCATCGATGGCGTCGGGCGCGGGCAGGAAGTCCTCGCCTATAGATGTGCTGCCCGAGACGTTGAAGTCGACGAGGCCGCTCATCGCCCGCCCCAACCGCGTCCACTGCTGAACGAAGTCGCCGGCCTGGCCGCCACTGAGTTGCAGATCGTAGTCGAGGCCGAAGGGAGGTTGGCCCCGACTGAAGTCGAGGGTCAGCGCACCGCTCACCGCTCCGCCGTAGAGACCGCCGGCGAGATTCCGGATCTGCAACACACCGTTACGCACGACGACGTTGAAGCTGACGTTCTCGGCCCGGGTGGGCGGGTTGAGGAACTCGGCGATGCGGACGCGGCCGTCCGCGTTCACCGGCGGTATGGGCGGCGTCTGCGCGTAGCGCTCGCGCGCCAGCTCGCCGGGGTCGCGACCGTCGAGCTGCCGACCGGCGAGTCGCGCGGTGAGCAGGTCGGAGTAGCCGGGTTGCGTCGTGTCGGGCACCGTCAACTCGCTCACATCGAGCCGCTGCGATGTCACCGCGAACTGGATGTGCGGTGTGGCGTCCGATTCGCCGCGACTGAGCGCGTAGCTCAGAAGCTCCGGACCGTCGAACGAGATGTTCAAATCGCTTTCGCCGAGCCGGACAGGGATCGCGTCGGCGGCAACGCCCGTACCGGTGAGGCGGATCGTCGCTGACGCGATGCGCGCCGGCACGGCCAGCGACTCGCCCTGATAGCTCACGCCGGAGAGCTCTATGGGACCGTTGAGCCGCATGCGCTGGGGCTGCTGCGCCGGGCCGGAGAAGCTCAAATCGAAGCGTGCGGCGCCCTCCATCGGCGCAGCACCTTCGCGCAGCTGGGCCAGGCGGCCCAGATCGACTTCGCCGCTCACGCGCCCATCGACCTGTCGCGTCTCGAAATCCGAGACGGAGAGGCTGAGCTCGAACGGCCTGCCCAGAAGCTCACCGGTGAAAGCGGGCAACGAAGCCGACTCGAGGTCGAAGCGCAGCTCGCCCGAGCCGCCGCTCAGCACGCCGCCGTACTCGCCGTAAGACGCGCTGACATCTTCCAGCCCGAGCGTCCCGT
>JBDHJU010000016.1:0-53283 GCA_039586755.1 Gemmatimonadota bacterium | reverse complement strand
GGAACGGCCCGCGCCTCCACTCTCACCGGGTCACCCGTTCGAGGGTTCCGAGCTACACGAGCCCGTCTGTTGCGCACCTTGAACGTGCCGAATCCCCGGATCTCGATGTGATGGCCGTCGGCCAGCGCCTGTCGTGATCCCAGGCCCGATCGCCTGGGCAACCTGTTCGACCAAATCGGCCTTGGTCATCCCTTCCTCCAGCAATCGAAAAGTGAAAACGCCCGCAGCGAACGAACGGTTTCCATCGCGACCCGTGCCGCCGCTACCGGTACCTGAGCAGATACATCAGCCGCGGCCCCTGATCCAAACCAGGCCAAGACTCACCCAGGGGTCCCACGGCGCCGCTTTGGCCCGTGGCCAAAGCGGCTAGCGAACCGAGAAGGTCCAACCAAGTCACACGGCGGCGTTCCTCACGCAACACAGTTCGCGGCTCCGGCCCAAGGCCCGCCATGTTGCCAGCGATAGCGATGGCATCGACCAGGTCACCTTCTCCATCGATTAGTCCATAATCAACGGCGAGACGGCCCGACAACAGGCGGCCGTCTGCGACTTCGACCACCGAGTCGCGGGACAACCCGCGCTCCTCTGCAATCACGTCCAGGAACTGGTCGTAGACGTCATCGACCACCTCCTGCAGAAGCGCTCGCTCGGCCTCGGTTACCTCCCGATAGGGAGACCCCAGGTCCTTGTGCTCGGCGCTCTTGATCACCTCGAAGCGGAGCCCGACCTTCTCGAGCAGCTCCTGAGCGTTCGGGAACTCCATCAGCACGCCGATCGAGCCGACCAGCGAACCCGGCATCGCCAGGATCGTGTCCGCTCCCAAGGCCGCGTAGTAGGCCCCCGACGCCCCCACCGATCCAATCGCGGCGACCACCGGGTAACCTTCGTCACGAACGCGAGTCAGTTCACGATAGATCGTCTGGGAAGGAGCGACTTCGCCGCCCGGCGAATTCACCCAGAGGACGAAACCCCTTACCGAGCCGTCGTCCCGATAGTCCCGCAGTTCCTGGATCACGCGGTGGTTTTGCGTGATCACACCCCGTAGCGGCAGTATCGCGATCCGGTCGCGGGTCAGCATTGTAAGGCCGTCGCTGGGCGCGGCCGTGTACATTATCAGAAGCACCCCGGTGCCGAACACGATGACGGCTCCGGCTACCACCAGGGCAACCCACCAGCCTCGGGGACTCTTCTTACGAGCTTCCATTTACCTGGGACGAGCACTCTGACGTGCCGTCAAGGGAAATTGGTAACGGGAGGGAGATGGGCGCCTAAGTTACTGTGTCAGAACGATTAAGTCAAGTCGAGGGGTTCCCGTTTCCGAGGCCGGGGCCTTCAGGCGGACCGTCGCTCCATCAGCCGCACGAACTCGCCGAACAGGTAGCGGCTGTCGTGGGGTCCGGGGGCGGATTCGGGGTGATACTGGACGGCAAAGACGGGAAGTTCCCGGTGCCGGACCCCTTCCAGCGTCCCGTCGTTGAGGTTCACATGCGTGGCGCGGAGATCCGGTGCACCCGGTACCTCCTCTCCTTCGCTGCGCACCGCGAAACCGTGGTTCTGAGAGGTGATTTCGACCCGTCGGCTCGCCAGGTTGTGCACCGGGTGGTTCCCGCCCCGGTGCCCGTAGAGCAGTTTGAAGGTCTCGGCACCGAAGCCTCGCGAAACTACCTGATGCCCGAGGCAGATTCCGAACACCGGGATCTCTTTCGCCGCCAGCGACTCGATCAACTCCATGACTCCCGGCACCGCCGCCGGGTCGCCTGGACCATTGGATAGGAACACGCCGTCGGGAGCACCGTCCAGGGCGACCTCCGCCGGCGTGGTCGAGGGATAGACCGTGAGGCTGCAGCCATGCCCGGCCAGCAACTGCAGGCTACGGCGCTTCACACCAAAGTCGTAGACCGCGACCCGGAACCGAGCGATCCCCTTCGCCGGCACCTTGTAGACCTCACGGGTGGTGACAACTTTCGTGAGATCGAGTCCGGTCATCGGCGGATGCTCGCGGATGCGCTCGAGGATCTCGTCGGCACCCAACTCCTCAGCCCCGATGCCACAGCGCATCGCGCCCTCCGACCGGATATGCCGCGTCAACCTGCGCGTGTCGACGCCCTCTATGCAGGCGATACCGTGACTCTTCAGGTATTCTTGCAGGCTGGTCTGAGCGCGCCAGTTGCTGTAGCTGGGGCTCAGTTCGCGAACTACCAGTCCCGCGACCCAAGGCCGCGACGCCTCGTCGTCCTCCGGCGTAACGCCGTAGTTGCCGATGAGCGGCGCCGTCATGGTGACGACCTGGCCCGCGTAGGATGGGTCGGTCAGGATCTCCTGGTAGCCGGCCAGACTGGTATTGAACACGACCTCGCCCAAGGCCGGCTCACCCTCGGCTCCGGCCAGCCGGCCGGGAAAGGCCGAGCCGTCTTCCAGCACCAGGAGCCCTCTTCGCGCCCCGCCTGGTTCGTGGTTAGCTTTATCCGTCATGAGCGCCCGCGAATTCAGCGACCTCGTCCTCATCCACGCCGACGAATCGTGTCTCGGCAATCAATTCACCGATAAGGCACGGCCCGGTGCCGCCGCCGGCCTCATCGAGCTGTTCGACGAGCGGTCTGGCTGGATCCGGCGCGACTACTACGTGTGCGAGCCCGATACGACCAACAATCGCATGGCGCTGCGAAGCGCCATCGAGGGCCTCGGCGCCCTCAAGGGCCCGTGTCGCGTCGCCTTCCACTCCGACTCGAGCTACCTCGTCAAAGGGATGAACGAGTGGATCCGCAACTGGATCGCCCGGGGCTGGAAGCGCAAGGGCGGCCCGATCGAGAACCTCGAGCTGTGGCAGCAGCTGAAGAGGATTGCGGATCGTCACAAGATCGAATGGCTCTGGGTGCGCGGCCATGCCGGCGACGCCAAGAACGAATACGTCCATAATCTGGCCATCCAGGCCGCCCGGCGACAGCAAAGTTCCCAGGGGCTCATCGACTCCGGCTTCGGCGACTGGCTCGAAGCCCAACAGGAAAAGGGTCGTTTCCTAGATTTCTTCGACCTGCCACCCGAAAGCGCCAGATAAGAAAACGGCCCGGTAATCCGGGCCGATCCGACTCGCCTCAATTGCCACCCTCCGGCGGTGGCTCACCCTCCTCACCGGTCTCCGCGCCACCTTCCTCTCCCAGATCGATGACCGCCGGGGCATCCTGCGCCCCTTCCCGATCCAGTACCGGCGCCGGAGCCTCCTCCACCGCTGGCGGCGCGAACTGGCCCTCGAGCACCGACGACGGCGCCCGCGTACGAGCCGAGAGGATCGCCAGGAGAAGGGCCAGGCCCATGAACAGGCCGCCCGTAACCCAGCTGGCCTTGGTCAGTAGCGTCGCCGCCTGTCGGCCACCCAAAAAGGTATCGGCGGACGACGAGGCACCGCCGAACTCGGCCGCCAAGCCGCTCCCCTTCCCCGACTGCAACAGCACCACCAGCAGCAGCAGCAGCGCGTCCAGAATGAGCAGCATGAGGATGAAGTTATACACCGCCTGAACCTTCTTCTATTCGTTCTCGTTTGGGGGGTCACCGCCCGTAGGCGGAACCGCCGAACTATATACTGTTTACAGGGGCTGTCAACTTCCTCCCAGGTCAGAGGACGAGCGTCCAACGTGGCTCGGCATGGCTGGTTGCGCAACGCTGCCAGGCGAAGGAAACTTCCGGGACCAGCCACTCCCCAGTATATGCACCGGGGCCACACTCGACCCCCTCGAAGACGCACTCAACGAGCATGCCAAGCAGGGCTGGACATTTGTCGAGATGGAGAGGGCCCATAGGGCGGCCAGTCTCTTCTTCCTCCTCGTGTTTCGGAAAGACTAGCGCCTCTCCTTCATAGGGGTATTTCGGGCTTAAAGCTCCCGCGGACTTCTCCGAAACTCCACGCATAGCACCCTCGTTATTACATTATATGAGGGGGGAGCTAAGGAGCTGCCTTGTCCAAGCGAGCACGTCTGCGAGCGCACGAAGAGTTCAAGAGAGCCACCCGAGCGTTCTGGTGGCAGATGATTTGCTGCGCCGCTCTCCTCCACTTCCTCGTCTTTCTCCTCAACCCCAACCTGCGGATCGACCTGCTGTCGAGATCGTCCTGGATGACCGCCTCGATTGCGCACCAGTCCATGGTTGAGCACCTGCAGGTGGACGCGATCCCGCAATCCCCGAATCTCGACAGCAGGCCGCAAGTCCCGAGAAGAGCCGAAGTAGATCTCAGCGAGGACGTCACCATAGCAGAGACGACGTTCGAGGCCAATCCGCTGGAGAGCATCCCGGCCCCTCCGCTGCAGGCCGTTGAACCGCCGCCCGCCTTCGTACCGAGCTATGTGGGGCCGGAGGTTTTGAACGCCGAGCAGGTACTACACAGATGGAGGGAGGGCTATAACCTTCTGAACCTGGCGTCCGAAGCCGAGGGACGCGTGACACTGGCGTTCCTCATCAGTAAAACGGGAGAGGTGATCGATTATCGTGTCCTACAATCTTCGGGGAACCCGTTGCTGGACCACGTGGCATTGAGCATCAAAGATATCGTCTGGTTCTCACCGGCCTTCGAGTACGGCAGGAGGGTGGACGTGTGGATCAGGCTTTCCGTCTCGTTCGCCGCCATAGGCGGCTGATCCTCAGCCGGCGCCACAAATCTCGGCGAAATCCTCCGCCTTCAGGCTCGCCCCACCCACGAGCACCCCGTCGATCTCCGGCGCCGCCAGCAGCTCCTCGATGTTACTCGGCTTGACGCTACCGCCGTAGAGAATCGGGATCGCCCCGGCCGCCGACGCGACGCGCTCGGTCAGAAGTCCCCGGATCAGCTCATGGGCCTGACTGGCGTCCTCGGGACTCGCCGTGCGGCCTGTGCCGATCGCCCAGACCGGTTCGTAGGCGATCACCATCCCCTCCACTTGATCCGAGCTCAGGCCGCTCAGGCCTGCGGCGAGCTGCCGGGTGACCACAGATTGAACCTCACCGCGCTCTCGCTCCTCCAGCAGTTCCCCCACACAGAGGACGGGCACGAGGCCCTCGGCCGCTATGGCCGTGACCTTGCGGGAGACGTCCTCGTCCGAGTCACCGAAGACATGCCGGCGCTCCGAGTGACCCGCCAGCGCGAATCCGGCACCGGCATCTTTCGCCATGGCAGCCGAGATCGAGCCGGTGAACGCTCCCGAGCTCTCCCAAAAGACATCCTGCACACCGGTCAGGAGATCGCCTCTGCCGGCGGACGCAGCTATGAACTCGGCCAGAGAGATCGCAGGTGGAAAGAAGACGACGGTGCGATCGTCGCGAGGCTCGTAACGCCCCAGGAACTCCTTCAAGAAACCCCGCGTCGCGCTCGGCCCGTGGTTCATCTTCCAGTTACCGCCGAAGAAAGGGCTCTTGAAGCTCATCTCTATTCCCGATCGGTTAGCGCGGCCACGCCGGGAAGCTCCTTGCCAGCCAGGAACTCCAGTGAAGCGCCGCCGCCGGTGGACACGTGGCTCATCCGGTCTGCCAGGCCCAGGTCGGCCACGGCGGCTGCACTGTCCCCGCCGCCGACCACGCTGGTCGCACCCGCCGTCGTAGCATCGGCGACGGCCGCACCGACCAGGGTCGTACCGCTGGCGAAGGCCGGCTGCTCGAACACACCCATGGGTCCGTTCCAGAGGATCGTGCTCGCGCCACGGACGACGCTCGCGAACTCGCCGCTGCTATCGGGCCCTATGTCGAGCAGCATCTCAGCGGCCGGGATCGCATCACAACCCACCACGTGAGCTTCGCTACCGCGATCCTTCGCTGGCGCGACCACGGCATCCGTCGGCAACACGAGAGCATCACCGGCCTGCTCCAGCATCCGGGCCGCGAAGTCGACGAGATCCTCTTCGACCAGCGACTTCCCCGTCTCGAGCCCCATGGCGCGCAGGAAAGTGCACGCCATCGCACCACCGATACAGAGCCGGTCCACCTTACCCAGAAAGCTCTCGATCAGATCGATCTTGCCGCTGACCTTCGCTCCGCCCAGTACCGCCACGAAGGGCCGCGCCGGCTCCTTCAGCAGGCGGCCCAGGTAGTCGAGCTCCCGTTCCAACAGCAGCCCGGCCACCGCGGGCCTGAGAAACTCGGCCACGCCGGCCGTCGAGGCGTGCGCCCGGTGAGCGGTACCGAACGCATCGTTTACGTACAGGTCGCCCAGCGCCGCCAGCTCACCGGCCATCGCCGGGTCGTTCTTGGTCTCCCGCGGGTCGAAGCGCGTGTTCTCCAGGAGCAGAACCTGGCCCGGCCCGAGATTCTTCGATTTGCCCGCCGCTTCCTGCGAAACGGTCTCCGCCGCGAAGTCCACCTCATCGCCCAAAAGCTCGGCCAGGTGGACCCCTACGGGCCGCAGCGAGTACTTCGGGTTCGGCTCGCCTTTCGGCCGGCCGAGATGCGACATGAGGACCAGGCTCGCCCCTCGCTCACGTAGAAAGCCCAGCGTCGGCAGCGTGGCGCGGATCCGCACGTCGTCCTCGACGCGGCCCTCGGAATCGAGGGGGACGTTATAGTCGACACGCACCAGCGCCCGCTTGCCCCTCAGCTGTTCATCGCTCAGGTCGCGTACGGTCAGTTTGTCCAGCATTGTACTCTGTCGCTCTAGAGGCGCTCGGCGATGTAGCCAGCCAGGTCGACGCAGCGGGCCGAGTAGCCCCACTCGTTATCGTACCATGAGAGTACTTTGACGAGGTTACCGTCGATGACGTTCGTCGACAGGCCGTCGACGATGGAACTGGCTGGATTCCCGATGAAGTCCACCGAGACCAAGGGATCCTCGCTGTAGGCCAGAATTCCCTGCAACTTGCCGTCGGCGTACTTCTTGAACGCGCCGTTGACCTCCTCGGCCGTGGGGGTCTTCTCGAGGACCGCCACGAGGTCGGTAAGCGAGACGTTCGGTGTGGGCACCCGCACGGCCAACCCGTCGATCTTCCCTTTAACCTCCGGGATCACGACGCCGGTCGCCTTGGCAGCGCCGGTCGTGGTCGGGATAATCGATACCGCCGCGGCACGCGCGCGCCGCAGATCTTTGTGGGGAAGGTCCAGGAGCCGCTGGTCGTTGGTGTAACTGTGGATCGTCGTCATCATGCCGCGCTTGAAGCCGAATTCCTCCAACAGGACCTTGACCACCGGCGCCAGGCAGTTGGTCGTACAACTGGCGTTCGAAATGATGTGGTGGGCCCCGGCGTCGTAGGCCTCGTCGTTCACGCCGAGACAGATAGAGATGTCCTCACCCTTCGCCGGCGCGGTGATCACCACCTTCTTCGCGCCTGCGGTCAGGTGTTTGCTGGCACCGTCTCGCGACCGAAAGATCCCCGTCGACTCGAAGACGATTTCCACCCCTAGCTCCTGCCACGGCAATTTTTCCGGATCACGCTCCGAGAGCACCTGCACTTCATCGCCGTCGATCACCAGGCTCTCACTCTTCGCCTCGACCGTGCCCTCGTACCTGCCGTGAACCGAGTCGTAGCGGAAAAGGTGGGCCAGGGTATTCGTGTCCGTGAGATCGTTGACCGCCACAAAGTCGATGCCCGCACCGCGCCCGTCTTTCTTGGCCGCCCTCACGATCATCCGGCCGATCCGCCCGAAACCGTTGATTCCAACTCGAACCGCCATCTCTCTCCGACCTCCATCCTCCGGTCCGCAAATTCAGCTCTGGCACGTTACTACATTACGGTCACCGGCGAGTTCGGGAAAGTATCACCGGGGGCAAATCGCGCCGCGCTCGAGCGAAGCTGAGAACGCTCACCGCCCGGGCACCCGCCCTGCAAAGTGCCCGAACGCAGGCCTGCGCCGTGGCAGCCGTCGTCAGCACATCGTCCACCAGCAGCAGGTGCGTGTCCTCGAGGGGCGCCCCGTTCGTGGCCAGCACACGGAACGCGCCAGCCACGTTCTCCGCTCGCTCCCGCGGTGCGAGGCGCGCCTGGCGCCGCGTGTGACGTTCACGCACCAGAGCCCCGGCGAGCAGCGGCCACCCCCGCCGTCGCGCCACCGCGCGCCCCAGCAGTTCCGCCTGGTTGAACCCCCGCTCTCTGAGCCGCGCCGGGCTCAGCGGCACCGGTACCAGCGCCCCGATCTCAGACTCCACAGCGGGCGGGAACTGAACCTCGGCCATCCACGCACCCATCTCCTCGGCCAGGTCGGCCCAACCACCGTACTTGAGGGCATGGACCATGGCAGCAGCCGTGCCCGACATGCTGTACGGCGCACGGGCGACGCGCAGGTAGGGCAGCCAATCCGCGCACTCGCTACAACCCGAGGGCGTGCCCGATAAGTCTTTTTCTTGTAGAGAGATACCGCTGTCGTATAAAGCGATGCCGCAGCGGTCGCAGCGAGGGTGGCGTTGGTTGCGGGCCCGGGCCCAGCAGAGGCCGCAGACGCGTGATTCCTGCGCGGCCAGAGGGTCTCCGCAGACGACACAGACCGGCGGCAGCAGCCGATCGAGCCAGCGGCGCAGGCTCGGTCGGCCGATCCTCGGTGGGCGAACCCGGCCGGTATCCATGGAGCCGAAGATGGCCGGGACGGCTCAAAGGATCCTTAACGAGGCGTCAATCGCGCTCGCCGGCCTCGCAGGCGGCTAGCTGCCTTTCTCGAGGACGCTCTTCTTGGCCTCGTTGTAGAGATCGAGGGCGTCCGCGACCTCCTCAGAGATCAGTCTTTCAGGCTGCGGTCGGGCCTGGCCGGCGGCCCAGGCCAGGCGCCCCGCCACGAGGATGGCTGCGATGATCGCCACTACCTGCTCGTCATCCATTCCTGTCCTCCCTGACTCGCGACTTAATCGAAGCGCGGGTTTACCACATTGTTGTATATCGAGCCGAACGTGTAGCTGAGGCTCAGGCCGAGGCGGTACCGCCATTCCGTACCCAGCTCTCTGCGGCGCAGCAAGACCTCCTCATCGGTGGCGCCGCCCCTAGCGAGATGGATCTGATCTTTGATCCTCTCGATTTCGCCGTTGATGTTCAGCTCCAACCCTCTCACGAGCCTGATGTTGAGCCGTCCGCCCAACTCGAAGCTGTGTTGCTCCAGGTTATCGAGGTATGCGAATGCCCCAAATCCTATGTTGATGGTTCCAAACGGCTGCCGTACAGAGTACTCGATCTCCAGGACGCCCGACGGGCGCGTCTCGGTCGTCTCGTCGAAGATCGTTATCTCTTCGTAGTCGAAGTAGTTGAAGAAGGCGCCGAGGGCGAAGGTCAGCGCCCGGCGCGTCGACTCCTCGTAGGGAAAGATGTTGTACTCGACGGCGGGGCCGATCTCGATGGCCAGATCGTGGTTGCGGAAAGTCGAGACGCGCGCCTCCGCGATCCCGCCCACCGACCAGTGATCAGTTAGACTCTTGACGATGAACGCGCCGGTCGAGTAGCTGCGAAAGATGCTCGTGGTTTCCGATCCGTCGCTGAACTCGAAGTTGTCCTCGCTGTACCAGCCATTCGCGTGCAGCCGGATCTTCCATTCCTCGGTCGTCCGGTTCGCCGAGAACGAGCCGTTCGTCGCGAAGAAGCCCTGTCGTTCCTCGCCCCCAACGTTCCCGCCAGCGCGAACCCTGAAGATCCAGAAGTTCCAGGGATCATCCTCCGCCTGGGCCGTAGCCGCTTCCTCCAGCGTGTCCGGCGCTTCATATGTCACGTCGAGCCGCTCGGCCATCGGTAGGCGCGCCACGTAGCGAACTAAACCTAGTTTCAGCGTGCGCGTCAGGCCGCCCCGGATCTCGTCCTCTACGTCGGTGTCGCTGGAGAAATAAAGGAGTCTGTCGTCGACCGTTTCGAAGTCACCCTGGCCGATGAACTCGATCGTGAACTCGTCGCCGCCGCTTCCAGTGCGACGCGTCGTGACCAGTACGTGGACCTCCGAATCCCGACGGTCACGTACATAATTGACGAATGCGATCTCGCGCCGGAAATGGTCGAAGTCGCAATAGCGACTGCGGCAGTCCATAAAGACACGCAGAGCCTCGTCAGGGGCCTGGGCACTTTCGGCAGCCTCCTGGCCCAAAGCACCTGCGGGTAGCGCCACGGACAGCGCCAGCAGGACTGTGACACGGACGGGTGCTCGCATCGCGTCTCCCAAAAAAGAAGCCTTAAGATAGGCAAGATCCCTTTCGCCGCCACTGCAAACGCGGACCGCTGACGACTTCTGCACGGCGATCGCGTCCGCCGCCGGGCCCTGGCCCCACGTGCGAGAGCTTCTTAGTATCCCACCCATGCGACACAATTCAGTTTCGGCGACAGCCGTGATCGGCGCCGTCGCGCTCTTGGGCCTCGGGCTCAAGAGCTGCGGCGAAGCGAACGTACGCCCGCCCAACATCATCTTCATCCTCGCCGACGACCTCGGGTACGGAGAGCTCGGGAGCTACGGCCAGACGAAGATTCGCACGCCCAACATCGACCGGTTGGCCGCCGAGGGCATGCGGTTCACCCAGCACTACTCGGGCAGTCCCGTCTGCGCCCCGTCACGGGCGGTGCTGCTCACCGGCCTGCACACCGGTCACGCCTATATCCGCGACAACGATGAGATGTCTGAGCGGGGCGACGTTTGGCACGACCTGAGCCTGGAGGGACAGCGGCCCCTGCCGGCAAATACGTACACGATCGGGACGATGTTGCAGGACGCCGGCTACACGACAGGCGCGATCGGGAAATGGGGGCTGGGAGGACCGGGCAGTAGCGGTGAACCGAACCGGCAGGGCTTCGATCACTGGTACGGCTACCTTTGCCAGCGCATCGCTCACGGCTACTACCCGCCTTACCTATGGCGCAACACCGAGAAGCACGTTCTCGAGAACGAGTACGTCTACCCGCACCAGAGGCTGCCGGAAGACGCCGATCCGTCCGACCCTAATTCCTACGAGCCCTACTCGGGAACGCAGTACTCGATGGATCTCATGGCGCAGGAGGCGCTCGACTTCATTCGACGGAACAGCGAGGAGCCGTTCTTCCTCTACCTCCCCTTCCCCGTTCCTCACGTCGCGCTGCAGGTGCCGGAGGAATCGCTAGCCGAGTACGACGGTGCCTTCCCCGAGACGCCATACATTGGGGACCGTGCCTACCTTCCCCATCGTACGCCGCACGCTGCCTACGCGGCGATGATCACTCGGATGGATCGAGAGATCGGACGAATCAGAACGCTGCTCGAAGAGCTCGGACTAGACGATAAGACGCTCATCATCTTTACCAGCGACAACGGCCCCACCTTCAACGGCGGGACCGATTCGGAGTTCTTCAACAGCGCGGGCCCCTTGAGGGGCTTGAAGACGCAGCTCTACGAAGGCGGCATCCGCGTCCCACTGATCGCCTGGTGGCCGCAGCTGGTCGAGGCCGGCAGCACGAGCGATCACGTATCGGCGTTCTGGGATTTCCTGCCGACCTTCGCCGAGCTCGTCGGGACGGAGGTCCCCACCGACGTCGACGGTCTGTCACTGCTATCGACGCTGTTCGGCCGGTCCGATGAGCAGGCGCGTCATGAGTATCTCTACTGGGAGTACCATGGCCGCCAGGCGGTGCGACTGGGCGACTGGAAAGGTTACCGCGCAAGCGTCGATAGCCCGATCGAACTCTACGACCTGGCAGCCGACATCGGCGAAACCCGAGATGTCGCAGATCTACATCCCGATGTCGTCGCACGCATCGCAGCGATAATGCAGAGCGGGCGGACCGAGTCGGAGTTGTTCCCCCTGGTCCGGAGCCCTTAGAGAAACTCGCCGTTCCCAGCGAGGAGAAGACCATGCGCATCTCCCTGCTCGCCATCCCCCTGATCGCCCTGGCGGCCTGTGATCGCCCTCAGCCCCCAAACATCGTCTTCATCTTTGCCGACGATCACGCCGCCCACGCGGTCGGCGCTTACGGCTCGAGGCTGAGCGAAACGCCAAACATCGATCGACTGGCTGGCGAGGGGATGCTCTTCCGGAACGCGTTCGTCACCAATTCCATCTGTGCCCCCAGCCGAGCCGTGATACTGACCGGAAAGCACAGCCATCTGAACGGTGTGCTGACCAACCGGGAACGCTTCGACAGCGCCCAGGTGACATTTCCCAAGCTGCTCCAGGCGGCCGGTTACCAGACGGCGATCATCGGCAAATGGCACCTGAAGAGCGAGCCGACCGGCTTCGACTACTGGGAGGTCCTCCCCGGCCAGGGTACTTACTACAACCCTGACTTCCGAACGCCGGCGGGCGTTGTAGAGCACACCGGCTACGTGACCGACATCATCACCGACAAGGTGATGGAGTGGCTCGAGAGCGGCCGCGACCCCGAGAAGCCGTTCATGCTCATGTACCAGCACAAGGCGCCGCATCGTCGTTGGGAACCCGGTCCCGAACAGCTGACCCTCTTCGACGACGTCACGATCCCCGAGCCCGCCACCCTCTTCGACGACTACTCGGGCCGGGCGAGCCCCGCGGCGAACCAGGAGATGACGATCGCCGAGCATCTGTACGAGAACGACCTCAAGCTGGTGCCGCCACGCCAACTCAACGAAGAACAGCTCGTCGGCTGGAACGCCGCTTACGAGCCGAAGAACCAGGCGTTCCGCGATGCGAACCTCGCGGGCGCCGACCTCGTGCGCTGGAAGTACCAGCGCTACCTGAAAGACTATCTGCGTACTATCACATCGATCGACGAGAACCTGGGTCGTCTCCTCGATTACCTCGATCGGTCCGGGCTGGCCGAGAACACCGTGGTGGTCTACAGCTCTGACCAAGGATTCTACCTCGGCGACCACGGCTGGTATGACAAGCGGTGGATGTACGAGGAATCCCTCCGCATGCCGCTGATCGTGCGCTGGCCGCGCGAAATCGAGCCCGGCTCCGAGAACTCCGACCTGGTCCAGAACCTCGACTTCGCCGAGACGTTTCTCGACCTGGCCGGCGTAGAGGTGCCGCCTGAGATGCAGGGCCGCAGCCTGCTGCCGCTCCTAAAAGGCGAGACGCCCGACGACTGGCGCGACGCCATCTACTACCAGTACTTCGAATATCCAGCGGTTCACATGGTGCGCCGTCACTACGGCGTACGCACCATGCGCTACAAGCTCATCCACTACTACGAGATCGACGAATGGGAACTGTTCGACCTCGAGAACGATCCCGATGAGCTCGAGAGCGTGTACGCCGATCCCGACTACGCGGATATCGTGGAACAACTGAAAGAGACCCTGCAAAACCTCCGCGCACGGTACGACGTTCCGGATCAAGATCCGGTTCCCTATCCCGAGGGTTGAGTCGTGTCACACCGCGCGCAGCAAGAAGAGTGGAGATGGAACATGACAACGAAGACGATCCTCCGCCCGCTCCTGGCCCTCACAGCGGCCGCGCTGCTGGCCTGTACGACCGAAGCGCCGACCTCGCCACTAGAGTTCGCCGTATCGTTCGATCAATCTGTCGGCGCCGAGCCGCTGGACGGTCGGATTCTCTTGATCCTGACGACGCGAGAGGAACCGGAGCCCAGGTTCCAGGTCACCTCCGGCCTCGGGGGCGCCCAGCTGTTCGGCATCGACGTCGACGGTCTTGCACCAGGGACGGAAGCGGTAATCGACGCGGAGGTGTTCGGCTTCCCACACGCGAGTATCGCCGAGCTACCGCCCGGCGAGTACTACGTGCAGGCCGTGCTGCACGAGTACTCGACCTTCAATTTGAGCAACGGGAAGACCGTCAAACTGCCCATGGACCGTGGTGAGGGGCAGCGCTGGAATCGTGCTCCGGGCAACCTCTACAGCACGCCTCGAAAGCTGCGCGTGGACCCGCGGCGACCGAATCGGCTGGCGATCTCGCTCGATCAGGTGATGCCGCCCATCCCGGAGCCCGAGGACACCAAGTACATCAAACACATCAAGATCCAGAGCGAGCTGCTCACCGAGTTCTGGGGCCGGCCCATGCACCTGGGCGCCCACGTCCTCCTGCCCGAGGGCTTCGACGAGCATCCGGAGGCGCGCTACCCGATCGCCATCTTCCACGGCCACTTCCCGTCCGACTTCGGCGGGTTCCGCACCGAGCCGCCCGACCCGGATCTCGAGTGCACCTACAGCGAGCGCTTCCGCGTCGATTGCTACAACAGGATCCAGCAGCAGGAGGCCTACGACTTCTACCGGCAGTGGACGAGCCCAGATTTCCCGCGCCTGCTCATCATCGAGGTACAGCACGCCAACCCCTACTACGACGATTCGTACGCCGTGAACTCGGCCAACCTAGGCCCCTACGGCGACGCCATCACCTACGAGCTGATCCCCTACATCGAGGAGCAGTTCCGCGGCATCGGTGAGGGCTGGGCGCGCTTCCTCTACGGCGGCTCGACCGGCGGTTGGGAGGCGCTGGCCGTGCAGGTCTTCTATCCCGACGAGTACAACGGAACGTTCGCCGCCTGCCCGGACCCCATCGATTTCCGCTCCTACACGTTGGTCAATATCTACGAGGACGAGAACGCCTACTACGTGGAAGGCCAATTCAAGCGGGTCGAGCGACCGGGGCACAGGAACTGGTTGGGCGAAGTGGACCGAACCGTAAGGGACTACAACCACCTGGAGCTGGTGCTCGGCACCAATAGCCGTTCGGGTGACCAGTACGACATCTGGGAGGCCGTCTACTCGCCGATGGGTGACGACGGATACCCCAAGCGCATCTGGGACAAGGAGACGGGTGAGATCGACCACGAGGTCGCCGAGTACTGGAGAGAGAACTACGACCTGCGCTACATCATGGAGCGCGACTGGGCGACGCTGGGCCCGAAGCTCGAGGACAAGCTCCACATCTATTGCGGCGACATGGACAACTATTACCTGAACAACGCCGTCTACCTGACCGAGGAGTTTCTCGAGAGCACGACGAGCCCCTATTACAATGGCGAGGTCGACTACGGCGACCGGGCCGAGCACTGCTGGAACGGCGACCAGGAGAACCCGAACCACATCTCGCGCCTGCGCTACAACACGATGTACCTGCCGAAGATCTTGAGGCGGATCGAGGCGGCGGCTCCGCCGGGCGCCGATCTGACGAGCTGGAGGTATTGACCACGGTTTTTGGAGCTTCCCGACGCAAGCTGGTTGCCGATGCCGTCGGTGCAACGCTAGCTTTCGATTTGCGACACGGCCGTCAAGGCGGTCACTGCCAAGCCAACTTCTAGCATCTCGAGGGCAGAATGCTCACATGCGGTCGCCCGATTCACCGTCGGGACTTTCTTCGAACGACCGGCGCCGGTCTCGTGGTTCTACCACACATCGGGCTGGCGCGCTTCCTCCGGCCCGGCTCGCAAAAGACCCGGGTCGCCCTGGTTCGCACTTCGGATCGGAAGCGCGGTGTGGCACAGGCGCTGGAGCTGCTCGACCTCAGCGGCGTGAGCGACAAGCGGGTCCTGCTGAAGCCGAACTTCAACACGGCTGGGGACACACCGGCGTCGACGCACAACGACACGCTGAGCCAGCTCGTCTACGAGCTGCACGAGCGGGGCGCGCGCGAGATCACGCTGGGCGAGTCGAGCGGGCCGCCAGACACTCGGCGCGTGATGGAGCAGAAGGGGATACTCGACCTGGCAAGTGATCTCCGCTTCGGCGTGGTGAACTACGAGGAGATCCCGGAGGCCGACTGGATACATTTCGGCGCTAGCGGCACCCACTGGCCGGAAGGGTTCTGGTTGCCGCGGCAGGTGGTGGAGGCCGAGTACAACGTATCGACCTGCTGCCTGAAGACGCACGGCTTCGGCGGCGTGTTCACGATGTCGCTCAAGCTGTCGGTGGGGCTCACCCCCAAGAGAATCCGCCGGCCGCTGCACCGCTCGCCGGACATGCGGCGCATGATCGCTGAGCTCAACACGGGCTACCGGCCGCAGCTCATCGTGCTGGACGGGGTGGCCGCTTTCACGGACGGCGGCCCGTCGAATGGCGAGCTGAAGCAGGCGGACGTGATCGTCGCCGGCGCAGACCGAGTGGCGATCGACGCCGTGGGCCTGGCGGTGCTAAAGGATCTGGGCTCCAACGAAGCGATCATGGACCGCAAGATCTTCGAGCAAGAGCAGATGGCGCGGGCCGTGGAGCTCGGCCTCGGGATCACGAGCGCAGACCAGATCGAGTTTGTAACGCCTGATGCGGCCAGCCGGGCGTACGCGGAGAAGCTGGAAGGAATCCTGGCGCTGGGCTGAGTTCCGGGCAGTTCACCGACCCGGTCGCCGTCCGGGCAGACCGGGCTCTGGATCGAGAAACCACCAGACCGACCACCTCGTAGAGCTACGTGTGCGGTACGCCCCGCCGCAGCCCGAAGGAGTATTTGGATGAGGACCGCACGCTCCTCCCGCATCGTTCTGTCCGCCGCGATCGTAAGCGCTATCGCAACCGCCATCGCCTGTTCAAGCGACCCGGTTTCGACCAACGGCGAGATAGGTGGCTTCGAGTATGTCACGCCCGAGGAAGTCGGTTTCTCGTCGGCAGCGCTCGCCGATGCCAGGGAGTACTTCGACCAGATCGGCTCTGCCGCGGTTCTCGCCCTGTACGAGGACAAGATCTTCGTCTCGTGGGGTGAGGTCGACAGGAAGTTCTGGTGCCACTCCATCAGAAAATCCTTCCTGAGCGGCCTGTACGGCATCTACGTCGGCCGCGGGGTCATCGACACGACCAAGACCCTGGCGGACCTCGACATCGACGACATCCCGCCCAGCCTGACACCGGAGGAGAAGCAGGCCAGGGTCGCCGACCTGCTGAAGTCTCGTTCGGGGGTGTATCACCCTGCGGCCGCCGAAGCCCCCGAGATGGAGGCCGCACGCCCCGAGCGCGGGAGCCATCCACCGAACACCTTTTTCTACTACAACAATTGGGACTTCAACGTGGCCGGCGTGATCTTCGAGCAGGAGACCGGCGTCGGCATCTTCGAGGCCTTCAAGCAGGAGATCGCCGATCCCATCGGCATGCAGGACTTCTTGGTCTCCGACGGCCAGTACCAATACGAGCCCGAAAAGTCCATGCACCCGGCCTACCCCTTCAGGATGACCGCCCTCGACATGGCCAGATACGGGCTGCTCTACCTGAGGAACGGGAGGTGGAACGGCACGCAGATCATCCCGGAAGACTGGGTCGCCGCGAGCACGTCCGCGTACTCTATAGAAGACCCGGAGTCCGGGGTCGGCTACGGGATGATGTGGTACGTGTTGCCGGCGGACTTCCCGGTGTTCGGTCCGGGCTTCGCGCACTCGGGTGCCGGTGTGCACCTACTACTGATTCTGCCGGAAAAGAACCTGGTGATCGTCCATCGGGTGAACACTGACGAACCATGGACGATCACGGGCGAGGACTACTTGCCGATGATCGGTATGATCGTCGACGCGCGGATCGACAACTGAGACGCTGGACTGTGGTTCCTCTCTGCTCCGCTAAGGTCGCGCGTGGCGCTCGTACAGCTTGTCGGCTACCCGGGACCCGACCCTGCAGACCAGGAGGAAGGCGACCTCCAGCATGACGATGACGAGCGCACCGGCGGCCAGGAGCCCTATCACCACGAAGGCAGGCTCCAGGAAGTCGGTGACGCTCAGCGGTACGAACTCGGGCATGGCGTGTCCCTCCCCTCGAGTCCGGACTTGAAGGCTCGGCGCGGTCCGTACCACGCCGCTACCGCTGATTACCCTCTAGTTTTGGGCGTTAGAGCAGTGTCTCCCAGGTGAGCGCGATGCCCGCTATGCTCTCGCGCTCCCTTCTATGATAAGGAAAATCGCTCTTTCGCGAAAGAATTGAGGGCTGCTGGTAGGAAAGGGTCCGGGGTCCGGGGATTCCCCGAATCCCCGAACCCCAAATCCCCGAATCATCTCCCTCCGGCCACCCTCCGCTCGAACGCAGGAGGAGCCGCGAATACCGGTGGGTTCTCCTCGATCAGCCGCATCACCTCGGCGATCGCCGCCTCGAGCTGCGGGTCGGTGCCCCGGGCCAGCTCGCTGGGATCGTCGACCACCGGGATGTCGGGGTCGACGCCGTGGCCCTCGGCGAACCACACGCCGTCCGGGCCATAAAGGCGCCCGGGCGGCGCGGTGTAGTACCCACCATCGATCAGGCCGTGTCCTGACGCCGGGCCGATGAGCCCGCCCCAGGTCCGTTCACCGATGAGCGGCCCCACGCCCAGTTTTTTGAAGAAGTAGGGGAAGGCGTCGCCGCCCGAGCCGGCCCAACCGTTGATCAGCATCACCTTAGGCCCGTAGTGATTAACCGGCGGATACGTGACGACTTCGCCGTTACGGAAGAAGATCCGCGTCACCATCTGCCGGTTCATCTTCTCGATGAAGCGGTCCGGCAGCTGTCCGCCGGCGTTGAACCGCTCGTCGATGATGAGGCCGTCCCTCAGCATCTGGCTGTTGAACTGGCGTACGAGCTCGGTCTGTCCGGGTACGGCGGTGTTGGGCACAAAGATGTAGCCGACCCGGCCACCTGTGGCTTCGTCGACGCGCCGCCGGTTGGCCTCGATCCACTCCAGGTTGCGAAGGCGAGACTCGCTGCTCAGGGTCTCGACCAGCACTTCCCTCGCCCCGTCCAGACCGGGTCGGTCGTTGACCGTCAGCAGAACCGCGGCTCCGGCAAGCCCCTCGAACGCGGCAAAGGGCTCTGCCCCAGTGTCGAGCGGCCGCCCGTTGACCGCCAGTACGTAGTCTCCTTCGTTCACGTCGACCCCCGGCTCGGCCAGCGGCGAGCGGACCTCGATGTCCCAGGGGGCACCGCGGACGATACGGGCGATTCGGTACGCCCCGTTCTCGAGCGACCAGTCGACGCCCAGCAGCCCGACGCGCCTGACAGTCGCTCTCTCGGTGTCGCCGCCGCCGACGTACGTGTGGGACGCGTTCACCTCACCGATCAACTCGCCGATGACGAAGTTCACGTCCCAACGGGTGACCGCGTCGTCGAGCAGTGCGCCGTAGTGACTGCGTAGCGCGTCCCAATCCAGACCGTGCATGCCCGGGTCGTAGAACACGTCGCGGTAGGTGCGCCACACTTCGTTGAACATCTGACGCCACTCTTCCCGCGGACTGACGGTCATCTCGAGATCGCCGGTGGCCAGGGGCCCTTCAATCTGCTGGCTCGGCTTGATGTCGATGATCGCCCAGCGACGGTCATTAGCGACCAGCATCTTCTTGCCGTCGGCCGAGATCTCGAAGCCGTCGGCATCGTCGATGACCGTCTTCTCTTCCCGCTCTTCCAGATCGAAGTAGACGATGGGGCTTTGGCGGGAAGAGGAGCCGCTCCGCGGGGCGCGGTGGTACACCACCTTGCCCGATACGGCCCGCAGTCCTATGTAGTTGCCGGCTTCGGCGGGTAGTACGACGGCTCGTGATTCGAAGCCATCCAGATCGATCTCCACGCCTTCAGGCTGTTCGTCCTCTTCTTCACCCTCTTCTCCCTCACCCTCCTCCTCGATCGCTTCCTCGTCGTTGCGCGGCGCCAGCGGCGACGACACGTCTTCACGGAGTGGCACGGCCACGATGTTCGTGGTGTTGGGATACACCCACGTGGCGTCCATGTCGGAGTAGATCGGGGAGAGCGTACGATTAGAGAGGTGGTACAGGTACTTGCCGTCCGGGTCGAAGACCGGGGCGTTGTCGCTGTAATACCCCGAACTCACCTGATGGCGCCGGCCATTCTCCACATCGAACAGGAAGATCGCGTTAATGCCGGTCTCAAGGCCGCGAGCGTAGGCCAACCAGCGGCTATCACTCGACCAACTGACCTCGAAACCCTGCAACGCTCCGTGCATCCACCAGAGACCTCGATCGACATCGGTGGCTCGGTCGGCGTCTAGATCGTAAACCCTGATCGTCTGCGTGTGGTCGATGAAGGCGATCTTCTTGCTGTCCGGCGACCAGAACGGCTGGTAGCGGTAGCCCGGCCCCATGTTGGTGAGGCTGCGCTCCTCGCCCAATCCGTCCGCCGATCGCAGCTTCAGCTCGTACTCGCCGCTAGAATCGCTCCAGTAGGCGACGTGCTCGCCGTCCGGCGACCAGGCGGGGTAGCGCTCGGCGACGCCCGAGCTCCGCGTCAACTGCCGGATGGGCCCGTGCTCGGCCGGCACGGTGAAGATCTCACCGCGCGCCTGAAAGACGGCCCGCTTGCCGCTGGGAGAGATGTTCGCCCACTGGATGAGGCTGGCGACGTTTTCTGTGTGGGGACGAAGGCTGGCCAGGTCCGTCACTAGATCGACGTTTAGCTCCCCGGCCTCCTCCGTCGCCAGGTCCAACAGGTAGAGCCGACCTCCGGCCTGGAAGACGATGTCGGAAGGACCGATGGCCGGGAAGGTGATGTCGAAATCGGTGAAGCGTGTTACCTGACGTATCTCTCCGCCGTCCAGCTCGTAGGCCCAGATGTTGGAGCGCTGCGCCGGCCCGCGGTCCGACAGGAAATAGATGGTTCGCCCGTGCCACATCGGCTGGGCGTCGTTGGCATCGCTGTTGCTGATGTTCCTGGCTTCCTGCGAGCGCAGATCGAACAGCCAGATCTCCGGGGCCATGCCACCCCGATACCGCTTCCAGGTGCGAAAACCCCTGTCCTTCGGCGTGTAGGCCAGCTGGCGGCCGTCGGGCGACAGTGTCCCGAACTCGCCGTAGGGCACGGGGAGCTTCTCGGCCAGACCGCCCTCGGCGGAGATCAGGTAGAGCTGGCTGAACCGCCCCACGCCGCTCTCGCGACCCGAAGCAAACAGCAGCCGCTCGCCGTCCGGACTCCAGTCGACCAGCCGGTCGCCGGACGGGTGATAGGTCACACGTAGCGGCTCGCCGCCCAGAGCGGGCACCACGTAGACGTCGGCGTTCCCGTCGTAGTTGCCGCTGAAGGCGATCATCGACCCGTCCGGGGAGAACCGTGGGAACAGCTCCTCACCAGGAGGCGAGCTCAGGCGCCTCGCCGTGCCGCCGCTCTTCTCGACGACCCAGATGTCTCCAGCGTACACGAAGGTGACGTGGGTGTCGGACACGTCCGGGTAGCGGAACATGCGGGCATCCACCTGGGCTCGGGCGGGCGCGGCGAGGAGGAAGACGGCAGTCGCGACACAGAGAAAACGTTTGGCGGACATCAGCTCCATCCTTTGGATTGCAGTTGGCTTGGGTGTGCGATGAGGCTCGGCTCAAAGGATACTACGTGTGGCGCCCCCGGTAGTGTCAACGCGATCGCGCCTCGATCTCTTGGAAGATCATCAGCTCGCCCTCCAGTTGGGCGGGATCGATGTTCCTATGCCGGTTGTTGTCCCAGGCGCTGCGGTCGCAATCGTGTTTCGGGTCCAGCCCGATCCTCAACCCGTTGTAATCCCAGTGGCTGTCCGTGGTCAGCACCACGGTGTTCCAGCCCTCTCTGAACGGTTCGGCCAGCCGGAGCTGCAGGTTGCGGACCTGTATGATCGGCATCGAGCAGACGGGCTGTTCCGCGAACCGGTCCGCCGGAAAACGCTCGTGCGGCAGAAAGTCGCAAACCGGCACGCCGTTCACCGCCACCCGGATGCCGGGTTGGCCGGAGTTCGGTGATGCGTAGGCCCGCCCCACCAGTTTGAGCGTCCAGACGAACGCGATATCGCGAACCGCAGGCGATAGCCCCAGATCGTCCCGGTCGATGTGCACGCGTTTCAGCGCGTGGTCGTCATCGTAGTCGATGGTGAAGCTGCGAGTCGGCTGGCCGGTGCCTGGCAGCGCGAAGCATAGATCGTCCGGACGGCAGCAGTCGGACGGGCAGCTAGCGCAGCTCTCGCCGCTGCTGCAACGACCGTCCCCGCAACGCGCCGCAACGATCGGTCGCGGCCTGAGCGCCAGGGCCACGGCGGCCAGGGAGAGCTGGTGCATCGCTACGTAGCGCTCGTGGTGATCGAACAGTTGGCCGCCAAGTTGGAGCACCTTGTCGCGCTGAGAGAGCGTGGCGTTGAAGTCTCTCATGCCCTGGACGTCGCCCCTGAACACGCTGTCCGCGCCCACCACACAATCTCTGTAGGCCTCGAGCCCGGCCACGGCGCTCTCGAGCCGCGCCACCGTCGCCGCCGCATCGAGCGTTCGGTCGTACCCATAAGCCTTGAGTGCGGCGCGGGCATCGGCCGTCACCTGCAGCGGATCGCCGGTGCAGTAGCCCGACCGCATGTAGTTGTAGGCTGCCTCCATACCGCTCTCGTACGCCGCCATGTTGATGGCCGAAGACACGCCCGAGTTCACATCGTTGATCAGGTCCATCGCCATCGTCGTGTACTCTGCCAGCATCCAGACCTCGCTCACCGCGTAGAAGCCCGGAACAAGCTCGAGCGCTTCTACGATGACGTCCGCCCAGTTACCGCCAGGATCGCTGTAGATGTCGTAGTACTCGATGAACATCCGCGCATTGTACATTAGCCGGTTGGCTGCCGCCGCCAGCAACTCCTGCGACGACGTGCCGTCGGCATACTCCCGCACATGGTCGAGGAATAGGCCGTAGCCCACCTTGGCCGCTTCGTTCTCGATCAGCGCGTGCAGGAAGAGCAGATCCCCGCGGCTGGGCTGGCGAACGACCGTAAAGCCCTGGCTCCGCGTGTTGGAGCTTCTGCCGCTCTCCGCCTTCAAGCGGATCACGAAGCGTTGCAGCAGCTCGCCCAGCGAGAGCGTCCCGGCGCCCGTGAAGTTGCCCTCGAGCTTGTAGGTATGGGTCGGGTTCCAGTCCGTACGCTCCTTCGAGTCCCGCCAGACGTAGGTCCAGTCTTCTTCCCTGCCCAACCGCCCGAACACGTCCTGCAGCAAGAGCTCGGCCGTGGCGCGTGTGTTGAACGGCTCGGACTGCTTGGTGTCCTGGATTTTGTAGCCGATTTTGAAAGTGTAGCTCTGCGGGACGATGAACAGGTTCTCGGCGGTCGGGCTGGCGGTGACCGATCTGTCGATTGCGGTCACGCGACCCAGGTTCAGGTCCGCAGTCTGGGTCTGCCCTCGAGCCGCAGCGGGCGCCAGCAGCAGCGAGAGCGACACGGCGAGCAAGCACGGCTGGTGTCGCATGGTCACCTCTAACGGGTCCGTGTCGATGCGTCCGCTTGTACTCGCCTCAGCACCGTGTAGGGGATCAGCATTAGCGGTGAGGTTTTGGCAAGCGGCCGCCATGATAGATGACGATTCCGGCAACGACAAGAAACACCCAGCCGGGTTGCCTCAGCCATAGCGCAAGCACGGCGCCAGCAATCACAACGCCTGCACCGACGAAGCGCATAATTCGAGATGGCTTTTTTCGCTCAGGGCTTCTTTCCATGCGAGGTCGATCCGAATCGCCTTAGGTGCGGCCCGGCTCGTTAGCGTATCCAAGCCGGACAACGGTCCACGTCATCGCATATCCCAAAGGACGTTCACGATGACCCAGCGCCCGTTCCATTTCGCGAGGTGTAAGTAGTCAATATAGCGCGCGGATGTGGCTATCACGGTCGCGATATCTCCGCTAATGTCGACGACCGATACTTCGACCTCGCCCTTTAGCTCAGCATCTGCGCTGCCACCCCCGGCTCTAGTGTGCTCCACCATGTCGTTCTTACTTATTGTATTAAGCATGCTCCGGCCGGTTGCTTCGTGTTCGAAAACGATGCGTTTGACCAGGTCGGGATGGAGGCTGCGTTCGATTCGTGTGACATCACCGCTCCACCAGCCATCCACATAGTCGAGAACGGCTTCACGGACAGCGGCTACGTCATCCTCGGTCTGGGCATTAGCTGGCGCGGCAAACACGGCCAGACCAATCAGCAAAGTGACTCCTGCGCTGCGCATGTCTACCTCCCTACAGTGACGGACTCATGGCTCGCTTGATACTACGTTGGGGCCCGGGGTACCTCCAGTCGACCTTGCTAACTACCTACCGGTCCTCGAGGCGGGTAACATGATTCGCCAACGCCTGCCAGCGCCCATCGCGCTTAACCAAAACGTGGGTCCACCGATAGGCCCCCCTCGTCGACCTGCCCCTGTATTCACCCTCGGCCCTGCCGCCGTGCGTGAGCACAGCGGTCTCTCCATAGACCCTAACTTTCAAGTCTTCCGTGGTGAGAGAAAAGGTTCTGCGGTCGCCGGAAATGAAATCAGCCAAGTAGTCCTGCTTATTCTGGATGCCACCACTCGCAGTCGTACCGAAGTAATCATCGGCGATGATCAGCCGCAGGGCGGCCGTGTCCGCCTGTTGCACCGCCAGGGCCCACTCGTTTTCGAGTCTGATCAGCTCTTCGATGACCCGGCTGTCTTGTGGCAATGAGTGAGATGCAGCCGTGACCAAGACCATCAGCGGAAGGATTGCCGTCCTCATGATCCCACCTCGCACGCGCTAGCAAGATCCATAGCCGCGTCTCCCCGGTTGAAATCAACCTCGGCGCTTGTCGAGTTCTCGAACTGCGCCCGGGCTCCCGGAATTGAGCGGAGCCGCTGCGTAGTCAAACAAAGAAGGAGGGGCCGTCTACCACCCGGCCCCACACAGGCTTCAAGATACGGTCGTTCTCAGCGGCGGACCAGCAATGGCGTTCGACCGTAGCCGAGCCTTCGCCGCGGGGTCATATTCTCCAGACGCGTTCATGCAGACACGGAAGGGGTTGCAGCGAGTTGATTACACCGAGCGGCACTCACGCGGTCGTGAGGGACGTCCCCAACACGTTCGACAGAGCCATCACTCCCCACGAGCCGACCGAGCGTATCGACGTCGAGCGGGCTCGCAGGCAACACGAGCAGTACTGTCAGGCGCTAGAGCGGCTGGGGCTGGAGCTCATCCGCATCGCCGCCGACGATCGCTTCCCCGACTGCCCCTTCGTCGAAGACACGGCGCTGGTGCTGGATGACGTAGCGATCATCACCGTTCCGGGGGCCGAGACTCGACGCGGCGAAACAGCCGCCGTGGAGGAGGTACTGGAGGACCTCAAGACCGTTCACCGGATCGAGGCACCGGCCACCCTGGACGGCGGCGACGTACTGCTGATCGACGATCATCTATATGTCGGAACCTCCAGTCGGACCTCGCCACTCGCGGCCGAACAACTGGGGCAGATTCTGGCCGACACACGCTACGACGTTATCCCCGTCCCGGTCGCCGGCATCCTGCACCTGAAATCGGCGTGCACGTATCTGGGCGACGATGTGATCGTACACCTTCCCGGCCACCTCGACGACGATTTCTTCTCACGCTACAAGAGGATCACGGTCCCACGTAACGAAGCACATGCGGCGAACTGTCTGTCGATCAACGGCACCGTGCTCGTGCCGGCCGGAGCCCCGGAGACCCGGGGCCGGATAGAGGCAGCCGGCTTCGACACGCTGGAGATCGACATCTCCGAATCGCACAAAGCCGGCGGCGGCCTTACCTGCTCCTCGATTATTTTCTAGCCGCGAGCTCGGTGAAACAGATTCGACATTCGACAGCGGACAGCCGGTTGTCGATTTTTCGGCGGCAAGCTCGGCGCGCCACATCCGACGCTCGACGTACGATTCTACTGGAGCCCGGCCGCTCCCATCATCACGTCTCGCGGCGGATCTCGGTGGAACCACTTCCTGAAGGAAAGCGCCGCCTGCTCGACCAGCATCAGCCGTCCATCGGCGGCCTCGATGCCCGCCGCGCGTGCCGCGCGCACCAGCGGCGTCTCGTCGTGACCATACACGAGGTCGAGGATCGCCTTCGTCTGAACAGCCTCCGCTTTCACTGGGAGAGGGTCGGACAGATCGAGGCCCAGGGAGGTGGCGTTGACCACCAGGTCGTACTCTTCTCCCGCTGGCACTTCCCCTCTCTCCAGCACCCCTACAGTGCTTGCAGCGCCCAGGTCGTCGACCAGTTCCTCCGCCCGCTCTCGGGTCCGGTTGAGGATCTCGACCCGGTCGACGCCGGCTCCGCAGCACGCATGTACGACGGCGCGGGCCGCACCGCCAGCTCCCAAAAGAAGCACGCGGCAACCGCTGAGTTCATCATGAAGCAGCGCCTCGGCGGCCGCGCGGAACGCCGCGGCGTCGGTATTGTCGCCGCACAACGCGCGGCGCTCGTCCCACCAGAAGACGTTGCAGGCGCCGGTCGCGCGTACGGTCTCGCCGGGGTGGTCGAGTGCGGCAGCCGCTGCACGCTTGTGCGGTACCGTCACATTGCCGCCGGCCAGCGACCTCATGAACGAGCCGACGAGGTCGTCCCAGGTCCAGAGGGCGACGTAGGTCGCGTCGATCTCGAGAGACTTCATCGCGGCGTTCTGGAGCGCCGGCGAAAGAGAGTGGTGTACCGGCGCGCCGAGCAGAGCGTAGAGGGGACGATCCATCACGGCGAGAGGATGGCGGAAAGACGAACCAGCAGACCTTCGACGGCGCGGGCGATGCGCTCACGAGCTTCCGCGTAGTCCTCCGCCGAACCGCCGATGGGATCGGCGATAGGCTCGCCGGCTTCCGGGCCGTCGATGAATTCACTGAGCAGCGACACCAACGCATCCTCACCCATCGCTTCTACGGCCTGCACATGATTCGAGGTCATCGCCAGAACGATATCGGCGCTCTGTACCAGTTCCCTCGTCACCGGCTGCGAGCGATGACCCGAGAGATCGAGCCCTATCTCCGCCGCCGCCGTCAGGGACCCTTCCGATGCCGGCGCGCCCCACACCGCCGAGGTGCCGGCCGAGTCCACGCTCACGTGGCCCCAGCCGCGCGCCTCGAGCGCCTGTCTGGCTATCACCTCCGCCAGCGGGCTGCGACACGTGTTGCCCGTGCAAACGAAGAGGATGTTGTAGGTCGTCGGTTTGTCCTGCGACATCGCGTTAGACGGTTTAGATGAGATCGGGCAGCCGGGCCTCCAACTCCGCGCGGCTGACAGGACCCTCCCTGAGCAGGCGCGGCGGCGACTCGACGAAGCTCACGATCGTTGACGACAGCGTGCCCCGGGTCATCCCGGCATCGAGGGCGAGTACGGGCCGCTCGATGCTCTCCAGGTCCTCGCGTCCCCTGAACACCTCGAGAGCCTTCTCCAGAGTGCGGGCCGGCTCACGCCCCGCCAGGTTCGCGCTGCTCGACGTCATCGGGCGCCCCCAGGCGGCCAGCAAGGTCGCCACCGTCGGATCGGGGCTGACCCTAACCGCCAGACCACCTCCCGGCCCCCGAAGTCCGTCCGGGCTACCCGGGCAGCGGACCACTATCGTCAGCGGACCCGGCCAGAACGAGCTTGCCAACTCATCTGCTTCTACCGGCCACTCGAGGCCGGAAAACGATTCACGCAACGCCTCGAGATGAGGTACGAGGAGGAGCAGCGGCTGGTCCGCCTCGCGTCGCTTTACCCTGGCGATGAGCCGATTGTTCGCCGCCGAGCCATCGCCGCCGATGCCGTAGACGGTCTCGGTCGGGTGTACGACGAGGCCACCCTCTCGCAAGACTTTGGCAGCCATGAAGGCGGCCCGCTCGAGATCGGTGTCGTCCGCCACCGGGACGATCTGCACTTGCATCTATTCCCCGGGCCTCGCGAGCAGCGCCTCGACGATGTGCAGGTCGCGTGGTTGTGTGACCTTGGGATTGGGATCGTCGATCTCGACGAGCACGACGTCGAGACCGTAACGCTCGCAGAGCCCGGCGCAGTCCGAAGCGACGATCCCATCCAATGCCGCTTTACGATGCACTTCGACGATCGGTCCGCGAGGAAAGATCTGAGGTGTCTCGGCTCGCCAGAGGTTCTCGCGGTCCACCGCGCGGGTCACGCGCCCGTCCGCGTCCGCTTCCTTCAGCGAATCGGTGACGCGCCGGGCGGCGACGGAACCGTGTCCCGGGCCGGCCGCCTCCAGGACGCGTGTGATCGCCGCGGCGCTTATCAGCGGGCGCGCGCCATCGTGAACGGCGACGAACTCGATCTCGTCGGGCACGGTCGCCAGGCCGAGGCGGACCGAATCGGAGCGCGCCGCACCCCCGGCGGCCAGAACGATACGTTCCGAGACGAGCCGCTCGAGCCAGGCCGGCGGCGCCTCGACGCTTTGCGGCGGAAGCACGACGGTCACGCCGGCAAATGACGGGTGACCCCGAAACGCTTCCACCGACCAGAGCAGCAACGGCTTTCCCGCCAGCGCGGCGAACTGCTTCGGTTCACCCGAGCCGAACCGCAGGCCGCGCCCCGCGGCGACGATGACCGCCCAGTTATGACTCGAAGAGGACATCTATCAGTCGCTTCAGGTCCGACACCTTTTGCAGGGCGACCGGCACACTCTTGGCGGCGATCTCGGACGTGGCCGCCAGGTACGCGCTCCGGAACCCCAGGCGCCCCGCCTCGCCGAGCCGGCGATCGAGCTGCCGGACCGGCCGGATCTCACCGCCCAGTCCGACCTCGCCGACGAAGACCGCCTCGCCATCGAGCACTACGTCGCGGATCGCCGATGCGACGGCCGCGACCACGGCGAGATCGGCGGCCGGCTCGCTCAGCCGCAGTCCCCCTACGACGTTGAGGAACACATCGAGGTCCGAGGTACGCAGCCGGGCGCGTCGCTCGAGTACGGCCAGTAGCAGCGCCAATCGCCGGCTGTCGAAGCCGGTGGTCACTCTTTGCGGCGACCCGTAGACCGACTTGTTGACCAGCGCCTGCACCTCCACCAGGACCGGGCGCGTACCCTCGAGCGCCGCGACCACCGCCGAGCCACTGGCCCGATCCTGCCGCCCCTGGAGGAAGAGCGCCGACGGGTTGTCCACCGGCTCCAGGCCGGTAGCGCCCATTCGGAACAACGCGATCTCGTCGGCCGCGCCGAAGCGGTTCTTGGTGCCGCGTACGATGCGGTGGTCGAGGCCGGTCGGCGACTCGAAATAGAGGACGACGTCGACGATGTGCTCCAGCGTCTTCGGGCCCGCGATACCGCCCTCCTTGGTCACGTGCCCCACGAGGAATGCCGCCATATCGCGACGCTTCGCCACGCGCTGCAGCGCCGCTGCCACCTCACGCACCTGAGAAACGCTACCCGGCGCGCTGTCCAACCTCTCCGTGTAGAGCGTCTGGATCGAATCGATGACCAGGACGTCGGGCTCGAGCGCCTCGATCCGATCGATCACCACCTCGGCCGACGTCTCGGCCAGCATCAGCACATCGTCGCAGGGCTCGGGCACGCGTTGCGCCCTGAGCTTCACCTGATAGGCCGACTCTTCGCCCGAGACGTAGAGCACCCTGTGGCCCGCACCCGCCATGCGCGCCGAGACCTGCAGCAACAGCGTCGACTTGCCGATCCCCGGCTCGCCACCCAGCAAGACCAGAGAGCCCGGTACCACACCGCCACCGAGGACGAAGTCGAGCTCGGCCAGCCCGATCTGCCAGCGCGGCCGTTCCACGCCTTCAACTTCGGCGAGCGAAACGGCGTGCGACTCGGCGCCCCGGCCGGTCCCCGCACGCTCGGCGGGCGGCGCGGGCCGCACGCGCTCCTCGACCAGCGTGTTCCACTCCTTACAGTGAGGGCACTGGCCTTCCCAGCGGTGGGTTTCGCCGCCGCATTCGGTGCAGAGGTAGATAGTGCGGACCTTAGGCATTCGGCTCAAGCAGTCGTGGACGGAACCTTTTCAGAAGAAAAAGGGCGAAGTTCGAAGTTCGAAATGTGAAATTCGAACTTCTCTGCACCCACCCATCCTGCGGGTTTATGCGGGCTCCTGCACGACCCGCGACACCGACTCGAAGCGCGTGTACTCCTTGCGGAAGAACAAGTCGACCTTTCCAGTAGGCCCGTTGCGCTGCTTACTGCAGAGCAGCTCAGCCTTCCCTTCCTGCGACTCGCCCTCCAGGCCATCCCCACCGCTCGAGTACATCTCGGGCCGAAAGATAAAGAGCACGACGTCGGCGTCCTGCTCGATGGCGCCGGACTCGCGAAGGTCGGCCAGTTGCGGGCGGTGGTCGGTCCGCTGCTCGGGCGCCCGTGAAAGCTGAGACAGGGAGATGACGGGAACGGCCAGCTCCTTGGCAACGGCTTTGAGCGCCCCTGAGATCGCACTGATCTCCTGCACGCGACTCTCGGATCGGGGCCCCCGCATCAACTGAAGGTAGTCGACGACGATCAACCCGAGATCAACTTCCGCCTTGAGGCGGCGCGCCTTCGCCCGCAGTTCGAGCGCCGTTATCGCCGCCGTATCGTCGATCCAGATCGGCGCCGTGTTGAGATGTCCGGCCGCCGTCGCCAACTGCATGTACTCCTGCTCCGAGAGCCTGCCGCGCCTCAGGTTCTGCGAGTTCACCTGGCCTTCCGCACAGAGCAGCCGCTGCACGATCGCTTCCTTCGCCATCTCCAGGGAGAAGAAGGCGACGGGTGTACCGTGCTCGATGGCAGCGTGCTGGATGACGTTCAAGACGAAAGACGTCTTACCCATCGACGGGCGACCGGCGATGACGATCAGGTCCGAACGCTGGAACCCGGCGGTTAGGTTATCGAGGTCCGGGAAGCCGCTGGGCACTCCGGTGACCGAGCCCTTGGCCTGCTGCAGCTTCTCGATGTGCTCGAACGCCGGCCACAGAACCTCTTTGATCCAGACGAAGCCTTTGCGCTGACCCGCCTGCGAGATCTGGAAGATCCGCTGCTCGGCCCGATCGATGGTATCCTCCACCGCCTCGCCCGAGGAATCGAACGCGTCGCGTATCGTGTCGGTCGACGCCTCGATCAGTCGCCTGAGCAGCGCTCGGTCACGGAGAATTCTGGCGTGGTACTCGATGTTGGCGGCCGTGGGCACCGCCTCCATGAGCTCCGCCAGGTACGCCGGGCCACCTACCGAGTCCAGCTCGCCGGTGGTCCGCAACTCCTCGGTCAGCGTCACCGGGTCGATGGCCTCGCCGCGCTCGAACAGCCGCCGCATCCCGCGGTAGAGCCGCCGGTTCGCCTCGCGGTAGAACATCCCGTCGTCCACCAGCTCCACCGCCTTGGCGACGGCGTCGGCGTCGATCAGCATGCCACCCAGTACGGAGATCTCGGCCTCCGGCGCCCAGGGGGCCTGTCGCTCGGCGAAGGCGTCGGACGCCCGAACGCCGCCGCCGGTCTCGCCGCCAGGGGCCTGCCAGTCAGCCACGGCTGCCTCCCGGCGCTCGGCCACCCGCCTCGTCATAAATGCGGCGCAACACCTTAAGATCCTCCCAGGTCGGCCGTTTCCACTGCTGATTGCGCAGCAGCGCGGCGGGATGATAGGTCACAACGACTGGAATCCCCATGAACTCGTGGGTCGCGCCGCGCAGGCGGCCCAGCGAGGCATCGGTCGCCAGGAGCGTCTGGGCGGCGAAGCGGCCGAAGGCACAGATCGCCTTCGGCGCCACGAGCTCCACCTGCTTACGAAGATAAGGCCAGCAGGCCGCAACTTCATCTGCCACGGGATCGCGGTTCTGCGGAGGCCGGCATTTGAGCACGTTGCAGATGAAGACCTCTTCACGCCGGAAGCCTATCGCCGCCAGCATCTTGTCCAGCAGCTTTCCGGCCGGTCCCACGAAGGGCCGGCCCTGCCGGTCCTCTTCGTAGCCGGGCGCTTCGCCCACCACCAGAAGATCGGCGCCCCGATCACCTTCGCCGAAGACGACGGTGGAGCGGCCCTCGGCCAGCCGGCAGCGCGTGCAGCCGAGTACCTCGACCCGCAGCTCGTCGAACCGGTCGCCGGAGCCTGCGGCATCCGCGGGAGGTGCCTCGCGAACGGCCGGCGCGTCGGCCGGGACCAGACCCGCTTTCGGCGCTACGCCTCGAGTCGCGGGCGCGCGCAGACTCTCGAGCAGCTCGTCATTCGTGCAGCTCTCGAGGTACAGCTCGCGCTGTCCCAGTTCGGCTCTCTGTCTCAGATAGCGGGCCAGAAGCTCGCGCTTTGTCGCTCGCTCAGTCACCCGGCAGGAGTCTCTCCGCTCGGTCGAGGATCTCGTCGGCTACTTCTGTCTTGAGCATCTGGGGCAGCGTTTCCGCAGCGCCCGATCTATCGATGATCGTTACGCGGTTCGTCTCGACCTCGAACCCTGCGCCCGGCTCGCTGGGGTCGTTGAGGACGATGAGGTGGGCGCCCTTGTCCTCCAGCTTGCGGCGCGCCGAATCAACTCCAGCTTCGCCAAGTTCGACGGCGAACGCAACCAGCAGGCAGTCGTCGGGCGCGACGCGGCCGGCCGTGGCCAGAAGATCGGGACACGGCTCGACGGGGATGGACTCGAGGCCGCTGGCGCGACGGATTTTGCCTTCCTGGGGTTCGGCCGGTTTGAAGTCGGCCACGGCGGCAGCCATGAAGACCGCCGAAGCATCCGTGAGCGCCTCGTTGAGCGCGGCCCCCATCTGCTCCGCCGTCTCCACCGTTCGCACGTCGGCGATCTCGGGCGGCGCCGGGACATGAGACGGCCCGGTGATGAGGACGATGTCGGCGCCGCGTCGCCAGGCAGCGGCGGCGATCGCGTGACCCATACGGCCCGATGAACGATTCCCGATGAAGCGAACCGAATCGACCGGCTCCCAGGTCGGGCCCGAGGTGACCACGACGCGCTTATCGCGCCAGTCGCTCTCCCGCTCGAGCGCTCGGCCCACGTGGGCGAAGATGACATCGGGCTCGACCATCCGCCCCCAACCCTCCTCTCCTTCCGCCAGCTCGCCGAACGCCGGCCCTACCAGCTCGTGCCCGTAGCCACGCAGCGTCTCCAGGTTGGCCTGTGTCGCCGGATGCTCGAACATGCGGACGTTCATCGCCGGGGCAAGTAGCGCGCGCTGCGGTGCAGCCAGAAGGGTCGTCGTGAGTAGGTCGTCGGCGATGCCCGTTGCCAGCTTCGCCAGCAGATTGGCGGTGGCAGGGGCGACGACGATGGCGTCCGCCCAGCGCCCCAGATCGATGTGCTGCAGCGAACCGTCCCAGAGCGACTGCATAACGGGCCGACCCGTCAGACCCTCGAAGGTCGTGGGTCCGACGAACCGCGCTCCGCTGCTTGTCAGGATGACTTGTACTTCAGAGCCCGCCTGGAGTAGCTGGCGCACCAGCTCCGGCGTCTTGTAGGCGGCGATCCCACCGGATACGCCGACTAGCACCCGCTTGTCGTGGAACGGGCGCATCGGCCTGGCTTACGACCCGGCGCGGCGCCGTTTTACTAGACGGAACTCGATCGATCCGCCCGTCAGCTCCTTGAGAGCCCGGGTCGTCAGCTTTTCCGGCCCGTACGGGGAGTCAGCAATTCGGAGGGCGTTGATCTCGCGAGCATAGCGGGCCGCCACGAGCACACCCAGATACTTGTTGCCGGCGGCCGTTTCAGCGATCTCGTTCGGGCTGAAAACCTTCATGCAGTCAGTTGCCTCTGAGACGGTTAGGTCATGTGCGAACGAACAAACTTAGTCGGACGACACGTCCCGTGGAAGGGCCCGGTCATGGGCACTCCCGCTCCAGCCCCTCCTGCAGCTGCTGGCGCAAATCGGCGATTTCGCTGCTCCGCCGACTGAGCCGCTGGCGCTCCCCGCCGACGATCGCCCTGATCCGCTCGACCGTGTCCTCCAACCGGTCGTTGATGACGACGTACTGGAACTCGTCGATGCATTTGAGCTCGTTTTTCGCCGTCTCGAGCCGGCGGCGCAGCCGCGCCTCGTCCTCGCTCGCCCGTTGCCTCAGCCGTTCCATCAAGGCATCGAACGAGGGTGGGAGCAGGAAGACCGTGACTGCGTCCGACAGAGCTTCGACTACTTGGCGAGCGCCCTGTACATCGATGTCGAGGATCAGCAGGCGCCCCTGCCTCTCCGCCTCCTCGAGGTTCACCCGCGGCGTGCCGTAGAGTTCGCCGTGCACCTCGGCCCACTCGAGCAGCTCACCGTTCCGAATCATCGCATCGAACTCGTCCCGGCCCACGAAATGATAGTCGACACCCTCGCGCTCGCCCGGACGAATTGGACGCGTCGTGGCGGACACCGAGAAGACGAAGTCGTCGAACGCATCGACCAGCGCGCACGCCACGGTCGTCTTCCCGGTGCCCGACGGTGCGCAGATCGCGACGGTGAAGCTCCTGTTCATTCCACGTTCTCGACTTGCTCGCGCAGCTTCTCGATCGCCGTCTTGATCTCAACGGCCAGCCGCGCGATCTCCGCGTCGTTGGCCTTCGAGCCGATCGTGTTCGCCTCGCGGTGCATCTCCTGGACCCAGAAACCCAGCCGCTTACCCGCCGGCTCCGAGCCGCCGTCGTCCAGCAACTGCTCGAACTGAGCCATGTGCGAGCGCAACCGCACGACCTCCTCGTTGATGTCCCAGCGCTCCGCCAGGTAAGCGATCTCCCGCGCCAGCCGCTCCTCATCGACCTGGGTATCGCCGCTCAGCTCGGCCACCGCTGCACGCAACCGATCGCGCTCCTCGATCAACCGCTGCGGAGCCCGGGTCCCGATCGCATCGAGGGCCCGGACCATCGCGCCCAGCGACTCCCGCAAGTCGGTCGCCAGCGCTCCACCTTCCTGGTCGCGGATCTCCACCACCATGGCCAGCGCGCCCCGCGTCGCCTGTGCGACCTCTTCGAAGGGCAAGAGCTCCAACTCGTCCGGCGGCGCCGTGAAGATGTCCCCGAACCGCGTCACGAGACCGACATCGATGTCGCCGGAAAGCTGGTGACGCTCCTTGATGTCATGCAGGGCGGCGAGATAGGCGCCCAGCCGATCGTGATCGACCTGAACCGGGTGCACGACCCCCGGCCCCGACCGAAAGGCCAGCCGGTAGTGCACCGACCCGCGCGAAATGTTCTCACGCAGGATCTGGGTGATCTCGACCTCCCAGCGCTCGGCACCGCCGGGCAGACGAAAGTGCGTGTGGAAGTGGCGGTGGTTGAGCGTGCGGATCTGTACGCTCACGATCCCGAGCGCGCTCTCCTTCTGGACCTCACCGAACCCCGTCATGCTGCGGATCATGAGTATGCCTCCGTACCACGGGCCGCTTCGACTGGCGGCGCGTGCTTACTATCGAGTGCCAGGCGCCGGGTGTCAATTCAACCCGGATCGTGCGTCGCGCGCCCGAGCCCGCCATCCGGGTTCCGGTGCCGGGGACCGACGAGCGGAGCTGGTGTTAGCGACCCGGCTCAGGGAAAGCTCTCGCTGAGCTTAGTTCCAGAACTCCCATTTCACCCCGAAGTGTATCCGTGTTTGCGGCAGAGACAGTCCGGGAAGATCTTGGGCGAAATCACCGGCGCCGATGAAGTACTCGTAGTTGTAGAAGAGGAAGAAGTCTTTGATCCTCACCACGGCCTCGGCGCGGAACCAGTCCTCCGGCGCAGTGGTCACCCAACCCTCGTTCAGGACCGGGTCCGGAACCCGGGTCGCGCCCCGTCTTCCACCCAACACCTTCAGCCAAACCTCCAGCTGATCCCTCAAGCCCAGGAGATAATAAAGGCCGTCGACGCGGAACGACTCCTGCGGCCAGTAGTAGAACGCGCCCGCCTCGCGATTCCGGTACCAGCCACCGACGCTGAACTCGCCACCGAACAGCTTGAACAGGCTGCCCCTGGCCCAGGCCTCGATCACACCCACCGTCCCTCCCGGCAGCGCGACCGCACTGTCGGCAGGTGGACCCAAAGCGGGCGACGGCTCGGTCCGCCAACTGCCGCCCCGGGCACCGACCGTCCACGTCCAAATCGTCACTTCGCCGCCCGCCGTCCAGCGGGTGAACTCGTAGCGCCGTCGGCGAGACTCGCCGAAGAGACCTCTGTCGCCTTCCTCGACCTCGCCCAGCAGCCGGATGTTGAGGGGCAGGTTGAACTCGATGCCGGCGTAGCCGGCAGCGGCGCTGAAGTCGTCCCACTTCTCGTAGCGCCCGCTGGCGTAGAGCGAAGCGGGACCGGCCCGCAGCTCGACCGACGCCTCGGGTTCGAAGGTCGGTACCCCATCCCCGCTCCAGGCGCGCAGCGTCAGCTGAGTCCGCAGAATCGAAGACGAGTACGCCGTACGGAGTGCCACCTGGCTCGCACCGAACTCCCTCAGCGTGTCCGCGACGCTGTCGGAGGCGCTGGCGTGGCCCGCCACCAGGTCGGTGTGCCAGTTGTCCCCGAACGGTCGCCGCAAGCGTAGGATCCAGTCGGTCCGCTTCTGGTTCGGAAACAGATCTCGGTCCGCGTTCGTGCTACGGAACTCGAGCTGGCCCCAGACGTCCAAGGGAAGCGGATACGCGAGGTTGGCAAACACCACATCACGGTTCGACTCCCCGTTCTCGATGAAGCCGTCCGTGTCGATCCGATCGTAACCGATAGCGACCCGGGCACGGCCGATCCCTGACGACAGGAACGCACGCAGCAGGTTCGTCTCGCGATCGCCGCTCCCCGCATCAATGCGCGAGTACGGCTCGGACCGAGGGTTCCGGAAAGTCTGTGAGTAGGCCCGATAGCCGCCGGGCTCGCGGACCAGCGCCATGTGCTGCAACTCGACCATCGAGATCAGGTGGAGGTCCAGGGACGAACGCGTGAACGGTACGACCTCGTAGCCGTCGAGACTGTAGCCGAAGCTGCCGCCTCCGCCGCCGGCGAAGATGGCAGCCTGCGGTCCCTCGAGAAAACCGGCACGCAAGGGATCGAGGAACGGCGTGAACTCCAGATAATCGGCAAAGCTCAGCGCGCCCGTCGACAGCAGGTCCATCATCTCCCAGTTCTGAGCGACACCGGGCTTTTCGGAAGCGGGGTTGGGAAAGAGGGGGAACGATGGAGCGGGCAGCGTGTCGGCTGCCGCGGAGTCGGCTTCCTGCACTTCTGGAGGCGGGGTAGCCGGGTCCGGGTCCTGAGCGGCGAGCCGCCCCGGGTTCCCCAAGGCGAGGCCGCACAGGACGGTCAGGCTGGCAGCGACAGCGACTCTTCTCGTTAGTAGCACCCGGCAGCGGCTGTGATCAGCCGGCCCGGCCTCGCACCCACTCGGTGAACAGGCGAACGCCCACTCCGGTGGGCCCTGCGGGCTGATAAGGACCGGCCTTCTCAGCCCACGCCGTTCCGGCAATGTCCAGGTGAGCCCACGGCACCGAGCCCACGAATTCCCTCAGGAAGATGCCGGCCGTGATGGTGCCGGCGGGCCGACCACCGGTGTTCTTGATGTCGGCGACCTCTGACTTCATCTGCTCCCGATACTCGTCCCACAGTGGGAGCTGCCAAACCCGTTCGCCGCAGCGATCGGCTGCGACCCGTATCTCATCGACCAGGTCCTGGTCGCTGCCCATGAGCCCGATCGCCTGGTCTCCCAGGGCGACCACGCACGCCCCGGTGAGCGTTGCGATGTCGATCAGCGCCTGCGGCTCGAAGCGGGCGGCGTAGTTGAGAGCGTCGGCCAGGATGAGCCGACCCTCGGCGTCCGTGTTCAGGACCTCGATCGTCTTGCGCGATCGCGAGCCGATGACGTCGCCGGGACGCATCGCATGACCCGATGGCAGATTCTCGACCGCCGGGATCAGACCGACCACGTTCGCTTTCAGCTCGAGCTCGGCCATGGCTCGCATCGCACCCAGCACCGCCGCCGCACCCGCCATGTCGCCCTTCATCGTCTCCATGCCCTGCGGCGTCTTCAGAGAGAGGCCGCCGGCATCGAAGGTGACGCCCTTTCCCACCAGAGCCAGTGGCCGCTGACCCTTCACCGGACAGTACTCCAGGGCGATGAATCGAGGTTCCTCGTCGCTGCCCGCAGCCACCGCCAACAGCGCGTTCATCCCGTCTGCCTTGATTGCCGCCTTGTCCAGGACCGTGACCTTGAGGCCCAATTCCTCGCCCAGACGACGAGCCTCGCCGGCCAGGTACCGCGGGGTCACTATGTTGGCCGGCCGTATAGTCAGCTCGCGCGCGTAGTTCTGTGCCCCGGCAACGGCCCGGCCGAAATCGGCACCCCGCTTCGCCAGCCTTTTCGACTGCGCGTTCGGAACCAGGACGGTCAGCGAGCCCAGCTCCGGGCCGTGATCCTCCTCCGCCGGCTCGCTCCGCAGCTCCTCGAACCGCCAGCCGCCCAGAACCGCCCCTTCGACCAGCGCCCGCGTCCCCGCCTCCAGGTCCATGGCGCCCCCCAGCCAATCCGCCGCCACGGACACCGCCATCTCCGTCACCCCAGCCTCCGACGCGCGGCGCGCCGCCTGGCCGCCCGCCTGCCTCAGCCGCTCCGGCGTCAGATCGGGCCGCCCCCCTACCCCCACCAGCAACACACGATCCGGACCTCCACCCTTCACCCGGTACAGCAACAGCAGCTCGCCGCGACGGGCGCCGAAATCTCCCCCGGTCACCACCCGGGTCAGCGCCAGTCCCAGCAGCTGGTCCAGCGGGTCCAGTTCGGCCGCCGCTCGCTCGGCCTCACCGTCCCCACCCTGACACCATGGCAGGACGAGGAGAGGTGTGTCGATTGTGGACGGTTTGCCCGCCCCGATCTCTATGTTCATCCAGTCCTCGGCCTCTCAGTTCGAAAGCGAGCAGCGTTTCGGCCCGCGGCTACCCCGATCGATCGTTCGTTCCATACTCCCCACGCCAATCCTGGGACTCAGCTCCGACTCGCCAACTGGTGAGACCGCGCTCCACCCTCCCCGCGCCGTGACCCGCCACTGTCCGCTAGCCCACCGTATTGTACAGCCCGTCTCCACACAGACAAGAGACGGACGCGGCCAATCCGTATACTTCCCTACCTCCCCCGTTCTACGGATGCCACCGACTCTCCCCTCGACCTCCCCAATCCCCGAATCCCAACCGTGCCACGTGGAACCTTTCCGGCCCCCCAGACACCCTGTCCAAACCCCTCAGCGCAGTGCCCCTTCCAGGGCCGTCGCCGCGTCGGTCTTCTCGTCCCGGTACTTGACGATGAGCGGCGCATAGATCTGCAGGCCGTGGGCCTCGGCCAGGGCGCCCGTGGCGTTCCGGGAGCCCGGCACGACGACGGCGCCCTCCGGGACGGTGAGGGGCCGGTCCGCCTCGGCGCGGTAGATCTGGTCGCGGACGAGGTCGAAGAGGGGCGTGGAGGCCGTCAGGTTGACGCCTGGGGCCACGACTGCCCTACGGCCCACGAGCGTCCCCTCAAAGACACCGGCGTTGCCACCGATGACGACTTCGTCCTCGACGACGACGGGTCGGAGCCGGATGGGTTCCAAGACACCACCGATCTGGGCGCCGGCGCTGAGATGGACCCGGGCGCCGATCTGGGCGCAGGAGCCCACCAGGGCGTGGGAGTCGATCATGGTCCCCTCACCCACGTAGGCGCCGGCGTTGATATAGGCCGGCGGCATGATCACCACCCCAGGCGCCAGGTAGGCCCCGGCGCGAACGGTCGTGCCGCCGGGCACGATCCGAATGTTGCCGGCGACCCCGTCGGTCTCCCTGAGCGGCAGCGTGTCCCGGTCGAAGTACTGGGGCGGCGGCCCGGAGTAGCGAGCCGTCTCACCAATCCTGAAGGCCAGGAGGATGCCGGCCTTGACCCACTCCACCGCGTGCCAGCCTTCCGGGCCCGGCTCCGCGGCCCGGAGGGCGCCCTGGTCGAGGGCCGAAAGCAGGCGGCCCACGGCCTCCCGCGCCGCCCCGAGGTCCGCCGGGGCGTCCTGGGCGGCCCAGCGCTCGATCTCGGCCCGGAGCTCGGAGAAGTCGCTCATCCCGCGAGCCCCGCCTTTTCCAGGGCACTGCGCAACGTCGCTGCGCTTTCCTGCGCAAGCGGGACGAGGGGTAGCCGGAACCTGGCCGGCATGCGGCCCATCATCTCCAGGGCGGTCTTCACCGGTATCGGGTTGGTCTCGACGAAGTTGGCCTGCATGAGCGGGAACAGCCTGTAATGCAGCTCACGGGCCTTGGGTGCGTCGCCCCCCAGGGCCGCCCGGACCATGTCGGACATGAGCTTCGGGGCCTCGTTGGCCACCACCGAGATCACGCCGTCTGCGCCTGCCGCGATCATCGGCAGTGTCAGGGCATCGTCGCCCGAGAGGACGAGGAAGTCGGCGGGCCGATTCTCGATGATGGCCATCACCTGCTCGATGTCCCCTGAGGCCTCTTTGACCCCGGCCACGCCCTCGATCTCCGCCAGCCGCAGCAGCGTCTCCGCCCGGATGTTCGAGGCCGTCCGCCCCGGCACGTTGTAGACGAAGATCGGCAAGTCCACCGCCTCGGCCAGGGCCCCATAGTGGGCCACGAGCCCTGAAGGCGTCGGCTTGTTGTAGTAAGGGCTCACGGCCAGAATCGCGTCCGCCCCGGCCGCTTGGGCGCCCCGGGCGAGGGCTACGTTTGCCCTGGTATCATTGGTCCCGGCGCCGGCCATGACGGCGGCCCTACCCGCGGCGATCTCCACCGTCGTCGCGATCACGCGAGCCTGCTCGTCGGGCGCCATGGTGGCGCCCTCACCGGTCGTACCGCAGGGCACCAGGAACTCGACACCGCCGTCGATTTGGGCCTCCACGTGACGCCCGAACAGCTCCTCATCGACGGATCCATCCTCTCGGAACGGCGTCACCAGCGCCACGCCCGTCCCTTGAAAGCGACTCAGGTCCATTTGTCTGCCAGCATGTCGTCAAGTGTGAAGATACCGGAGCGCCCGCGGATCCACTCCGCCGCGGCCACAGCACCCCGTGCGAATCCTGTCCGCCCCCGGGCCTCATGGCTGAGCTCGATACGGTCGTCAGGCCCATCCAGCCCCACGGTGTGGGTCCCCGGGATCTCCCCCGCTCGGATCGCCGTCACCTGGAGCACCCCGGGATCGACCGGCCCCTCGGGGGGCCCCAGCTCCCAGCGTTCCTTGCCGGAGAACTCGGCCAGAAGGATCTCCGCCAGCCGCCGGGCCGTCCCACTGGGATGGTCCTTCTTGTGCCGATGATGAGCCTCGAGGACATAGGCATCATACCCTTCCAGGCGTTCGGAGAGTCGGGCTGCCAGCTCGGCCAGCCGGAAGAAGAGCTGCATGCCGAGTGAGAAGTTGGGCGCGTATATGAGGCCCGAGCCCGCCCCCTCAACGACCTCCCTCACCTGCTCCAGGCCATCGTACCAGCCCGTCGTGCCGCAGACGGTGTCGGCCCCACAGGCCGCCAGCGCCGCGATATTGGCCGGCGCGGCTTCCGGGACGCTGAATTCCACCGCGACGTCGGCGCCGTTCAGGCTCTCGGCCGTGATCCCGCGAGCTTCGGAATTGCCCTCCAGATCGATCCGCGCCACCACCTCGTGGCCCCTCTCGGCCGCAACCCCCTCCACCGCGTGGCCCATGCGTCCGTAGCCGATCAGCGCGAACTTCATCCCGTTCCTCCGGCGCCGCTGGTTGCCGATTCGATGAGCTCGGCGTGCAATCGTCGCACCACGGCCGGGGCCTCGTCCGCCGCGACCAGAAAGCTCAAGCAAACGTCGGACGCCTGGGAGATCAGGTGCACCGGCGACGCGCCGAGCGCCAAGAAGACACCGGCGCTTATCCCCGGGCGCTGGAGCAGACCATGTCCCACGACGCTCACGGTCGCCAGGTCCGGCACCACCTCGACCTCGGCGAAGCGGCCCAGCTCGTCCGCCGCGGCGCCCAACCCCTCGCCTTCGTCCAGCGTGAAGGCCGTAGACGTATGCGACGTGGCCACCAGGTCCACCGGCAGCCGGTGCCGGGACAGGACGTCGAAAACGCGGGCCAGAAAGCCATAGGCCATGAACATCGGCCGCGAGCGCACCTTGACCAGAGTCACCGACGGCTTGAACGCCACCGCCGCGACCCCGGCGACGCGCCGGACGTCGTGGCGGATGAGCGTCCCCGCCGATTCCGGCCGTCCCGTATTGCGGACGCGGAGCGAGACGTCGCCGGCGGCGGCGTGCTTCGCGGCCGCCGGGTGGATCACCTTGGCACCGAAGTAGGCCAGCTCGACCGCCTCCTCGTAGCCCAGCTCGCTCAGGACGCGGGCTTCGCCCACGTGCCCGGGCTCGGCCGACAGCACGCCGTCCACGTCGGTCCAGATGCCCACTTCATCGGCGCCCAGGGCGGCGCCGATAATCGCAGCGGTGAAATCGGATCCGCCGCGACCCAGGGTCGTCGTGGTGCCATCCGCAGTGGCGCCCACGAACCCCTGGAGGACCGGGACCCGGCCGGCCTCGAGGAGCGGGCCCAGCACCTTACCGATCAGCCGTGCCGTCTCCTCGTCTTCGGGTACGGCACCCCCGAAGCGGTCGTCGGTGCGGACCACGGACCGGGCGTCCACGACCTCCGCGCCAAGGCCAGTCTGCACCAGCGCCGCCGCCATGAGCTCAGCCGACAGGTCCTCGCCTACGGCGCTCACCTCATCCAAGGCCCGCTGCCGGGCGCTGTCGTCATCCTCCTGTGCCGCACCCTCGAGCGCCGTCTGCAAGCGCGAGAAGACTTGATCGATACGCCCCATCAAGGCCGCTCGCTCGGGGGCCGCGCCGACGATCCCTGAGGCCGCCTCTTCGTGCCGCACCCAAAGCGCTTCTGTCAGCCGTGCCAGGTCGGCCTCGGCGCCGCCTTCGGTCCCGGCCCGGCCGGCCAACTCGAGCAGGTCATCCGTAACGCCCGCCAGCGCCGAGACCACGACGACGCGGGGGCCTTCGCAATCCCTCACCAGTCCGGCTGCGTGGCGGATGCGCTCGGCATCGGCCAGCGACGTGCCGCCGAACTTGTAGACGATCATCGCGCCCTCGCCCCGGCCGCACACCCGGAGACCTGGCAGAGCTCGGCGTTTAGCAGCGCGGCACCGGCCGCGCCACGGACCAGATTGTGAACCAGGGCCGAGAACTTCACATCGAGAGTCTCGCACCGCCGCACCCGACCGACGGTCACCGTCATTCCGTCGCCTCGATCCCGATCGAGGGCCGGTTGCGGGCGCGTCGGGTCGTCGACCACCTCGATCACGCGGCCCGGAGCCGACGGCAGCCGCTCGTCCAGGGCAGCGCCCCTAAACGCGGACAACGCCGCGGCTACCTCGTCCGGTCCGGCCGGCCGCTCCAGCTTCACCGACACGGCGAGCAGGTGACCGTGGGCCACCGGCACCCGGTGGGTCTGGGCGCTCACCGGGAACTCCGCGGGCCGTACCCGGCCATCCTCCAGCGCACCCAGGATCTTCTGCGGCTCGACGGCCAGCTTCTCTTCCTCGCCCGCGATGTGAGGGAGAACGTTGTCCAGCATGTCGGCCGCCGACGGCCCGGGCCGCCCCGCTCCCGAGAGCGCCTGCAGCGTGACCACCGACACGGCCTCGAGGCCGAAGGCGCGGTAGAGCGGCGCCAGAGCCAGAGCGAGGCCTACCACCGAGCAATTCGGGTTCGTGACGATCGTGCCCGCCCAGCGCTCCTGCTGCCGCACGAGATCGATGTGGTCCGGGTTTACTTCGGGGATGATGAGCGGTACGTCCGGGTCCATGCGGTGGCTGGCGGCGTTTGAGACCACGACGTGGCCGCGCCCCGCCAACTCTTCCTCCACCGGACCCGCCTCACGACTCGGCAACGCGGAGAGCAAGAGAGGCGACTTCCATTCATCGCTCAGCGGCTTCAGCGGAAGCGCCCGAACATCGTCTCCCACGCCCTCGAGCGCAGCGGCCTCACCGTACGCCTTGCCCACCGAGCCCGGCGACGCCCCGACCTCGGCCAGCCTGAACCATGGGTGGCCCTCCAGCATGCGCGCCAGCCACGTCCCCACGGTACCGGTGGCACCGAGCAGTCCTACATCGATCGATCCCCTCACCTCACTCCATTCTCCCTGCGTTACGCCGACTTTTCCAGCGATGGTTCAGTGTCGCTGGCAGCCTCTCAAAAGTCCAGACCGGCCGACCACTCGGCTACCCGCTCGGGCTTCAAGAAGAGATAGTACAGCCGCCCCTCGGCGTACTGGTTTCCCGCCAGTGCCTCGGCCCCGGGACCGACCCCGTAATAGATATCCGCGCGGCCCGCCGTCCGGATCGCGCCGCCCGTGTCCTGATCGAGCATGATCTGCTCGAACCGGTGCATGCGACCCGACGCGTCCGACGTATAGGTGACCACCAGTACTACACCTCCCGCCGGGAATACTTCCTTGTCTGTGGCCAGCGTCCGAAGCGGAGTAACCTTCACACCCAACGATCCGGCCGGCCAGTCTTCGCCATCGTCACGCCGGAAAAAAACGAAACGCGGATTGCGACGCAGGTAAGGATCGAGGTCCTCGGGATGCGCGTCGAAGTGAGCCCGCACTTCTTCCAAGCTCAGCTCGTCCTCGGCCAGCTTGCCGTCATCCACCAACGCCCGGGCCACACTCACGTAGTCGTGCCCGTTGTTCCCATCGTAGCCGACCCGAAAGACCGACCCGTCGAGCAGCGTGATCGCCGCCGAGCCCTGCACGTGCACCAGGTACGCCTCGAACCGGTCTCTGAGCCACACCAGTTCACCGCCGCTCAGCATCCCCGAGCGCTCGATTTCGGCCCGCGTCGGATACGGTACGATGCGACCACCCACGCGCCGTCCCATCGTTTCTCCCGTCTCCGAATCGCTCACCAGATCACTCGGCCTTCGATACAGCGGGTACCGATACTCCTCACTCCTCGATAGCGAACCCGCGAACGCCGGCGAGTAGTAGCCGGTGAACACGACCGTACCGCGTCCGTCACCTCCGCCGCTCGCGTAGATCTCGAACTCGTCGTGGATCCACCGCGCCAACTCGATCGCATCAGTCGCGTGTAGCATCAGTTCGCGAAACGCGTAGACGCTGGCCCACGCTCGCTCGTGTGTCACGCCCACCGCCGGGAAATAGTCTCGGCTCGATGGCTTCTCGAACCACGTCAGGCTCTGCTCCAATGCCGCCAGCAGGCTCGCGCGATCTCCTTCCAATGCACGAGCGACCTCGGGTACACCGCTACCCAGCAGCTCCAGCGCCGCGCCCGCCGCCTCGACCCGCGGCGCTTCCCTCCGCGACGGCTCCGGCTGCGCCGGCTCGGCCGCCGGAGGCTCGGGACGCGGCTCACCCTCCCGCGCGCCTCCGACCACCCCACCGCCCGAAGGCGGCCGGCAGGCGACGGCGGCGATGATGAGCAGAGCGCTCGCCCGCCGCAGGCCCCGATGTATCGTATCAGGTCGAGCGCCGTATCTCACTTCATATCAATAGGTTATAGTGTTCAGAGGAGTGACCGTAGAAGGTCGGCGAGCAGGTGTTCCTCGAAGTTCGTCGCCCGCTCCAGCACCTCTTCGTAGGTGGCCTCGATGAAGAGATCGGTCGTCCGGCACTCGCGTCCCTGGGAGCGGAACAGGAACCTGCCGCGAAACAGTCGGTCGGCGCACTCGCGAGTCTGGAGAACGACGGTCCAGTTTTCGCCCTCGTGGGGGACCGAGCCGATCTCGTTCTCGTTGGGCGACTCGTCGAACATCTGGAACTGGGGATCGACGCCGTTCGACTCGCCGTTATCTGGTGACCCCATAAGCCCTCACCACCCCGTTCGAATCAAAAACGTACCACGGATGAAGTTCACCAGGGCGAGTCGACCCTTTGCGCCTGTGAGAGAGCGACCTCCAGCTGATGATCATCGACGCTCTCGAGATAGCCCTGGTGGACCGTCAGGTAACGCTCGTCGCTCGCTTCGTCTCCGTTCAGCGCTTCGAACACGATGTTCTTCATGGTCAGCATGCCGCGCGCGCCACCTTCGGCGTACGACACGCGCCAGCGTTGTCCCGTCTTGTCCGTGAATACTCTCTCCTCCGCCACCTGTCGCACCTCTTGTCTCTCTAGCTTTGGAATTCCAAGTTTAGGTCATGGCTCGAAAGTTTACCGACCGCTCCGGTCAACCTTGGATCGTCGAGCGCGAGCACGGCCGCTCTGAACTGGTCTTCCGGCCCGTCCACGCCGGACAGGGCGACGAGCAGGTCGTTCCCCTGCCCGCCCACAAACACAGCCAGGACCCTTACGAGTTCAGCGACTCCGAGTTACAGCGTTTTCTCGATCGGGCAAGCCCGCGCTACAAGAAACCGAAAGGGCCTGCCCCCTTCTAGGGCGCCGGACCTACTCAACCCAACAGCAGTGCCGCCAGCGCCGTGGCCGTCACCACGACGATGAGGAACGCTTGGAACGCCCAGCCGCCCCGCGGATGCGCGGCCCGGCAGTGCGGGCAGCGATGGGCGTAGTCGGGAATGACCGCGTCACAATGCCTGCAAGTCTTCAAAACAGAATCACCGCGAGCACCCAGACGAGAAGCGCCGTGATCACCACCGGCAATATCGTGTAGTAGAAGAACAGCTTGGCGGCACCACGGAAGTACTCCCACTCGTCCTTCTCAGCCTTCCGCAGTGTCAGCCAGCAGGGGCGACACAGATGCTCGATCGTCTCGGTCAGTCGGTTGAGCCGGTAATAACGCGCCTCGGCGGCCTTATCCCCGCACATCGGACACTGCTGCATCGCAGGCCTCCTCCCACGTAAACGCCGGTTTACTCTTGCCAAAATAATATGCCCGAGGCCCCCGCCCCGCGCCAGCGCTGAGGGCCTCCTCGTTCCTGCTCGTGCTCGTAATCGTACTCGCGGCTGACTTCACCCTCGCACGATGACGATTACGACGAGGAGTACGACTAGGATTAGGATTACGATTACGAGCGCGAGCAGGAGGAGTGAAGAGGGGCGCTCCGGCGACTCAGCGAGAGCGCCCCGGACTGAAATACACGCGAGCTCACTTCGACCGCTTGATCTTGATCCGAGCGTCCCGGGTCACGATCACGATCTCGTGCCCCTCCTCGATGACGGTCGCGATCACCGAGCTGCCGCCCCGCACTTCGATGTCCACATCGCCCATGCTACCGGTGAAGCGAAGTTGATCGGGCACCGGCGCGTCGGCCATCGGCACCTCGGCCATCTCGATCATCAAGCGCTCGAGGTTCTGCTGCGCCTGTTGCTGCATCTCGGCCCTTCGGGCCAAAAGCTCGCTCAGCGCCAGCTCCTCCTCCAGAAGCGTATCGCCTTCCTCCATCAAGAGCTCCGACAGCTGGTCGGCGAACTCGATCTCTTGCGCTTCCGAGAGCAGCAGTTCCGTCACCAATTGCTGCCGCAACTGCTGCTCCTGAATCTCCCCCAGTACCTCTGCGTACTCGAGCTCTTCGTATTGCTGGAGATGTGGCTCGGCCCGCTCGTTCGCGGTGAGGGTAACCTCGCGCACGGTGCCGCCGCGCCGGTACATGAACGTCACCGTCTGGCCGCCCGTCACGGCGCCGAAACGGCGTCCACCTTCTTCGTCGGTGAGCGAGACGCCGTCGATCTCGACCAGCACGTCGCCGCGCTGCAGCCCGCCATGATCCGCCGGACTCCCCGGCTCGACCGAGAAGATCTCTGGGAGTTCGTTGAACTTCCAGACCGGCGGCCTTCCCGACTCTCCCCGGTGAACGGAGCAATTGCAGCTGATGCCGAAGCCGAACCAGCCGCCTGGGAAAACGGGGCGCGTCACGATGTTGATGTGTGGCGCCACGAGGACCAGGGGCTCCGCTTCCACCAGCTCGATCGGCTCGACCTCCAAGACCACCGCGGGCTCCAATTCAACGGCGACGATCTCGGGCTCCACTGGAACGGCGACGGTCGGCTCGGGCGCCACGACCACTTCTTCCGGCTCGATCAGCACGTGCCACTCCGGCCCCTCCACCACGCGCTCGCACTGTGTGCCCACATCGATCCGGATCATGGCGAGTCGCTCACCGCGACGGACCGTCAGCGTCACCCTCTCGCCGGGCTCCGGGTTGGCATAGCGCCGCCCCGCTTCCCCGGTCGTGATCAGCAGGCCGTCGATCGCGTTGATCGCGTCACCCTCTCTGAGCTTCCCATCAGCGGGGCCGCCCTCGCGCACCCCGAGGATCACCGGCTCGGAGCGGAACCGCCAAACCCGCTCGCCTTCCTCACCGATGTAGAAGCTACAGTTGCACTCGAGGCCGCCGATCCCCAGGTCGCCTCGCACGACCTGGCCTTCCGGGCAAGCCTGTGGTACTGGCACTCCGCGCCTCAACACGACGTCCTGAGCCGCCACGTCCGCCGCCAGCCCAGCCAGCAGGCCGACGCACAGCGTTACAGTCGCGATCACTCTGTTTCTCATCTGACCAGACTCCTATCCTGCACGATCGGCATCTCGATCGCAGTGAACTAGAACCAGACCACGCTCGTCGTGTCGTCCGCGGCACCCGCCCTGCGGTCGCCGGTGCTGCGTTCCGCCTCCTGCAGGATCCGCAGCGAGACCGGGTCGTCGGGGGCCAGCCGCACGATCTCGTTAGCCGCCGCCCAGAACGCCGCCAGCGCCACCTCCCGCGCCTGCTGGACCTCTTGCGGCTCGGCGCCCCCGGTGGCCGTCACCAGGGCCGCCAGCGCCTCGCGGTGCGCCGACCCGGTGCTCTGCACCCGGGCCGCGGCAAGGTCCGCAGGTCGGGTGTAGACCCCGGCCAGGGCATCGGCAGTCTGGCGCACGCCCATCGCCTGCCCCACCGCCAGGCCGCTCACGAAGAGGGCCAGCGCCGCAGCGATACCCGCCGCCAGCCACGGCAGCCGCGCGCCGGTGAGGACCGGTCGCGAGCGGATGATCCCCTGCTTCTTGAGCGCCCGCACCGTCCGCTCCTCCAGAATCCTCGACGGCATTTGCTCCCTGGGTAGCGAGTCGAAAGCCTCGCGCTCTGCCGGTGTCAGTCCGTTCTGATTCTCATGCATCTCTACCATCCATCCTTCTCGGCTCCGGGTTCAGCATCGCCCGCACCGCTCGTCGGGCGCAGGAGAGTTGACTCTTCGAGGTTCCTGCCGCGATCCCCAACTGCTCGCCGATCTCGTCGTGCGTGAAACCCTCCAGGTCGTGGAGGATCAGCACCGTCCGATACCCCACCGGCAGCAGCGTTATCGCTCGCTCCAGGTCGATCCGCTCGTCCGTCCGCGGGGCCAGCACCGGCGGTTCGGCCGACCCGTTCCATTCCAGGTCGCGCCCGTTCCGCTTCCGCCACAGGTCGCGGCAGACGTTGAGCCCGATCCCGCTCAGCCAGGTCGAGAGGCTCGATTCCCAGCGGAACCGGTCGAGGTACTGGGCCGCCCGCAACCACGTGAGCCGCGGCGTGTGGCGCCGGTAGAGCTCCCGGAACGCCTTCTCGTCCCCGCGCTCCAGCAGCGCTTCCGCCAGCCCGCGGTCGGGGACCTCGGAGTACGTTTCCCTCCCCATCTCATCCCTCTGTCGCATAGAAGCCTAGAATGGTTGTGCGGTAGTCCATCCCTCCGCCTCGCCATCCCCATCGCCATCGCCATCGATGACGATGGGGATGGGGATGGCGATGGCGCTGGGGAGACGGACCGGGTCGAGCGGTGCTACTTCCCGCCCATGTACGGGTAGGTGTAATCCGTTGGCGGCACGAAGGTCTCCTTGATCGTACGCGGCGACACCCAGCGCATCAGGTTGATCGCCGAACCCGCTTTATCGTTGGTGCCGCTGGCCCGGCCGCCGCCGAACGGTTGCTGACCGACCACCGCGCCCGTCGGCTTGTCGTTGATGTAGTAGTTGCCCGCCGTGTAGCGGAGCACGTCGTCGGCCTCGGCGATGGCCGCCCGGTCGCGGGCGAAGATCGCGCCGGTGAGAGCGTAGTCCGACGTGACGTCACACATCTCGAGCATCTGTTTCCAATCGGAGTCTTTGTAGACGTGGAGTGTGAGGACCGGCCCGAAGATTTCCTCGCACATGAGCCGCGACCTCGGGTCCGAGCTGACGACGATGGTGGGCTCGATGAAGTAGCCCTTCTTGTCATCGTAGCCGCCACCCACGAGGATCTCCATGTCGCTCGACGCCTTCGCCTCGTCGATGTACTCGCTGATGCTGCCGAAGGCGTTCTTGTCGATGACCGCGCACATGAAGTTCCGGAAGTCCCGCGGGTCGCCCATCTTGATGCTGTTCACCATCTCGACGACCTGTTCCTTCACCTCCGGCCACAGCGACTCGGGGATGTAGGCCCGCGACGCGGCGCTGCACTTCTGGCCCTGGTACTCGAAGGCGCCGCGCACCATGGCCGTGACGAGCGCCGGGACGTCGGCGCTGGCGTGTGCCACGATGAAGTCCTTGCCACCCGTCTCGCCGACGATCCGCGGGTAGTTGTTATAGAGGCGCAGGTTCTCCGACATCTTCTGCCACAGCATCAGGAAGACTTCCGTCGAGCCCGTGTAGTGGATCCCGGCGAAATGCGGGCTCGGCAGGATCACGTCGGTCAGCGCCGCCGAGTCGCCGATAACGAAGTTGATCACCCCGTCGGGCAGCCCCGCCTCCTGCAGCACCTTCATGACGAAGTAGTTCGAGTAGATCGATGTGCGGGACGGCTTCCAGAGCGAGACGCCGCCCATCAGCGCCGGCGCCGTGGGCAGATTGCCCCCGATCGAGGTGAAGTTGAACGGTGTGATCGCGTAGACGAAACCTTCCAGCGGCCGCTGCTCGATGCGGTTCCACACGCCGGGCCCCGACATCGGCTGCTCCGAGTAGATCTCCTCGGCGAAGTGGCAGTTGAAGCGCCAGAAGTCGATGAGCTCGCAGGCCGCATCGATCTCCGCCTGGTGCGCCGTCTTGCTCTGACCCAGCATCGTCGACGCGTTCACCGTGTCGCGCCATGGTCCCGCCAAGAGGTCCGCCGCCTTGAGCAAGACCGCCGCCCTTTCCTCCCAGGGCCAGCGCGACCAGTCCTTCCAGGCCCGCTGGGAAGACTCTATCGCCGCGGCGATCTCCTTGGGCCCGCCCTTGTGCCAGGTGGCCAGCACGTGCCCATAGTCGTGGGGCATGACGTAGTTGGACGTATCGCCGGTCCGCACCTCCTGGCCGTCGATAATCAGCGGGATATCGATCTGCCCGCCAGCCAGCTCGTCCAGCTTCTTCTTCAGGCTCTCTCGCTCCGGTGTGCCCGGCGCGTAATCGAGAACCGGCTCGTTATCGGGTATCGGTGTCGTGAAGAGAGCGCTTGCCATGGTAGTCCCTCTACTCGGCTCGAGGTTAGACATTTTTGATTCGCTGGTAGCTTGGCTCGCCCGGCCCGCTGGGGCAAGTACCGGGCCACGCACAAGACACAATCCCTGCCCTACCGCGCTCGGCCCTCCCGACTATCTTGTCCCCTTTCGTGCCCATCTCCGTACCCAACCATCTGGAGAGAACATGAGAAGCCTCAGCATCCTCGTGCTCCTGCCCGTCGCCTTCGTCTCGATCGTTCCCTGCTTGGGCTCGACGGCACCGGCTATTACCCTGCAGGAAGAAGTCGCCTGCGTCGTCATGAACACCGAGCGTCTGCCGCTGGCCGAGCGCCAGAGCCCCCTCGACTCGCTGAGCTTCAGCGTTCAGGGAAGCCCGGTGAAGGTCTGCTACGGCCGGCCGTCGGCCCGCGGGCGCGAGGTCATGGGCGGTCTGGTGCCCTACGGCGAGCTGTGGCGGACGGGCGCCAACGAGGCGACGATGGTCCACACGCCAATTACGTTGGAGATCGCCGGCATCCGGGTCGAGCCTGGCAGCTACTCGCTGTACACGGTGCCCGGGGAGACCGAGTGGGAAGTCGTGGTGAACGGCTCGACGACACAGTGGGGACACACGCGGTACTACACGGGCGAAGTCGCCGCTCAGGAGATCGGCCGCGCGTCCGTGTCCGCCGGCGCGTCGGCCGAGTTCGTCGAGACCTTCACGATCCGCGCCGCGGCGGCAGAGGGCGGCGACGCCAATGTCATACTCGAGTGGGAGCGCACCCGGGTCGAGATCCCCGTCAGGCGCGCCGGTTAGAGCGGTCTAAGCCGGGCCGCGCTCCAGGACGCGTCGCGCCAGGCGCTCAGCCGCGTGGAGCGGCGACTCTTTGTTCTCCCGCGCCTCCTTGAAGATCACCTTCAACGTGTCGCGGATCGACAGGATCTTGGCTGCCACGTAGTCGTCCGTCATGCTCAGCGCCTCGAGCCCACAGAGCGCGATGGCGCCGCCCGAGTTGCAGATGAAGTCAGGCGCGTAGAGGATGCCCCGCTCTTGGAGCCGCTCGGCGTCCTCCGCCACCTCGAGCTGGTTGTTCGCCGCCCCGGCGATGGCCTTGCAGGCGAGCCTGGCGATCGTCTCCGAGTTGAGCACCGCCCCCACCGCGCACGGCGCGAAGATGTCGCACGGCTCGTCGTACACGGCCTCCGCATCCACCGCCGCCACGTCCAGCTCCTCGGCGACGCCCGCCGCCTGTTTGGTGTCGAGGTCAGCCAGCTTCAGCTTGGCACCCGCGTCCCAGAGCCGCTTGGCGAGCGGGACGCCCACGTCACCCACCCCTTGAACCAGAACCGTCCGGCCGCTCAGGTCCGAGCTGCCGTAGAGCTCCTCCGCCACCGCCTCGATGGCCGTGAACACGCCCAGCGCCGTCCAGGGCCCCGGATCGCCGGCGATCCGCGTGCCGAACACGTGGGTCGTCTCTCGGCCGATTACCTGCACCAGATCCGGCCCCACCCCGAGGTCCGCCCCGGTGCTGAATCCGCCGGCCAGCGTCTCTACCAGCTCGCCGTAGCGCTCCAGCAGCCGGTCGCGTTCCGGCGAGCCCAGCGGCCGCGACAGGGCTATCACGCCCTTGCCACCGCCCATGGGGAAATCGACTCCCGCCCACTTGTAGGTCATCCCCTCGGCCAGCCGCAGCGCGTCCCGCAGGCCATCCCTCGGCTTCGGGTATACCTTCATCCGCGTACCGCCCGAGGCGTTGCCCAACCGCGTCGAGTGGATGGCGATGAAGATCCAGGCATCCGCCTCGCCGTCGTAACGCATCACCACGTGCTCGCCGTCCCAACCACGCAGCAACTCTTCCATGTTCGGATTCCTTCCCTCGAGCCGGTGCGGCTCGTTCTCCCCGGGGGGTGTCAGGGCACGGGCAGCGAAACGTGCAGGTGATCCGCCGTTCCCACGTGCCTGACAGTTCTGAAGCCCATCGCCCGGAAGTACGCCTGCATGAGGAAGTTCCGCCACCCACTGCGCCCCGCCGTACGCAGATCCACCGCGTGGGCGTAACCGTCCGCCTGCTCGAAGTGCAGCGAATGCTCGTACAGCGGCAGCCCCATCCGGGCGTAGTCTTCCGGCTGCCTCTCCATGTCGGTGACTACCAGATCGCTATCTACTAGGATGAAGGTGCTCGTGGCAAGTCGTAGCAGCGGATGCAACGAATGGTAGGTATCCTCGACCCCGCCCTTCACGTTCATGCTCGAGATGTAGATCAGCAGGTAAAGACAGTACGCCCCCACCACCGCCAGCAGCGTCTTGGGCAAGAAACCCGGCATTTTGATCTTGCCCGACACCCGCTTCGTGATCCAGGCCGAGTAAAGCAGCAGCACCAGGACCGTCAGCAGCACCCCAGCCAGCAGCGCGGGCCAGGTGGGCACCCCGTAGTTCCGGTAGAAGAAGACCGACGAGCCGACCAGCAGGTAGAACGGCAGCACCAGCGCCGCGCTGACCAGGAGCGCCCGAACGCCCCACAGCGTCAGCCTCGCTTTCCAGCTGCGCCTCCGCCGCGGGGCCTCCTCGGCCCGGTCGGGCGCTCGGGCCCGCTCGAGCCCCTGTTCGAGCTCCTGGACCAGTGCGTCGAATTCGGCGAACG
>JBDHJU010000015.1:0-72356 GCA_039586755.1 Gemmatimonadota bacterium | reverse complement strand
GCGCTCCATCGCGCGCACACCGGTCTCGACGTATATCTCCGCCGCCAGTCGCTGGGCGGGGAACTCGTCCTGGTCGATGTGGGGCAGGAAGCGCTTGGCGTCGAGGAAGATGGCATGGCTGCCCGGGGGCGTGACGATTGGGATGCCCAACTCGAGCAGCAGCCGGCCCAAATACTGGGTCTGCTCAACGCGCGAGCGGATGTAGCGGTCGTCGACCATTTCTTCTATGCCGCGTGCGATGGCTGCCAGGTCCGCGGTGGACAGGCCGCCGTCGGAGATATTGCCCTCGTAGATGCGCAGCAGCTCTTGGGCTTTCTGGGCCAGGTCCGCGTTCTCGCGGAAGCAGAGCACGCCGCCGATGTTGATCAGGAAGTCCTTCTTGCCGCTGACCGTGCAGCCGTCGCCGTAGAGCATCATCTCGCCGATGATGTCTTTGGTCTTGGTGTCGTGATAACGGGCATCACGGCTCTGGATCATGTAGGCATTTTCGGCGAAGCGGGTGGCGTCGAAGAAGACCGGGATGCCCACCGAACTGCAGTACTCGTACACCTCCTTCATGTTGTCCATGCTCGCGGGCTGGCCGCCGGCCATGTTGACGGAATGCTCGAACGAGATATAAGCGATCTTCTGGGCGCCGTGCTTGTCGACCAGCGCTCTGAGCTTGTCGAGGTCGATGTTCCCTTTCCATTGGAACTCGCTCTCGGGGTCGTGGGCATCATCGACGATGACGTCGACGAAAACACCGCCGGCCATCTCCTGGTGCAGCTTCGTGGTCGTGAAGTACATGTTGCCCGGCACCAACTGGCCTTCCTTGATGCAGATCTGGCTGAGGATGTGCTCGGCGGCTCGCCCCTGGTGCGTGGGGATGATGTGATCGTAGCCGGTAACGTCCTGGAGGACTTCGACCAGGCGGCGGTATTCGGCGCTCATGGTCGTGCTGGCGCGCACGCCCTCGTAGGCGGCCCACTGGTCGGTGCTCATCGCCGATGTGCCCGAGTCGGTGAGCAGGTCGATCGCGACGTCGGCCGAGCGCAACAGGAACGTGTTGTAACCTGCGGCGCGTATGGCCTTCTCGCGCTGGCCGCGTGTGAGGGCGCCTACCTTCTCGATCGTGTGGATCGTGTAGGGGAACGTGTCAAAGGAAAATGGCTCGAGTGTCGGATAGACCCATGTGTATTGCATCTGGTCACGCCAGCTGCCGATGATCGTCGCCTGCAGTCCCGTGATCTTATCGCGCTGTGCGAAGAGGCTGATGATGGCGTCGGCCACCTGATCGAGCTGGTCGGTGGTCATCGCCTGACGCGGGAGCTGCACCGGCAGCAGGTTGTCGCGACCGACCAACCCCGGCGCGGTAGCTCGCACACCCGACATCAGGTAGAGGGCGGCGGAGAGGGTGTCCTGCTGGTGCACTTTCACGTGAGGCAGGAACTTGTCGGCCATGATGTAGGCGCCGTCGCAGCCGCGCTCGAGCGGCACGCCGCCGTCGCGCAGCCGCTGCGTGAAGCGCTCGGTCTGATACATGTCCCAGTGCACCTCGTCCTCGTCGCACATCTCCAGGATGCCGCGGGCGAGGACCTCCATGGTGCGGCCGGCCATACCGCCGTAGGTGTGCAGTCCCTCGAAGACGACGACCTCGTTCATGAGCTTCTCGTGGTCGTCCGGGTTGTCGGTAACGATGATGCCGCCGGTGTTGCACTTGGGATCCTGGGCGCCGTCCATCAAGAAGATGTGGCAGGTCTTGGCGATCTGCTTCACGAGGTCGGCGATCGAGCGGTCGGCCTGGCCCGGCTCGTGCCGCTGTATGTACCAGGCGTTCTCGATGACGCGCGAGCCGTCACAGATCAACCGCTTGCCATACTTGTCGGCGAGGGCGCGGACGCCGCGCAGGTTCTCGAGGCTGAACGGGTGCTGCCCGTCGGCGAAGGCCTGGATGCCGACGAACGCAACGCTATGTGCCTTGAGGATCTGCTCCAGCTTACCCAGGTCCACGTTCCCAGTGAAGACGGGCTGCTCGCGGTCCCGCGTGTCGGGGTACTGGATGCCGAGAGGGTCCAATACATCCAGTTTGGTGCGGGCGTTGCTGGGCACGACAGATCCCAGCGGCACCATGGTCGTAACGATCAGCTTGACCGAGCCCAGGTTGTTGTGTGTGGGACACACATACGTATGACCGAGCACTTCGCGAACCGCCGTCTCGAGCGCCTCGAAATTCCGGGAGCCGGCGTAGGCCTCGTCGCCGATGAACTGGCCGGCCAGCTGCTCCTGGCTGAGTGCGTTGGTGCCCAGCGAGCACATGTCGAACGTGACCTGCCCGGGCGTCAGGTTCCAGACGTTGAAGTCGGCTTCGGCGAGGTACTTCTTGCGCTCGTCGATCTTTGGCCAGGACAACAGGCGTACGGTTTTGATCTTGTGCGGTTCGTGATTTGCCATTGATCCCCCCTGGGGGCGGTGTTCGTCTCTTTTGGGTGTACGGTCCCACAACCTATCCGGGCGTGGCGTCCTGCAAAAGAGCATTTCTAGCCCGAACTCGAGGTCAGGCCTATCTTGCCCGGAATTATTCGCCAGCCAGGGTCTAATGGAAACGCGTCGGGAAGCTATCGACAACCAGCGGAGGCTACGGGTCGCGGCGGTGGCGGTCTTCGCCCTCGGTGCCCTGCTGCAGGTCTATCTGTGGTCCAGGGGCTGGGTGAGCGAAGACCAGATAACGTTGTTGGAGCTGGGTGCCGGGTTCGTGGAAACCGGCCGCCTGTCTCCGTTCGCCAAGACCATGAGTGGCAGCGGCCAGATTCCCGGGTCGTTCCTGCAATTGCTGGTAGGGGTCCCGCTAGAGGTCTACCCCGACTATCGGGCGCCCGCTCTGCTCATCGGGATCTCGCATTTCGTCGCCGTTGCCGTCCTAGCGTTCACTCTGAGGCGGGCACTCGGGTCGGCCTCGACCGTCTTCTTCCTCGCCGTCTACTGGCTCTCGCCCTGGCGGCTCTACCACGCGGGCTTCCTGTGGGAGCCAGGGTTCGTGTTCCTGCCGGCGGCGATCCACCTGTCCTGTCTGTATCGGCTACGGGACGAAGGACGAGCGCTGGCCAGCGCCGTTCTCGCAGCGACCCTGGTACTCACGATGCAGATCCATGCGTCGTTCTTGGTACTGGTCGTTGCCACAGGGGTTCTCTTGGGGAAGAGGAAGGTGCGGTTGAACCTCTGGGGAGCGGTCGCCGGCGTCGCTGTGGGGTCGCTGACACTCATTCCCACGCTACTGGCGTTCCTGCGGGATGAGCTGCCGCGGCTGGCGCCGCACAGGTGGGAGCACCTTCCGCCTGTCGCCCTCGAGGTGACAAACCTTCTGAAGGGCACGCTGTACTGGTTTCGCCTCGGCTCGCCGGACATCGGCCGCGGGATACGCAGAGCCGCCGGCGCCGCCGAGGGCGGCCTAGACGTGGTGGTGGCTGTCGTGGCGGCCCTGGCGCTGGCCTCGATCGTGGTTTCGGTTATCGCCTCGTGGCTGTACTTTCGCCGCTCGGGAACGGCCGGCGAACGGAGTGCCGATAGCCGGGAATGGGTCTGGCATTATGCCCTGTCGACTTTGGTCGCCATCGGCATCGTTGCGATCATCGCGCCGACGCCGGTACAGGGTTGGCACCTGGTGATCGCGCTGCCCGCCGCCTGTATACCGGTGGCGTCGTGGCTCGAGGCCAATCTGCTGGGCAAAAAGCGTTGGCGGCAAGCGCTGGCGGCGTCGTTCATCGCACTACAAGTGGTGGTGGTGCTGGTCGTTGCCTTCGGCAACCCGACGTACCAGAGACCGAGCGACAGTCAGGCGATCGGGCGCGAGATACCACAAAAGCTCCATCACCTGTTCGACTATGACAACTTAGAGGAGGAATAGATGCGGCAGTCACTGACTATGGGTGGGAGCACACTACCGCGGGTTCTCAGCTTCTTGTCCGGCATAGGCATGGCCGTCTTCTCCATAATGACCATCGAACACTACTATTCCGCCAACTATCCGGAGTCGATCTTCGAGGGCTCGTTCTGCGACATCAGCGCATTCTTCAACTGTGACAGCTCGGCCTACGCCGCTATCTCTGCGATTGCGGGTGTGCCGCTCGGCTACTTCGGCCTGGTGGTCGGAGTGCTGGTCGCGCTGGGCGTGGTTCTGCCATCGCTGAGCTTCGAGAGAACCAACAAGATGATCTCGCTGGTCAACGCGGTCGGCGTGGTCGTCCTCTTTATCTATGCAGTCTTCTTCATGGGCAGTCTCTGCCTGCTGTGTAGCGGCTTCTACGTGTTCTCATTGGTCAGCTTCTTCCTGTTCTGGAGGTACGGTGTCGACAAGGAGGGGGGATTTCTGGCTGGCTGGTTCCGTCCGTCGGTCAAGCTACTGGCGACTTTCGCTGTACTGGGACTGTTAGGGGCCTACGGCTTCACGTTCTACACCGATGCGAGGCGGCTGGCGCAATCGGGTGGTGTCGCGGCGCGTGCGGTGAAGGAGTTCTACAACCTGGAAACTGTGCAATGGCCGAGCTTCATCTCGCCGTTCTGGACGGTGAAGTCGACTGAAAACTTCGAGGATGCACCGATCCGGATCGTCGAGTACGGTGATCTACTGTGCTCTGACTGTCTAATACTCTACAACCAGTTGAAAGAGCTGAAGGCCGAGTTCGAGGGAAAGATCAACATCGCTTTCCAGATGTTCCCGCTCGAGGCGCGGTGCAACGACGTTGTAGAAAAGGACCTGCACCCCGGCGCCTGCGATGTCTCCTACATGGCGGCGTACGATCCGGACAAATTCGTGGCGATCCACGACGAGATCTTCGAGAACTTCCGGCTGGCGCGCCGCCAGGCCGAGTGGCGCGCCGAACTGGCTCGGCGCTTCGATGTCGAGGCGGCGCTCAGCGACTCGGCGACGATCGCGCTGGTCGACCGGATGATCCAGACCGGACGCGAGTACGAGAAGACGCATGAGCGCTTCTCGTATGGGATCAGGTCGACGCCGACGATGATCGTCAACAACAGGATGATCATAGGAACGCCGCCGATCGAACAGTTGCGTGCCATCTTCCAGGCGTTGGTCGATGAGCACGAGTCCGGCGAGCGGCGTTTTATCGAGAGCTGGGAAGAGTAAGCGAACGGAGGTGGGTATGATCGACGGAGTTGGTGGCGCGTTCGTGTTTTCGAGCGATGCGCAGCGGCTTGTGGACTGGTACCGCCACCACCTCGGGATGGAGTTCGAGGGGTCGGGCGAAGCCTTCTACATAATGTACTGGGGTCTCGACCCTGAAGATCACTCGCGGAAGCTCGATACCACGTTCTCGATCATGCAGGCGAAGGTGGAACTGCCCAAGCGCGGTGGCGGCGCCGAACCGGATGACATGTACGGGGACCAGCCGTTCATGGTGAACCTGCGGGTGCGTGACATCGATGCGGTCCTGGAGCATCTGGCGACAAAAGGCGTCGAGCCGATAAAGCGCGAGGAATACGACTATGGTCGCTTCGCTTGGATCCGCGATCTGGACGGCAACCGCGTAGAGCTGTACCAGCCGCTGCACAGCTGCTGAGATGCCGGGCTGGACGCTCACCGTTCTCGATCCCCTCACAGTCGCGGTCGGCTTGGGATTCTGCATAGCTCTGGCCTATGCTGCGCTGGTCTCAGCGCGTGAGAACGAGCCGCGCGCCGTCTTCGTTTCTTCTGCCCTCGCCGTAGTCCTCTCGGCTCCCTATCTGCTGCTAGGGCTCTCCGATCTGGAAGGAAAGACGGCTGTCAGTGCAGGGCTCCTGTTGTTGACCGGAGCCGCCGCGCTGGCGCTGGCGATCCCATCAGGTAAGAAGCGCATCACCGAGGACGACACGCCGAGGAACCGCATCGACGAGCGTGATATCATGTTCTCGAGGAACCTGCTGGAGCCGGGCAGCGCGCGGTTCGAGGAGTACTACGCGGCGAATCCGGAAAAGCGGGCAGGGGACGATGAGTTCAGAGCGTTGCCGGGCCTGCTGGCGGAGGGGTCGACGATGTATGACCCGTACGCGTACGCGGCCGCCGAAGCGACGGAGGCTACGGTCGAGTACCTGAGGCCGCTCGCGGAAGGAGAGGTCGCGAGCAAGCGTACAGCAAAGGACCCGGCGGAGGCGACGGAGTTCATCAGAGGCTGGGCGCTCAAGCTGGGAGCGATCTCGGTCGGGGTAACGGAGCTAAGAGACTATCACATGTACAGCACGGTCGGGCGCGGCGATCAGTATGGGCGGCCGGTCGAGCTGAATCACGACTACGCCATCGCGTTCACGACCGAGATGTCGAAAGAGATGGTCGCCGGCGCTCCCAAGGCCTCCATCGTGATGGAGTCGTACCAGCAGTACCTGGCCACAGGTGCCATCGCGATTCAGATCGCGAAGCTGATCCGAGGCCTGGGCTACTCGGCAAGGGCGCACGTGGATGGCAACTATCGTGTCGTATGCCCGCTGGTCGCCCGGGACGCCGGTCTGGGCGAGATCGGTCGGATGGGTCTGCTGATGACTCCGGAGCTGGGCCCGCGTGTGCGGCTCGCCGTCGTCACCACTGAGATGCCGCTGGTGGCCGATGAACGAAGCTTCGACTACACGATGATCGACTTTTGTGCGCGCTGTAGGAAATGCGCGGAGATCTGCCCGGCCCAAGCGATCCCGTCAGGCGACCGCGAGATGATCGACGGGGTGAGGCGCTGGCAGATCGATCAGGAGGCCTGCTTCACTCTGTGGTGCCAGATGGGCACCGACTGCGGGCGTTGCGTTTCCGTGTGTCCCTACTCACACGCGGATAACCTGCTGCACAATCTCGTGCGTCTGGCAGTGCGCAACTCATCCCTGTTTCGGGGGTTGGCGATCAAGCTGGACGACCTGTTCTACGGAAAGCGACCGCCGTCCGCCGATCTGCCGGATTGGCTGCGGATGAGTCCCGTCGCCGAGGATTCGCCTAGTTAGGTCTCCACTCGGGGTTTGGCTTGGGCATCCGGGCGCCGACACTCTGACGCCAACCCTCGAGAATCTCGTGCAGCTCACCGGCGAGCTCGGGACTCTCCCCGGCCAGGTCACGCGACTCGCCGATATCGGCGCTCAAGTCGTAGAGCTCAATCTTACCGTCCTCGAACCACTCGAGTAGCTTGTAGTCGCCGATCCGTGCGGCGCCGGACGGCCTGTTGCCTGACCCGTGGTAGTGGGGGAAATGGAAGAAAAACGCGCGATCGAAGTGACGTCTGCCGAGCATGAGGGGTACCAGGCTCCATCCGTCGAGATGCTGGTCCGGCTTGGACTGTAGTCCGGCGATCTCCAGCAGTGTGGGGTAGAGGTCCATCGTGATCGCCGGCTGGTCGATCACGCGGCCGTCCTCGACGGCACCGGGCCATCTGATGATCAGCGGTACGCGGACTCCACCCTCGTAGAGCCAGCCCTTCCCGGCCCGCAGCGGTAGAACCGACGTGGGTATGCCGGGGCTTCGCCTCAGCGTGGTCAAGCCGCCATTGTCCGAGACGAAGACCACGACCGTGTGGTCGGTGAGCTCCAGACTGTCGAGCAGCGCCAGAACCCGGCCGACGCTCTGGTCGGTGCTCTCGAGCATCGCCGCGTAGACCGCGTCGTCCTGACGCTGTTTGGTGGTCGCATTCGCGCCCTCGGGGAGAAACGCCGGCGCGTTCGTGGCGGCCAGGCCCTGCGCTTTGGCTTCGTACTTGGCGGTAAGCTCTTCTTTGGACTGCAGCGGTGTGTGGACGGCGTAGTGCGAGAAAACGAGAAAGAAGGTGGTGTCGCTCTGCGCCTCGATGAATTGCAGCGCCGCGTCGGTGAGCCGATCGGTCAGGTAGTCGCCCTCCTCGTCGTCTTCGAGGTCGGGAACGTTGGTCACCGGCCAGTTCGGGTTCTCGTACGGGTAGAAGTATGATCCGGGCTGGCCGGCGTGGTTTACGGCGAAAGAGTAGTCGAACCCCTGGTTTGGCGGCAGGAATCCTTCTGAGCCCAGATGCCACTTGCCGATGTACCCCGTGGCGTAGCCGGCCTCCTTGAACGCTTCACCGAGCGTGACCTCTTCCAGGGGCAACTGCCGCAGGTACTCGGCCTGAATCAGCAGGCCACGACCCTCGCCGCCGATCCAGTTGGTGATATTGAGACGCGCCGGGTCCTTGCCTGTCATGATGCTCGCCCGGGTCGGAGTACAGACCGGACTGGCCGAATAGAACTGGGTAAAGCGGACGCCCTCGCGGGCCAGGCGATCGATGTTCGGCGTCTCGTAGAAAGCACTTCCATAGACACCGGTATCGGTCCAGCCGAGGTCATCGATGAGGAAGAAGACGAAGTTGGGGGGTTGGGCGGTGGGGCGGGTGCATCCGGAGGCGGACACGAGGAAGGCCAGCACGAGACACATCCAGTAGCGGCAGCGGGTTGTCATTCCGCCCTCGGTGCTGAGGGAGAGTACGTGTCGGCAAAAGTCGAGGGCATCGGCCGGCCCGATGCCCTCGACTCGCTCTCAGGGCGCGTGTTACTCTTTTTTGACCGAGTGGATCGCGAAGGCCGCCCCCTGCGGATCCATGCACTGCGCGATCCAATCGCCGCCCGGCACTTCCGTCGGTCCGTTGAGGACCTGGCCGCCCAATTCCTTCACCTTCTCGGCGGAGGCGTGGACGTCGGCAACAGTCGTATAAAAGAGCCAGAACGGCGGTCCGGGCATCTCGGCCGGTTTGTTGAACATGCCGCCCAACGGCATGCCGCCCACGCCGTACATCTGATAGGTGCCCATTTCGCCCATGTCGCTGGCGTCAGTCTTCTCCCAACCGAAGAGCTCGCTGTAAAAGCCCAGAGCCGCTTTGTGGTCCGAGGTCGCCAGCTCGTGCCATGAGAACTCACCTTTCTCTGGCGGTCCTTCCCTGGCCGGCGTTTGCTCCCTGGATGTGAAGACGGCGAACACCGCGCCCTGCGGGTCGGCCAGCACGGCAAAGCTACCGACCGTCGGGATCGTGACGGGACCGTGCAGCACCCGTCCACCCAGTTCCTTCGCCTTCGTCGCGGTGGCCTCTGTGTCGGCCACATCGACGTAGGCCAGCCAATGAGACGGGGCGCCGGCGGCCTTGGCGTCTTCCGGCAGGTCCATGACGCCGCCAATCGGCGTCTCGCGATTGGTCCACAACGTGTAGGGCGCTGGCCCGCCTTCCCAAGGGGCAGTGCCCCAGCCGATCAGCTCTGTATAGAAGCTCTTTGCGGCCTGGGGGTCCGAGGTCATCAGGTCGTACCAGACGAATCGTCCGCGGGGCACGTCGGACATAGTTCCTCCTTATTTGCTTGCGCGTCAGGCGCGCGACTGCGTTCATCGACGAGGAAAGCTCCAATATGGACCTGCCGAAGTGCCTAGTCTAGGTTGTCTTGACGTATGGCTGCGAGACCCATCTTGAGGATCGTCCCTGCGCCGCCCGGCGCGACGCTCGTCTTTCTGGTCGAGGCGCAAGTAATTGAAGACGACACGCACCTGGTTCTCGGCGCAGATCCGCAGCCACGCGAGACCCACGAGGAGCCGGAGCGGTTGCTGGAGAACGCCGCGGCGAGCATCGGGCCCGCCCCTGGCACGCTGGTCGTCCGGGGCGGTCATCCCCTCCGCCTTCACGCCATCGTCCACGACTTGGATGAGGCGCCCTCCTGGAGGGAGGAGTGGGTGGCGAGCGCGCTTCGCGAGGTTCTGAGGGAGGTGGAGGCGAGGCAGCTAGGCTCGCTCGCGCTGCCGCTGCTCGGGTGTGTTCATGGGTCGCTGGCACCCGACCGCTTCGCCGAACTGTTGAAAGGCGCTCTAACGGAAGCGACTGTGGAGCGTTTGGATGAGGTGTGGGTAACGGTTTCGCCGGAGATCGCGTCCGAGATCGCGAATCTGTTACGGGTTTTCGGGCTCGAGGTTCGCGAGCAAGCAAAGGAGTGAGACGGCGTGGTAAACATGGAGAAGGCGGTTGAGGCATTTCTGGCGCAGAAACGCATCGCAGTTGCCGGTGTTTCGCGCAACAAAAACGAGGCGGCAAATGTCGTCTATCGGAAGTTGCGAGCATCTGGGTACGAGGTCTTCCCGGTCAACCCGAACGCGGAGACGGTGGAAGGCGATGACTGTTACCCCGACCTGAAGTCGGTGCCCGGTGGCGTCGATGGTGTCGTGATCGCGACTCGGCCGGCGGTGACAGAAGAGGTTGTAAGGGAATGTGCTGATCTGGGTGTGCCGCGAGTTTGGATGCACCGCTCCTTCGGGCAGGGTAGCGTCTCGGAGAATGCCGTCGATTACTGCCGCGAGAAGGGGATCGAGGTCATCCCGGGAGGTTGCCCGATGATGTTCTGCCGGCCGGTCGACCTCGGGCACAAGTGCATGCGCTGGATCCTCAGCGTGACCGGCGGCCTGCCCAGAGAGGCCTAGCCGCCACCCTTGCAAAGCCGCCGGTCGCCGCGCTCAGCAGTTGTCGTCGGGACAGGTGCTGAAGCCGAACAGCTTGTAGCCCGGGCAGAATCCTGCAACCCCGGTCAGCAGCGGTAGGATACCCAGGTATCCCCAGGGCGTTTTCGGGCCGATGAAGGCTACCGCCAGCAGGCCGATGCCCACGATTATGCGCAGGATACGGTCGACGGCGTGCTCGTTTCGGGGTACGACCTTGGACTGCATGGTCTCACCCTCCTGAGGAAAATCAGTTTTGTAAACAAGTGTGCCCGCACCACTATCCTAAATCATCCGGACGTCCGTCGGAAGTACTGCACTTTCGGGCCCCCCGAGCTGTTAGACGCGGGAGCCGCGAGGCTGTAAATTGGTCCAGAGGAAGGAAGCCAATGCTGAAGCGATCCGCAGCCGCTGCCGCGGGCATCCCGCTGCCTCCCATGAAGCTCCTGCCCCGAGAGGCGCGGCCCGGTATCTTTGCACCCCCCAACAACTAACCCACTAGCGCGGTAGGGTTGCCGGCCCGCCCGGGGACCCGCGCGAGCCGATCTCGCTACCCCGATATCCGTGCCGGCGACGCCTGGTCGGGGGCATTCTACGTCCCCGCCGCCTCCGCCCGCGCTAGCTCCTCGTCGTTCCGGCCCGCGCCGGTGAAAGGGATAGTACATACGACTGGAGAATATGATGTCTGAGATAACCGTACCATCCGACGCCGTCTTTCCGATACTGAAAGAGAACATCCTGGTGGACGGCTTCCACATCGTGATCGATCTACAGAAGTCACACGGATCGGTCATCGTAGATGCACTTGCAGGCAAAGAGTACCTGGACTGTTACGGGTACTTCGCAACCCTACCGATCGGTCACAACCACCCGAAATTGGAAGACGAAGGTTTCCGTCGTTCGCTGATGACTGCGGCGCTAGCCAACCCGGCGAACAGCGATATCTATTCGCGCGAGTTCGCGGCCTTCGTCAAGACTTTCCGCGAGATCGCCGTGCCGGATGAGTTCCGCTACCTGTTCTTCATCGCCGGTGGCGCGCTAGCTGTCGAGAACGCGATGAAGGTGGCGTTCGACTGGAAGCGTCAGAAGAATCGCGCGCAGGGGGTCGACGGGGGCGGCGACAAGATCATGCACTTCGTCGACGCGTTCCACGGGCGAAGCGGATACACACTTTCGGTGACGAACACCGATCCGACCAAGACCCGAGATTTCCCGAAATTCGATTGGCCGCGCATCTCTAATCCGACGATCCATTTCCCGATAAACGAGGCGGAGGCCGCGGCGGCCGAGGCGAAGGCGTACGCGGAGATCGAAGCGGCCTTTGCAGAGGATCCGCACGGGATAGCCGCGATCTTGATCGAGCCGATCCAGGGTGAGGGCGGTGACAATCACTTCCGTCCGGAGTTCATGCAGCGTCTTCGCAAGTATGCAGACGATAACGACGCGCTGTTTATCTTCGACGAGGTGCAGACGGGCATGGGCGTTACCGGGACGATGTGGGCGTATGAACATTTCGGCGCGACGCCCGATATCATCGCGTTCGGAAAGAAGACACAGGTTTGCGGCGTCATGAGCACGAGGCGCGTCGATGACGTTAAGGACAACGTCTTCCATGTCTCTTCGCGCATAAACTCGACTTGGGGTGGCAACCTGGTGGACATGGTGCGCTGCGCCCGCTACCTGCAGATCATTCAAGAGGACGGCCTGGTGGAGAACGCGGCGCGCGTCGGAGCCATGTTCAAGGAAGGATTAGAAGAACTGCAGGCCGATCTCCCGGCGGTCACCAACGTACGCGGCCTCGGCCTAGTACTCGCCTTCGATCTACCCGACGGAGCGACGCGCGACAAGGTGCGCCAGGATTGCTGGGACCGGGGGTTCGCTTCCTTGCCGTGTGGCCCGCGTTCGCTGCGTTTCCGACCGCCGCTCGTCTTCAGCGAGGCGGAGGCGAAGCAGTCGCTGGCGACGCTGCGGGAGGTGCTCGGGTAGGCTACTGGAGGGAGTTTTGTGCGAGCCCCGTAACCAGGGAGCGCGAGAGATGATTCGTTACGTGACGTTGTCCCTAATCTTTGCGGTGATGGCGAGTACGGCCGCCCTGGCCCAAGACTACGCGCCGCTGCTCGACGCGGGTCGGCGAAGCCTGCTGCACGAGGAGTTGAGCGGCGAGATCGCCAAGGATCACGTCATCCAGATCACGCGGCACCACCGCATCCAGGGCTCGCGGGGTTACCGAGACGCAGCCCAGTACGTGCTGGAGCAGTTACGCGCCTACGGTTTCGACGAGGACGAGGCGTGGATCGAGTCGTACCCATCGGACGGGAAGATCCATTATGGGACCTGGCAGGCGCCGTCGGGCTGGGACATCGACTTCGCGGAACTGCGGATGGTGGAGCCGTACGAGTCGCGTATCGTAGGCTACCCCGAGGTCGCCATGAGCCTCATCACCTACTCGAACCCCGGCGACGTGACGGCCGAGCTGGTTTGGGTGGGCTCGGGCACCCGGGACTCGGACTACGAGGGCAAGGATGTGCGCGGGAAGTTCGTGTTGGCGACGGGCTATGGCGGGAGCGTCCATCGGCTGGCGGTGGTCAAGTACGGCGCGGCCGCTGTGGTCTGTTACCTGGACGACGACCGGGCCAAGGAATACCCCGATATGCTGGCGTACACCGGGATGTGGCCGCTGCCGGAAGAGCTGGAGCACGTCACCTTCGGGTTCAATCTGACCAACCGCCAGGGCGAACGATTGCGGGGGATGCTGGAGTCGGGGCAGCGCGTAGTGCTGCACGGCCGCGCCTCGGGGACCGGGCTCGAGCCTTATTACATGGACGTGGTGGTGGCGCGCATCGCGGGCTCGGAGTTGGCGGAAGAAGAGCTAGTCTTCGCCGCACACCTCGATCACCCGAAGGAATCGGCGAATGACAACGCCAGCGGCTCCGCCGCCCAGCTGGACATGGCCAGGGCGCTGAGCGCTTTGATCGGTGGAGGCCGGCTGCCACGGCCGAAGCGCTCGCTGCGTTTCCTCTGGGTGCCCGAGTGGCACGGGACGATGGCGTACATCGATGAGCACCCGGATATGGTCGGGCCGGCGCTGGGTGGCACCTACCTGGCCCATATCAACCTCGACATGGTTGGCGAACACCTGGAGCTGCTGCACTCGCGCATGAACATAACGAGCTCGCCGTGGTCGGCCCCATCGGCCTTGACCGATGTGGTGGAGAATATGGCGCAGATGACGGCGCGACTGAACGTCCGGTCGCCGCGTGGCAGCCTCTCGATGATGAACTTCCAGCTGACGCCGTACGGTGGCGGCAGCGATCACATGATGTTCATCGACCGGGATATCCCGGGCATGATGATCGGGCACTCCGACTACACGCATCATACCTCGGAGGATACGCCCGATAAAGTCGATCCGGTGGAGCTGGAGCGCAGTGAGATCATCGCGACGGCGGCGATGCTCTACCTGTCGGATCTAACGGAGGCCGAGGCGATCGATCTGGCCTACCTGGTGGGCGCCAACGCCGCCGGCCGGCTGGGCGGAGCGGCGCGGCGGGCGCGCCAGCAGATGATCACCGCCGTGGAGCAGGCTCAGGTGTTCGCTCACCATTTCGAGGACGGACCTGACGTCGCCTGGTTCGAAGCGCGCAACACGGTCTTGCAGGCTGCGGCAACCGAGCGCGAGGCCGTGAGCTCGATACTCCACTTCAACGGCACTGAATCGGTTCGAGGTGTGGTGCGTACGATCCAGGAGCAAATCGACGTGCGAAAAGGCGCGCTGATCGCGGCGCTGGACCGGGAAGCGATATCACTGGGCGGCACGAGCCCGACGCGCGGCGAAGAGGTCGATGAGCGCATCCCCGTGCGGTTGACCCGAGGGCCGCTCGACTTCGCGCTCCCGGCCAGCAGGCTGTCGGAAGATGATGCCGCATGGTACTCGTCGCGCGAGTTCACGCTCTCGGGCAACGCCCGCTTCGAGCTGGTGAACTTCATCGATGGCACGCGCTCGGTGACGGCGATCCGCGACGCGATCAGCGCCGAGTTCCGGCCGGTGTCGACGGCGGTGGTGGCGCGCTATCTGGATGACTTGGTGAAGATCGGCGTGGTCGACTGGAAGTGAGGTGGCTTCGATGTCTCGCATCTTGATCTCGATCGGCTTGTGCCTGTGCACGCTTCCCACAAGCGTCCACGCGCAGCAGGGCCCCGAAGCGTCGTACGACTCGGCGTACTACGCTTGGCAAGCCGGCGATTACTTGGACGGACTGGAACGTCTGGAGCGGTTGCTGAGCGGCGCCGGAGGAGAAGAATTCCTGGAACGGGCCGCGCTGCTGACGGGCGAGCTGTACCGGACTGAAGAGCTCGCGGCGGACGGCCGAGCGGTACGTTGGAGCCCCGATGGACGGTTCGCCGTCTACGAGACGGGGGCGGAAGCCGAGACCGTGACGCAGATCTTCGCGGTGGGCGAGGAGGGCGCGCGCCGGCTGGCGGAGGTGAACGGACACGGCCTGGCTTTCGCGCCCGGCGGAGATCGTGTGGCCTATCTCATGGTCGAGGAGACACCCGAGCTCGAGGCGGCGCGGGCGGAACTGCGCACCAGCATCGAGGTACGCGACTACGCGAGCTATAGGCGGCTGCGCAGCGAGCTGGTGTGGCTCGATGCCGAGCACTCGCGAGTTATGCTCAGGGAACTGGGGACGGGGGAGGAGCATGAGGTGGCGGCACCCGGGCTGGGGAAGTCCGAGGTCATCTTCAGCCCCGACGGCGAGTCGCTCTACGTGACGGGCAACGAGGTCGGCGAGCGCGATCGGACCGACATATATGAGCTGCGTCCCGGATCGACGCCGGCCGCGGTCACGACGGGCCCGGGCCTCAAGGAGCGCCCCGTATTCGTCTTGGGCGGTGAGGCACTGGCCTATCAGGTCGGAGGTAGCCTCGCGGTCGTTGACCGCGCCGGGCGGTCGACGCGCACGATCGCGGTGCGGGCGCCGGCGATATCGGCGGATGGCTCGACGATCACGTATCTGAGCCCAGACGGTGACATGACAACACTCAACGTGCTGTCGTTGTCGCCGGGCGCTGAGCCGGCCGTCGTCGTGCGGACGGCGCACAGGATGGCGAGCAGCGTGAGCAGCGCCTGCGCGTCGTGCCCGGAGCTACGGAGCTACGCGCTGTCGCCGGACGGGAATCGCGTCGCCTACCAGTTGATGACGCGCGAGGATTGGGAGCTCTACCTGGCGGACGTTGGCGGCACCGGTGAAGTGCGGCTGACGCATGAGATCGAGCACGATCTGTTCCCGCAGTTCTTGGATGAGGAGAGGATCCTGGGGCTGGCCGGCGAAGGGCGCCACCGGCGGGCCTATCTATATGACACGAGGACGGGGGAGCGAACGCGCGTATTCCACAACAACACTGTCCGCACGATCGCCCCACAATACGAATGGGCGGTGAGTCCGGATGGCTCCAAGATACTGATCGTGGCCGAGCGAGACGGGAACACGGTGTCACCGGAGCGGGGCGTCTACCTGGTCGACCTCGAACGCAGGGTCTCGCTGCAAGACGTGTTGGAGCGGGTCCGTGCCAACCTGGCGGCCGAGCGTGAGCTGCGCCGGCGTGGGCAAGAGATGTATGCGGGGGTGGCCGACGCAGTAAGGCCTGCGGTGGCGGATGTCAGTACCGCCCGGATCTATGAGTACGAGAGGGAGCTTTTCCGCTTCGGATCCAAGCACGTTACACAGCCGGGCAATGCAGAGGCCATTGAGTATCTGACCGAGCGGGTGCGCTCGTTCGGGTACGAGCCGGAACTTCAGTGGTTCGAGCCGCGCCCCGGCCTGCGATCGGCGAACGTGGTGGCGGTACTGCCGGGGACCTTGCACCCGGATGTCACGTACGTCGTCAGCAGCCACTTCGACTCTTCGACCCGGGGGCCCGGCGCCGACGACAACACGTCGGGCACGGTGGCACTGCTGGAGGCGGCGCGGGTGCTGGCGGGCCGTCCGCAGTCGGCGACCATCGAGTTCGCGTTTCTGACGGGTGAGGAGGCGGGGCTTCTGGGGAGCCGCGAGTATGTGCGCCTTGCCGAGGAGGCGGGCGACGAAATCGTTGGAGTGCTAAACAACGACATGGTGGGCTTCGCCGATGATCACAGGCTTGACAACACGATCCGCTACTCGAACGCCGGTATCCGTGACCTGCAGCATGCGGCGGCCTTCCTGTTCACCGACTTGATCACCCACGACGCGGAGTACTTCAGGGGTACCGATGCGCACTCGTTCTACGACGCGTTCGGTGACGTGACAGGCGGCATCGGCTCGTATCCGGTCCTCTCCAGCCCGCACTATCACCAGGTGCACGACGTGCTGGAGACGATCAACCATCAGTTGGTGGCGGAGGTGAGCAAGACAACCGTGGCCTCCGTCATGCTGATGGCGTCCAGTCCGTCGCGGCTCAGGGATCTCGAGGTGGTGTCGCGGGACGGGTCGGACCTCGAGTTGCGGTGGGCGCCGGCCCTGGAGCGAGATGTGGTGTCGTACGTCGTCTACAGTGGCCCGTCGCTGGAGGAGCTGGAGCTGGCGAGCACTGTTAGGGTGCCCGGTGTGACGTTGAGCGACGTGGAGCCGGGGGCCGTTGTCGCCATCAAGGCGGTCAACGAGCGGAGGCTGGGGGGCTGGGATTGGGCATGGCTGAGGGCGGAGTAGTGTTGGTTAGAGGAAGAGGCCGACAGGTCGCGGCGATGGGGTGGGTGTGAGCATGCGAGTTGGGCAGGGGGCCGCGCTGGCCTGGGTGCTATTCACGCTGGCGTGTGAGCCGTCGGTCGAGATTGGGCCGCCCGAGTTGGCGAGCCGGTTCGATACGGTGGCGGGGATCGTGCACGTCGTGAATTCCGGCACGCCGCCGGAGTGGCGGCTTGAAGAGATCGCTCGGATCGGGTCGCTCGATGCCGGGCCGGCGGCGTTCGGAAACGTCCGCTCGGTGGTGCTGGATGCCAGCGGGTCGATCTACGTAGCCGATCAGCAAGCGGCTGAGATCCAAGTGTTCGACTCGCGCGGTGAGTACCTGAGGACTCTGGGTCGGCGCGGGCGCGGGCCGGGTGAGTTCGGGGATCTCTATTCGCTCGCCTGGCTGGGTGACACACTGGTGGTCCTGGATCCTCGCAACGCGCGGTTGGGATTGATGTCGGCGAGCGGGGAGTGGTTCGGCCTGTGGCGCTGGCAACCGTTCAGCGGTCCTGCCGTACGGCTTCACCAGGCCACGCTCGAAGCGGTGTACGCCCCCGTCGTCGTGCAGCCGGCGGCCGGCACGATAAGCCCGGCGCTGGTGCGCTTCACCCATGAGGGTCCGGGCGATACGCTGGCCATCCCACCGGTCCGCGAGGACCGACCGTCGAATGCGGTTTGTTCGACGCCGGGTGGCGACATTTGGTTCTTCTCGATTCCCTTTCTGCCGGGGTCCGAGCACAGCGCGGGGCCCGACGGTGCCCTGGCTGTCGCGTGGGAGGACGAATATCGCATCCTGTTCCTCGGTGTGGCTGGCGACACATTAAGGGTTGTCGAGCGGAAGTTGGATCGCGTGCTACTGAGCGACGCCGAGTGGGGCGCGGCGACGGCCGACTTCCGAGCGTTCCGCGAGGAGCACCCGGAAGTATCCTGCCAACCAGCGGAGCTGCCACGACCGGAGCTGAAGCCAGCGCTCCGGGAGATGTTCTTCGATGTGGCGGGCCGCTTGTGGGTCGAGATCTATATGGCGGAGGGATTCGCTTTCGAGGTGTTCGACGGGGAAGGACATCTGATCGCCAGGCTCGACGGGCTGGAACGTGACAACGGCGTGCCGCCCTATGCACGCGGTGACCGGCTGCTGCTGGTGACGGAAGAGAGCAGTGGAATTCAGCAAGTGCGTGCCCTGCAGGTACACGACGAGGTTGAAAGGTGACCTTGCGAGCCGCGACGTAATTGGTGTAGATACCGCATGAGCCTGCTCCATCTCTACCGAGCGCCCGGGATCGCCGAAGCGCGGCGGAACGCGCTCCTCGGGTTGGCTCGGCAGAGCCTCTCCCCCGACATCCAGGCGATCGAGACCGAATACTGCTTCAACATTGACGCCGTCGATGAGCTGACGGCGGCGGAGTTCCGGACCCTCAGCTGGCTGCTCAGCGAAACCTTCGAGCCGCAGCGGTTCGGCGGGCTGAGCTTCCTGGACCCGGACGACGGGGTCCTGCTGGAGGTGGGCCCGCGGATGAACTTCAGCACCGCCTGGTCCACCAACGCCGTCTCCGTCTGCCACGCTTGCGGTCTGACGAAGATCCGGCGGATCGAGCGGTCGCGACGCTACATGCTGAAGGGGATCTCGGAGCTGAGCGATGAGGCGGCCTGGGCCTTCCTGCCTGAACTCCACGACCGGATGACCGAGACGCCGTATCCGGAGCCGTTACGCAGCTTCGAGAGCGGGGTGAGGCCTGAGCCGGTGCAAGAGATCCCGGTGCTGGAGGGGGGGCGGGCGGCCCTCGAGCGGGTCAACCGGGAGATGGGGCTCGCCTTCGACGAATGGGACCTGGAGTACTACACGGACCTCTTCGTCAACCGGGTCGGGCGCAATCCGACCAATGTCGAGTGCTTCGACATCGCCCAGTCGAACAGCGAGCACTCGCGGCACTGGTTCTTCAAGGGGCGGCTGATCATCGATGGTGAGGAGATACCCAGGCACCTCATCGCGCTGATTAAGAGCCCGCTGGAGGCGAACCCGAACAACAGCGTCATCGCCTTCAAGGACAACTCGAGCGCGATCCGCGGTTACCCGATCCGCACGATCATCCCGTCGCGGCCGGGCGAGCCGTCGGCGTTCGCCGCAGCCGACCTCGACTATCACATCATCTTCACCGCCGAGACCCACAACTTCCCGTCGGGTGTGGCGCCGTTCCCGGGTGCTGAGACGGGGACCGGTGGACGCATTAGAGACGTGCACGCCACCGGCCAGGGCTCGCTCTACGTTGCCGGTACCGCCGCCTACTGCGTGGGCAATCTCCGGATCCCGGGCTACGAGCTGCCCTGGGAGAGTCCGGACTTCGCCTATCCCGGGAACCTGGCGTCGCCGCTCGAGATCGAGATCGAGGCGTCGAATGGCGCCTCGGACTACGGCAATAAGTTCGGCGAGCCGGTCATCCAGGGCTACACGCGCTCGTTCGGCATGCGCCTGCCCAACGGTGAGCGCCGCGAGTGGCTGAAGCCGATAATGTTCACCGGCGGCATCGGTCAGATGGACGCGCGGCACGTCGTGAAGGGCGACCCCGAAAAAGAGATGTGGGTCGTCAAGATCGGCGGCCCGGCCTACCGGATCGGCATGGGCGGCGGCGCCGCGTCCAGCATGGTGCAGGGCGAAAACGTCGAGGAGCTAGACTTCAACGCGGTGCAGCGCGGCGACGCCGAGATGGAGCAGAAGGTGAATCGCGTGATCCGGGCCTGCGTCGAGCTTGGCGATCGCAATCCGATCGTCAGCATCCACGATCAGGGCGCCGGCGGTAACTGTAACGTACTGAAGGAGATAGTCGAGCCGGCGGGAGCCCGGATCGAGATCCGCGAGATCCCGCTCGGCGACGAGACGCTCTCCGTGCTGGAGATCTGGGGCGCCGAGTACCAGGAGAACGACGCCCTGCTACTGAGGCCCGAGCATGCCGACCTGTTCCGCGCCTTCTGCGAGCGTGAGAAGGTCACCTACGCTTTCGTCGGCCGCATCACCGGCGACGGCAAGATCGTCGTACACGATGAAACCGACGACTCGAGCCCCGTGGATCTCGACCTGGATGCGGTGCTGGGCGACATGCCGCAGAAGACGTTCGAGTTCGAGCGCATTCCGCCGAAGCTCGAGCCGCTGAAGCTGCCCGACGGACTCGATGTGAAAACGGCGCTCGATCGGGTTCTGCGACTGCTGTCGGTGGGGTCGAAGCGTTTCCTCACCACCAAGGTCGATAGGAGCGTCACGGGCCTCATCGCGCGGCAGCAATGTGCCGGCCCGCTTCAGGTGACGGTGGCCGACGTCGCCGTCATCGCCCAGAGCCACCTCGGCACGACCGGCGCCGCCACCGCCATCGGTGAACAGCCGATCAAGGGCTTCCTGGACACGGGGGCGATGGCGCGGCTCAGCGTCGGCGAGGCGCTGACCAATCTCGTCTGGGCACAGGTGAGCGCGCTGGAAGACGTTCGCTGTTCGGGCAACTGGATGTGGGCGGCGAAGCTACCGGGCGAAGGTGCCGCGCTACACGATGCCGCGGCCGCGATGAGCCAGATGATGAAGGAGCTGGGCATCGCTGTGGACGGCGGCAAGGACAGCATCTCGATGGCGGCGCATGCGCCGGACGCGTCGGGCGCGGACGAGACGGTGAAAGCACCCGGCGAACTGGTCGTCTCGGCCTACGTGACCTGTCCCGACATCACGAAGACGGTGACGCCGGATCTCAAGCTGCCGGGTGAAGGACGCCTCCTGTACGTCGATTTGGGCGGTGGGGCTCATCGGTTGGGTGGCTCGTCGCTGGCCCACGTCTTCGGACAGATCGGTGATGCGTCGCCGGATGTGGACGACGCCGTCCTGTTGAAGCGCGCCTTCAACGCGGTGCAAGAACTGGTCGCGGCCGAAAAGATCGCCGCCGGACACGACCGCAGCGACGGCGGACTGATCGCGACGATCCTCGAGATGGCGTTCGCGGGCAACTATGGCGTAGAGGTCGCGCTCGAGGACTCGAGCGACGCCGGTCCGCTCCCCTTCCTGTTCTCCGAGGAGTTGGGGCTGGTTCTCGAGGTGGGCGCCGCCGATGTAGCCGAGGTTCTCGAGACGTTCCGATTTGCTGATGTCCCGTGTGTCGCGATCGGCACGACGCGGCCTGACGCGTCAGTTATAGTCCGGTACAACGACCGGGAAGTACTGAAAGGCGATGTTCGGGACCTGAGGGACATCTGGGAAGAGACGAGTTTCCAGCTCGATCGGTTGCAGGCCAACCCGGAATGCGTCGAGCAAGAGCGGTTGGGTCTGCGCGATCGTACAGGTCCCAGATTCACGATTCCCTTCACTCCGCGACCCACAGCGGCGGCGATTCTGGAGAGTAAGAACAAGATCCCCGTCGCCATCCTGCGGGAGGAGGGGAGCAACGGCGACCGCGAGATGACGTCGGCCTTCTACGCGGCGGGTTTCGAGCCCTGGGACGTGGTGATGTCGGATCTCTTGGCCGGTCGCGTCGACCTGCGTCGCTTCCGCGGCGTCGTCGGCGTCGGCGGTTTCAGTTACGCGGATGTCCTAGATTCGGCGAAGGGTTGGGCCGGTGTCATCCGCTTCAACGAGGGCCTGTGGCAGCAGTTCCAGGAATTCTACGAGCGACCCGACACGTTCAGTCTCGGCATCTGTAACGGCTGCCAGTTGCTGGCGCTTTTGGGCTGGGTGCCGTGGCAGGGCATACCCGACGAGCAGCAGCCGCGCTTCATCCAGAACGCGTCCGGTCGCTTCGAGTCGCGCTTCGTGGCGCTCAAGTTCCAGAAGAGCCCGGCGATCATGCTGCGGGGGATGGAGGGCGCGACGCTCGGCGTCTGGGTCGCCCACGGCGAAGGTCGAGCGTTCTTCCCTGACGAGTCGGTCCTGGAGCGCGTCCTCGAGGAAGGGCTGGCCCCGGTCCGCTTCGTCGACGACGACGATCGCGTCACCGAGGCCTACCCGTTCAACCCCAACGGCTCGCCCCACGGGATCGCCGGCCTCACCTCGCCGGACGGCCGTCACTTGGTGATGATGCCGCATCCCGAGCGCGCCTTCCTCAAGTGGCAGTGGGGTTGGATGTCCGAGGATCTGAAGCGCGGGCTCGAGGCCTCGCCCTGGTTGAAGATGTTTCAGAATGCCCGGGAGTGGGCGGAGTCGGTGGCCGGTGGCCGGTAGCCCGTGGGTTCGCACTTGCGGCGCGATTAGCTGCTGAAGTAGCTGGAGAAACCCAACGCCGATCTCTGCCGTAGGGTATGCTGGAGCAGAGTACTAGCCGATAGCCCTATTCCGACATCAAGTCTCGCGGCAGGTGGGACACGCCGGGGCGCTGTGATGGTGTCGTGTGTCCGGGCCTTGTCACGTCATGAGGCGCCGCGAATAAAGGCGCCGCCGCCCGTGTACTCATAACAGGACACCGCGACAGCCCCGTGCGAGAGCCCCGCTAGCCGAGGTGCGTTTCAGCGCTATGAACGCAGTCGAGCTACACAACGTAAGCAAGAGCTTCGGCAAGACAGTCGCCGTGGACGACCTATCGCTGGACGTTCCGCGTGGCAGCGTATACGGCTTCATCGGTCCCAACGGGTCCGGCAAGACGACGACGCTGCGGATGATCATGAACATCTATTACCCGGACGGTGGCACGATCCGAGTGTTCGGCGATGAGCTGCACGGCGCCTGCACCGATCGGATCGGCTACATGCCGGAGGAGCGTGGCCTGTACAAGAGGATGAAGGTGCGGGACGTACTGCGCTTTTACGGTGAACTCAAGAACGGGGTGGACGTCCGGCGCGAAGTCGACCGCTGGCTTGAGCGCCTGGAGCTGGGCGAGTGGGCGAAGGTGAAGGTAGAGGCTCTGAGCAAGGGGATGGCACAGAAGGTCCAGTTCATCGCTACGGTGGTGTCGCGACCCGAACTGGTCATCCTGGACGAGCCGTTCACCGGGCTGGATCCGGTGAACGCCGATGCGATCCGCGAAGCGGTGCTCGAACTGCAGGCCGGCGGCGCGACGGTCATCTTCAGCACCCACGACATGGGCGTCGCCGAGCGGATGTGCGACTTCATCTTCATGATCTTCAAGGGTCGAAAAGTACTCGACGGTACGTTAGCGGCGATTCAGGACCAGTACGGCAGCGACACGATCCGGGTTAAGACTGAAGACGGGGCGACGGCGCTCCAGCAGCTAGAGGGAGTCGAACGAGTCACCGACTTCGGGCGGGCGCAGGAGTTGCGTGTGGCCCGGGACCGTGACCCGCAGGAGATCCTTCGCGCGATCATCTCGCGGACGCGGGTCGAGAGTTTCGAAATCACCAAGCCGTCGCTGCACGACATTTTCGTTCGCATCGCCGGGCCCGAGGCGGAGGAACAGGGCGATGCGTAAGGTGCTGCGGGTCGCCAAGCGTGAATATCTGGCCACGGTGCGGACGAAGGGCTTCATCATCGGCCTGGTGATCGCGCCGGTTCTGTTCGGGGGCAGCGCGCTGGCTATGGTGCTGTTCGGGGATCAGGTCGACACGCGGGACAAGGTGATCGCGGTGGTGGATCGCTCCGGCCTTGTTGCCGACGTGGTGGTGGCGGCGGCGGAAGCACGCAACGCGGCCGTCGTCTACGACGAGGAGACGGGCGAGAAGGCCCGGCCGGCTCTGGTTATCGAGATCGTCACACCGAACGATGCAGATCCAGACGCGCAACGCTTAGAGCTGTCGGAGCGGATCAGACGCCGCGAGCTGCACGCGTTCGTGGAGATCGGGGCCGGTGTGCTCCACCCGCGCCAGGATACGACCGCCCAGATCGGATACTATGCCAGGAGCGCGGCGCTGGACGATTACCGCAGCTGGATCGAGCGGCCGATCAACGGTCGACTGCGGGAGTCGCGGTTGGCGGAGACGGGCGTGGATCCGGCCGAATATGGTGACATGTTCGACTGGGTGAGCGCCGGGCCGATGGGATTGATCAGCGTCGACTCCGAGACCGGCGAGATCGGCGGGCCGCGACGGACCAGCGAGGCGGAGGCCCTGATAGCTCCCCTGGCCATGCCGATGCTCATGTTCATGCTTATCATGTTCGGAGCGGTGCCGCTACTCAACGCCGTGATGGAGGAGAAGTCGCAGCGGATCGCAGAAGTCGTGCTCGGCTCGGCGAAGCCCTTCGAGTTCATGCTGGGCAAAGTGCTGGGCGGTCTGGCGGTGTCGCTGACGGCGGCGACGGTGTACGTGATCGGTGGCGTCTACGCGATCCGCAACGCGGGCCTGTCGGAGTTCATCCCCTATCACGTCCTGCCTTGGTTCTTTGTCTACACGTTGTTGGCGACGGTGATGCTGGGCGCGGTTTACGCCGCCTTCGGGTCGATGTGCAACGATCCATCCGAGGCCCAATCGTTGATGTTACCGGCGATGCTGCCGGTGATGATCCCCATGTTCATCATGGTGCCGGTGCTGAGAGAGCCGGAGAGCACGTTCGCCACGGCGGCATCGCTCGTCCCCTTCTTCACGCCAATGCTGATGTTGATCAGGCAGACCGCCCTGGAGAGCCTTCCGGCCTGGCAACCGTGGCTGGGACTGCTGGGGATGACTGCTTTCACTCTGCTGGCCGTCTGGGCCGGCGGTCGTATCTTCCGCGTGGCCATCTTGATGCAGGGTACACCGCCCAAGCTGGGGAACATGATGCGCTGGGCGGTCAAAGGGTGAGTAGATGAACCGTAACGAAAAACGGAGGCAACTGATAATGAGAGCAAACCGAGTAATCGGTCTCGTGGTCGTGGCCCTGGTAGCCGCCGCCTGCGCAAGCGACGGTGGCGGGCAGTGGGCGGGCAGTGTGACCGATAGCGCCGGTGTGGAGATCGTATCCAACGCCGGTCAGGGCATGTGGACGGAGGCGGATGCCTGGACGGTGGAGGAAGAGCTGAAGATCGGCACGCTCGAGGGTGACCCGAACTACATGTTCGGCCAGGTCGGCTTCCTCACGGTCGACTCGAACGGTCGGATCTTTGTCCTCGACGCGCAGGCTCAGCAGGTCAAGGTCTACTCCCCCGACGGAACCTACGAGCAGACGATCGGTGGCCGGGGCAGCGGGCCGGGCGAGCTTCTGGGTGCGACTTTCGTGCTGATGGCGCCGGGTGACACACTCGTCGTGCCCGACCTCCAGAACCTGCGGATAAGCCGTTTCGCTCCGGACGGCTCGAGTTTGGGTAGCTCCGCGATAAATCTGCAGGCGCACGGGGTGCCTCTGGTCTTCTCCGGCACGCCCTCGGGGGTACTCATCAGACAGGAGCGCCAGTTCTCGTTCCCCGGCCAGCCCGAGATCGAGAACCCGCTGGACGCGATCGTGGTCTTTGCGTCCGACGGCACGGTGTTGGACACGCTGAAGACGTTCCCGGCCGGTGAAACGATCCGGCTGTCGGGCGGTGCACCGGAGTTCAACTTCTTTTCGCCGGAACCGGTCTGGGCCGTAAGCGATGACATGAAGTTGTTCTACGCCGTAAACGACGATTACCGGGTGGGCGTCTACTCCGCCGACGGCGGGCTGGAGCGCGTGATCAAGATGCCGTTCGAGCGTGAGCCGGTGGGCGAACGTGACACGGAAGCTCTGATGACGTTCTTGGAGCGGGCGTGGACGGACGCCGGCGTTCCGGCGGAGGCGATCGCCCAGTTGGGCTCGCGGGTCAGTTTCGGAGAGTTCTTCCCAGCGTTTGCCAGCATGAGAGCGGGGCCGGAGGGGACCATCTGGGTCCAGCACGGCCAGGCCCCGTCCGAGCTCAGCGAGGAGGAGTTCGAGAGCTACAACCCGCTGGAGGACGCCGGCGGACCCGATTGGGACGTGTTCGACGGAGCGGGGCGTTACCTCGGTGTCGTGACCCTGCCGGCACGCTTCGCGCCGCGGATGATCCTAGGCGACAGGATCTACGGCGTGTGGCGCGATGAGCTCGACGTGCAGTACGTGGTAAGGATGAGGGTCGTCGGGATCCGCGAGTACCGGGAAGGCTAAACGGTGGCCGCTAGCCAGTGGCCGGTGGTCGGTTGGCCCGGAGCGGCGACCGGCGACCGGCCACCGGCTAACGGTTACCGGCTACCGGTTAAGCAGTGGCTCGCTCCAACTTCTCCCACGTCGTAGGCTTCGACGACGGTCCTTTCGACAAGTACCGGCACGCGAACGTGCCTGTTGTGGGTGCCGTGTTCTCCGATTTGCGTCTCGAGGGTGTGCTGACCGGCCGAGTGCGGACGGACGGTGCGAACTCGACGCGTGTCTTGGCCGAAATGGTCGCGACGTCGAAGTTCGCGCCGCAGCTGCAGCTGGTGCTGCTGCAGGGGATCGCGCTGGGCGGGTTCAACGTGATCGATCTATCCGGCCTGCACGAGCGGTTGGGGATCCCGGTTATGGTAGTTGCGCGCCGGCAGCCGCGGCTGGACAAAATCCGCGAGGCGCTACTGACTCGGGTGCCGGGCGGCGCCCGCAAGTGGTCGCTGATCGAGCGGCTTGGTCCGATGGAGCCGATTGCCGGTGTCTACGTGCAGCGCCTAGGGCTTTCGCCCGGACAGGCGGAGGAGGTGATCGGTCGGCTGGCGGTGCACAGCAACATCCCGGAGCCGTTGCGGACTGCTCACCTGATCGCCGGTGGGATTGCCACGGGCCAGAGTCGGGGCCGTCCTTAGCCGCTGGTGCGACGGCGCGGCGGTGCCTAGGATGGTTGTGTGGCGATAACGATTCAGCGTCGGTGACAACTATGGATACACAGGATCTGCGGCCGACCGCGGTGGCCGGTTACTTCTATCCGGCGGACCCGGACAAGCTCACCAGCATGATCGAGTCCTTCCTTCGGGACATCGAAGAGGAACCGCGTCCTGCCCGGGCGGCGATCGCACCGCACGCCGGACTCATCTATTCCGGTCAGTGCGCGGCTCACGTGTTTGGGCGCGTGTCGATCCCTCCGGTCGTCGTCATCCTGGCGCCGAACCATTCGGGGATGTGTGGTGCGCCTGGGGGTGCCAGCGTCTGGGCGCGTGGTGCGTTCGAGACTCCGCTCGGCCGGGTGGCTGTGGCGGAGAAGTTCGCGCGGGAGCTCGAGGCACGTTGTCCGCTGGTGGCCCACGACCCACAGGCGCACAGAGACGAGCACGCCGTCGAGATCGAACTGCCCTTCCTGGCGCGGCTGGCACCCGAGTCGGCCATCGTGCCGATCGTCATCGCCTTCGACGACTGGAAGCGCACCCGCGAGCTCGCCGATGCGCTGGCGGAGCTGATCGAGGAATGGCCGGAGGAGGTACTGGTGGTCGCCTCCTCGGACATGACGCATTTCGAGCCGGCTGATCGCGCGGCGGAAAAGGACAGGATCGCGCTTACCGCGGTCGAGCGGCTCGACGCCGAGGAGTTGCTGAACGCCTGCGATCGCGAGCACATAACGATGTGCGGGCGCGCGCCGGCGGCCGCGGCCGTGGAAGTGGCGCGGCAGCTGGGGGCGACGGGCGCCGAGGTCGTGGACTATCGTCACAGCGGTTGGGTGACGGGCGACAACACGAGCGTGGTCGCGTACGCCGGGGTAACGATCGCCTGAGTCCGCCGCCGTCATGGTCGGCTTGGGGGCCGCGGAGGTCCACCTTGGACCTCTCGCTTCACCGCTCGCGTGCACCCGTGGAGGGCGTGGCACCTACGAGGCCGTTCACGAGTTACGCTCGTAGGCTCCCCAGCGCCTCCCTGACAGGCTCCCCACCCGGCCGGCCCCACCCTCGCGCGGTGCCCCGGCGATAGCTAATCTTCCGCATGCCCGAGGACACGAAGGCGTCCAGCCAAGGCGAGGCGCTTCTCCTCCGAGATCCAAACCTGCACGTCATATTCGGGGTCACGCTGATGGCGGTGCTCGGCGTATCGAGCATCACACCGGCGTTTCCTCAGATCGCCGATGAGCTGAACCTCAGCCCCGGCGCCGTGGGGATGCTGGTTGCCATCTTCACGCTTCCAGGCGCCACGCTCACGCCGGTGATCGGTGTGCTGGGCGATCGGATCGGGCGCAAGCGCGTCCTCATCCCTTCGTTGTTCTTGTTTGCGATAGCCGGGACCGCATGCGGGTTCGCCCGGGACTTCGAGATGCTGCTCTGGCTTCGTCTGCTGCAAGGGATGGGCGCCGCCGCACTGGGAGCGCTCAACATAACGATCGTGGGTGACCTCTATTCGGGCTGGAAGCGCGCCACGGTCATGGGCTACAACGCCAGTGTGCTCAGCGTCGGCACGGCGTTGTATCCGGCGGTCGGCGGTGCGCTGGCCCTGATCGGCTGGTTCTACCCGTTCTTCCTTCCAGTCCTCGCGCTTCCGGTCGCGCTGCTGGTGCTGTGGCGACTGAAGAATCCAGAGCCGTCGATGGACGAGAAGCTGAGCACGTACCTGCGCAACACGCTGATCAGTGTGCGGAACCCGCGGGCGCTGGGCCTGTTCCTGGCGAGCCTGGTCATCTTCGTCGTACTCTACGGTGCCTATCTCACGTATCTGCCGTTTCTGTTACGGCTGACGTTTGACGCGTCGCCTTTGCTCATCGGTCTCGTGTTCTCGGCGACATCGCTTGCCACAGCGGTGACGTCGTGGCGACTCGGCCGCCTGGCGCGCAGATTCTCGGAGCGCAACCTGGTGAGACTCGGTTTCGCGTTCTACGCCGTCGCGATGATCGCGATCCCGCTGGCACCGAGCGTTGGACTGCTAATTCTGCCCGCGCTGTTGTTCGGCGCAACGAACGGCATCAGCATTCCCAGCATCTTGTCGATGCTGACGGGGCTGGCACCCGCCGAGTACCGTGCAGCCTTCATGTCGGTGAACGCGATGACGCTGCGCTTGGGTCAGACGCTGGGGCCGGTGGTCGCCGGGCTGATGCTGCAGGTCGGGGGCTTTGCAGGTATTTACTACGGCAACGCGATACTGTCGGTGGCGACGTTGGGAGTCGTCACAGTTGTGGTGAAAAAAAGCTAACAACAAGGCGAGTCTTCGGTGCAAGAGACATTCGTTGTGACCCCGGACGGGGTCAAGCTCTACTGTCGAACCGTCGGTGCGGGTGAAGAGACGCTGATCGTCCCGCTGGCGACCTACCATGCTGATCGTTTCGATCCGTTGGCGCGCAGCCGGCGCCTCGTTCTGTACGACCCTCGTGGCCGCGGCCGTTCGGATGGCGTAGGCACCTCGGCGGTATCGCTCGAATTCCAACTGCGCGACCTGGAGGCGGTGCGGGAGGCCGTTGGGGCGGAGAGGGTCTCGCTCGTCGGCTGGTCGAGCCTGGGGATGGAGTTGTTCGTCTATGCCTTCAAGTATCCCGAGCGCGTTACGCGCCTCGTACAGCTGGCCCCGCTTCCGCCGCGCCGCTCGCCGTACATGGAGCAGATCATCGAGGACCGTGAGCGGCGGACGGACATCAAGGCGATGCAGGCGCTACAGGGCCGACAAGAGGCGGGCGAGTTCGATGACGCGCCGGCGCGCCTGTGCCGCGAGATCAACTATTTGAGTTGGGGCGCTACTTTCGCCGACCCCGTGGTGGCGTTGGAGGTGCCCGACGTCTGCGTACACGAGAACGAATGGCCGACCAACCTGGGTCCCTACCTCGAGGTTCTACAGGGGTCGTATGGCGACTACGATTGGCGGCCCGAGTTGAGGGTGGTGACCGCTCCGAGGCTCGTGATCCACGGCATCGAGGACAACATTCCGCTGGAAGCCAGTAAGGAGTGGGCGGCGGGCCAGCCGCACGCGCGTCTGCTGGTCCTTCAGGATACGGGGCACTGGCCGCACTATGAGAACAGAGGAGTGGTCATCGATTCGATCGAGGGCTTTCTGTCCGGTGGGTGGCCGCCGGGCGCGCTGGTCGTGGGATAATCAGCATACACGTTTTGGGGAGTTGCACGATGAATAAGCACTTGCTGGCCTCGGCCGGGCCCTTTCTGTTGATAGCCGCCTCGCTGGCCGGGTTCGCGGCGGTTACGGGCGCGGGCCCGGAGTTCGACCGCTACTTCACGGACAAGACGATGCGCGTCGATTACTTTCACACGGGCGACGCGACGCACGAGGTTCTGAGCCTCGAGCGTGTGGTCTCGGACGGTCCGTGGGCGGGACCGCGCATGCACCTGATCGACGACACGAACTTCGGGAAGTACTTCTTCGAGGTCTACGATCTGGAAAGCGACGCTCTGCTGTTTACGCGCGGCTTCGCGACGATCTACGGGGAGTGGGAGACGACCGGCGAGGCGCGAACGACCCACCGGACGTTCCACGAGTCGGTGCGTTTCCCCTGGCCGAAGGGTCCGGTGAAGCTAGTCATCAAGAAACGCGACGACCTGACGACGTTCCACTCGATCGGCGAGTTCGAGATCGACCCGGGGTCACGGTCGGTCAATCCGGCCGATCCCCCGTCGCTCGGCAATGTGTGGACGCTGTTCGAGCACGGGCCGCCATCGGAGAAGGTCGATATCGTGTTGCTGGGCGAAGGTTACACGGAAGCTGAGATGGAGAAGTTCCACGCCGACGCGCGGAGGCTGGCCGACGAGCTGTTCTCGTGGGAGCCGTTCAAGAGTCGCAGGTCCGACTTCAACGTCCGGGCGATCGACCTGCCGGCGGCGCAGTCGGGCGTGACGCGAGCGCACTCCGAGCGATACCGCAGAAACTTGGTGGGGACCCAATACGGGATCTTCGACTCGGAGCGCTACATGCTGACGTACGACAACCGTACGCTGCGGGACGTGTTGTCGGCGGCGCCGTACGATTTCATGGGGATCCTCGTGAACGAGAAGCAGTACGGCGGTGGCGGCATCTACAGGACCCAGATGGCGTCGGCGGTCGACTCGGACTTCTCCGACTACATCTTCGTGCACGAGTTCGGGCACCACTTCGCCGGGCTGGCCGACGAATACTACACCTCGGACGTGGCCTACGAGACGGGTGCGGCGGAACAGCCGGAGCCGTGGGAGGCGAACGTCACGGCGCTGCACGATCCGGCGGCATTGAAATGGGCGGACCTGGTTGAGCCGGGCACCCCGATCCCGACCCCGTGGGCGAAGGGTGCCTTCGAGGAGCACTCTCAGGAGATCCGCGCCCGGCGCGCCGAGCTGGTCGAACGGCAGGCGCCCGAGTCGGAGTTCGACGCGCTCTTCCACGAGCAACGTGAGATCGAGGAGCGGATGCTCTCATCGCAGGAGTACTCCGCTGCCGTAGGCGCCTTCGAGGGGGCGATGTACGAGCCGACGGGACTGTACCGGTCTTCGATCGACTGCATCATGTTCACCCGGGACGAGGTCGGATTCTGTCGCGTCTGCCGGCGGGCGCTGGAGCGAATCATCGACCTGTACGCCGGGCGTTAGATGGCGGCGATCCGCGGACCGAGTGGGCTGCGAAGGCGCAAAGGTCGTTCGAATTCCTATAGACGCATCTATGGGGTCGTGAAGCGCATACCGCGCGGCCGGGTCGCGACGTACGGCCAGGTAGCGGAGCTGGCCGGCCTGGGCGACCATGCCCGACAGGTGGGATACGCGCTGCATGCCCTGAAAGACGACTCGGTACCGTGGCATCGAGTCGTCAACGCTCAGGGGCGGATCAGCGTACGGCACGAGCCGGGACTTGTTGCCTGGCAGCGCCAATTGCTGGAAGACGAGGGGGTAGAGTTCGACGGAAAGGGGCGGATCGCGCTCGAGCGATTCCGCTGGACTCCAGAAACATCTGCGTCCGAGTGAGGTTACGATGATGAAGAAGCTACAAATGGCTGAACGCCATACGCGCCGAGCGCTGTTTCGGACTCTTGTTACCTGTTATGCGGCCTGCGTCCTCGCGTCCGCCGCTGCGCTCGACCTGCGCGCCCAGAGCAGCGTCGACCTCGCGGCGCTCGATGCTTACTTCGCCGAGTCGGGTGACGTGTTCAAGGTCCCGGGCTTTGCCGTCGCGATAGTCAAGGACGGCGAACTGGTCTTCGCCAAAGGCTATGGCGTGCGCGAGCTGGCCAAGCAGGGGCGGGTGGACGAGAACACGGTGTTCGCTATCGCGTCGAACACGAAGGCGTTCACTGCGGCGGCGCTGGCGATCCTGGTCGACGAGGGGAAGATCAGCTGGGACGACCGGGTCATCGACTATCTACCCTACTTCCAGCTCTACGACCCGTGGGTGACCCAGGAGATGCGGATCCGTGACCTGCTGTCGCACCGCAGCGGGCTCGGGACGTTCAGCGGCGATCTGTTGTGGTACGGCACGTCCTATAGTAGTGCGGAAGTGGTCCGACGAGCTCGCCACCTCGAGCCTGCAGGCAAGTTTCGCTCCGACTACGGCTACTCGAACCTCATGTTCCTGGCCGCCGGAGAGGTCGTCGCTGCGGTGACGGGGATGAGCTGGGGCGACGTCGTGGAGGCCGAGTTCTTCGAGCCGCTGGGGATGGACAACACGGTGACGTCGGTGACGGACCTGGAGAGGATGGGCAACGTGGCGACACCGCACCGGGAGCGGGACGGCCGGGTCTTCCCGCTCTACTGGTACAACTGGGACGCGGTGGGCGCGGCAGCCGGCATCATCTCGAGCATCGCCGACATGTCACGGTGGCTGCGGCTGCAGCTCGGGAACGGCACCTGGAACGGCGACACGATCTTCAGCGAATCGGCGCAGCGGACGATGTGGACGCCGCACATCTCGAACGTGGTGACCCGTGGCAGCGAGCGATTCTTCCCGACCACGCACTTCCGCGGCTATGGGCTGGGCTGGAGCCTATTTGACTACCGGGGCCGCAAGGTCATGAGCCACGGCGGCGCTTACGACGGCATGTTCTCGCGGGTCACGCTGGTGCCGGAGGAGGAATTGGGGCTAGTGGTCCTCACGAACAGCATGACCAATCTGCCCACCGCGATAGCGTACAGGATCCTCGACGCGTACCTGGGTGGAGAGGAGCGCGACTGGACGGAGCAGTTGGCCGCGATCGCCGAGAATAACAGGGAAAACGACGCGGAGGAGCGGGCGGAGTTCGAGAGCGCGCGGGTCGAAGGCACGAGCCCATCGCATCCGCTCGAGGCATACACCGGAACCTACGGCGGCCCGATGTACGGTGACGCCACGGTCACGGTGGAAGACGGTCGGCTCGTCGTCAGCTTCATCCCCAACCCCGACCTGGTCGGCGACCTGACGCATCGGCACTTCGATACGTTCGTGATCGAATGGCGGCAGGACTTCGCCTGGTTCGACGAAGGTACGGTGCAGTTCCTGTTGGATCCGGCCGGCGACGTAGTCGAGATGAAGATCGACGTGCCGAACGACGATTTCTGGTTCTACGAGCTCGAGTTCAAGAAGAAGGAGTAGGCCTGCACGGCGCGCCGGCCCACCGGGTCGGCCGTGTGATTCGGCGGAGCTCGGGACGAGGAGTGGCATTTGGCCTCTCTAGAAACGGAGACTGCGGGACGGGCACTGGGGCTGTGGCGCAGCTCGGCCCTCGTGGTCGGCAACATGGTCGGCTCGGGGGTCTTCCTGCTTCCGGCGTCGCTGGCCCTGTTCGGCGGCATCAGCATCTTCGGCTGGGCGTTTTCGACCGCCGGCGCCGTAATACTGGCATTGGTGTTCGCCCGCTGGGGTCGGATCATGCCAGAGGTGGGCGGCCCCTACGCCTACACGCGGCACGCCTTTGGCGGTTTCGCGGGATTTCTGGTCGGCTGGGGCTACTGGATCTCGATCTGGACTGGGAACGCGGCCATCGCCACCGCCTTCGTCGGTTATCTCGGCGTCTTCGTTCCTGCCGTCTCGGGCAGCCCAGCGGTTGCTGCGGCCACTGCGGCCGGCGCCATCTGGCTGCTGAGCTGGGTGAACGCGAGGGGCGTCAGGGAGGTCGGGATCGTCCAGGTCGTGACAACGGCCCTCAAGCTATTGCCGCTCATCGCGGTGGGAACGCTCGGGCTCCTCTACTTCGATGCGGGCAACCTGAGACCGTTCAACGTGAGCGGCCAGCCGACGTTCTCGGCGCTTACGGCGACGGCGGCTCTCACGATTTGGGCGTTTCTGGGTTTGGAGTCGGCGACCATCCCGGCGAACGACGTGCGCGATCCGAGTCGCACGATTCCGCGGGCCACCATTATCGGCACCCTGAGCGCAGGTGTCGTCTACATTCTGGGCACGATAGGTGTGATGGGTGCCCTGGCTCCGGCTGTGCTTTCCGGTTCGACGGCGCCGTTCGCCGACGCGGCGGCAGCGATGTGGGGCGGCTGGGCATCGTATGCCGTGGCGGCGGGCGCGGCGATCGCCTGTTTCGGCGCGCTGAACGGATGGATACTGCTTTCAGGACAGATCCCATTCGCTGCGGCGAAGGACGGAACCTTTCCCGCCCCCTTTGGCCGGCTCTCGAAGAACGGCACGCCCGTCTTCGGAATCGTGGTTTCCGGCGTTCTCGCTACCGTTCTGCTCTCGATGAACTATACCCGCGGTCTGGTCGGCGCCTTCACGTTCATCATCCTTCTGTCCACGTTGAACACACTATTCCCGTACGTCATGTGTACGGCCGGCGCGTTCCTCGTACGTGGACACGCCGATGTCCGCCGCTTCCCCTGGCAACTGGTCCCGGCGCTGGCGTTCCTCTTTTCACTCTGGGCGATCGCCGGCTTGGGTCGTGATACGGTGTACTGGGGTTTCTTGCTTCTGCTGGCTGGGGTGCCCGTGTACGTCTGGATGAAGCGAAGTCATCGGAAGGTCAGCGAGTGAGGCCGAGGGTTGTAACTCGGGTCGCCTGGCTGGGCCTACTGGCCGCCATGTATTCGTGCGAATCGGCGGCTGGCCCGGACGGGTTCGTGGCCGGTGAAGCGCGGTTTCCGCTGGACCGTTGGCTCGTCACCCAGGATTTCGGCATCTGGAACGCCAACTGGGACGGTTACCATCTCGCCGAGGATATGGACGCAGAGGGCGGCGATCCCGTACACGCAATGGCCGACGGTGTCGTGGCCGGCGTTTTCACCGGCGTCCAGGGTTACGAGGCGGTGATGCTGATCGAGCATCGTTTCGATGAGCTGTACGTCGTGTCGCTTTACGGCCACGTGAGCACGCGCCGCGGCTTCGAGGTGTCCGAAGGGGAAGCCGTGTCGAAAGGCGATCTGATCGCTTACATCGCCGATGACGATGAAGATGGCGGTTCGTGGGCACCTCACCTTCATTTCGGGATTCGAATCGGTCGTTACTCGCTCGCCGAGAGAATCTGTGGATACTGGCTGTACGTGGGCTATACGCGAACCTGTCCGGGTATAACGCACGAGGAACATTTGGCACTCTGGGTCGACCCCACTGATTTCATCCAGTCTCATGGGGAGCGACTGCCGGCGGTCTTCGGCGTAATCGCGCCGTCAGGCGAAACGTACTGACGTGGCAGCACTAACTATCTGAATCAGGAATCTTCGCATGGCTGAGGTGGAGCGTCTGGTCGAAATGATCGATTACCAGGAAGGTTCGGTGGTCAGCCGGACACTGGTGAAGAAGAAGACGGGTACGGTTACCCTGTTCGCCTTCGACAGAGGCGAGGGCTTGAGCGAGCATACGGCGCCCTTCGACGCCCTCGTCTTTGTGCTTGACGGCGAGGCGGAGGTCACGGTGTCCGGGGTTGCCAGCCGTGTAGGGCAGGGAGAAATGCTCCTGTTGCCGGCCGGCGAGCCCCACGCCCTGACCGCCGTCGAACGGTTCAAGATGATGCTGACGATGATCCGGTCGTGAGATGGAGCGCTGCCGATGCTGGAACCCGGTGGACTATTTGATGTATTTTTTGGTTGACATATCGATCGAGAACTTCCGTCCCGAGGACGTACGCTGGGCTACAGCCGGATATGGAGAATAGCGCTAAACAGTTAAGGGTAGACCCCGCCAGGCGGCTGGCCAGAGCTTGCCTACGCCTGCTTTTTTCGCTGCTCCCGGCCGGGCCGCTCGCCTGTGGTGACTCGTCGGCGGAGGATTCGGCGGACCAGGTCGTGCTGCTGCACGGGCTTGGCAGGACCGACCTGTCGATGATCCGGATGGAGAACGCGCTGGAGCGACACGGCTACGAGGTCGCGAACGTGGGCTATTCGTCGACACAGCACTCGATCGAGCGGCTGGCGACGGAAGAGCTGGGCCCGGCGGTCGAGGCGTGCTGCTCGGAACCAAACGGCAAAGTCCACTTCGTCACCCACTCGATGGGCGGGATCGTGCTGCGCTACTACCTGGAGAACCACGCGGTCGATAGCCTGGGCCGTGTGGTGATGCTCAGCCCACCGAACCAGGGTAGCGAGGTGGCCGACTGGGTGGCGGAGAACCAGATTCTGCAGAGGATCCTGGGTCCGTGGCCAGAAGAGCTGGGAACAGGTCCGGAGAGCGTGCCCGGCCAGCTGGGTCCGGTGGACTTCGAGCTCGGGATCATCGCCGGCAACAAAACGCTGAACCCTCTGTTCTCGCGTCTGATCCCCGGCGCCGACGACGGGAAGGTCGCGGTCGAGGCGACGAAGGTCGAGGGGATGACCGACTTCATCGTCGTGCCCAGGAGCCACACGTACATTATGATGAGCGATGATGTCATCGCTCAGGTCCTATACTTCCTCGAGAACGGAGAATTCCGCCACACCGAGGCGGAAGCGGATAGCGCGGATAGCGAGGAAAGCAGGCCCACCTCGAACTAGCCCCAGCCGTCACAGCCTACGAGTGCGAGGATCCCGGGTTCTTTCCGGTGGGGGGTCTATTTATGCCGTCTGGTCGAGAGACGAGAATCATCGATGCCGAGCTGGAGACCATCGCGGAACACGGGATCTGCGGGTACAAAGATCCGAAGAATCCCGGTTTCCAGCGGAAGCTCGAGTGGCTCGGAGAGCGGTTCAGAGAAGGGATGTGCATCAAAGTTCTCCATGCCGAGGGTGAAGGTACCGTCGGCTCGATAGAATATTTGCCCGGCGAATTCGCCTGGCGCGGGGTACAGGCACCGGGATACATGGTCATACATTGCCTGTTCATCTTGAAAAAGGCCTTTAAGGGTAGGGGATACGGCACGCAACTGATCGGGGCGTGTGAGCGTGACGCGCGAGAACGGGAGATGCACGGTGTGGCCGTCGTGGCGAGCAAGAGCACCTGGATGGCGAAAAAGGAAATCTTCTCGAAGAACGGCTACGAGCTCATCGAGGAAGCGCCACCGCACTTTCAGCTTCTCGTCAAACGGTTCGACGCCGCTGCTCCACTTCCCACATTCTCGGGCGACTGGACGGAGAAGCTCGCTCGCTACGGGGAAGGATTGACCATCCTCTATTCCCATCAGTGTCCCTATGTGGCGAAGTCGATGGACGAGATTCCGCCGGTGGCGAGGGAGGAGTTTGGGATCGAGCCCAACATCGTAGAGCTCCCAGATTGCCAGGCGGCTCAAGATAATCCGAACCCCTACGGGATCTTCAGTATCCTCTGGAATGGCGAACTGGTCGCCGACCATCCGGTTAGCAAGACTCGGTTCAGGAATATCATGAAGAAGGTGTTGAGGTGAACAATCGGATCGTCGAGCTGCCGGCACCGCAAGCCGCGGGAACGTTGTCGGTCGAGGCAGCATTGCGCGAGCGCCGCTCGGTGCGGGAATACACGAACGAGCCGCTCACGCTCGCCGAGCTCTCACAACTCCTGTGGGCGGCGCAGGGGGTCACACACGGTTCCGGACGGACGGCGCCCTCGGCGGGCGCCCTCTTCCCGCTGGAAGTCTATGTAGATGCCGTGCGTGTGGACGGCCTGGCGCCCGGGTTCTACAAGTACAGGATCGGTGACCACGACCTGCTCGAGGCGGAAGGTCCGCCCCCGCTCGAGCGAGCGAACGTCCACGCCGATCTGGTCGCCGCCGCGATGAGCCAGGAGTGCGTGCGGGACGCGGCCGCGGTGATCGCGATCGCCGCCGTAGTCGAGCGAACCGCGGTGAAATACGGCGCCCGGGCGGAGCGCTACGTGGACATGGAAGTGGGCGCGGTGGCGCAGAACGTGTCGCTGCAGGCAGCGGCGCTAGGGCTGGGCGCGGTGTTTGTCGGCGCCTTCAACGACGCGCGCCTGAAGGAAGTGCTTTGTATGGGGAAGAGAGAGACGGCGCTGGCGTTGTTGCCGGTTGGGCGGCCTCGGGGGGCGTAGATTGGGTGGGTCGGAGCCGGGGGACCGCTCGCTCCGGCCGACCCGGCTGTCAGGGTCAGTGGTTCCCGCAAGATTGTCCGGCAGGTCACCCACAGACTCTGCCTGAGGATCTGAGCCGGGTCGCTAACAATGGCTCCGCTCGTCGGTCCCCCGTCTCCTCCCGGTACCGGCCGGTTGCAAGCGTCGGGGCGGGTCGTCCGAGCGGAGCTGGTTTTAGGCCGAAGCGAGACGACCCGCTCCGAGGCCCAAACCCGGATGCCGCTCTTCCTACCTCTCGGTTTTCGGAAGTAGCGGTTTCTGCTCCGCCGGCACCGGCGACACGTACGCTTCCCCGCCCGTCTGTTCGAGGAAAGCCTCCTTCGCCGCCTGAAGCAGCGCCGGGTCGGTGAGCAGGTCTATGCCGGTGAGCGCCATCACCTTCGCGGCGACTGCGGCCGCCGGGATCGATCCTTCTCGTCCGTGTGACGCGGCGGTGGCCCAGCTGTGCCAGGGTATGTCGGCGGCGGCGCTGGTGACCCGCAGGCCGACGGTGGGTGCGATGTAGGAGACCTCGGCCACGTCGGTCGAGCCGCCGCTCACGGGCTCGGGCTCGTCGGCCAGCGGCTGGATCTCGGTGTCGAGTCCCTTCTCTTCGAGTCCCAGCGAGCGTTGCAGCTCGCGTGCGAACTCCTGGTATTCATCGGAGAAGGCCGGAGCGCCGACGATCTCGAGGTTTCGCTGCATCGCCTCTTGTAGCGGCCGGTTGAGTAGTGTCTCGTGGACGCCGGTGATGAGCATGACCTCGTGCGTGGTGCGCGTCGCCATAGCTGCGCCTTCGGCGATCTTGAGGATCCAGTCGTAGTATTCCTGCACCTTTTCGCGGTCCGCCTCGCGCACGTAGTACCACACCCTGGCGTACTCGGGGACGACGTTGGGCGCTTCACCGGCGGATGGGATAACGTAGTGGATGCGGGCCTCGGGCCGTATGTGCTCGCGCATCAGGTTGACGCCGTAGTTCATCAGCTCCACGGCGTCGAGGGCGCTGCGGCCGTTCCAGGGGTCGCCCGCCCCGTGTGCAGCCTGGCCGAAAAACTCCACGGTGAAGTTGTTGAGGGCGCGGCCCGGCTGGTTGCGCACCCCGGTCTCGAGGCTCGGGTGCCACTCGAACGCGGCATCCAGGTCGTCGAACACGCCCGCCTTCGCCATGTAGACCTTGCCGACCACGGTCTCCTCGGCGGGCGTACCGTAGAGACGGACCGTCCCTTCCAGCCCGTGCCGCTCCATCGTCCGCTTCATGGCGATGGCGGCGCCAACGGAACCGGCGCCGAATAGGTTGTGGCCGCAGCCCTGCCCGGCGGTAATCTCATCCTCGCGGGGCGCCCGATGCGGGACCGGCGCGTTGCCGATGCCGGGCAGTGCATCGTACTCGGCCAGCACTCCGATGATCGGACGACCGCTGCCCCAGGAAGCGACGAACGCCGTCGGCATGTCGGACACACCGCGCTCGACCGTAAAGCCTTCGTCCTCGAGGAGTGCGGCCAGGAACTCGGCGGATTGCGCCTCAAGGAGAGCGATCTCCGAGTAATCCCAAAGCCTCATCGACATCAGATGGATCTCCGCCGACAGCTCATCGACCATCTCGAGGGCCGTCTGCTTCTCCGGTGACAGATCCTGCCCGGCGAGCGGACCGCCGCAGAAAAACACGAAGCCGGCTATGAGCGCGATGCGAACACCAAACCGCTGGGCCATGACTCAACCTTTCCTTGTCGGGGTGCGTCCCTATGAAACCTGGCTACGGCTCAGCAAACTGGCGCAACGGGGGCGGGCGGGCAAGCTCGAAGCTTTGGGACTTGCACAACCTGGATGCGCGCGCAATGCTGTGCAACTCGTAGGCGAATAGAGAATCCCCACCCGAGTGACGAAGGGTAGAATATGCCACGCAGAACTGGAGTGCCGGTGCTGGGCGTGATCCTGAACGTCTGCCTGACCGTAACGGCCATGACCTCGGCGTTCGCGCAGGATGATGACCGTCCGTTCACACTGCTCACTCGGCCGGAGCGGACCGACTACCGTGAGACGAGCTCGTACGCGGACGTGATGGAGTTCGTTGAGCGCGTTGTCGAGGCGCGTCCCTGGATGCATCTGACGACCATGGGTTACTCGATGGAGGGGCGGGCGCTGCCCGTAGTCGTCGTCGGCGAGGTGCCGGACGGCAGCCCTGAGGCGGTGCGCGCCACGGGCAAGCTTCGCGTCTACGTGCAGGGTAACATCCACGCTGGCGAGGTGTGTGGGAAAGAGGCGATGCTGATGCTGCTCCGCACCCTGGCGAATGGCGAACATCGCGAGTGGCTCGATTCGCTGGTGCTACTTATCGCGCCGATCTACAACGCCGACGGAAACGAACGGCTGAGCCTGACGAACCGACGCGGCCAGCACGGTCCGATTGGCGGAATGGGCCAGCGGTACAATGCTCAGGACCTCGACCTCAACCGTGACAATATGAAGCTCGAAGCCCCGGAGGCGCGCTCGCTGGTCGCGTTCTGGAACCGGTACGATCCGCACATCGTCATGGATCTCCACACGACGAACGGCACGCGCCACGCGTATCGCGTCACCTATGCACCACCTCTGCACCCGAACACGGATCCGCGGATCGTGGAGCATACGCGCGCGAGCATGCTGCTGGCGGTGACCCGGACGCTGAAAGAGAAGTACGACTGGGATTACTACTACTACGGCAACCTTCCGTGGCGCGGCAGCGATGCGGAGCGCGGCTGGTACACCTTCGGCCACCAGGGGCGCTACCTCACCAACTATGTGGGACTGCGGAATCGGATCGGGATACTGAGCGAGGCGTACTCGTATTCCACGTTCGATGAGCGGATCCTCGCGACGCTTCGTTTCGTCGAGGAGGTCGTCTACGACGCCCACCGACACGCATCGAGGATTGCCGATGTCATCGAGCAGGCCGATGAGGCGAACATCATCGGCGAGGGCCTGGCGTTGCGGGCGGCGATCGAGCGCTCGGCGGAATCGGTCGAGATCCTGATGGGCGATGTGGCTCAGGAGCGGAACCCGTATTCGGGTCAGCCTATGTTGCGGCGGCTGGATGTGAGGCGGCCCGAGACGATGCCCGAGTTCGGCAGTTTCCGGCCGACGGAGACCGAGCGTGTACCAGCGGCGTATCTGGTCCCCGGCGACCAACGCGGGGCGTTGGACGTGCTAAACGATCACGGTGTGTCTTGGGAGACGCTGGAGAGTGACGAGAAACGTGCCGTGCAGCGCTTCGTGATCGATTCGACCCGCGTGGCAGGGCGCGAGTACCAGGGCCACATGCAACGCACGCTGTTCGGTCACTACGAGGATGTCGAGGTCACGCTGGCTGCCGGCACCGCCTTCGTGCCGGTCGATCAGCCGCTGGGCCGACTGATCTTCTCCCTACTGGAACCTCGATCCGATGACGGGCTGGCCAACTGGAATTACTTCGACGACGCGCTGGAAGAGGCGGAATACTATCCGGTGCTGCGCACTTTCGAGGGGCGCTAAGCGGGGCGTGGTTCGGTCGGGTCCGATAAACCTATTTGCCTAACGGGGTAAGTACTGATAGCTTGCGGGTGGCACGTAGGGCTGACATGCGCAGAGGGGAGGCACGCTTGCGGGCGCTCCCTCTTTTTATGTGTTGCGGCGCTGAAAGGAGAGCCAGGTGGCAGAGGCGAAACTAGGTGATCGGGTGAGGGTGCACTATAGGGGATCGCTGAAGGATGGAACCGAGTTCGATTCCTCGTTCGACGGCGATCCGCTCGAGTTCACGCTCGGCGAGGGCATGGTGATCCCGGGTTTCGAGAACGCGATAGTCGGGATGACAGATGGCGAGATGAAGACAGTCTCGATTCCGCCGGACGAAGGCTACGGTCCGTACTCGGACGAGCTGATCGCTGTGATCCAGCGGTCGATACTTCCCGCTGAGCTCGAGCCGGAAGTGGGAATGCAGCTGGAGGCGAAGGGTGAGGACGGAACGGTCACCGTGGTCACGATCACGGAGGTCGCCGACGAAACCGTAACGCTCGATGCCAATCACGAGCTCGCCGGCGAGGATCTCGTCTTCGAGATCCAGCTGGTGGAAGCGATCGCCGACTAGCCGGGCTGGTCGGCTACCGAGCAACGTCCGTCGGCAAACGCTGCGGGCCGCGCCAAATAATCGGCGCGGCCCGTTTTTTTGGCCTAACGTGCGCTATTCAGAGCGAGTGGATCCAGTCCCAGTGGTGAGCCGCCCGCGCAACCACGGGCTCCACATCCTCTTCGAGCAAGAATCCTCGCTCGACCAAGGAGAGGGCCGCGCGCCGGGCCAGAGCCAGATACTCTTCTTTGCTCGCGTAGAGGCTTTCGATGCTGGGCCGCGGATCGCCCAGCGCCTGGCGTTCCGCCTCGGTCTTCGGCAGCGGGACATAGGTGCCGGTGAAGTTGGACAACTCTTCTGCCCCGCCGGGATAACCGATTCGCAGGTTCCACGGGGCGTAAGTGGCGAGCGGTGCCAGGATCTCGAGCGATTCAACGCCGCCCAGCTCGTTGCCGAAGCGGTCGACTTGCGGTAGCAGGGTAGGGAAGGCGGGTCCTAGGTCGGGCGGCTGGACGTCGACGATCCCCTGCTTCCAGCGTGGGCCGTAGTCGGCTCGGTATGCCTCGTGGGCCACCGTCGGGAAATCGACATCGGGCAGCTGTGGAAACCGCACCACCTCGATGGGCACGAGTGTCCCGGCGGCGATCGTCGGATAGGCGCTGGGCGGCGGTTCGTTGCCCTGCGTCACCCATTCCATCATCCGCACCAGCATCGCGCGCATCGTTACGAGAAAATTGAGCGGATTACCGCGGTAGGCTCGCGAGTCAGGCAGCTTGCCGTTCGCCGGTGGCGGATAGCGCCCGACGTAATGCTGGCCGCTGGCCAGGTGATAGATGCGCTCGTTCGGATAGAGCTCGATGTCCTGGGTGCCGTCCAGGGTCGTGTGCAACAACGCCGACGCGCGACCCCAGTACTCGTATCCCGTATTCGTGTAGAAGATGTACGGGAGGTTCGCTTCGTCGTGCTGGTGCGCGAAGAGGCCGTCGGTCCACCCCGTCAGCGGATCGGTCTGCGTCCGACTGCTGAAGGGAAAGATGTCTGTGGGGTAGAAGAACGCATGGTAGCGGTGAGCGTCTCGCGACGGCTGTCCGAAGCGGTGGTTGAAACTGCCGCGCCCGGCCCCGGCGGTGTGAATCATCAACCCGTCGAACGCCTGACGCCCCTGCTCGTCGGAATTGAAGCCCTGGTAAGTGAAGTGGCGCAGGAAACGTCCCGTCTGTGAGATGCCGATGGCGATCCCGTGGTCGACGGGGAAGGGGCTGGAAGGGTCATACTTGGCGTATGAGATCATATCGCGAATCGCCGCCAGCCCCAGGCCGACCACCTTCGGATCTTCGGCGCGGTAGACCAGCTCGTAGATCTTCCCGACCTCGAAGCCCGACTCCATATAGATATGAGTGCGGACCTCGATGACGCTGTCGCCCTGCTCGCGTGCGAAGCGCCACTCGTTGCGTGGCACGGTGCGGCGTGGCGCCAGCCGGCCGTCGCGCACGGTGAGCACGTTGTCGGGATGCTCGGGATCGAGGGCAGGGTAGGCGACGTGATTGCGGTGGGCGATATGTAGCGCGTTCGTCGGGCGATCGACCACCCAGTCGGCCCGCACCAGGCCCTCCAGCGCGCGGCCATCGTCGCCGACAGCGACGGGGACGTGCAGGCGCATCAACCCTTCGCGAAGCGGTACGTCGTGCTGCCAGCCCACCCAGATAACGGTGAGGCCGAGTCGCATCAGCAGCCCATCGCCGAAATGCTCGGGATCGGTTGGGTCGAGACTGCTGCTCGCGCCATTGAAGTAGCGAAGCGATGCCTTGCCGCCGCGGTTCGAGACCTCGAGCAGTGCGACGCCGCCGCCCGGGACCGGGTTTTTCGGCCGCAGCACCACGAAGTTGGCCTGGGCCTCGACGCGTCCGTCGGCGCCCCGCGGTGCCAGCGCCAGGTCGACGATCCTGGCGTTCATCGGGTTCCCCGGATCGAAGGCGAAATAAACCACCCCGACGATCTTCTCGTACGGGCCCGCCGGTCCGAAGGGGTGGCCGTCGAGGACGTCCTCGCGGGACACGATCTCGATGCGGACCACCTCGGCGCGTGTAGGCACGGCATCGACGGCGATGGCGATGGCGATGGCGATGGGGATGGCGATCCGGCGCGTCATAACAAATCTCCTCTGAGTGCCGGGGCCGGGGCTAAGATCGAGTACTGGGGCGGGAGGAGCAAGCAGGGGTGGTGAGATGAGGGCGATGGCGCGGAGGCGACCGGCGCTGTAGGTTACAGCCGCGAAGAAGAGCAGGACCGGAGAGGGAGATCTGGGCATGCTCTATCGCGCGCTCGCCGATCTGGTTGTCATATTGCACCTGGGCTTCGTCGTGTTCGCCGTGGGCGGTGCGCTACTCGTACTACGCTGGCGGCGGCTGGTGTGGGTGCACGTACCGGCGGCGATCTGGGCGGCGCTGATCGAGTTCGCCGGCTGGATCTGCCCGCTGACGCCGCTGGAGAAGTGGCTGCGTATTGAGGGCGGCGGTAGCGGGTACCCCGGCGGCTTCGTCGGCCACTACATTCTTCCGATCCTCTACCCGCGCGGATTGACGCGCGAGGTGCAGATCGTACTCGGTATTCTGGTGGTGGTCATCAACCTGGGGATCTACGGGTGGCTGATCGGCCGGAAGGTGAGAAGGAGGTCCAGAGGCGGGAATCGCCCGTGAGCGCGAAAGCGGAGGCCGCCGAGCTCGACCGCCTGATTCGACTGTATGTCTACGGCCAGTTCCTGGAACACGCGCGGCCGCCGACGGTCGAACAGACGGCGGAGGCGTTGCAGGCGACGAGCGCGGCGGTGGTGCTCGCCTACGAGCGACTGGCCCGCAAACGTGTCCTGGTCCTCGAGGATGGCGGCCGAAAGATTCGGATGGCGATGCCGTTCTCGGCGGTGGAGACGCCGTTCGAGGTACGCGCGATCGAGCGGAAGTGGTACGCGAACTGTGCCTGGGACGCGTTGGGGATTCCGGCGATGCTGAATTGCGACGCCCGAATCGTCACTCGCTGTGGTGACTGCGGCGACCCGGTCACGCTGGCGGTAATGGACGGCGAGGCAGTGGGGGACACGGAGGTGGTTCACTTCGCGGTGCCGGCGTTGCGCTGGTGGGAGAACATCGTTTTCACTTGAAAGACTATCCTACTCTTCCGGTCGGAAGAGCATGTCGACAGATGGTGTGAGGATCGTGGCATGGAGCGTGGCGCGGTGCTCTCGCTGGAACAGGCCTGGGAGCTGGCGGTCGAGTGGTATCACGATCGCTTACGCAGCGACTGGCGGCGCAGGGCTAAGGCGGAGGTGCAGGAGATGTTCGCGCGGCTCGGCCTCACATCGCGATTCTGGAGCCTGGAGGAGCCGGAATAGGCCACTCGTGCATGTTGTTGCCCCCCGTCCATATTGCCTTTAGCTTGTTAGTACTGCTCGCAGCTGGGAACCCGGATTCGCTCGTTCCCGGCTTCGCTTAGACCGGCTTCCTTTGGGGGTCGATAGAGAGTCTGCGTCGGTCGTCAAGCGACCATCCCATCCGGACAAGGGTTCCCCGTTTCGTATGGTGCGTCTGCTCCCTGATCTCTTAGGGCTCGTCGGCTCGTCAGCGTGCGGCGCGTAATCCCGTGCTTCTAGAGGGAGTGTCCTGCAGTGGCGAAGAGGATTTACGTCGGTAATCTGCCGTTTACGGCGACGGAGGAAGAGCTGAGCGAACTGTTCGCCCAGCACGGTGCGGTCCACTCGGTGGATCTAATCAGCGACCGGCAGACCGGCCGGCCGCGTGGCTTCGGTTTCGTCGAGATGGACGAAGACGCAGCGGACGCCGCGATAACAGCACTCGACGGCATGGAGTTCGGCGGTCGGACGCTGCGCGTCAACGAGGCCATGGAGCGTCGGTGGCGGTGGCGGCGGAGGTGGTGGTCGTGGGGGTGGTAAACGGGGTGGACGAGGCGGGCGTCGCTAGTCGACGAGGCTCGGCGGGCGCGCGTCTTAGGGGAATCGCGCCGCGCTAGAGTCCGAGCCAGTAGTTGACCTTAATAATGAAGACGTTCTCGGAGTCGAGGCTCCGGAGGGCGTCGATGTCACGGCCGAGGTCGAACGAGCCGTCGTTGACCCGGTCCGAGCGGTTCTGCTGCCACACCAGGAACAGGGTCGAACCGGGCCGGTACTCCCACCTCAGCACGGCGTTCAGACGCAGAGATCCGATATTGAAGTCCCTGTCCGAGAATGAGGTGTCGACGATCCCGTCACCGTCCCAATCGACATAGCGATCGCCGTCGCTCTCGCAGGTCCTTCCCCCGACGCAGGTGACGTTTTCTCCGTCGATCACCGCCGTTCCTTCCTCGTAGACATCGAAGTTGAAGCTCTCCGATTGCTCGAGCTGCTTGTAGGTCAGGTAGTCACCCGATGAAATGAGCGGTTGAGCGTAGAACTGGAGCGTCAATTGCGGATTGAACGCGACGTTGAGCCGGGTGTCGAGCGAGAACTGGTGCCGCTTTAGATCGGAGAATATATAGCGGCTTCCATAAGTCGGGTCGAAGCTCTCGTCGGTGGCGTCTGTGACATACTGGGCGGGGTCGAGCTGTCTGGAGTAGCTGGGCACGAGTTCGATCTCGAGGCTCGGAGAGGGCCGGATCGTCATTCCCAGACCCGTCTGCATCCGGTAGCCGCCGCGGTGTCCGTCCTGGTATTCGACGCGGGGCCGGACGGCGAAGATCTTACGCGGGTCGGTGCGGAGGCTGAACTCGAGATTCGTCGATCCCGGGTTCGTCATCAGGGGACCGCCGCGCGTCTTCGAGTCACTCAGATATTCCGGTGAGTAGCGACCGTTTATCTCGACGCTCCAGTAATTAAGGAACTCGTAGTCGGTGCGAAGCGAGAACGAGCCGCCTTTGCGGGCGCGCTGCCAAGAGCTCCATGAGAAGACGTCGTCGAGTGCGTCATGTCGCCAGTTGCGGTAGCCCCAGAACATAATCCGGTAGCTGCGGAACAGCGCACCGGGGCTGATCTCGTGGTAGCTGAGCCGCAGGCCGGCGTCGAGGCGCTCGCTACTGCGGCTGAAGCCCAGGTCGTTGACCTCGAACCCCGGGGTTATCTCGCCGATCCAAACCGAGCCGGTCCAGTGCACGCCGCTCTGCCGCTCGAACTCGAGCCGCCAGTTCACGCCTGTCATCGATGTGGCGGTCGAATCGACGGAAAAGCGCGTGGCGTCGGGTCTCTGGAAGTAGTGGTTGCTCGATTCCTGCACGTGGGTCAACGCTTCCGTCGAGCCGGAGATGTGCGTGCCGGCGAAGTGACCGGAGAGCGCCCAGTCCCGCGACCCGGAACCGCCCCAGGCGTGCTCGAAGTCGACACCCAAGCTGTAGGCGTTGGAGGTCAGATAGTCGAAGCTCCCGTCGCTGGGCAGGTTGCGGTGGGCGATGGTGAAGATGCCGCCCAGCTGTGAGGCGCCGCCGCGAAAGTCCTGCAGCCCGCGGAAGACTCCGTACTGGCTGGCCGGTTCGACGATGAATTCCCCGGTTTCGCCGGTCCCGCTGTTGTAGCCCACCCCCTTCTCCTGGGCCGTGATGCCGGCCAGCGCGCCGAGCGACAGGCCGCCCGCCGACTTACCGGTGACCTTGGCGGCGGTGAGGATCGTCGTCTCGCCAGGGATCTGCGCGTAGTCGGCTTCTGAGGGCTCCGAGCCGTGGGGCTCGCGCCCAATCCGCCGACTGTAGAAGAGCTGATCCTGGCGGCCGCCCAGCCTGTAGTCGAAGATCCGCGCGTCCTCCACGAAGAAGGGACGCTTCTCCGGGAAGAAGGTCTCGAACTGGGTCAGGTTGATGACCGCAGGGTCGACCTCTACCTGGCCGAAGTCCGGATTCACGGTGGCGTCCAACGTATGACTGGCGCCCAGCCCGTAGCGCAGATCGAATCCCGCGCGCTGCGACCAGTCGCTCCCGTCGAAGAACGGATCTTCGGCTTCCGCCGGCGCCGTGTAAGCGCTGGCCAGAGCGTAGGGCCGCATCTCGAGTCGACGGGCGCTGCGCGGGAAGTGCAGGTTGTTCAAACGCCCGAACACACTCACCTTGCCGTGCCTTATCCGCGACTCGAGTGCAAAGTACGTGCGCTCGTTGCTCGACAGCCGACGGCGCGAGAAGTTCACTCCCCACGACTGCACGCTGTCGGCCGAATTGTACCTCAGCTGGCTGAGCGGGATGCGGAACTCGGCGCTCCAGCCGGCCGAGTCGTGGTGCACGGCCGACTGCCACACCGCGTCCCACGCGTCGTCTTCACGCACATCGTTGTACAGATACACGTCACGCTGTACACCCGCCGCGCTCACCCTAAAGCGATAGCCGGTTCGTCGGTCCGAGTTGGGATCGAGTGAGAGCTCGAAGTAGTCGTACTGGCCGTTCTCATCGCGGCGCACGAGCTGCGTGCCGATCCGGTCCGGCTGCCAGTCGTACATCCGCGCGCTGACGTACAGGGCACCCTCGTCGTAAAGGACACGTACCTCAGTCGGCTGTTCGGCGGGAGCGTTCTCTACCGGCTCACCCTGGACGAACTCGGTCACCGGCGTCGCGTCCTGCCAGGCAGCTTCGTCCACCCGGCCGTCGATCCGGATATCACCGGTCCGGTACGCCGCCTCGGCCGTCGGAACCGTCAGCGGATCTCCGTCGCCGTTGCTGGAATGCTGGGCGACGGCGGGTGGGCACCAGAAGAGGGCCGCCCCGGCGAGCGCTACCCACACCAGTCCCCTCCGGCACGGAGTACCGGTGGACGGACGCTGGCCTGAGCAGCAGCGGCCGATCTGCGACGCGACGGTCACCATCGCAACTCTTAACACCTTTTGTCCCAAGGGCGTTGGCGGGCCGCGGGGGGTCCTGCACGAGTGAGGAGACGCGGCGACACCCGCAGCACAAAAAAAGCAAATAGCTCGGCTTCGCGCCAGTCTGACGAGGGTGAATTGGCTCGGGGAAAGCATTCTCCGGGGCGGTGAACATATGTTTGCCGCCCGCCGGCCGTTGACGATCGGTTGATGACGGCACGCTAGACTACGTGCCTGTCCGGCATGGGAGGTGGTAGTGAAGCGTTATAGAGTCTGGCTGGACCGGGCGTTGAGCCTGGTGACCGTGATCGTGGGTCTCGTGGCGGCGTACCTGGTGGCGACGGAGCGGGTGATCCCGGCGTTGCGAGACGAAGCGGAGGCGGTGGACGTGGGCGGACGGCTCGAGGCACGACTCGAGTTCGATCTTCTGGCATCGAATCCCGTCTCGCGTGGGGGGGATCGGATAAGGGTGCCTGGCGAGGGCGCGGTGTTGTTGCTCGTCTATAGTTCGACGTGCCCGGCGTGCTACGCGAACCTCCCAGCCTGGGATCGTGCGGTGAGAGCGGCCGAGGGTGTGGCCTCGGTGCTGTCGGTTGCGTTGGAGGGGGACCTCGCGGCGGCGCGGGCCTATGCGCGTCGGCACCTGCCGTCCACGGTGGCGGTGATACCGAGAGATGCGCGGCGTCTGACCGGTGCGTTGGGTATCGGCATCGTGCCGTCGACAGCGCTGGTTGGTCAGGATGGCACAGTGCTGTTCTTGCGGCAGGGCAGTCTGGACCGAGTTGCCCGTGATTCTTTGGTGAGTGCGCTGGAGGCCCTGCAGGGCCCTTCATCTTAGAGGAAAGGACGGGACGATGATCAGGAGGTTCGTATTGCTGACGGCCCTGGCGGCTCTGGCGCTGGGGCAACCGGCACCGGCGCTCGCACGGGACTGCGAGGACATCTGCGCCGACAAGGCAGTAGAGCGATGTGAGGACCTCGACTCGGTGAAATGCGGGGCCTACATCGCGGGCTGTCTGTTGGGCTGCTCGGTGGGGCAGCTCATCAGGATGCTCAACTAAGGAGGAGGTGGACGAATGAGACACGCGTTACTGGTTTCCTCGCTCCTGCTGCTCGGCCTCGCCGGCGGGCCGCAGCCCGTTGAGGCATCGCGGGGACATGCGGTGTGCGAAGGGTACTGCGCGTTCGTTGGCGGCGGCTGCTTTGTCTTTCTGGGTCTTTTCATTGGCAAAGACAAGTGCGAGTCGCTGTACGAGGGTTGCGTTGAAGGCTGCGTGGCAGGCTTGGTGGAAACCAAGCCCGAACGCGAGTAGACGGTGGCCGGCAGCTTCCGGCTGACCGGGTTCGGCGTTGCGGTCGTTCTTCTGGCCGCAACGCTTACCCTGGTTGCGTGCCGAGACGAGACGTCGGAGCGCAGCGAGCGGGCGCCGCGACACGAGACCGATCGGGGTGAGATTGCAGATGTTTCGGCGCCGCCGGGCCACCTGGAGGCTCGCTGGCTCGTTCCTCCCGATGCTTCCGGCGACCCTCCTTTGGCTGCGCCGCTCGCGCTGGCGGTCGACGAAGATCTTGGCCGACTCTATGTCCTGGAGACGCAGCCGCCGGAGTTGCGCGTCTATGAAATGGAGAGCGGGAGCTACCTCGGCGCCCTCGGTCGGGAGGGCGACGGGCCGGGCGAGTACAGGAATCCCATCGCTCTTGCGGTGGGATCTGGCAACCTGGCCGCCGTCCTGTCGACTAATGGCCGCGTCACTTTTTGGCGAGGGGATGGCAGGTTCGCGGGGACAGTGCGAATCGGAGCCGGACTGGCGACCGACATCGTCGCCGCGCAAGCGGACAGCTTCTACGTTAAGGCCGACCGCTTTCCGCCGGAGGACGTGGCCGAGTTCCGCATCGTGGCGGTGGACACGGTTTCGGAACTGCCGCGGTTTCGTGATCTGGAGGTGCCGGGTACGGAGGAGCCGGGCCGGCCCTACAGGAACCACGCCTATGCGGTGACGGCGACGCCGGCGGGCGATCTGCTCCTGGCACCTCCCGGTCCGGAGTACACGATCCTGCGGGTCAGCGATAAGGGTGAGGTGATCCAGGAGTTCGGCCGCCCAGAGGTCGAGCCGCTCGCGCGTAGCGAGGAGGAGATAGAGGCGATACGCGAGCGGGTGAGGCGAGCGTTTGCTGCAATGGGCCGGACCGCCCCCGCGGGGGCACCGGTCCCGAAGTACCGTGCGCATGTAGCGCGCCTGGCGGCGGCGCCGGATGCGAGCATCTGGGCGCTGACCCAACACGGGGCTGGCGGCGCCGCAATCATCGATTGGTTCGGCGCGGACGGATCTTTCTTGGCTAGCTTGGCCGTCGATCTGCGGGTAATCGAGCTGGCGGTCTCTTCCACCTACGTCTATTTGCTCGCCCGTTCGACGTTCGATCTGCCAGGTATAGCGGTTGCTCGGCGGCCGGGCAGATGAGAACAGGTGACGACCGTCCGCTGATCGAGGTAGAGAACCTGTCCTTCAGGTACAGGTCGAGGGGTAAGCCGGCGCTCGAGCGGCTCAGCTTTGGGATCGACCGCGGTCGCGTAGTCGGAGTCGTGGGACCAAACGGCTCTGGGAAGACCACTCTCTACCGGCTGATCCTCGGTTTTCTAGGACCCCAGAAAGGCCGGGTGACCGTCTGCGGGTCGGAGCCGGCGGTCTACAGACGGAGCCGCGGCGTAGGCTACCTGCCCGAGCAGGTGAGGTTGCCGGGGAATGTCCGGGTCCGTGAGCTTGCCGTGCTGATGGCCCGACTGGCCGGGCTGCGCGGGCGCGCCGTGGGTGAGGCCGTCGAGCAGTACACGAACATGCTCGGCCTCGTTGAAGCGACCGACGCGGTCCTGGGCGCACTCTCTCATGGCTACCGGCAACGGGTGGGTCTGCTGGTCGCGCTGTTGGGCGAACCGGAGCTCGTACTGCTCGATGAGCCGGCAAACGGCTTGGACCCCGTCTCGGTCGGCATGCTGAGGAGCGTGGTACGTGCGCTGAAGCGTTGTGGTCGTACCGTCGTCGTATCGTCGCACAACCTGTGGGAGCTCGAGCGTATCTGTGATGAGGTGTTGGTGCTCGGGTACGGTCGTCTGCTCGGTCGAAGCACGCGCGCGGAGCTGGTCGAGCGACCGGAGACCTGGGTTGTACTGCTGGGAGAGGAGCCTGGTGGTGTGTCGGAGCGGGCCGACGCGCTTTGCCTCGAGTTGGGCGGTGTGCGACTCGCCGCCGATGAGGCGGCGTTCACCGATGCGCGATCCGCTCGTGCATTTGCAGGGCAGGTGGAGAGGGCGGGCGCCGGGGTCGAGTCCATCGAACGGCGACCCTTCGATCTCGAGTTCCTGTTTCACTCGCTGGTACAGAAAGATCTCGTGGACGGTGAAGCGTGGGGTTGAATATGTCGCATGGCTTCCGGCTGGCCCCGGCCCTCTTCCGGTTCGTGGCGGACGACGTCGTTCGCAGCCGATCCCTCTACTTCGCCGGGGTGCTGGGTGGGTACTTCGTTTTCGAACTAGTGGCGGCCGTGACTGCGACGGACGGCTCCGGGGAAGGATTCGGAACCAGGTTCATCCTGGTGTCGCTGATCGTCGCGGCACCGCTCTGCCGTCCCGGGCTGAATGAGGATGTCCGGTTCGGTTATGCAGCGCTCTGGCTGCAGAAGCCGTTGGCTGTCCTCGACTACTACCTCGCTCGGATACTCGCGGTCGTTGGCTGGTGCATCGTGGCAACCTGTGCTATCGGGCTCGCTTCGCTAGCGGCGGCGATCGGTCCCGTGTCCCTGATAGACGTCGGACGCACGGTCGTCGCGCTGGGTTGGATCCCGACGACCCTCGCCGTGCTCAGCTTTCTAGGGTCGGCGCTGGGCGCCCGCAACAGCGGGCTCTTCGCGTACGGCGCCCTCTTCGCCGGCTTCGCCCTGCCGGGCTTCCGGGACGCGGTCTGGCTAGGCCCGTTCTTCCGGTTCTTGGAGGTGCTTCTACCTCCTGCCTATTCAGCTTTGCAGGCTCACAGCGCCCTAAAAGACGGCCACTCCCTCGCTGCCCTCACGCACCTCCGGCCAACCCTCGTCTACGTGCTCGTCTGCGCCGGTTTGGCGCTGGCACTCACCGGCTCGAAGGCGAAGCGGCTAGCCCGGCCCTAGAGTTGGTCGGAGCGGCGATTGCGTGTGAGGGCGGCGCAGGGTATTATCAACGTTGAAAACGAGATTCATTCAACGTTTGACGCCACCCGCCGACTGCATTGTGAGCTGACGCACGTATGGCCGACGAGAACACTTCCACTTCTCCTTCTCAGGTTGTAACGCCAGGGCCGCCGACCGGCTGCGCGATGCTCATGATGGACCTGTTCCGCAACTACCTCCATCAAAGTCGCCTGCCGCTGACGCATCAGCGTGAGGCGATCGCCATGGCGCTGTTCGAGGCGGAGCACCATCAGTCGGTGGACGACCTGGCGGACCTGCTGCGGGGCCGGGGCGAGCACGTTGGCAAGGCGACGATCTACCGGACGCTGAACCTGCTGGTGGAGGCGGGTCTGGCCCGCGAGCTCGATTTCGGGGAGGGCTTCAAGCGTTACGAGCACCAGGCGGGCGAGACGCAGCACGACTACCTGATCTGCACGAGCTGTGGGAAGGTAGCCCGCTTCCGGCGTGAGGCGATGGACCGGCTCCAAGCGGACATTGCGGCGGAGCTGGGTTTCGCCGTGCAGAGCCGGATGCTGAAGATCTACGGGCTCTGTGACAGCTGTGCGGGGTCGGAACGCGCGGGGCAGGCGGTGGGGTTGCCGGCCTCGGTGGGTGCGGGTCCCGAAACGGGGTAAGCTGTCCATCTGCCACGGCGAGTAGGCCCCGTGGCAGGTCAGATCTAGCCGCCCGGCGACCGCTTGCGGGCGGCTCTTTTTTTGCGTCTTATCGGCCAGGTCAGCCAACGACAGAGGGAGAGATGAAAGAGCACGAGCGACTGATCGACCTGCTGGTGGAGCGCTCCTTCCGGATCGGCGATTTCACGCTGCGTAGTGGCAGGAAGAGCCGCTTCTACGTGGACGCCCGGACGACGACGCTGTCGGCGGAGGGCCAGGCGCTGATCGGCGTGTTGGGTTTGAATGCTCTTGCCGAAGCCGGGCTCGAGCCCGAGGCGGTGGGCGGACTGACGATGGGTGCCGATCCGATCGCCTACGCCATAGCCCACCGGAGCTACCTTGACGGGCGGCCGATCGAAGCGTTCACGGTGCGTAAGGAGGCGAAGGGTCACGGGGTCGGCAAGCAGATCGAAGGTAACCTGGAGGCCGGTCAAAGCGTTGTGGTCATCGAAGACACGATCACGACCGGTGGCTCGGCGCTCAAGGCCTGCGCTGCGGTGAAGGCAGCGGATGCGAAGATTCTCGCGGTCCTCGCCCTGGTCGATCGTGAAGAAGGCGGTCGCGAAGCGATCGAAGAAGCAGGCTACCGCGTCGTAAGCCTCGTCAAAGTGTCGGAACTCCGGGAGCGAGCCGGCGACACCGGCTGATCTGCACCGGCAATGACGGATCCATCGCATGCTTCGTAGCGTACTGCTCTATCTGAGCGAAGAGAAGCGACTACAGAACTTCGTTCTCGGTTCTAAGTTTGCGCGCAAACGGTCGCGGCGTTTTGTGGCCGGCGAAACGTTGGACGAAGCAATCGATGCGGTTCGCGACCTGAACGCGCGGGGCATGGACGTGACGCTCGATCACCTGGGTGAGAGCGTTGAGAGCGAGGACCAGGCGAGGGTGGCGACCGACGATTACATCCGGATCCTCGATCGGGTGGCAGCGGAAAGCGGCGTCGAGACAACGATCTCCATCAAGCCGACGCAGATCGGCCTGGCGATCGACCGTGACCTATGCCTGAGAAACATGCGCCGACTCGCGGAATCGGCGGACGCCCACGGCAACTTCGTCCGCATGGACATGGAAGCTTCCTGCTACGTCGAGCCGACTCTGAGCGTCTTCTATGAACTGTCCGACGAGTTCAAGAACATCGGCGCGGTCATCCAGTCGTACCTAAGGCGCAGCGAAGACGATGTGCGCGAGCTGGCCAGGCGCGCTGCTCCCGTGCGCCTTTGCAAGGGCGCCTACAAGGAGCCTGCCCAACTGGCATTCCAGAAGAAGCAGGAGATCGACGATAGCTACATTAGGCTTCTGGAAATCCTGATGGACTCGGAGGCGCCGGTGGGCATCGCGACGCACGATGACCAGATGATCGATGCGGGGAAGCGACTGATACAGAATCGTCCCGACCGGAAAGCCCCGGCCGAATTCCAGATGCTGTACGGCATACGCCGCGATATGCAAGCGCGGCTGATCGAGGAGGGATACGGAATGCGGGTGTACGTGCCCTACGGGAACGAGTGGTACCCCTACTTCATGAGGCGAATGGCGGAGCGTCCCGCCAACCTGTTCTTCGCACTGCGGGCCATGGGGGGTAAGTAAGCTAGCAGGCTGCTGAAGAAGAGGTCTCGGAGCGTGGTCGGCGCCGGGTCCCCCTCGCTTCGCCGTTCGCGTGCACCGAAGCACGCGGTGGCGCCTCGTTTGCCCGCTCTCGAGTTACGCTCCGGGTGACCCGAGCGCCTCCCCGGCAACCAGTATCGGGTTTCTTCAGCAACCTACTAAGGAAGATCGCGCGGGGCGATCGGCTGCATTTCCATCTCGAAGACTTCCGCAAAAGCACGGGCTACGTGATGCGCGACTTCCTCGACGCCGTAGCGTCGTCCCGCCTCGTGCTCGACGGTAGTCATCTGCACGGCGTCGATGCCGCAGGGTACGATGAGATCGAAGTCGGAGAGATCCGTGCACACGTTGAGCGCGAAGCCGTGGAATGTGACCCAGCGCGTAACGTGTACGCCGATAGAGGCGATCTTGCGGTCCCCCACCCAGACCCCAGTGTAGCCGGGCACCCGGATACCGGAGATTTCTACCGAGGTTAGTGCCCTCAACAGGACCTCCTCCAGCTGTCGCAGGTACCAGTGAAGATCCTGTTTGTGTTGCGTGAGGTGGATGATCGGGTAACCGACCAGCTGGCCCGGCCCGTGGTAGGTGACGTCACCGCCGCGCTCCACTTCGTGGAGCTCGATGCCGCTGGCTGCCAGAGCTTCGGCCGATTCGATCACGTTGGCGTCCTTGGCCCCACGGCCGAGGGTAATCACGCGGGGGTGCTCGAGCAGGATCAGGAGGTCGTCGGCCAGCTCTCCCTCGACCCGCGCAGCCGCCAGCCGGCGCTGTAGAGCGAGGGCCTCGCCGTAGTCGGTGAGGCCCTCGAGCCGAAGCAGTCTGCAGATCTTCCCTGAACTCAAAGCGTCTTTGTATCGTCGCCCGGCGACGCGGTTCGTGTCTGCCCGTTCCGGCGCCTAGATATGGATGGGCCGTCCCAGCGCCGCGAGCGCTGCTTCCATGACGGCCTCGGATAGCGTTGGGTGCGCGTGTACGGTGGCGGCGATTTCGTGCACCGTGGTCTCGAGAGCGCGCCCCAGGCCGGTCTCGGCGATCAGCTCGGTGACGTTGTGCCCGACCATATGCACACCCAGCACCTCACCGTACTTCGCGTCGGCGATGATCTTCACCATACCGTCGGGCGCGCCGGCCGCCAGCGCACGACCGTTAGCGCTGAACGGGAACTTTCCGACTTTCACGTGGTGGCCTTGTTCTTTGGCTTGCTGCTCCGTCCGGCCGATACTGGCTACCTCCGGGTGGCAGTAGGTGCAGGACGGTACGTCTTCTCGGGCCAGCGGGTGGGTCGGGTGCCCGGCGATCTGCTCGACCGCAACGATCCCTTCGTGGGAAGCTTTGTGGGCGAGCATCGGATTCCCTGCGACATCGCCGATGGCGTAGACCCCGTCGGCGGATGTGCGGCCGTACTCGTCGACCGCGATCCAACCGTCGTCGTCGAGCTTCACCCCTGCGGCCTCCAAGCCGAGGTCCTCAACGTTGGGCGCCCTGCCGACGGCCATGAGCAGCGTGTCGCACTCGATGACCTCCTCACCGCTGGCGCCCTCTACGGTCACCTGCAGCTTGGTATCCAGCTTCTCCAGCGACTTGATGCCTGTCTTCTTCTTGACCTTGATTCCGCGCTTCTTGAAGGAGCGCTCGACGACGCCGGCGATCTCCGGGTCCTCGAGCGGGAGTAGCTGCGGCAGAATCTCGACGATCGTGACGTTCGCGCCGAAGGCGTTGAAGATGTCGGCGAACTCCATGCCGATCGATCCGGCACCGACGATCACGATATGGCCCGGCGGCTTCCTGATCTCCAACGCCTCACGACTGGAGACCACGCGCTCGCCGTCGAACTCGAAGCCGGGGAACGCTTTGGGTCTGGAACCCGTGGCGATGATGATGTTGGATGCCGAGATAGTGGAGTTGGCTCCACCCTTCAGCTCGACCTCCAGCTTCTTGCCGTCGGCAAGCTTGGCTCGGCCGAAGATCGGCATCACGCCGTTCTTGTCGAACAGAAACTTGACGCCCTTGGTGAGGCGGTCGCTGATCTGGCGGCTGCGGGTCACGGCAGCGCCGATGTCGAGGTCGTAACCCTTGACTCGGATGCCGTGATCGGCCGCTCCGTCCTTTATATGGCGCGCCAGATTCGCGCTTTCCAGCATGGCTTTGGTCGGAATGCAGCCCCAATTGAGACAAACGCCGCCCAGTCCGCCCTCGCGCGATTCGGACTCGACACAGGCGACATCCAATCCCAGCTGGGCAGCGCGGATGGCGGCGACGTAACCGCCGGGGCCGGCGCCGACGACCACCAGGTCGTACGAGTCCTTTATGCCTTCCCTCTTAGCCACGGGTAGATCCTCGTTGGAGTTGTGGTGTGATCCGGGCAGAAACTATGTGATTGGGAAACGAAAATCCATGACTACTACTCGGCTGCTGCCCGGTTACAGCACCAGCCGGAGCGGATTCTCCAGCATCTCCGCGAACGTCGCCAGGAATCCCGCTCCCATCGCCCCGTCGACGGCCCGATGATCGCACGAGAGCGTTACCCGCATGCGCGGTCTGATCTCTACCGCACCGTCGACGGCGACCGGCTTCTCCCGGGTAGCGCCAACGGCGAGGATGGTGGCGGCGGGCGGGTTGATTACGGCGGTGAACTCGTCGATCCCGTACATGCCGAGGTTCGAGATCGTGAACGTGGCGCCCTGGTAGTCCTCGGGTGTGAGCTTCCGCTCGCGCGTCCTGTCGATGAGGTCGCGACTCTCGGCTGAGATCTGCCGTAGGCCCTTGTTGGCGGCATCACGCAGCACCGGGGTGATCAGGCCGTCCGGGACGGCGACGGCGATGCCGATGTCGACGCGGCTGAATTTGCGGATATGGTCGCCGGCGAAGGATACATTGACGTCGGGGTGCTCGCTGAGCGCCTGCGCAGCGGTCTTCACGATGATGTCGTTGACGCCGATCTTGGTCCCCGATTCGGCAAGGGACTCGTTGAGTTCCCCGCGCAGCCTCAGCACCTCACCCATGTCGATCTCGCGAGTGAGGAAGAAGTGAGGAATGGGTCCCAGGCTCTGGATCAGGTTACGCGCGATGGCTTTGCGGAGCTGACTGAGCTCGACGCGCTCGTAGGGGATTCCATAGTCGGTCTGCGGCGTCGCTGCCGTAGGAGTCGGGGCACCGGCGCTCGCCGCCGCCTCTATATCGCGCTTGATGATACGGCCGCCGGGGCCCGTGCCGTGCAGGGCCTCCAGCCGGATTCCGCGCTCGTCTGCCATCCGCTTGGCCAGCGGGGACGCCTTGAGTCGGCCACCGTCCTCCGCCGGCGACGGGACTGCGGCCCCTCCGGTCGGAGCCGACGGTTCACCGGTAGCCGGCCCCTGGGCGGCAGCAGCCGCCGGGACGGCGGCCGGCGCCACGGCTCCCGACTCCTCGATGATAGCTGAGATGTCTTCATCTTCGGCGGCGACCACACCGAGGGTCGTACCGGTGGGGACGGTAGCGTCTTCCTCCACCAGAATCTTCCGCAGGACGCCCGAGCCCATCGTTTCCACCTCCATGGTGGCCTTGTCGGTCTCGACCTCGACGACGACGTCGCCCGACTCGACGGGATCGCCCTCCTGCTTCACCCACTTGAGTACCCGCCCTTCCTCCATCGTGGGCGACAGCTTCGACATGACGATTCTGCTGGCCATATTGCTAGTCCCGGTAACACACCTGACGGATCGCCTTGACGATGAGATCCGCCTGGGGGAAGTGAAGTTGCTCGAGGTTCGTGGCGTAGGGGTGTGGCGCGTCGGCGCCGGTGACGCGGGCGATGGGGGCGTCCAGGTAGTCGAACGCCTCGCGCTGGATGTCATCGACGATCTGGCTGCCTATTCCGCAGACCGGCCATCCCTCCTCGACTATGACGCAGCGATTCGTTCTGCGCACCGACTCGAGAACGGTGTCGATGTCCATGGGCCGCAGTGTGCGCGGGTCGATGACTTCGACGGAGATTCCGTCTTCACGCTCGAGAGTTTCGGCCGCGGCCAGCGCCGAATGTAACGGCCGCGAGTGTACGACGACGGTTACGTCGCGCCCCGGACGCTTGATCTCGGAGACGCCCAGCGGCAGCGTGAAATCTTCGGCTTCTGGGACGTCGTCTTTGGACCCGTAGAGCAGCTCGCCTTCCAGAAACACGACGGGGTCGTCGTCGCGGATCGCCGATTTGAGAAGGCCCTTGGCGTCGCGCGCCGTCGCCGGCGCTACGACCTTGAGGCCCGGGACGTGCGCGTACCACGAGTCGAGGGCCTGCGAGTGCGTGGCCGCCAGCTGGTTGGCCGCCCCGCTGGGCCCGCGGAACGTGATGGGCATCTTGAACTGGCCACCCGACATGTAGCGCATCTTGGCGGCGGAATTCACGATCCCGTCGATGGCGAGCAGCGCGAAGCTCCAGGTCATGTACTCGACGATCGGGCGCAGGCCGACCATCGCCGCACCGACGCCCAGGCCGGTAAACCCGAGCTCGGCGATGGGCATGTCGCGTACGCGCCATTCGCCGAACTCCTCCAACAAGCCGCGGCTCACCTTGTAGGCACCCTGGTACGCACCGACCTCCTCACCCATGAGGAAGATGTCAGGATCACGGCGCATCTCCTCGCGGAGCGCCTGGTTCAGCGCGTCCCGATATGTAATCACCGCCATGGGTCCCTCCGCCTGGCGTCGGGGTACTCCTCGGAATAGATGTCGTTATAGAGATCGTCCGGCTGCGGGACGGGGCTCTGTTTGGCGAACTCGACCGAGTCGTCGACGATCTTCTTCACTTCGGCCTCGATGTCGCTCAGGTCGGACTCCTTGATCGTACCGTGCGCTCTCAAAATCTCGATGTAACCCTTGATCGGATCGTCATGGGCCTTGAACTGGTGGACTTCTTCCTTCGTCCGGTAGTGCCCGTAGTTGGGGTCCGACATCGAGTGGCCCACGAAGCGATAGGTTTTGGCCTCGATCAGGCTGGGCAGCTTATGGGACCGCGCCCGCTCGACGGCCAACTCTACCGTGCGGCGCACCTCCAGGACCTCCATCCCTTCGATGGTCCAACCCTGCATGCCCGAATAAGCGCAGGCGCGGTCGGCCAGGTTCTCGATGGCGGCGGCGCGGTGAACGGCGGTGCCCATTCCGTACTGGTTGTTCTCGATTATGAAGACGACCGGCAGCTGGAAGAGAGCCGCCATGTTCAGCGCCTCGTTGAAGGCGCCGATGTTGGCTACGGAGTCGCCGAGGAAGCAGACGCAGACCTGGTCGGTATCGCGGTAGCGGATGGCATAGCCGATGCCGACGGCTATCGGCAGGTGGCCGCCGACGATGGCGTGGCCGCCGAGGAAGTTGACCGAAGAGTCGAAGAGGTGCATGGATCCGCCTTTGCCCTTCGAGCTGCCGTCGATGCGGCCGAAGAGCTCGGCCATGATCGCGCCGGGATCCATGCCGCGGACGAGGCCGTGGACGTGGTCGCGGTAGGCGGTTATCACGTAGTCGTCGCTGCGCAACGGCGTGAGGGCTCCCACGGCGACCGCCTCCTGCCCTATATAAAGGTGACAGAAACCGCCGACCTCGCCGAGCTGGTACATCTCGCCGGCACGTTCCTCGAACCGACGGCCGAGGATCATCCACCTCAGCATCTCGACCAACGCAGCACGGTCGAGACCCAGGAGCTTGTCCGATTGAGTGATCTTGGTTGCCACTAGTTCATGACCTCCATAAACATCACTGCCCTAAAAACGCGGGCGCTGCATCCACGCCTCGGGGTCACTGCTCTCCGCTTGTTCGGGTCAGCTGCCGGCTGGGCCTGCCGGTCGGGTATTCGAGCCGCATCCGATCGACTCGACCTGCTCCCGCGCGTGGTAGGAGCTGCGTACCAGCGGTCCCGCCTCGACATGTCTAAAGCCGATCTCCTCCTCGCCGAGCTGTTTCAGGTCGGCGAACTCGTCGGGCGTGTAGTATCGGTCTATCGGTAGATGCTGGGGCGAGGGGCGCAAGTACTGACCGAGTGTCAGGATCTCGATTCCGGCTTCGGCCAGATCGGCCATCGCCTCGGTCACCTCGTCACGCGTTTCGCCCATGCCACAGATGATGCCCGACTTGGTGAGTACCGTCGGGTCGATCGTCTTCGAGTGCTTCAACACGTCCAGGGCCCGCTCGTAGCGGCCGCCCGGCCGGGTGAAGCGGTAAAGCCGGCGGACCGTCTCCAGATTGTGACTGAAGATGGCCGGCCGCGCCTCGACGACCGCGGCGACCGCAGCGGGGTCGCCCTTGAAGTCGGGTGTAAGGACCTCGACCGAGCAGCCGGGGGCGGCTTCGCGGATCGCTCGGATCGTCTCGGCGAAGACGGCGGCACCGCCGTCGGGCAAGTCATCACGGTTGACCGATGTGATGACCGCGTGCTTGAGACCCATCGCCTTTACGGCATCGGCGACGCGTAACGGTTCTCCGTGATCGAGCTCCTCGGGCATACCGGTCGTCACGGCGCAGTACGAGCACGAGCGTGTGCAGATTTCGCCCAGGATCATAAAGGTGGCTGTACCCTGGCCCCAGCACTCGCCCATGTTCGGGCAATGGGCCTCCTCGCACACCGTGTGCAGGGTCTTCGCCCTCATCAGGCGCTTTAGGTTGGTGTACTCGCCCATCCCCGGGGCCCGTGCCTTGAGCCAGGACGGCTTACGGCCTTCGGGTCCCGCGTTGACGGGCGTACGCTCTCGGAGCAGCGGCTGCATCTCTTCACGCTGCTGCCTGAGCGCTGCGTACTCCAACGGGAGCTCGCCCTGCTGTATGACCTTTAGTTCGCGCATAGCGCCTTTACCGGGACGAAATGGCCGCCTGGGGCCAATCCGCCGACCGGATCACGGATCCACGTGCTGTCGGGACCCTAAAAGCTAGCAGACTTCGGGCCCCCGACCAGAGGTTGGACGACTTGCGCTATACAGGCTCAGCCACGAGTGTTGTAAAGTTTACACCAAGAAAGCCCGTGGAGGTTCACATGTCGGTTGAGGTGGGCCAGGCGGCGCCCGGCTTCGAGCTCGAGGCGACGACCGGCGAATCGATCTCGCTAGAAGAACGGAGGGGGGTGGGTACGACGGTACTGCTGTTTGTGCCACTCGCCTTCACGCCTGTCTGTACGAACGAGCTGTCGATCATGCGGGATGAATACGAGACCTACACGGGCCTGGGTGCGGAGGTGCTCGCCGCCAGCGTCGATAGCGTTCACACGCTGAAAGTGTGGGGCAAGCAGCTCGATCTTCCTTTCCCCCTCTTGAGCGACTTCAACAAAGAGACCGCCAGGGCCTACGGAGCGCTGTACGAGGAGTTGGGTGGGCTGAGGGGCGTTGCCAAGCGATCAGCCTTCGTGATCGATCGGGAAGGTGTCGTCCGCTTCCGCTGGGTCTCGGAGGATGCCGGCCTGCTGCCGCCGTTCGATGAGATCAGGGCGGCGGTGGAGCGGGCGGCGTCTCCCTGACGATCCCGTACACCGAGTCGACCTGGGCGCGGAGCTCGACCAAGGCGGCCACGGCATCACCGGGAATGAAGTCGATCCGCAGGTCTACCAGGCGGTCGCGCGTGGCGAAGCGGGCGCCGGGGCCAACCACGACCAGGGCAGCCGAGTGTGAGCCATCCTCTTCGCCGCCGGCATCACGGCCCGCCGCCAGCGCAGCCAGCAGACGGTCGGCGAGAGGGCCATCCGCGGCCACGAAGGCCTCCTCGACCGCCGGGAGCACCTCGTCGTTCGCCAGCTGGTGCCCCGCGACGACGAAATGCTCGCCGGTCTTATGGGCGGCGTGCCCTTCGAGATCGTCACCGGTGAAGGCGGCGGCGCCCTCGGGGGTGATCGCGAGAACCTGACGGCTCTCCCTGTCCACATCGGCCGCCAGCCCGACTGAGATGGCAGTGCCCGGAGGCATGCCTTCCTGAAGCGCGATCAGCACCGTCTCGTTGAGCTGAAGGAATGGGCCGCCGAGTACGACCACGGCGCCTGCGTCGGGATCGAGGAAGTCGAGGTTCATGCCGATGAGGGGCGCGTTGCTGGCGGCAGCGACACCGTACTCGCCGGTAAGGTGATCGTGGGCGAGGATCGCGAAGGATGCCTGGGGCGGCAGGATGCCCGACTGGGGCCCACGCCCAAAAGAAGCCCCGGCAAGCCCCAGAGCGAGGATAGCAGTCGCGTAGAGCGTCACCTTCGACCTCGGCAGCATCTCCTTGATATCCTTTCCGTGCTTGCTGCATAGGTGTGGCGGGGCAGTCCGGCTGCCGGGCGAAGCTAGGGTGGCGAAGGTAGTTACGTCAATCGCCGGAACCTTGCTCTCGCCCTAGCCCGTTCCTATAATCGGGTCGATCACGAGTCCCGACAGTGGGACCCGTGACGGAGACATTGCAGCGGGATGTTTAGAGGAGGTAACGAGAAACGTGACCTACATCATCGCACAACCCTGTATCGATGTTAAGGACGCTGCGTGTGTTGATGTGTGCCCCGTCGACTGCATATACGAGGGGCCTGATCAGTACTACATCCACCCCGAGGAATGCATCGATTGCGGTGCCTGTGTGCCCGAGTGCCCAGTCGATGCCATCTTCCCGGATGACGAGGTTCCCGACGAGTGGAACGCCTTCATCGCTAAGAACTACACCCACTTCGACATGGAGCCGCCGACCTGATCTTCGGGACCGGGTTGTTTTGACGAGATAGCGAGCGCCCGGTCCCGACCGGGCGCTTTTGTTGCCGGGTCGATGCTAAGCGTAGCGAGCCAAAGTTATGGAGCCGACGCGAACCGTCGCTGAGGCCAGGCAGATCCAGGAGGGGCTCAGGGAGCAGATCGTCTTCCAGCCTCCTCACGGGTTCAACCCGCGGGTTGTAGCCGGCGCGGACGTGGCGTTCGACAAGGCTCGGAACCTGGCGTTCGCCGCCGTAGTGGTCATCGACCTCGAATCGCTGGAAACGGTCGAGACCGCGACGGCCGCGTTGCCCATCAGTTTCCCCTATGTCCCCGGATACCTGAGCTTCCGAGAGTTGCCGGCGCTTGCGGCCGCCTGGGAGGGTTTGCGCCAGCGGCCGGACGTTGTGGTGCTCGACGCCCATGGCTACGCACACCCGCGGCGCATGGGACTGGCGTGCCATGCCGGGCTCGAGTTCGGCCTGCCGGCCATCGGCTGCGCCAAGTCGATCCTCTGCGGTGAGCTGGGGGAGCTGGCCGCGGAGCGTGGGGCCCGGGCACCGCTGGTGGACCGGGAGAGCGGGGAGGAGCTCGGCTGTGCGCTTCGCACCAGGAACCGGGTACGACCGGTCTACGTATCGGTCGGACACCTCATCGATCTGTCCAGCGCCGCTGACCTGATCCTGAGGCTCACGCCGGGCGGTCGCTACCGCTTCCCGGAGACGACGCGGCGGGCCGATCGGCTGGCGGCGGAGCTCAAGGGCGAGGGTTGAGCTCGGCGTGTCCGAGCGACACGGCCGGGCGCGTCGAATGTACACGCTTTCCCGATCCAACCTGAGACGCCTCCGGGAAAAACCCGCATGAGAAAAGGGATTTCGTAGGACACACCTGGGCACGGAGCGTGCCTGTGGGCCTTGCGACTGCGTGCGGGCGCCGGAGGCGCCGGCCCACATCCATCGTGCAACTCGGAAACCCCGACGGGTGTCGATCATGATATTCAGAGCGTCCACAGAGCTAACCGCTGGCCGGGAGTACCCGGCGGGCATCGTCGTCCTAGAACACCTTCCGCAACCGCCCGATGTGCAGCTTCGGGCTTTCGTCTGGTGCAGGTGCCACCCCGCCCATCCGGCCCTGCCGACGGAGCTAGCGGTGGCGCCGACGTTCCCGGAGCTGATGGTCGGTTGCGGGGGGAACGGTGAGGACGGCGACGCTTCTGCTAACGGTAGCGGCTAGCCCCAGCTAGCTCCTTCCAAGGTCCTGGTGCCGCCGGGGCGGAGTAACCGGTCGGCTTCGGAGCACTGCCTGTCCGCTGACAACCCATCGCGTGACCGCCGGTACCGCCAGCTACCGGTGGCGCCGGGACCATCCACACCGCTTGACGCCGCGCCGCCCTAGCCCTAGCGTGGCGGACGACCTGTAGCCGCCGATCCCATCGCATACTTAGCGAAACGGAGGAGAGATGGAGGCGCGCAGCCGCGAGGGTTGGGGTACGAAGACCGGCTTCATCCTGGCAGCCGTCGGGTCCGCAGTCGGCCTGGGCAATATGTGGCGGTTCCCCTATGCAGTGTCCGACAAGGGCGGTGCCGCCTTCGTGATCCTCTACATCGTGATGGTCTTCGCGGTGGGCGTCCCCATCATGCTGTCCGAGTTCGCCGTGGGTCGGCGAACGCGCTTAAGCCCGATCGACGCGTTGCGCGAGACCGGCGGCCCGCGCTGGACGTCGCTGGGTCTGCTCTACGTGCTCACCGGCTTTCTCATACTAGCCTACTACTCGGTGATCGCCGGCTGGACGATGCGCTATACACTCGAGGCGGTGCTGAGCGGTTTCGCGGCGGACCCCGGCGCCTACTTCGAGCAGTCGACCACCGGCGTCGGCGCCGTCCTCTATCACGTGGCCTTCATGGCGATCACGATCTCCATCGTGGTAGGCGGCGTCAAAGCGGGCATCGAGCGGGTCTCGCTTGTGTTGATGCCGCTTCTCTTTGTGCTGGTCGTCGGCCTCGCGGTCTATTCTTTGACACTGAGCGGAGGCGGCGCCGGGTACAGCTTCTATCTGCGCCCCCAGCTCGCCGACGTCTTCTCGACCTCGACTCTCGCGGCGGCGGCCAGCCAGGCGTTCTTCAGCCTGAGCTTGGGGATGGGCGCCATGCTGACGTACGCCAGCTACCTGAAACGCGAGGAGAACCTGCCGGGCTCCGCGGCGACGATCTCGCTGGCCGACTTCGGCGTAGCGTTCGTCGGCGGACTGGTCGTATTCCCGGTGATCTTCGCTTTCGGTTTGCAGGGTGATATCGGTGAGAGCGCGATAGGTGCGCTGTTCATCAGCGTGCCGAGGGCGTTCGTCGAGATGGGGGCGGCGGGGAGGGTCGTCGGGCTGATGTTCTTCACCGCGCTATTCGTCGGAGCGCTGACATCCGGGATTTCGCTGCTCGAGGTTGTGACCTCGAGTCTGATCGACCACTGGAAGCTCGATCGTGCGCGTGCCGCGTTGGGTGCTGGGATCGTCATCATGCTCATCGGCATTCCCAGCGCGTACAATCAGGACATTCTGGGCTTGTTCGATGCCGTCGCCGGCGAGTTCTTCCTCGGAGTCGGCGCGTTCTTCCTGGCCTTGCTGGTGGGCTGGCGGGCGATGCACATTGCGGATGAAGTCAAACAAGGCTTCTCTCACGAGGGTCTGATCCGCGGCTGGCTCTGGTTGATTCGTGTGGTGGCGCCGATCATCCTGGCGATCGTGATCTACGACCGCGGTAAGAACGTCGTGAGCATGATACGCTCACTTTTGGCCGGGCCGTGACGTCTCCAACTGGGAGGTTGTAGATGGCTATTCTCGACGACGCTGAGATCGAGCGGCGGCTGAGCGGACTGCCGGGTTGGTCGCGAGACGGGGACGCGATCGTCAAGCGCTACGAGTTCCCTAGTTTCGCGGAGGCGATCGCCTTCGTGAGTCGGATCGCGGCTCGCGCCGAAATGCTGAACCATCACCCGGATTTCGCCATCAACTACAGGATCGTGACGCTGTCGCTGTCGACTCACAGCGAGGGTGGGATCACAGAGAAGGACATGGCCGCCGCGGCGGAGTTCGACGGAGCGGTGGGATAAGGCTTGGCGATCAAGTTCCACTACCACAAGGCACCCAAAGATGTCCCGCGCCTCGGCATTCGCCGGGGCGATCAACTTTGTCACGTCTATAGCGACACGTCGGTCGACGAGCTGGTCGCCTGGGGGCGCGCCCGCGGTTGGCTTCCGGCGTACCTGGACCGGCGCAACGACCTTCCCCACTTCGACGCGTTCCGAACGCGACTGCGCTTCTGCGGGCCCGGAGTCGACCGTAAGGAGTTTGTGCGGGATGTGCGGGCGTGGCGGGCGCGACGCAGGCAGACTAAGGAGTCGCCCGCCGGCTGAGTTGGCGTTCGATTTTCACCTGCGACTAGTATTTCGCCAGATCCAGGATCGCCGCCTGTATGTCCTCCACCTGCGGAAGAATCGCGTCTTCCAGCTGCGGTGCGTACGCAACGAACGTGTCCAGCGCCGCCACCCGGCGTACCGGACCGTCGAGCCATTCGAACAGCTCGTCGGCGATGCGCGCGGCTATCTCCGCGCCGTAGCCCCACGATAGCGGGTCTTCGTAGACCACCAGCGCCTTGTTGGTCCGCTTCAGCGATTCGGCGATGGTAGACATGTCGACGGGGTTGAGTGTCCGTAGGTCGATGATCTCGGCCTCTATCCCGGCGGCCTCCGAGGCGACCCTTGCGGCGCGGGCCGAGCGCTCCACGGTAGCGCCGTACGTAATTAGAGTGAGATGTGAGCCTTCGCGGACTTTCCTGGCACGGCCGAACGGGATCATGTATTCGGGGCCGGGGTAGCGCCCCTTGTTATAGGTCTGGCGGTAGAGATGCTTGTGCTCGAGGAACAGCACCGGGTCGTCGCAGCGGATGGCAGTACGCAGGAGTCCGTTCGCATCTTCCGCGGTCGCCGGACAGACCACGTGCATCCCCGGCGTGTGTGCGAAGATGCCGGCGCCGGTCTGTGAGTGATAGATGGCGCCGCCTTTGAGATAGCCACCGTAGGTCACGCGGACGACCATCGGGCACTTGAACGTGTTGTTGGAACGCCAGCGGATGAGGGGGACCTCATCGCGCAGCTGCATCATCGCGGTCCAGATGTAGTCGAAGAACTGGATCTCGACGACCGGCTTGAGGCCACGCTCCGCCAGTCCGACGGCGCGGCCTACGATGTTCGCTTCGGCTAACGGCGAGTTGTAGACGCGCTGGGAGCCGAACCGTTTCTGGAGCCCCCAGGTCACCTTGAACACGCCGCCCTTGCCCTTCACCTCATCGAGCGCCGCCTCGCGGCTGGCGTCGGCTACATCCTCGCCGAACACCAGGATGGCGGGGTCGCGCTCCATCTCGTCCCTCAGGCAAGCGTTCAGCAGATCGACCATCGTCGTCGGGTCGCCTTCACCGAACTGGGGTTCGGTCGCGAACTCGTCCGATGTGGGATCGACGTCTGGAGAATAGACGTATAGGGTCGCCGTGTCGGGCTCCGGCTGCGGTACCTCGGCCGCTTTGTCCACCGCCTCCTGAATCTCGGCGTCGATCTCCGAGCCCAGCTTCTCTAGGCCCTCCTCGGTGATGACCCCCAGGTCGACCAGCACGCGGGCGAAGCTGACGACGGGGTCGCGCTCGGCCTCGTCCCGGCGCTCTTCCTCCGATCGGTAGAGACGCTCGTCATCCGACATCGAGTGCGAGTATGGACGGATGACGTGGGCGTGAACGAGGGCCGGGCCCTTTCGCACTCGGCAGTGAGCCACGGCTCGCTTCATCGTCTCGTAGCTGGCCAGCGGGTCGCAGCCGTCGACCTCTTCGATCATCAGGCCGGGCACGCCGCTCATGCACTGCGAGATACTGCCGCCCGCGGTCTGCACTTCGATGGGAACCGAGATGGCGTACTTGTTGTCCTCGACCAGGAAGATGACCGGCAACTTCAGGTTCGCCGCTGTGTTGATCGCCTCCCAGAACTCGCCCTGGCTGGTCGTACCTTCGCCGGATGTGATCAGCACGACCTCATCTTCCTCGAAGCGATCGGTACGGTCTTTCAGCTCCTCGATAGTCGCGTAGCGGTGACCCGCCTCGGCGCAGCCGACTCCGCCCAGGAACTGAGTGCCGGTAGGGCTCGACGAGGTGACGATGTTATGCTCGGCGTGTCCCCAATGGCTGGGCATCTGGCGGCCGCCCGAAGCCGGATCGGAAACCGAGCCGAAACCTTGCAGGAACATCTCGTACGGCGTGACGCCGAGCTGTAGGCACAGCGCACGGTCTCGGTAATAGGTGTAGAACCAATCGTAGCCGGGCTTTAGCGCGAGAGCGGCGGCCACACCGATGGCTTCGTGCCCCGCCCCGCTGATCTGGAAGAAGATGCGATTGCCCCGTTTGAGCTGCATCTCCTTGTCGTCTATGCGCCGGGAGAGGAGGATTGTCCGGTAGATGTCGACGAGCTGATCTGGACCCAGATCGTCGGTACCGTCGTCTCGTCTCCGGTCGTTACTGGCGAGTGTGGCCATTCGCTGCTGCCGTAATCTCCTTTTCCTACAAGGGTTTTCGCGATCCCGTCAGGCCTGGAGCGACCCACAAGATAGAGGGCATCCGTGTGTCGCCGCCACCCGTCCGCCAGATACACCGTTAGAGAGCGGCGTGTGACCCTGAACGTGGGGTGTTTCCTACAACATCTGGTGAAAACCGCGTCAAGCTTGTATACTACGTGTCCCTCTCATCACGCCGTAAAAAGTAGACGTTTTCCCTGGTCCGGCCGGGCACGGGCGGTACGTGTGCTATTGCTTAAGTGTCTGTTGCAGCGTACTTTCTGAAGCCCAACTGATAGACAACTTGTAACCTTTTTCGAACGCGGCCGGCAATGGACGGTATCGTCTGCGACAACTGTTCTACGCCGCTTCCGGTTGGCAGTAAGTACTGCAACGAATGCGGTACGCCAGTGCCGGGCGAGGGCGAGCCGCGTTCGTTTAACGGCTTCCCTACAGACCTGCGCCAGGCGTTGCAGATGGCGACGGCCGGCGAGTACGAGATCCACCACGAGCTGGGCCGCGGCGGCATGGGCTCGGTGTTTCTGGCTCGCGAGATCGGTCTCGACCGTCTGGTGGCCGTCAAAGTACTGCCGCCCAGCTTGATGTTCGATGAGGGGCTTATCGAGCGCTTCAAGCGCGAGGCCCGGATGGTCGCCAAGCTTCACCATCCCAACATCATCCCAGTCTACCGCGTCCATCACAGCCACAACCTCGCCTTCTACACGATGCACTTCGTTCCCGGCCGCTCGCTGAACGAGCTGCTGGGGCGAAATCGGGTGCTGTCGCTTCCCGAGGTCGAGCGGATCATGCTGGAAGCGGCTGCGGGCCTGGGTTACGCGCACAAGCGGGGCGTTGTCCACCGGGACGTGAAGCCGGCGAACATCCTGATCGACGCAGAGGGTCACGTCCATCTGACCGACTTCGGGATCGCCAAGGCACTGGTTGGCAGCACGCAGCTCACCGAGACTGGGGCCGTCATCGGGACGCCGCAGTACATGGCGCCGGAACAGTGCGAAGGGAAACTGGTGGACGGTCGCGCCGACCAGTATTCGCTCGCCGCCGTCGGCTACCACCTCCTAGTCGGGCATCCGCCGTTCCAGTCGGACTCGATGAAAGAGCTGCTGTACCATCATCTCTTCACGCCGCCGCGCCCGCTCAACGCGCTGCGGCCCGAGACACCGCTGCCGTTGAGGGACACGATCCACAAGGCGCTGTCCAAGGATCCCGCCGATCGCTTCGACTCGCTGGAAGACTTCCGCATGGCGATCGAGGGCAAAGGGCCGCCGATCTTCGTGCCCTGGATCGACGCGCCGGACGAGCGACGCCGCACTCCCCCGGCATCCTCGGTGCCGGTGCCGCACCCCTACAGGCGCGCCAGCGATCCGCCGACCACCCAGCGTCTGCCGGATGCGCCCTGGCTCACCGACGGGCTGCGCAACGAGATCGCCGCCGGTCGATCCTCCATCTATCGTAGGACGATGGCGGGCCTCGCCGTCGCCTCGACCACGATCGCCGTCGTCGCCATACTCGCCATGACACAGGGAGCCGGCACCGGCGGCGCATGGCTGAAGAGTGTGACAGGCGGCGAGGACGAAGGCCCGATACTGGCGGTGAACGACGCCGGTGTGCCGGAGGGACCGGCGGCTGGGCCGGCAGAGACCGGTCAGCCTGCCGCGACCGTGCCCGACGACAGCCCGGAGATCGGCTACCTGGTCGTCGCCGGGAACCTGCCTGCCGACGCAAGGCTTCAGGTGCCGGGCCAGGAGATCGACGTCGCGTTGAACGAAGGCGTTCAGGTGGAGCTGCCCCCCGGGACGCACGAGGTTATTGTGCTCGCCGCGGGCTTCGATTCCTATCGACGCCAGGTAGTCATCGAGCCGGGCGAGGAGATGTCGTTCAGTCCGGCGCTGCGGCAAGCGGCGGCAGCACGGCCGCGTAGCCCGTCGCGCGCTGTCACGGACACGCGCCCCGTCGTTCCGGAGAGCCTGATAAGCGAGCTCGAGAGCAAGATGGAAGAAGGTCGGTTGCTGAGCAGTATCTACCGTTGGTGGGAGGCTGCCGACGCCTTCAAGGAGGTCCAAAGACGCGTCGAGGCGCAGCAGTCCAGGTACCGTAACCCGACCGAGCTGATCGCGATTTCAGGAAGGGCCACGGAAGAGTTAGAGAAAGTGCGCCGGGCCTGCAACTTGGAGAAGCATCCCAACTGCCCATAGATTGCGCCGAGACATCCGAACGAGCTGTTGAATCGGTAACCCGTCGACCGAGATGACGCAGCGGTACGCCTATCTTCTGACTCTCGTCTGCCTCGCTTCGCTGGCCGAAGGGCCGGCGCGGCTCGAGGCCCAGGAACGCCAGCCGTACTCGATCGATCAAATCATCGAGCTCATCGACTCGGGTCTCTTTACCGAAACGCGCATCTTGGCGCTGGTGCGCGAGAGTTGTATCGGCTTCAGGCTCGATGAGGAGGCCACTCGCCGAATCTCCGAGACCGGTGGATCGGCGGAGTTCATCGGTGGCCTCCGGGACGTGTGCTCGCG
>JBDHJU010000160.1:0-3123 GCA_039586755.1 Gemmatimonadota bacterium | reverse complement strand
TCGTGGTCCACCTGATCGCGAACGGCGACACGACGACGACAACGACCGACGCGAACGGCGACTACGAGTTCGTCGACGTCGCGGTGGGAGCTTACACCGTGGCCGCCGACGCGGAGAGTGTCATCCCGTTCGGTCAGTTCGCGCCGTCGCGCGAGCAGGCGATAACGGTGGGTCGCGGTGAAGATGTCACGGGTATCGACTTCAGCTATCAGCGGGCACAGATCGAGATAAGAACGCTGGCCGATAACACCAACGTGTCGGTCGGTGCTACGGTCACGGTAACGCTGGAACTCGATCTCTCGGCGATTCCGCTCCCGGCGTCGACGCTCACGGGTGCGATCAGCTGGAACGCGACGGTGGCGGACTATACGGAGGACAGCGCGGCCGGAGCGGCCTGGGATCAGCTCGTCGTCAACGAAAGCCCGACGGGCACGCTGGGGTTCGCCGCGGTATCGCTGAACGGGGTCGGCGATGCCGTGGTGGTCGCGTTGACCTACGAGGTCGTGGCGCTGGCGACGGGAATGGCGGAGTTCGATCCGGTCCTCGAGGAGCTGTCGGTGATCGATCCGGCGACCGGAGGCGCGGTAGACCTGGTCTCGATCACGACCGTGGTCGAGACCCGAGCCAGCGTCAACGTGCAATGAGATATGCCCCAACCGTGAAGGAGTAGATGATGAGTGCACCACTCAGGGTGCCTGGACGATTCGTCTGTGCGCTGGCGCTCCTGATCCTCGCGCTGGTACCCGGCGATCTGTGGTCCCAGCAGGTGCAGCTGGGGCGGCAGAAGGACCTCAGCCGGGAGAAGCTCGAGGAGATCCGGAGCCAGATCCGCGAACTGGAGGGTCGTGCGATCATCGGCTTCAAGCCGGCCCAGGCGACCCAGGGCATGCGCGCCGATGGGTTTCCCGCCCTGGCGGGGCCGGCGGTTAACAGCCTGGCGGTGAGCCTGGCACCGATGGGTGTCGCCGTGGATCGCCAGTACGGCATCATTCCGGCGGTGGCCGTACGGATGGATCCGGATCGACTGGAAGAACTCCTGGCAAACCCGAACGTCGACTATGTGGAGCCGGACCACCTGAATGAGCTGATCGGGCGGGTGCCCGAAGCAAAGGCGCAGTCGACGCAGGAGACCCCGTGGGGGATCTCTCGTATCAATGCACCCGCGGTCTGGGGGGGGATCACGCGGGGAGCCGGCGTCAAGATCGGGATCATCGACACGGGCATCGACGAAGATCACCCGGATCTCAACCCGGTGGGTGGGATCAACGCCGTCACAGGTGGTACGAACCGGAGCGACTGGAACGACAGTTCGCCTTTCTGCCCGACCCACGGCACAGCTGTCTCGGGCACTGCCGCGGCGCTCGACAACACGGTCCAGGTGGTCGGCGTGGCGCCGCTGGCCCAGCTCTTCGCCATCCGGGTCTTCGACCCGGTGGGTGCGGGTATCACCGTCTGTCTTGCTTTTGATAGCCATACGATCAGTGGCATCGAGTGGGCGATCGCAAACGAGATGGACGTGATAAACATGAGCCTCGGCAGCGCGGTTCCGTCGCTCGCCGAAGCCGATGCGATCTTCGCCGCGTACTCTGCGGGGATCGTAGTGGTTGCTTCTGGCGGTAATGACGGCGACAACGTGATTTTCCCCGCCGCCTATCCTCAGGCTATCGCGGTTGCCGCCACTGACTTCTCCGATGGCGTGGCCAGTTTTTCCAACTCGGGACCCGAGCTCGATGTCGCGGCCCCCGGCGTATCGATAACAACCACGGTCGGCGGTGGCGGGCCACCCCAGTTGTGGAGCGGGACCTCGTTTTCGGCGCCCCACATCACCGGCACCGTAGCACTGCTGCGGGCGGCACGTCCCGATCTGAGCGTTGACGAAGTGCGGCAGGTGCTGCGCGGCACTGCCGTCGACATCGAATCGACCGGCTTCGATGAAGCGAGTGGGTGGGGTCTCGTCGATGCGAGCGCTGCGGTTAACGCCGTGGCGACGACGTTTCTCGCTCTGGCGATGATCCCGGGTGACATATATGTGGCGATCGAGCCGGACGCGGCCCCGGCCACGACCGCGGTCGAGGTCCGCAACGTGGGCGCAATTGGCACCATTAGTTGGACGGCCGCCGGCGATCAGACCTGGATCGGCGTCGATCCGACGTCGGGTAGCGCCAGCGAAGTTACACCGGGAGCTCTCGACGTGACGCTCGATCCAGCGGGGCTGGAGCTCGGTGTATACACCGGCTTCGTCACTGTAACGGGTGATGCGGTGAACTCGCCGGTGCAGGTCCGCGTCCGCCTCGCCGTGGCGGAGCGCGTGCCGCTCGACGCGGGTGTCATTACGCGCGGTGTACTGCCTCTTGGCGAGCGACTCAGGTATGTGCTGAGCGGCACTGCGGGACAGTCGATCGACGTGGCATTGTTGCGTGACCTCGAGCACGCGCTACCACTCGAGGACCCGTACCTACGCATCTTCATGCCGGACGGCGTAACGCTTTTGGACTTCAACGATGACGCGCGCGAGGCGGGCCTGGAGAGACAGTCGCTGCTCTATTCTGTCGTCCTTCCCGAAGATGGCACTTACGTGATAGAAGTTGGCGCATGGGAGGACGCCAGCGAGGGTGGCTTTGTGATAAAAGCTCGTCCAGCGGGCCCGATCCTCGGCGTCGACCCCCTCGTAGTCGGCGGAAGAGCGGAACAAGACGGCGATCCCGGGACGGCGGAGGTACTTGTCTTTAATCTGTCGGGCGTCGGTCCGAGCGGCTGGACGGCGGCGAGTCCCGACCCGTGGATCAGCGCCGATCCCGGTAGCGGGACGGCGGCGCCACCGGCGGGCAGGATAGTGGCGAGCACTGGACCCGAAGCGAGAACCGAGAAAGGCCGGATGAGCTTCCCGCAGCGCGAGCGTCTGGCGCGGGCCCCTGGTGCCACTCAATCGGTTCAAAAGCCAGCGGGTCCTGGGTCGGAAACTCCGATGCTGCCGGCGGTGACGAAGGCAGGCGGGCAGAGCAGATCTGAGGGCCTGCAGTCGACTCTTGTCAGCGTGATCATGGATCCGGCCGGCCTCGATGTCGGTGGCAACGAGGGCGTCATCAACTTCACGCCCGACGATGGTTGGCTGTCGGCGAGCGT
>JBDHJU010000086.1:0-18997 GCA_039586755.1 Gemmatimonadota bacterium | reverse complement strand
ACTACTCCCTGAAGTACGACGCCATCACACCGGTCCCAACCTACGAGGCGTGCACCTGAGCACAGCGTCGAACCGGCGCCGGGGACCACTTCCAGGTCTAGTTTGACCTTCCTCAGTGCCTCAGGTAGGGGGCGATAGTTAGCCCCCTACCTCTCTCTGGCTATCAGTCTCGCCTCACACGGCTACCCTGGTCACTCCTGCGACACCGCCGCCGGCAGACCTTCCCTGTAGGTGGGATACATCAACTCGACTCCAAGATCCTTCTTCAGCCGCAGGCTCCGTACCCGCTTGTTCGCAAGCTTCCTCCGCAGCCTTTGCTCGCCGAGCCGCTCCACGGCCTCCGACAGCTCCAACCACGACGGCCGCGGCAGCCCCTGCAGGTCGGCCGCCAGGTTCGCGAACTCCGACGGCCTCCGACAGCTCCAACCACGACGGCCGCGGCAGCCCCTGCAGGTCGGCCGCCAGGTTCGCGAACTCCGATGCCCGGTGCGGCTTGTCGTCCACAAGGTTATACACCCGGCCGTCGCCGCCCTTGGTCCACGCCGCCAAGAGGCCGCTCACCAGGTCGTCCACATGAATCCGGCTCACCCAGCTGTCGTGCCCCTCGATCAGCACGTAGTCGCCACTCTCCAGCGCTTTCTTGAGCGTGCGGCCGGGTCCGTAGATCCCCGTGATCCGGCAGATGCGGGTCGGCGTCTGGTAGCTCCACGCCGCCTCGACACAGATCCGCTCCGCCTCGTGCCGGGCAACGGCCTCCGGCGTCTCCGGCTTCACCATCGTCGTCTCGTCCACCCAGTCGCCGCCCCGATCGCCGTAGACCGCCGTGCTGCTCGCATAGAGGAACGCCTCCAGCGGCGCCCGCGCCGTTGCCGCCAAGATCTGCGTGAGCGGGTCGTCTTCACCGCGGGGTGGCACGAAGTAGGCGACCAGCTCGGGGCCCAGCTCGTCGATCCGCCGCAACGTCTCCTTCTCGCCCAGCTCGCCCACCAACGGCTCGATCCCCGCCGCCTCCAGCTCCGCGGCGCGCGCCGCTCGTCGCGTCGTCCCCACGACTCGGACATCCGTCCCGCGCAACCGCGCCGCCAGATGCAACCCCGTATACCCGCAGCCGACGATCAGCGCCCGCTTCGTCACGCGTCTTCCCCGCTATAGCCGATGCGACCCAACAGTTCCTCCACCTGGCTGAGGATTCTCAGCGTCAGACCCCAGATCGTGTGGCCGCCGTACTCGATCGTCTCGAACTCGCGTTCGGGGGCCGCCTCGTGGACGAGCGTCCCTCGAGCGCCTTCGTCCAGTACGATCTGCAGCGGCACCCAGACCGCGTACTCCACCTCCGAGCTGGTCCGCGGCTCGACCTCGGGCCCCACCGCAAACACGAACGGAGTGATGGCGATGGCGGGGATTCGCCGCGTGCGCGGGTACACGTCGTCCAGCTGGCCCAGCAGTCGCCCGGCGCCCTCCAGGTCGACGCCGATCTCCTCACCCGTCTCGCGGACCGCCGTCCGCCGCAGGCTCTCGTCCCCTTCCTCTCTGCGGCCGCCGGGCAACGCCATATGACCCGACCATGGGTCGCGATCGTGCTCGGCGCGCTTGATGGCCAAAAACTCGAGCCCCGCCTCCCCCGGCCGCAGCATCAACGCCACCGCCGCCTGGACATCGTACGAGCCGGGCTCCGCACGCTGCGGCTCCCGGCCCTTCAACTCCGCGGCTATCCGCTCGATCAACGACTCAGGCCCCACCCACCCTCTCCATCTCCATCTCCATCTTCATCTCCATCCCCATCGACTACGAAACCCGCTCCTAACTCTCTCCAAGGAACTTCACGTAGCTCTCATACCGCCGACTCGACAGCTCACCGGCCTCCAGCGCCCCGATCACCGCGCAGCCCGGCTCGTGCGTGTGGGTGCAGTCCTGGAACTTGCAGCGGCCGAGAAACGGCCGGAACTCGGGGAAGCACCACGCCAGCTCGTGGGTCCCCACCTCCCAGAACTTGACGTTCCCCAACCCGGGCGTGTCCAGGACGTAGCCACCCGCATCGAGGCGGTGCAGCCATGCCGCCACCGTCGTGTGTCGCCCACGCTCGATCGCTCTGCTGATCTCGCCGACCCTGAGACCCAGGCCCGGTTGCAGCGCGTTCAGCAGGCTCGACTTCCCGGCCCCCGACGGGCCGACGAACAGGGTGATCTGGTCGGCCAGCCGAACGCCCAGCTCCTCCAGGCCGCGGCCGGCCTTCGCGCTGGTTTGGAGGACCGGGTAGCCAACCTCCTCGTAAGGAGCAAAACGCTCGCGGACCTCGTCGGGTTCGGCGAGATCGATCTTGTTGACGACGATGAACGCCTCGATCTCGCACGACTCGGCCAGGACCAGGAACCGGTCCAACAACTCGAACACAGGCTCCGGTCGCGCCACCGAAAAGACCGCCGCCAGCCGGTCGACGTTCGCCGCGATGATCTGCTCGCGCCGGCCGTCCGCCGAGCGCCTGGACAGGCGGGCACTACGGGGCAGGAGCTCGCCGATCACGCAGCTACCGTCGGCCAGGCGATCGACTTCGACCTCGTCGCCTACCGCTACCCGGCCGATCCCGCTCTGCCGTTTCAGCCGCCCGCGCAGCGAGCATTCCAACGTCTCACCGCCCACCTCGACCTCGTAGACGCCGCCGACGGTGCGCAAGACCCTACCCTTGAGCTTCTCCGGGCCGCCGCTCATCCGGACACCAGCTTATCGAGGAGTTCCTTGACCTCGTGGAGCGTGAGCTTCTCGAGCTCGGCCCGCGCCGCCTCTTCGCTCGCCGCCTCTGCCAGGTACTCGGTCTCTCGGTGTGCGACCGGCTCGTTACCGCGCCACTTGAGGAAGAACAGGTAGGCACACCACGGCCCGGTCTCGTCGCCGGGACCGGCTGGCTCGACGATGATCTCCACCGTATACGAGTCGCCGTCCGGCCCCTCGAAGGCCGGCGGCCGCTCGTGCTCGCCGAAGTACCCACCGAGTGTTGCGTCTTTCATAATCACGCGTAGTACGTTAGAGGAGGTAGGGTTAGGGGTCAACGCGGAGCGCGACGTGAGAACGATTCTCCACGCCGACATGGACGCCTTCTTCGCCGCCGTCGAGGCGCGCGACGACCCGGCCATCGCAGACCGGCCGGTCGTCGTCGGCGCCGATCCACGGGGCGGCCGAGGCCGCGGTGTGGTCGCCGCCTGCAACTACGAGGCCCGCAAGTACGGTATCCACTCGGCCATGCCGATCTCCGAGGCTTACCGCCGCTGCCCCGACGCCGTCTACCTGCGGCCCCGCATGAAGCTCTACGCCGAGACTTCCGAGCAGATCATGGCGATCCTCGAGGGCTACACCGAACTGGTGGAGAAGCTCTCGATCGATGAGGCCTTCCTCGACGTCACAGGCTCCACCCAGCTCTTCGGCGACGGCGAATCGATCGCCCGGCAGATCAAAGAGCAGGTGTGGGCTCAGGAAAGGCTCACCGTCTCCGTCGGCGTCGCGCCCAACAAATTCCTCGCCAAGTTGGCGTCCGACCTGGAGAAGCCGGACGGCCTCGTCGTGATCGAGCCGGGTTCGGAGCGCGAGTTTCTCGACCTCCTACCCGTCGAGCGGCTCTGGGGCGTCGGCCCGAAGACCGCTGGCCAGCTACACGGCCTGGGCATCCACACGATCGGCGACATAGCCTCGTTCCCCCTCGAGCGGCTCGAGCGCCACCTGGGCCACGGCCACGCCGAACATCTCAAGAAGCTGTCGCTCGGCGAGGACGACCGGCCCGTGGAGGTAGGGCATGAGAGGAAACAGATCAGCCGCGAGACCACTTTTCTCACCGACACCGAAGACCGCGACTACGTGGGACGCACCCTGCTCGCACTCACCGAGGAGGTCGCCGCCCGCTTGCGCCGCCGCGGCTTGGCCGCTCGTACGGTCACCCTGAAGCTGCGGCTCGCCCCGTTCGACACGCTGACGCGCCGCAAGACGGTCGATGCCGATCTCACGACGACCGAGGCCATCTACCCCATCGCCCTCAAGTTGCTGGAGGCGGCCGATCCCGCCGACCGTCCCATTCGCCTCATCGGGGTCGGCGTCGCGAACCTGCACGAGCACGCGTCCGAGTCACAGCTCGGCCTGTTCGACGACAACCGCGTCGCCGACGTCATGGACGAGATCTCGGACAAGTACGGGCACGACGCCCTAAAACGCGCCCGCTTGCTCGAGGAAGGGGCTGACGAGCAGTCCGAATAGCTCGGACAGCAGACGCGTGACCCGAGCAGGCGCGACCGACTCCCGATATCGAGCTCCCCGATGTATACTTACAGTGGTGGGTCTCACCTTCGCCCTAATACTGTACGCCCGTAACGACCTTGAGAGGCACGTAAAGCATGGCCAGCGAAACAGATAGCGCCGGCGAGAAACATATCCTGTCCCAGACGGCGAACGACCGGTTCAAAATGTCGTCGAACCAGTGGTTCTTCGGCAGCATCGTCCTGGCCACTGCCCTACACTTCGGGCTCTTTCAGTTCTTCCCCGAACTGACGGCGTCGGATGTGAGATCGAGCTGCCGCCCGAGGTGGAGATCCCGCCGCCGCCCGAGCAGATCAGCCGGCCGGCGGTGCCGGTGGTCGCCGCCACCGAGCTCGAGGAGGATATCACGATCGCGCCGACCACCTTCGAGGAGAACCCGGTCGAGAGCCTACCGCCGCCGCCCAGCGATGTGAGCCGGCTCGGTGACCGGCCGGTATTCACGCCGTACACGGTGCGGCCCGAGATCAAAGACCGGCAGCGGGCGAAGGAGATCATGCGGCAGCATTACCCCCAGATCCTGCAGGAAGCCGGGATCGGCGGTATGGTGTTCGTTTGGGTTTTCATCGACACGAAGGGGCGCGTCCAGAATGCCCAGGTGCAGCAGGGCTCAGGCAACGCCGCCCTCGACGCCGCCGCTTTGGAGGCGGTGTACGAGCTCGAATTCACGCCGGCGCTCAACATGGACAAGCTGGTGGAGGTCTGGGTGGCGTTCCCGGTCACCTTCCGCGTTCCCCAGTAGCCGCGGCCGCAGCACGACAAAAGGCCCGACACCGCCTTCGTGGTGCCGGGCCTTTTCTGTACCAGCACGTTGCCGGGCTAGAGCTCGATCTTCGTACCAAGCACTTCCAAAAACTTGCCCAACCACGCCGGGTGGGCCGGCCACGCCGGTGCCGTTACCAGTTTCCCATCCACCTGCGCCTCGTTGAGCCCAATCTCGGCGTACTGGCCGCCCGCCAGCTTGACCTCGGGACCGACCGCGGGATAGGCCGATACACTCTTCCCTTCCACAACACCCGCCGCGGTCAGCACCTGGGCACCGTGACAGATCGCCGCGATCGGCTTGTCAGCCTTCGCGAACTCCCTAACGATCTCCAGCACCCGATCGTTCATCCGGATGTACTCCGGCGCCCGGCCGCCTGAGATCAGCAGCGCGTCGTAATCCTCGACCTTCACCTCCGCAAAACTGGCATTGAGGGCGAAGTTGTGCCCCATCTTCTCGCTGTAGGTCTGATCCCCCTCGAAGTCGTGGATCGCCGTTCGTACGGTCTCGCCCGCTTTCTTGTCCGGGCAGACCGCGTGGACCGTGTGTCCGACCATCTGAAGGGCCTGGAAGGGGACCATCACCTCGTAGTCCTCGACGAAATCCCCGACCAGCTGAAGAATTTTCTTGCCAGCCATGATACCCTCCTAGCTGAAGAACTCGATCGCCACCTTGAGGCCCTCACAAAGGGCATCCACATCGTCGCGATCGTTGTACAGATAGAACGACGCCCGCGTCGTCGCACCCAGACCCAGCCGCCGCATTAGCGGCTGGTTGCAATGGTGGCCGGCACGAACCGCTATCCCACGGCTGTCGAGGACCTGCGCCAGATCGTGGGGGTGGATATCGCCAAGCTCGAACGACAGCACGCCCGCCCGATCGTCACCCACCGGCCCCAGGTCCCGGAACCCCGGTATCTCCGCGCCCTGCTCCAACGCGTAGGTGACCAGATCGTGCTCGTGAGCGTGGATCCGCTCCAGGCCGATATCCTCCAGGTAGTCCATCGCCGCCCCCAGCCCCACCGCATCGGCCACGTTCGGGGTGCCGGCCTCGAACTTCTGCGGCGCCGGCTTGTAGGTCGACCGCTCCAGCTCGACTATCTCGATCATCTCGCCGCCGCCCTGATACGGCGCCATCTCCTCCAGTAGCTCGCGCCGACCCCACAAAACACCGATCCCCGTCGGCCCGCACATCTTGTGACCGCTGAAGGCGTAGAAGTCACAACCCAACGCTCCCACGTCGATCGGCAAGTGGGGCGCCGCCTGCGCGCCGTCCACCAGAACCGTAGCCCCTACCCGCTTCGCCACCGCGACGATCTCCTCGACCGGGTTGATCGTGCCCAGTGCGTTCGAGACGTGGGTCAGGCCGACGAGCCGCGTGCGCCGGCTGAGCAGTGTCTGGAACTGGTCGAGGCGCAATCGGCCATCGTCGCTGATGTCCACGCTCTTCAGACGCGCGCCGGTACGCTGCGCAAGCAGCTGCCAGGGAACGATATTGGAATGATGCTCGAGCACCGTGAGCAGGATCTCGTCACCCTCGCCCAAGTTCTCAGGTCCCCACGCCGAGGCGACCAGGTTGATCGCCTCTGTGGTACCCCGCACGAACACGACTTCCTCGGGCTCGCGGGCCCCTATGTATCGCGCCGCACGGGCGCGCGCGCCCTCATATGCCTGCGTCGCTCGCGTCGACAGTTCGTGGATCCCGCGGTGTACGTTCGCATGATCGCGCTCGTAGTAGCGCTTCAGCGTCGTCAGCACCGCCCGCGGCTTCTGCGATGAAGCGGCGTTGTCCAGATAGACCAGTCGATGGCCGTTGACCTCCTGGTCGAGGATCGGGAACTCCGCCTTGATCGCCCTAATGTCCAGCTCCGTGTATGTCTTCATGCCAGTCGCCAATTACTCGTCAGCCGCGGCAATCAGAATATCTTCGCCCTCGACCCGCACCTCGTACGTCTTCACCGGAACGAGCGCCGGCGGAGCCAGCACCTCGCCCGTCTCGAGCGAGAACCGCGCACCGTGAAGCGTGCACACCACTGCGCAACCTTCCAGGGTCCCTTCTGTTAGCGGGAAGCGCTCGTGTGTGCACTCGTCGTGCACCGCATAGAACTCACCGTCCACATTACACAACAGGACCTGCTCGCCGTTTACCTCCACAGAGATCATCTCACCGGGCGCTACTTCGCCCGTCGTAGCGACCTTCGTGAACCGCTCTGTCTCCGCCATACTCTTCCAAGGTTCGTACTTCACATTTCGAACTTCGCCGCAAATACGGGAACGCCCACTACTCAGTCGTCACCGACTCGCCCTCGTCTTGCAGTGCCGAGTGCAGCGTGTGCCATGCCAGCGTCGCACACTTCACCCGCACCGGAAACTCACGAACCCCGGACAGAACGGTCAGCTTGCCCAGCGTCTCTTCGTCCACGTCGGCGTCGTGCTCGCTCGTCACCATGTCTCGGAAGCGCGCGAAGAGTTCTTCTGCTTCAGCTATCGTCTTGCCTTTCACCGCCGCGGTCATCAGCGACGCCGACGCCTTCGAGATCGCACAGCCCGACCCCTTGAACGAGACATCCGTGACACGATCGCCCTCGACCACCAGATAGACGGTGATCTGGTCGCCACACAGCGGGTTGTAGCCGTCGGCGCTGTGGCTCGGATGCTCTAGTTCTTTGTAATTACGTGGATTACGGCTGTGCTCGATGATGACCTGCTGGTAAAGCTCGCGAAGATCTGACATTGGGCGCGCCTGTGGTAATTCGATATGGGGCGGCGCACCCCCCGGCACCCCCCCGGTACCCCCCGGGGTCGGGACGGCGCGGCCGCGTTTCTACCGCAGTTTCTTCAAGACCTCACCGTGCGGCAGCCACTCAGTGACCAGGTTCTCGACGTAATCGCGGATCGGCGCCTGCCGCATCCGTTCCAGATTCTCGCCCGCGAAGCCGAAAAGCAACAGGGTCCGCGCCGTATCCTCCGGAACGCCACGCGCCCGCAGGTAGAAGATCGCGTCGTCTTCCAGCTGGCCGATAGTGGCGCCATGCGTGCACTTCACGTCGTCGGCGTATATCTCCAGCTGCGGCTTGCTGTCCATCTGTGCCTCGTCGGTGAGCAGCAGGTTCCGGTTCGTCTGTTTGGCGTCCGTCTTCTGGGCTTCGTTGTGCACGATGATCCGCCCGCTGAACACCCCGCTCGCGCTATCATTCAAGATGCCGTTATAGAACTGCCGGCTGTCGCAGTGCGGGCTCACATGCTCGACCCGCATGAAGTTGTCCATATGCTGCTTGCCGGCGGGCAGGAATACGCCGTTGATCAGGCACTCGGCCCCTTCGCCAGCGAGCACGGGATGGACGTTGTTGCGGACCAGGCCGCCTCCTAGATGTATGCCGTGCGTGGAGACGTTGCTGCTCCGCGACTGCTGTATCCGCACCGTTCCTACGTTGAAGGCTCGCCTGCTCTCGCGCTGCACACGGTAGTGCTCGAGTACGGAGCTCGGCCCGGCGACGATCTCGGTCACCGCGTTCGTGAAGTACTCCTCGCCGCCCAGCGATACGTACTCCTCGACTACTGCCCCCTCGCCGGCCTCGCCAACGATGATCAGGTTGCGAGGGTAGGTGACCGCCGGAGTCGGCGTCTCGGTCGACACGTAGATCAAGTGGATCGGCCGCTCGACCACCACACGATCGGGGACGTACACGAACCCGCCGTCCTCGACGAACGCCGTGTTGAGCGCCGCAAAGAAGTCGTGCTCGTAATCCAGGTACTTCGCAAGGTGCAGCTTCACCAGCTCGGGTTGCAGCTCCAGCGACTGTCTGAGGCTGCACGCCAGCACGCCGCCCGGCTGGGCGCACGAGTCGGAGAGCTCCGGCTCGTAGCGGCCGTTCACGAACACCAGACGAGCCGATTCCTGACCGCGGAAAACGAACCCGCCGAGCTCCTCCAGCGAGACCTTCGCACCTCCGGCTGCCGGCGCAAACGCCTTCTTCGACAGCGGCGCCAGATTCGTGAACTTCCAGTCCTCATCACGAACAGTCGGGAAGCCGAGCTCCGAGGACCGAGCCATAGCTGCCTGGCGCACCGGCCGCAGCCACTCGGGGCCACCCGCCCCGTTCTCCAACCTCTTGAATTGCTCGATATAGATCTCGAGCCCCTTGCCTGCCTCTACCTTTGGGGTCACTTCCCCTCTCCGCTCCCGGTGATCTACGGTCTTCACTTCTCCGCTGCCTTAGCCGGCTCTCGCTCTCCCGCCCAGGCGTATCCGTACTCTTCCAGGTGCAGCGCCAGCTGCTTGTCCCCGGACCGCACGATCCGGCCGTCCACCAGCACGTGCACGAAGTCCGGCACAATATAGTCGAGCAGCCGCTGGTAGTGCGTGATGACCAGGAAACCCCGCTCGGGGCTGCGTAGCGCGTTCACGCCTTCAGCGACGATTCGCAGCGCGTCGATGTCGAGGCCCGAGTCGGTCTCGTCCAGAATCGCCAGCGTCGGCTCCAACACCGCCATCTGAAAGATCTCGTTCTTCTTCTTTTCGCCGCCCGAGAACCCCTCGTTCACCGACCGACCCAACAACTCGTCGCTAACCTGTAGCGCCTTGACCTTTTCCTTGAACAGCCTCAGCGCGTCCAACGCGTCAAGCTCTTCCAGGCCGCGGTGCTGCCGCACCGCGTTGAGCGCCGCCGTCAGGAACTGGATACTTCCCACGCCCGGGATCTCTACCGGATACTGAAATGCGAGGAACACTCCCTCGCAGGCACGCTCTTCCGGCTCCAACTCCAGCAGGTCCTGGCCCTTGTACAGCACCTCGCCCTCGGTGATCTCGTAGCCAGCACGGCCTGCCAGCACCGACGCCAGCGTGCTCTTACCTGACCCGTTGGGGCCCATGATCGAGTGCACTTCGCCGGCGTTTACAGTCAGATTCAGGCCCTTGAGGATCTTCTTGCCCTCGACGCTTACATGCAGGTTCTTAATCTCGAGCATTTCCCTACTCAATTCCGAATTCGAGTATTCAATTGTTCAATTAGTCAATTGATCGGGGATTCACGAATTCACGAATTCCCGCTTTTCCTACCCAACGCTCCCTTCAAGACTGACACTCAAGAGCTTCTGCGCCTCGACCGCGAACTCCATCGGCAGCTCGCGGAATACCTCTTTACAAAAGCCCGCCACAATCAGCGACATCGCGTCTTCCATCTCGATCCCACGCTGCTGGCAGTAGAACATCTGGTCCTCGCCGATTTTGGACGTCGAGGCCTCATGCTCCATCTTCGCAGTCTTGTTCTTTACCTCGATGTAGGGAAAGGTATGCGCGCCGCACTTGTCGCCGATCAGCAGCGAATCGCACTGCGTGTAGTTTCGGGCCTGCTCGGCCCCCTTCATGATCTTCACCATGCCACGGTACGTGTTCTGACCGCGGCCCGCCGAGATGCCCTTACTGACGATCGTGCTCTTCGTGTTCTTGCCGATATGGATCATCTTCGTACCCGTATCGGCCTGCTGCTTCATATTGGTCAGAGCTACAGAGTAGAATTCGCCAACCGAATTGTCGCCCTGCAAGATACAGCTCGGGTACTTCCAGGTGATCGCCGAGCCGGTCTCCACCTGCGTCCACGAGATATGTGAGTTGCGACCGGCGCACTTGCCACGCTTCGTGACAAAGTTGTAAATGCCGCCGCGGCCCTCCTCGTCACCCGGGTACCAGTTCTGGATCGTCGAATACTTGATCGTCGCGTCGTCCAGCGCCACTAGCTCCACCACCGCCGCGTGCAGCTGGTTCTCATCACGCATCGGCGCCGTGCAGCCTTCCAGATAGCTGACATAGCTGCCCTCGTCCGCCACGATCAGCGTCCGCTCGAACTGACCCGTCTGCGCCGCGTTGATCCGGAAATACGTCGACAACTCCATCGGGCAACGTACGCCCTTCGGCACGTACACAAACGACCCATCGCTGAAGACCGCCGAGTTGAGCGCCGCAAAGAAATTGTCGGTGTGCGGTACTACCGAGCCGATGTACTTCTGCACCAGCTCGGGATGATCACGTACCGCCTCCGAGAACGAGCAGAAGATGATCCCGTGCTTTTCCAGCTCTGCCTTGAACGTCGTCGCCACCGACACGCTGTCGAATACGGCGTCCACCGCAACACCCGCCAGCCACTTCTGCTCCTCCAGCGGGATCCCCAGCTTCTCGTACGTCTCCAACAGCTCCGGGGCCACCTCGTCCAGGCTCTCCGGCTTCGCCTTCGGCGCCGCGTAGTAGCTGATCGCCTGGTAGTCGATCGGGCCGTAGCCGTACGGCAGAAACGCCCAACCCGGCTCCTTACCCGCCTCGTACTGATCCGCCCAGTACCGGTACGCCTTCAGCCGCCACTCCAGCATCCACTCCGGTTCGTCCTTCTTCGCCGAGATGAACCGGATGATCTCCTCGTTCAGGCCCGGCGGCGCGAATTCCTGCTCGATATCGGTGACGAAACCGTACTTGTACTCTCGGCTCGCGAGTGCCTCGATTTCCCGTGTGCTCATAGTCTGTCCACGATCCTACCCGCAGGAACCGCCACGGCCCAAATCGGGCCGCTAACGATTCCGGTTCTGGGCTACCCATAATCGTTTTCGGAACCTCAAGATACGCTAGTTGAAACTCAATTTCAACCTCCGTCGCCCGCTGCCCGCCTCGATCCTGACCCGCTTGCCCTCTGTGCGAACCGCACAATACTCATGTCCCCCGGGGGTCCCGGCGACCCCTGACCACCTGACGGCAGGCGCTAGGCTACCCGGCCTCGGCGCCAGCATCCAGGCGACCGTCCGCCAAGCCGAGCTACAGCTCGACGCGGAGCGGATCGTCGAGACGCTCGATGCGCTGGAGCGGCGCATCCAGGAACGCTTCCCAGACAGCGGCGTGTGCAAGATCGCCTCCCAGCTGAGCAGGATCGCCCACGGTACGGTTGAGCGGCTGAGGCGGGCTGCCGAGCCCATCCTCCCTCTGCGAATCGCGGCCGGCGTGGGCATCGTGGCCCTTCTGGTCGTTCTCGTCGAGCTGATCGTGACGGCCGAGTTCCCGTCTGGTGGGCCGAACTTTTTCGAGCTGGTGGAAGCGGTGGAGGCGGGGGGCAAGGTCCTCATCTTCGTCGGTCTGCTGGTGCTCTTTCTGGTAACGCTGGAGGGCCGGATCAAGCGACGGCGAGCGCTGCACGCGCTGCGCGATTTGCGAGCGCTAGCGCATATCGTCGATATGCACCAGCTGAACAAGGATCCGGACAAGGTCCTGCAACCGGTGGGTGACACGCCGTCCTCGCCCCCGCGCGAGTATTCCCAGGCGTTTACCGCACGCTACCTGGACTACTGCTCCGAGTTACTCTCTCTGGTGAGCAAGGTGGCGGCGCTCTACGCCCAGACGTTCGACGACCCGGTGGTGCTGTCGGCGGTGGAAGAAGTGGAGACACTGACGACGGCGCTCTCGGGAAAGATCTGGCAGAAGATAATGATCCTCGACCGAACGGTCACCCCAGTTCAGTAGCCGGCAACCCGTCACAGGCTACCGGCCACCGGCTACCGGGTTTTCAGAATTCCTCGCGGTTGAATCGCCATAGCGCTGCCAGCACCAGCAGCGCCGTCCACAGGAGCGTGATCAGAATCGGCTGCCACGCGTCGGCCGGCAGTGCCCCTCCCCGCGCCGCCGTCGCAGCGAATTCCGACAACGCCCACGGCGTGCCCACCAGAAGCCAAGGTAGGAAGCTGGGTAGAATGAAACCCGCAAACATGAATCCGATGGCGACGCCGGAGACGGCCCCCCTCGAGTTCAACCAGGTGCTAGCTGCCAGAGTGAGCGCTAAGTAGAAAAGCAGATGCTCGATGTTGAGCAGCGAGCCCAGCACAAAGGGGCCGAGGCTCGGCTGCAGATAGGCGAGCAGCAGAGTCTGCAGGAAGAACACGATGCTCGGGATCAGGACGGCGAGCCCTAGGAACGACGCGCCGTTGACGACGAACTTCGAGAGCACGAAAGCTTCACGCGTCACCGGCTTCGACAGCACCCACTCCGCGGTCCCCAGCCTGCGCTCGCCCAGCACTGACCCCTGCGTCGAGACGACGATCCCGATGGTGGCGAAGAACATGCCCACACGGAAGAAGACCTCGGTCAGCTCGGCCAGGGTTCTATAGGGATTGCCTCCCATCTCATCGAGACCGATGAGCAGAATGAACCCGTTGATCACAGACAGCCAGAGTATGTTGTGAAGCAGCGCGCGCCGTGTCCGCCACCACTTGCCGTATTCCTTGTCGACCAGGTTGCCGAACCCGGTGGCCAGACCGCGTCCGCCGGCTGACTCGAGCCGAATGCTAGCGCTCTCCATTCCCGTTCTCCTCGACCAGGTTCATGAAAACTTCCTCGAGCTCGTACGTCCGGCGGCCGAACGCCGTTACCGCGACGTGTTCGTCCGCTAGCATCAGCCGCAGTAGTTGCGACTCGGCGGCCGCGTCATCGGTGACTCGCACCAGCCAGTGAGCGCAATCCTTCTCCCGCGCCACCTGCACCTCGGCGACCCATGGCTGGTCGGCCACGCGCTGCTGCGCGTCACTCCCGTTCCCCTTTACATCGATCGTGTAGACTATCCCGTCGCCCCCGGCCAGCAGCTCCTCGATCGGCGCCTTGGCCACCAGCTCACCGTTGTTGAGAATGGCTACCGAATCGCTCACCCGCTGGACGTCGTCCAGGATGTGCGTCGAGTAGAAGACCGTCGCCCGCTGGCGCAGCCGCTCCATGATCGCCAGCACATCGCGCCGCCCCATGGGATCGAGTGAGGAAGCCGGCTCGTCGAGGATCAACAGGTCCGGTTCGTTCACCTGTGCCTGGCCGATGCCGAGACGCTGGCGTTCCCCTGATGAGAAGCCCCTGATCGGCCGATCGGCTTTGTCGGCGAGGCCCACCAGCTCGAGCGTTTCCGTGACTCGCTTTTCGAGCGCCGACTTGGGGCCGCTGTAGAAGCAGCGCGCCGTGAAGCGCAGCGTCTCGCGCGCCGTCATGTGCTCATAGTACCGCGGCTCCTGAGCCAGGTACCCGATCCGTCGCCGTACGTCGATGGTGTCGCCGACGATGTCGTGACCGAAAACCTCCGCCGAGCCGGCGGTGGGGCGGATGAGTCCGAGCAGCAACTTGATCGTGGTCGTCTTGCCAGCCCCGTTGGGTCCCAGGAAACCGAAGATCGAGTTAGCCGGCACCTCCAGGTCCAGCGGCGCCAGCGCCTGAACGGCCTTGTACCTCTTGCTCAGCTTGCGAGTGCGGATGACCGGATCGTTGGGCACCAGGTAGCTCCTGTCCGCAGGTTGGATTTCCCCCGCTCCGTATAACCAGCCTACGAGCCCCTTCAGGCGCGGGTTTCGATAAGCAGCCCGCCGACGGTCTCGCCGGGCCGCGGCAGCCCCCGGGGGACTTCTCGATAACGATTACAAGAAAGTTTTTCACCCCCTGTGCAGCTTGTGCACCCCTCCCACGGCCAGAATCCGTCCCGCACCACGCGCTTCCTACGGCATCGCTCTTGCGGCTGTCTTCGCCTATCGAGGCCCGTCCGAGAGCGACCAAGACAGTCTGAACTGCCCTTGCAGCCTCGCGCGGCTGCCCCCGCGCCAACGCCCTGCAAACAGGTAGAAGCGAACGCATGACGCCGATCCCGCCAGCGTTGAGCTGCATCTTTGAAGCGCTGCGACCCTCTTATCCTCGGGCGCCTCGCATAACATGTCGGGCCGCGCTCTCCACCTCTCTCACAATCCTGCTCCTTGCCCCCTCACCTCTAGAGGCGCAGATCATGTCGCCCGGCAAGCTGGCGGCGCCGCATAGCGAGTTGGCCGGAATACGAAATTGCACGAATTGTCACACACTGAAGGAAGCGGGTGCGGTTGACGAAAAGTGTCTCACATGCCACGCCCCCCTCCGAAACCGGCTCGAGCGTGGCACCGGGTTTCACGCAACGGTGTCAGAGCGGAATTGCGCCAGTTGCCATCGCGAACACCTCGGCGTCGACTACGATCTGATCCAACTCGACAGGACCGGCTTCGATCATACCGAGACGGGCTTCGGCTTGGCCGGTGGTCACGCGCAGGCCGACTGCCGGGACTGCCACAAAGCGGATCTCATCGAAGCAGCCGATGTGCGGGCTTTCAAAGGCGAGCACGGATCTCTGGATCGTACTCTACTGGGACTCGCGACCGCCTGCTCTACCTGTCACACCAATGATGACCCACATGCCGACCAGCTCACGGGGCGAGCCTGCGATGAGTGCCACGCCGAGCGCGATTGGAACGCTGCCGATCGATTCGACCACGATCGGACACGCTACCGGCTCACCGGCAGCCACCGACAGACGGACTGCGCAGGCTGTCACGAGAAGACCCGGACGCGCCGCGGCGCGTCCACCGTCAACTTCACACGGCTGAGCTTCGACGGCTGTGACGATTGCCACGAAGACACCCACAACCGCCGGCTGGGTGACAACTGTACCAGCTGCCACAGCACGGCTGACTGGCATCGCGTCGCCCGCGCCACGGTCGAGGATCGGTTCGACCATGGATCCACTGATTTCCCGCTCTTCGGTCAGCATGCGGTGGCCGAATGTGACGCTTGCCATGGCGCATCGCCCACGCGTACCGAGCATCTGAGGATCGCCTACCGGACGGAGACCCGGCGCTTCACCTACCCACAGCCGGTGGCGCAAGACTGTAAATCCTGCCACGTCGATTCTCACGCGAACGTGTTCGCCGATGCTCCCGGCGGGACCGTGTGCGACAACTGCCACACCGAAGAGGCCTGGCTACCTGTAGAATACGATATCGGACGACACAACCGTGAGACGACTTTCGCTCTCGAGGGCGCTCACATAGCGACGCCCTGCACAGACTGTCACGCCACTCCGGACCGCGGGCAGCAGGCGGACCAGTTCCGAATCGCAGCCGACAATTGCCTAGCCTGCCACGCAGATGACGACCCTCACGCAACGCAATTCGCCGGCGCGCCCTGCGAAGACTGCCACCAAGTCAGCAGCTTTCGGATCGCCAGCTTCGACCACGCCAATACTCGCTACCCGCTTGATGGAGAGCACCAAGAGGCGGCCTGCAACTCCTGTCACCTGCAGGAGCCCTCTTCAACCGGACAGTTGGTGCGGCGCTATAAACCCCTCGACCGGGAATGTCGTGCCTGTCACAGGGAGGCGGACAATGGCTAGAACGCGGCCCGTCATCATCGGCCTCGCGCTTCTCGTTCTGGCAAATGATGGAATCTGGGCTCAGCAGCTAAACACCTGGAGCCCACACGGCAGATCCACGGGGGGCAGAGACTGCAGCGCCTGTCACACTCCCGACGGCTGGAAGCCGGCCAAAGCGAAGCCCGACTTCGACCACAACAGCGGCAGCTTCGTGTTATTGGGACAACATGAGCGAGCCAGTTGTGCCAGCTGCCATCTCGACCTGCGTTTCGACCGACCGAAGTTCGCCGCCACCGATTGCGGTAGCTGCCACGTCGACGTTCACCAGGGTCGGCTCTCCGACGCGTGCGGGGACTGCCACTCGACTGTTTCGTTCAGCGACGTCTCCGGGCTTGCCGTCCATTCGAAGACGAGTTTCCCACTCGCGGGCACGCACCTGCATCTGCCGTGCGAAAGCTGCCACAGCAACGACCAAGGCGGTTCTTTCAGCTCCCTGAGCACCGACTGCTACAGCTGTCACGCGGAGCAGTACGCAGGTGCCGAAACGATCGACCATCCGGGGCTCGGCTTCCCCACAGACTGCGCCCAATGCCACAACAGTCTCGTTTGGGGCGGCGGCGATCCTTTCGACCACGTCAACGCCTCAGACGGCTTCGCGCTGGTCGGCGCACACCTGGCACTCGCCTGCACGAGCTGCCACAACGCTCCCGGCATGGAGCTCCACTTCCCCGAGCCCGCGGACCGCAACGACTGCTTCGCCTGTCACCAGGACGACTACGACCGCCAGCACGCCGGCACCGGTTTCCAAACGACATGCCTCGATTGCCACAGCAATCTGACCTGGGAGGACGCTTCGTTCGACCACCTGGCCAGCTCCGGTTTCGCACTCGTCGGCGCCCACACGTCACTCGTTTGCTCAACCTGCCACGCCGTCCCCGGCATGGAACTGCTCTATCCGCCACCCACGGGCCCCAGCGACTGCGTCGCCTGCCACCAGGACGACTACGACCGCCAGCACGCCGGCAGCGGCTATCCCACGGTCTGTATAGACTGCCACGGCAACACGACCTGGCTTGACGCGACCTTCGACCACTTGGCCAGCTCCGGTTTCGCACTCGTCGGCGCCCACACTTCCCTCGACTGCGCCACCTGTCACGCCGTGCCGGGCATGGAGCTCCTCTATCCGCCACCCACGGGCCCCAGCGACTGCGTCGCCTGCCACCAGGACGAATACGACCGCCGGCACGCCGGAAGCGGCTACCCCGTCACCTGTCTCGACTGCCACGGCAACACGACCTGGCTCGGCCCACACTTCCCTCGACTGCTCAACCTGCCACGCCGTGCCGGGCATGGAGCTCCTCTATCCGCCGCCCACGGGCCCCAGCGACTGCGTCGCCTGTCATCAGGACGACTACGATCGCCGGCACGCCGGAAGCGGCTATCCCACCTCCTGCCTCGAGTGCCACGGCACCACGACCTGGCTCGGCGCCACCTTCGACCACCTGGCGGCATCCGGCTTCGCACTCGTCGGCGCCCACACCTCCCTTGACTGCGCCACCTGCCACGCGCTGCCCGGCATGGAGCTCCTCTATCCGCCACCCACGGGCCCCAGCGACTGCGTCGCCTGCCACCAGGACGAGTACGACCGGCAGCACGCCGGAAGCGGCTATCCCACCGCCTGCCTCGAGTGCCACGGCACCACGACCTGGCTCGGCGCCACGTTCGACCACGTGGCGGCATCCGGCTTCGAACTGACCGGTGCCCACACATCACTCGACTGCGCAACCTGCCACGCGCTGCCCGGCATGGAGCTCCTCTATCCGCCACCCACGGGCCCCAGCGACTGCGTCGCCTGCCACCAGGACGACTACGATCGGCAGCACGCTGCCAGCGGGTATCCGACCAGCTGTCTCGACTGCCACGGCAACGCGACCTGGCTCGGCGCCACATTCGACCACCTGACAGCATCGGGCTTCGCCCTCGTCGGCGCCCACACATCACTCGACTGCGCAACCTGCCACGCGCTGCCCGGCATGGAGCTCCTCTATCCGCCACCCACGGGCCCCAGCGACTGCGTCGCCTGCCACCAGGACGAGTACGACCGTCAGCACGCCGGAAGCGGCTACCCCGTCACCTGTCTCGACTGCCACGGCAACACGACCTGGCTCGGGGCTACATTCGACCACCTGGCCAGCTCCGGCTTCGACCTGACCGGTGCCCACAGTCTACTCGACTGTGCCACCTGCCACGCGCTGCCCGGGATGGAGCTTCTGTATCCCCTGCCCACAGGCCCCAGCGACTGCGTCGCTTGCCATCAGGACGAATACGATCGGCAGCACGCCGCCAGCGGGTATCCGACCAGCTGTCTCGACTGCCACGGCAACACGACCTGGCTCGGCGCCACCTTCGACCACGTGGCGGCATCCGGCTTCGAGCTGAGCGGCGCTCACAGTCCCCTCGACTGCGCCATGGAACTCCTCTATCCGCCCCCGACGGGCCCCACCGACTGCATCGCCTGCCACCAGGACGAGTACGACCGGCAGCACGCTGCCAGCGGGTATCCGACCAGCTGTGTCGACTGCCACGACAACACGACTTGGTTCGGCGCGACCTTCCAGCATGCGGCCTTCCCGATCTATTCGGGCAGGCACGGCAGCCAGTGGGGCAGCTGCGAGACCTGCCACACCGACCGGAGCAACTTCAGTGTCTTCACATGCTTCAACTGCCACCAACACTCGCAGACAAGGATGGACCAGAGGCACAGCGGTCGG
>JBDHJU010000085.1:0-17468 GCA_039586755.1 Gemmatimonadota bacterium | reverse complement strand
CTTTTAATCCGCAGGCCCTGGGTTCGAATCCCAGCCCGGTCATCTCTCTATCTCGAGAAATATCAGAGAATCCTCGGACCTCCTCACAGCTTGATAGCTCTCGCGGTGACGAAGGCGGTGACAAATCCTCTCACCGCTGTTGGCACCGTGATGAAGACGGTCGTTGGCCTCGCTGGGAGAACTGCGGATCTAGCCTGCCAACATCCCTCAGGGTGCGACCCGCGGACTGACTGTCCGTGGGCCGAGGACTCCGAGCCTGCTTCCTAAGATAACGGACTCAGCCGGGCTCAAACGGGACGCAGCTGAAAGGTGCGAGGACTGCGGTCTTAAGGTTCAAAGCGACAGGCTCGTTGCTCCCCACTTGCCGGCACCCCATTTTGTAAGAGGCCAAACCAGACTTTCTCGGGCGACTGGCCCTCGCTCTGCCCAATCCTGGTGACAGTGTCTGCTGCTCAGGGCCCGTTTTGACGGGGGAGTGCCCATTGAGCGACGACGTCCTGGACCGTCTGAAGTCCGCACTGGCCGACCGCTACGCTATCGAGCGCGAGCTCGGCCGCGGCGGCATGGCGACCGTCTACCTCGCCGACGACCTCAAGCATGACCGCAAGGTCGCGGTCAAGGTACTCCACCCCGAGCTGGCGGCCGTCCTGGGCGCCGAGCGTTTCCTGAACGAGATCAAGGTCACAGCCAACCTTCAGCACCCGCACATCCTCCCGCTCCACGACTCGGGCGAGGCGTGTGGATTCGTGTACTACGTCATGCCGTACGTCGAGGGCGAGTCGCTGCGGGAGAGGCTGGAGCGAGAGAAAGAGCTGTCGATTGACGAGACGATCGAGATCACGAAGGCGGTGGCGAGCGCCCTGGATTACGCGCACCGCCACAACGTGATCCACCGGGACATCAAGCCGGAGAACATCCTGCTCCACGACGGGCAGCCGGTTGTGGCGGACTTCGGCATCGCCATAGCGGTGAGCGCGGCAGGCGGCTCGCGCCTCACGGAGACCGGTCTGTCCCTTGGCACGCCACAGTACATGAGCCCCGAGCAGGCGATGGGGGATCGGGTGCTCGACGGCCGCAGCGACATCTATTCGTTGGGCTGCGTGGTCTACGAGATGCTGGTCGGGGAGCCGCCGTACACGGGGCCGACGGCGCAGGCGGTGATCGCCAAGATAGTAACCGACACTCCGCGTCCGGTGACCGACCACCGGGGCACGGTGCCGTTCCACATTGACCTGACACTCGGCAAGGCGCTCGAGAAGCTACCCGCCGATCGGTTCCCGACGGCGCGGGATTTCGCCGAGGCGCTGAGCGACCCCCGGCTGGCCCCCGCCCCCGGGACAGGACGGTCCGACCGAGCCAAGACGGCGGTCTCGGCGGTAGCGGCGCTGCGGGCCAATAGGCGCGCTGCTGGTGTCGTCGCGCTCTCGCTCCTCGCTGCAGGCGTGGCTCTCGGGTGGTTCCTCCGACCCGGCGCGAGACCCGCTGCCCAATCCGCCGGCGTGACGCGCTTCACGGTCCCTGTCGCCGGCGGCAGCATGATGGTGTACGCCGAGATACCCCGCCTCGCACTCTCCCCCGACGGACGCACCTTGGTGTACTGCGCCGAAGGCGGGCTTCACGTGAGGCCACTGGACCGAATTGAGGGTGAGCCCCTGGCCGGGACCGAGAATGCCGTGTTCCCCTTCTTCTCACCCGACGGGGAATGGATCGGCTTCACCGAGGGCGGGACGCTGAAGAAGGTATCGGTTGCCGGTGGGCCGGTCACCGAGATCGCGAGTACGGGTGCAGCCTGGGTTTACGGAGCGAGTTGGGGCGAAGACGGCAACATCGTGTACTCGGATTGGAACAGCCTCTGGCGGGTCGCCGCCGCGGGAGGAATTCCCGAACAGCTCACTACCGAGGTGGACAGCCTGCTCGGGAGCGGGCACGGGTGGCCGCAAGTGCTGGCTGGCGGCAAGCTCATCCTGTTCACCGTGACGAGTGGTCCCAGCTGGGTGTGGGAAGACACCAGGATCGTTCTTCAAGATCTCGAGACGGGCGAACGGAAGACGGTCAGAGAGAAAGCTGGGTTCGGGCGGTACGTTCCTACCGGACACATTGTGTACGCCGAGGCCACGGGGACGCTCCTCGCCGTGCCCTACGACCTCGCGCGCCGGGAAGTGACGGGTGCCCCGTTCCCGGTCGAGTCCGGTGTCCGCGTAGCCAAATCGGGTGGAGGTGCTTCGTTTGCCGTTTCCGACGGCGGGGCGGTGGCGTTCGTGCACGGCTCGAATGAGAGAAACCACGTGCTCTGGTGGGTGAATCGCGAGGGCGAGCGTCTCCGTCAGCTGGGCCCTCCGATGACTGCAGGCTGGCTCCAGCTCTCGCCGGACGGTCAACGCGTGGCCGTGTATGTCCACAAGCCCAACAACGCCGATGTGTTTCTGGTCGAGGCAGCCACCGGCGCAGCCGAGCGATTCACCTTCGATCCGGCTTGGGAGTGGGCGCCGGCCTGGTCGCCGGACGGTCGTCGCATCGCCTACGGTTCCTCCTTGGAAGGGATCATTGTGAAGGAGGTCGATACTGGTGCAGACCCTGTCGTGCTTAGGAGCGGCACCGACATACGCCCCTATTCGTGGTCATCGGACGGCCGGTGGCTGACCTTCGAAGGGATTGGCACCGAAACGGGGTCTGACCTCTACGTGCTGCAAGTCGATAGCGTGGAGAACCTGATCCCCGTTGCGGTGACCGCGGCATTCGAGGACCAGGCGCGGTTCTCTCCCGACGGCCGCTGGATCGCATATTTCTCGGACGAGACGGGTTCCAACGAGGTTTACGTGGTGTCATTTCCGCAGATTCGCGCCTGGCAACAGGTATCGACCGGCGGCGGTATGAGCCCTCGCTGGGCGGCTGACAGCAACGAGCTTTTCTTCTGGCAGGGAAAAACCCTGATGGCCGCGAGGGTGTCCACGGGTGGGTCGTTCAGCCGGGAGACTCCCCGGCCGCTCTTCGAAGTGCCAGACGTCTGCTGCTTGGATGGGGTTGTGAATTACGCCGTAACCCGGGACGGGCAGCGGTTCTTGGTGAGGACCGACAACCCGGACGCCCCAGCCAAGGAGATCCACGTGGTGTTGAACTGGTTCGACGTACTGCGGGAGCGGGCGGGAACCAGTGAGCGGTGAGACTCGTTAACGCTGGCTAAGTGGGGACCACCTTAATGCCATCTCTCCTCCAACGCCTGAAAGAACGCAAGCTCTTCCAGTGGGCGCTCGCCTACCTGGCCGGTGCATGGCTCATCTTCCAGGGAATCGAGGTGTTGGCCGAGCCGTGGAGCCTTTCTGCTGGGTTCCAGCAAGTTCTCCACGTCCTTCTTGGAATCGGATTCCTAGTGACGCTCGTTTTGGCGTGGTATCACGGTGAGAAAGGCCGTCAGAGGGCAAGCGGGATCGAGCTTCTGATCCTGGCCGGAATTCTCGTCATAGCCGGTGCGGCAGTGGCGCTGCTTGGGCGTGGGGAAGATGCGGAACAGGGACCGATCGCGGAGCAGGCAGGAGCAGCGTCGAGCGTCATAGACCCCAAGTCCGTAGCCGTGCTGCCGTTCGCCAACCTCAGCGCCGACCCCGACAACGAGTACTTCAGCGACGGGATCACGGACGCGATTATCACACACCTCACGAAGATTGCTGACGTGAAGGTGACTTCCCGGACCTCGAGTATGCAGTACAAGGGTGCTGACAAGAGCCTTCTCGACATAGCAGCGGAGCTAGGCGTCACCACAATCGTCGAAGGGAGTGTTCAGCAAACCGGTGATCGCATCCGTGTGAACGCTCAGTTGATTGACGCTCAATCGGATGAGCATCTCTGGGCGGAGATCTACGACCGCGATCTTAGCGACATCTTTGCTGTGCAGAGTGACATTGCGCAGCAGATCGCCTTGGCTCTGAGGGCGACACTGACTCCTGACGAGAGAGAGCGAATCGAGCAAGAGCCGACCGAGAACCTTGCGGCATACAACTCGTACCTACTGGGACGGTTTCACTGGAACAAGCGTACTGTAGAAGGGTTCCGGACGGCAATCGAACATTTCAGGCGTGCCATCGAAGGGGACCCGGAATACGCGCTGGCGTACACTGGCATCGCGGACTCCTACGCGCTCCTCGCAAGTTATGGGGCAGTCTCTCCGAACGATGTTCTCCCCGCGGCCAGGGCTGCTGCGCTCCAGGCCGTTGAGATCGACAACTCGCTCGGGGAGGCCTACGCCTCTCTAGGTCTCATCAAGCTGATTGAATCGGACTGGCCGGGAGCCGAGGCGGCGTTCCAGCGGGCTATCGAGCTTAACCCTAACTATGCCACCGCACACCACTGGTATGCCTTCTACTTCATGGCCGTAGCAAAACTGGGTGATGCACTCGCAGAGCTGGAACGAGCTCGAGAACTGGATCCGCTTTCGTTGGTCATCACGACGGAAGTGGGATTTCCTCTTTACCTCAACGGCCAGTACGATCGAGCGATAGAGGAGTTTCGCAAGGCACTCGTGCTTGACCGTGACTTCGCTCTCGCACACGCCTGGCTCGGGCTGGCCTATGCAGAGCAAGGCAAGTTCGATGAAGCGATCACTGCATGCCGGGAGGCGGTGGCGCTCTCCGGTCGCTTCCCGTTATACGTGGCATATCTCGCCTACGTGAATGCGGCAGCGGGCAGGAGTGCTGCTGCGATGTCGCTGGCCCGAGAACTCGAGGAACGTGCGAGTAGTGAGTATATATCTCCTGCTCTGTTCGTGCCGATCTATGGCGAGCTCGGCGATACGGACCGAGCGCTCGAGTCGCTGGAGAGGGCCTATCGGGAGCGCTCGTGGTACTTCGTCCGCGTAAAGGTGGACCCGAAGGTTGCCGCGCTTAGATCAGAACCGAGGTTCTCGAGTCTGCTGGAGAAACTCGGGCTCGAATGAGTTCAGCGCGTTGGTGCGGTGCCATACCTACCCATTCAGATTGCCGCTCGCCGACCTGCTCTGCGATGCCCTGAGATCTCAGTTCCGCTCCTCCGAATCGACCGGATCTGGGACCCATTCCCGACCACCCGCGCTTCCGGGCGCTGCTGGAGGGGTACGAGTAATACTGCCCTGAAGAGTGTGCTAAGATGTGTGCGAAGTTGGACCGAGAATCTCCCATCTTTGCACACTGAGCATGTGGGAAGTTCTCGGGAAAAGCCGCGAAGTTATTGGAATTTCCAGTAAATGGTGGCAGCCGTGGACCGCCTTTTAATCCGCAGGCCCTGGGTTCGAATCCCAGCCCGGTCATTTCTCATCCTCGAGAATAGAAGAACCTTGAGATTCCTAGCCGCTTCTATGTATGTCGCGGTGACGATCTCGGTGACGAACTAGGCCACCGCCTCTGTCACCACGAGCCTCAATCGACGGCGCCATACGTGATTGCCCTCAGGTCTTGAGATTGGGAGGTCCTCCATGACCAGGCATCGGTACCAGCCTCGGAGATGCAGTAGCAACACCGAGATGGGCTACGGACATCCAGGGGAAGACGAGTCCTGTACGAGCTATCTTGAGTAGGTTGCACAAGACTGTCCCACCCCTGTTTTTCGGCCCAGCAACGCGCTGGTACGAAGCAACCTGCAACGAAACTTCTTGTCGTACCCTAACTACACCCTTCGTAGGGCTGAGGACGTAGTGGAATTCCAAACCAGTGGGGTGCCTTGAATGCACCGGGCTAGGGCGGGGATTCGCGACGGGAGCGCAGAGGACTGATTGGAGGCGTTTCGTACGTCAGCAGTACTGCGTGTTGCGCTCATACACACCAGGTCCGATCTTAGGCCAATCGGGAGATCTTGAGGTGCCCACACGTCTCACTGCAACGCTAGATCCCACCTACGCCTCTAGCCAGTTGCGGCGTAGTTCAGGCCCAGTGGCGTAGCTATAGATCAAGGCCTCATAGTCGTTGGCCCTCAAATGTCCAAGTGCAGGAGGTAATCATGCGCGTGAGAATCTGGACTAGTGCCGTCGTGGCTTGCTTTCTACTCAGTTGGGTAGCTGCAGCACCTCTCCTCGCTCAAGCCGAGCTAAACGGAGCCTGGACGCTGGTAGAGGTCTCGGGACACGGTGCCGAGGGTGATTGGGAATGGGATCCTGTGCAGCCGAGTCTCTACATCTTCATGGATGGTTACTACAGTATCATGCTTGTCTCTGGGAGCGAGGCGCGGCCGTTGATGCCGGATGACGCTAACCGAGAAAGCATCACGGATGAGCAGATGCGTTCTATTTTCATGACGTTCATAGCCAACTCCGGCACGTACGAAATCAGCGGCGATGTTTTGGCGACAAAGCCTATGGTAGCGTTGTGGCCGAACTTCATGGAAGGTGGATCGGACGCGGTTACGTTTCGGATCGAGAGCGGCATGCTAATCTTTAGTTACGAGAATGAGGATGAGGGCTGGTGGTGGACGGCTAAGCTAGAACGACTTCGGTAGGCGCACTCTTGAGGCCGACCATCCGGGACTACTAGACCGCTTACACGTCTTTGGGCTGTTCGACTACGGCCCTCCCCAATGGCGTGACCCGGCCACTGCGCGCCCGTTCAAGTTGCGGGTCAAGGAGATTCTCAACATCGACTGAGTGCAGTGAGTCGCCGATGTCGGCGCCGGCTGAGTATTGTGAGTGAGGCGCGTGTTGTTGAAAGTGTTGGTGTGTTGGCTGGTGTCTCCTCTTCACCAACAGATCGCCAATGAACTGTAACGTACGCCTTCATCGGTCTGGTTTCGTCTCCGGGCTTGGGCTGACCGTACTTTTCGCGGCAAGCTCGGCGTGTGACTTTGAAACTCAACCCCACCGGTTCGAGGCGATCGAAACTGACGAAATGCGGTGGTACAAGGGGAATACCCACACCCACACACTGAACAGTGATGGCGACTCGCCACCGGAGTACGTCGCTAGGTGGTACAAAGAGAATGGATACGACTTCCTGGTGCTGTCCGACCACAACGTCTTCACGGACCCTGAGACTCTGGCTCACCTCGTCGACTCCACCTTCATTCTCATCCCCGGAGAGGAGGTTACGTCGAGCTTCGAGCAGAGGCCCGTACACGTGAATGGCCTAAACCTGCCTTATGTGGTGGAGCCGCAGGTTGGGCCGAGCCTAGCGGCCACCGTTCAAAGAAACGTGGATGCGGTTAGGGAGGTGGATGGCGTGCCACATATCAACCACCCGAACTATGGGTGGGCTCTGGGAGTCGAACTGCTGGCGCAGGTGGAGGAATACAAGCTCCTAGAGATTTTCAACGGCCATCCGGGAGTACACAACCAGGGCGGCGGCAATTCCCCTGGCATGGAAGAGGTCTGGGACCTCTTGCTGACGCGCGGCAAGCGAATCTTGGGCATCGCCGTGGACGACGCCCATCACTTTCAGGGCGAGTTCGGGCCGTATCGGGTGAATCCAGGTCGGGGCTGGGTGGTGGTGAAGGCTCGGGCCCTCGATGCGGATGAGATCATGCGGAACATGGAGTCGGGCCTGTTCTACGCCAGTACCGGTGTGGAGCTGGAGGACGTCGTTGTCACACCCACGCGCGTGGAGGTTCGCATCAAGCAGCTTGGCAACTTCAAGTATACTACGACGTTCATAGGGAGCGGCGGGGAGGTCCTGAAGCGGAGCGGAGAGATCCACGCCGTTTACGAACTCGATGGCCCCGTTCAGTATGTACGGGCTCGAGTCAGAGATTCGCGTGGTGCGCTGGCCTGGACGCAGCCGGTTTTTGTAGTGTCTGATGCCGCACGTTAGCGCCCATGTGTGACCGTCCGGAAACACCCTTCTCTGCGACCACCCGCGCTTCCAGATGATGCTGGAGAAGACGAGTAGCCTCTGTCGCGGTGACAATCGTGGTGACAGCGCCCACCGGCGCTGGCTGGCGCTGGTCAGCGTTCAAACCTCGAAAACCCGCATAAACTGGCGCTCACCGGCGCTGGCTGGCGCCAGTTCGTGCCCTTTTAATCCGCAGGTCGTGGGTCCGAATCCCAGCCCGGTCATTCTCTTATCTCAAGAACTAACAGAATAACCTCGGCGAGCGCATGCGCCGATCGAGTTGCGGTGGGTGTGATCGCTGATCGTGAGGACGACAGCGAACGCCTCTGGCGAGTATGTCGAACTCGGGGCTAGCTTGAGAACGCAGAATCCACTCTTAAGCCGGTCCCTGCTGGAGGTGACGGGTGTATTCGCTCCGATTCTTTGGTGGCGTCGCTCTCGAAGGCCCGTCCGGGCCGTTGTCCGGGCCTGTACTCCAAAAGCGTCCGCTGGCACTGCTCGCCATGCTCGCCGCCTCCCGGGGTGGAGGGTGGAGCCGCGACAAGCTGATGACCTACTTGTGGGCGGAGCACGACGAAGCGCGTGCGCGCCACCTACTGGCAAACTCCGTCTACGTCGTGCGAAAGGCTCTGGGCGATGAAGCGGTCCAGGCCTTAGGCGAGTATCTGCGCCTGAACGCCGTCATCGTGGGGACGGACATCGCGGACTTCGCGGCGGCCCTGGAGGAGGGTGATTTCGAGAGGGCGGTGGCTCTCTATGCCGGTCCGTTCATGGATGGCTTCCAACTCAGCGGCGCGGCCGAGTTCGACCAGTGGGTCGAGTCGGAACGGAGGCGGCTGGCAGGTCAGTACGAGACAGCGCTCGAGTCGTTGGCCGAGCAGGCGGAGGGTGCCGGTGACCGCGCTGGGGCGGTGGAGTGGTGGAAAAGGGCTGCCGCTAACGACCCGTATAACTCGCGCCTCGTGCTGCGGTTGATGAGTGCTCTGACCCGGGCCGGCGATCCGGCCAACGCGATCCAGCTGGCCAGGGAACACGAGCGATTCCTGCAAAAGGAGCTGGGGGTCGAGCCGCCGGTCGACCTGCAGGCGTTCGTGGAGGAACTCATGCAGGAGCCCTTGCCGCCGACGGCTGGCTCGGGGGCGTTTCTGGCGCAGGCGCAGGAGGCGGCGCCTCAGGACCGGTTCGCGACGGCGGAGGAGTTGGGCGAGGCGCTGCGGTCGCCAGATGTTGGCTGGATTATGGCGGCGAAGTGGGTTGCGGTTATGCGCCGGAACGTGATCGCAGCGAGCGCGGCTGGGTTCGTTCTTGTCGTGCTAGCTGTGGGCGCGGTCTTGCAGTACGTGGGCGGAATTGGATTCCTGTTCAGGCCCGGGGAGCCAGGACTCGACCCGAACAAGATCATCGTCGCCCCGTTTGAGAACCTGACTGGCGATGAATCGATGGATCACATCGGTCGGATGGCCGCCGACTGGATCACCCAGGGCGTTGCCCGGACCGGTCTCGTGGAAGTCGTCCCGTCGTCGGCCGCCCTTTACGCTTCGAAGCACGGATCGGAGCAGGCCGGTGTTATGCCGGGCTTGGACCGGGCACGCGGCACGGCCGAGGCGACGGGTTCGGGGACCGTGGTTTGGGGATCGTACTATCGGGACGGTGACGACCTTCTGTTCCAAGTCCAGGTCACGGACGCGTCGCGTAACAGGTTCTTGAGTATACCCGATCCGGTGAGCGGGTCGGTCGAGTCTCCGTTGCCGGCCATCGTTGAGTTGCAGCAAAGAGTGATGGGAGCCCTGGCTGCGTCGCTCAACCCCCTGTTGGGGGAGTCTCCGGCTGAACTGATCCAGCCGCCCCAGTACGATGCGTACCTGGAGTACGTGAAGGGCCTGGAGGCTTCGGTCGATTTGGAGCTTGAGGAGGCTTTGTATCACTTTCGCCGAGCGGCGATACTCGACACCACCTTCGCGACGGCCCAGTTGTATACCTGTTTTTTGTACTGGTGGACGGGCCAGGACGCGAAGACGGATTCGACCTTTCGCCTGGTCGAGCGGTCCCGTGACCGGTTGACCCCAGCCGACCGCGAGTTCCTCGATGTCGTATCGAGCTACATAAGCGGCGACAAGCGTCTGCGCTACGAGGCGGCGCGCCGAAGGGTGGAGATCGCGGCGGAACCCTTTTGGCTATGGATGCTTGCCATAGCGTCTAGAAATTTGAACCGGCCAAGAGAGGCTGCGGAAGCTCTCGAGCGTTTGGATCCACAGCTGCTCGCGGGGAAGCGTACGAGCGACTGGTACTGGCACTACCTGACTCTCGACTATCACATGCTGGAGGACTATGAAAGGGAGCTTGCCGTGGCCCGTCGTGGCCGGCAGTTGAATCCGGAGAGTGGTTGGATCCTGGCAGACGAGATCAGGGCCCTAGTAGCGCTGGGTCGTGTCGAAGAAGTTCGCCGCGCCGTCGACGGGAGTTTCGCCCTACCGTTTGACACTATCTATGACTCGCTCCCGGCGTTGCTGTACGCAGCGTTGGAGTTGCACGCCCACGGTCACCCCGAGGCCGCTCAGGAGGTCGCCGAGCGGGCGATTGCCTGGTGGCGCGCGCGACCGTCTGGGGACGTCTCCGAGAAGAAGATCAAACAAAGACTGGCTTATTGGCTGTTCGTAGCTGGGCATTATCAGGAGGCCCGAGTTCACTTCGAAGAGCTGGCCCGGGACTCGCTGGCTGGTCCAATCGCGACCCATCCGCAGATGCCTCGAGGGTACCTGGGGTATCTGGGCGTGATGGCAGCGCGAGCAGGAGACCGAGCGGAGGCGCTGCGGATCGACGAGAGGCTACGACGTCAGGAATCATCGGTAAATCTTCGCTGGAGGGCCAGTATCGCGGCGCATCTCGGGGAACGGGATCGGGCCCTCGATCTTGCGCGAGCATCGCGTGCAAGGGGCGGATGGACCTACCAGCTGCACATTTGGGTGGGACTAGGGCCGCTGAGGGACGATCTGGATTTCCAGCGGCTGCTAAAGCCAGATGGGTAGCGTACGATGCCTCCTCTGCTCGAGCTCTCGAAGTGCTGCTGGCCCTGCCCGCCTGTGACCGTCCGGCAACCTGCCCGAACACGCAAAGTGAGGTTGTGCAGCGGCCTGGCCGGAGACCTAGGAGCGGCTGGTCACTCCGATGCCAGCGCAGTAAGCGGATCGACCTTGGTGACTCGATAAGCCGGGACGAAACTTGCCAGTAGACAGGTAACCGCCAGCGTCGCTGCGACCATCAAGAAGACGGCAGGGTCGCGCCCGTTCACCTCATAGAGAACCAGTTGCAGCGGCGCCGCGGTGAATAGTGCCAGCGTGAGACCGATCCCCAGGCCCATCACCGTCTGAATGATGCCCTTCCTCATCACCAGCCCCAGTAACGTTCCGCTTTGTGCCCCCAGCGCCATGCGGATGCCCAGCTCCCGGGTTCGCTGCGTCACCGCGAACGACATCACTCCGTACAGCCCGATCGCTCCGAGGAAGAGGGCCGTGAAACCAAAGAGCGTGAACAGCTTGCCGAACACGGGATAGAACCAGGTCATCCGCAGCATAACGCCGGTCATCGGCAGCACGCGGTACGGCGGCAGGTGTGGATCGATGGCCGCGATGGCCCGGCGAACGGCTAGCGTGATCTCCATCGGCGGGCTTTGCGTGCGAATCGCCATGGCCACATGCGTGCCTACCTGGCTCTGCGCCATCGGCGTATAGAAGCCGGCCGGGTCTCCAGCGGTTCCGAACATATCCATCGACAGGTCAGGCACGACCCCGACCACGGTCAGCCACTGTGCGCCATCGTGCAACATGCGAAAGCGCCGACCGAGCGCGTCACCCGCCAGATGAACCCGGGCGAACGTCTCGTTCACTACGGCGACCGGCAGCGTCTCGCTGTGGTCGGTTGCGTTGAAACCTCTCCCCTGAAGTACTGCGCCCTCGAAGGTCTCGAAGTACCCGGGCGTCACCCATCCAATGTGCACGCGGGGCAGTTCTTCCTCCGCTCCGTAGGCCTGTCCTTCGATCGCGACGTCGGTCGAGCCATAGCCCGGGCCCGGAAGTCCGTCGGAAAGAGTCACCACCACACCGCCCGGGATGGCTTGCAGGCCGCTGTGAAGTTGTTCGTAGAACGCCAGGCGACTCGCCGGGTCCGGATAATCCTGTATCGGGAGCCTGATTCGTGCCGTGAAGACGTTCTCGGTGGCAAACGGCAGCGCGACCTTGCTCAGTTGCGTGACGCTCTTGATCATGAGGCCGGCCAGAACCAGCAGGACGCAAGAGATCGCGACTTCCGCCGTGATCAAGCCGCCGGTGAACCTTCCCATCTTGAGGCTCGACGATCCGCGACTCCCCGCCTTCATGGCTTCGCCGGGATTGGCTGACGAGGCCTGGAAGGCCGGGACGGTGCCCGCGGCAACGCCGGAGAGGACCGTGGCGCCGACGACGAACAGCAGCATGTGGTAGTCGTGCTCGAAATGGATCCAGAACGGCAGATCGTCTCCGTCTCCCACGGTGGTCAGCACGTGATACATCTTGGCCGTGAACCACTCCAGACCGATGTAACCTAGGGCCAGGCCGAGGCCGCCTCCGATGAGTGCCAGGACGAGCACCTCGGTCAACAGCTGCGTGATCAGTCGGCTGCGGCTGGCCCCCAGGGCGCTTCGTACGGCGACTTCCCGCTCTCGCACCGACGCCCGGGCCAGAAGCAGGTTGGCGATGTTGGCGCAGCCGATGAGCAGCACCCCCAAGGTGGCTCCAAGCATCGTGTAGAACAGCGCGTAATGCGCGGGTGGGATGAGCCGTCCCCTCAGCGTCGTCACGGCGACCCCGAACCCCTCGTTGCTCTCCGGGTACTCCTGGGCGAGCCGGGCGGCGATGGTGGCCAGTTGCGCCTCGGCCTGACCGGCCGAAGCGCCCTCTCTCAGCCTGCCCAGTACCGAGTAACGCGGTCCCGTGCCGCGCTCGAACGCTGTGGGATGGATCTGCTCCGGCAACCAGAACTGCTGTGCCAACGGGAACTGAAAACCCTCCGGCATCACGCCGATCACGGTGCGCGGGACCGCGTCCACGAACACCGTCCGCCCCAGGACGTCGGTCGAACCGCCGAACCGATTCATCCAAAGGTCGTACCCCAGCACGATCACCTTCTCGGCGCCCGGAAGTTCATCTTCCTCGACGAACGTGCGGCCGAGAATCGGTGCCACCCTCAGAGTTTCGAACACTCCGGCCGTGAGTACGCAGCCAACCGTTCGAACGCCGTTTGCTGCGCCCGCCATTCGACGAAATCGTGGATCGGAACGGTCAATTCTCCATACTGGAAGTTCCGGGCAGGGTCGGTGCGGTCCAGCGCTAGGATGCGCTCGGAGTCTTCGAACGGCAGTTCTTTGTGCACGAAGCCGTTGGTGATGTTGAAGACCGTGGATGTGTACCCGATGCCGATGCCGAAGGTGAGGATGACGATCAGTGACATGGCCGGATGCTTGCGCAGCATCCGAAGTCCGAACCGGAGATCTTGCAGCGCCGAATCCATTCTCATACTGAACCGACCTTCTGGAAATGTCTTTGCCAGCCATACGCGACTCGCGGAATGGAAGTTTCGCTCGATGTTGGTAGCCGCGCTCTGTGTGGCGGCGCGTAGCAGGGGTGGTGGAGGTGGCTGCGGTGGCTAGACGTCTGCCTTGCGCGTGGCGTACGCGAGAATAGGGAAGGAGGGAATGAAGCACGCTAGCAGGAAGAGCTCCAACGCCTACGAGGCGACAACGTTCACGACAGAGGAAGACCGTCGCGGTTCCCGCAGTTTCCTGCGCTCCACGACCACTCCGGACGTTCACTGGCCCCAGTTTGGCGCGAGGTGTGCAAAGATGTGTGCCAACTTGGACCGAGAAATGCCCCGGTTGCGCTTGATCCATACGGGCAGATCTCGCTACCGTTGGCCCTCGTATTGGATATACCAGTGAATGGTGCCAGCCGTGGGCCGCATCATGATCCGTGGGTTGAGGGTGCTCATTAGCCCTCGCTTCTGACACCGGGATCGTCACCGCGCTGTTCACGTTCCCGGTCCCGTCGCAAAAACTCCGGCACAGAGTACCGCAGGGCTCGCGACCGGGAGGGTCTTGGCCCTGGACGCCGCTCGTTGATACGCATTTGCCAGCATCCCATCTTTGAGCGGAACCGAGCGCCCTGAGTAGGAGCGTGCCCGTTCCGGATCGCCGCCCCGACCCGAGATCACAACCGAGCAGGCAGGTCGAGATGAGAAAGCTGACCTCAGTCGTGCTGGTCGCCGTGTGTCTGGCGGTGGGGATGGTGAGCTGTGGGGACGATGACGGAACGGGCCTAGAGGTAACGGGGACTCTCGAGGTGGTGACCACCGCGGTGGGTGACACGCTCGACGCCGATGGCTACACCCTTACCCTGGATGGGGCGACGAGCGGGGCGATCGGAGTGAACGAGGTACTCACGTTTTCCGATCTGACAGCCGGGAGCCACAGCGTCGAGCTGGGCGACGTGGCGGTGAACTGCGGGGTGGGCGGTTCGAATCCCCAGACAGTGACCGTCGATGCCGGGCTGACGACGCATGCCATATTCCCAGTCGGCTGCCGCGCCGCGCTCTTCGATCGCATCGCCTTTCTGAGCGATCGCGACGGCAACAGCGAGATCTTCATGATGGACGCCGACGGCTCGAACCCGGTAAACCTGACGGACAACCCTGCGCATGATTACTCTCCCGCCTGGTCGCCCAGGAGCCAGCAACGCTGACGGGCGGGTTGTTTTCAACGGAGCGCCGAGCGTCCGGACGGCGTTCGGGGCTTCTTTTGCTGCACCGGCGTGCACCCCCTTTGCGACCACCCTTGCTTCCAGGCGCTGCTGGCGAGGCAGGAGAGGTTGAGCGCCGCCTGTTGATGCGGGCCTGCCCGCATCCCATCTTAGAGCAGAACCGGGCGCCCTGAGTAGCGAGTGTGCCCGTTCCACATCGCCGCCCCAACCTCAGATCACAACCTTAGCAGGCAGGTCGACATGAGAAAGCTGGCCTCAGTCGTGCTGGTCACCGCATGTCTGGCGGTGGCGCTCGTGAGCTGTGGGGAGGATGATGGGACGGGCGTAGAGGTAACGTGAGCTGTGGGGAGGATGATGGGACGGGCGTAGAGGTAACGGGGACTTTGGAGGTGATGACGCTGACAGTTGGTGACACCCTCGACCCCGACGGCTACCCCCTTAACCTGGATGGGGCGACAAGCGGGACGATGGAAGTAAACGACGTAGTCACGTTTTCCGATCTAGCGGTCGGGAGCCACAGCGTCGAGCTGAGCGACGTGGCGGTGAACTGCCGGGTGGAGGCGTCGAATCCTCAGACAGTGACCGTCGATGCCGGGCCGCCCGCGCACGCCGTGTTCCCTGTCATCTGCCGCGCCGCGCTCTTCGATCGCATCGCCTTCGCGTGCAACAGGGATGGGAATTGGGAGATCTACGTGATGGACCCCGACGGCTCGAATCCGGTGAACCTGACCCCGCCTGGTCGCCCGACGGCACGCGGATAGCCTTCATGAGCGACCGCGACGGCAACTCTGAGATCTACGTGATAGACCCCGACGGCTCGAACCTGGTGAGACTGACCAACCACGGAGCGTGGGACGACTCTCCCGCCTGGTCGCCCGACGGCACGCGCATCGCCTTCCAGACCGACCGCGACGGCAACCGCGAGATCTACGTGATGGACGCGGACGGCTCGAACCTGAATAGACTGACCAACAACCCGGCGTGGGATTCGGAGCCCGCCTGGTCACCCGACGGCACGCGCATCGCCTTCCACACCGACCGCGACGGCAACGGTGAGATCTACGTGATGGACGCCGACGGCACGAACCTGGTGAACCTGACCAACAACCTGGCGCCTGATTGGGGTCCTGCCTGGTCACCCGACGGCACGCGCATCGCCTTCGTGAGCAACCGCGACGGTAACGATGAAATCCACGTGATGGACGCCGACGGCTCGAACCCGGTAAATTTGACCAACAACCCGGAGTCTGATTGGTATCCCGCCTGGTCGCCCGACGGCACGCGGATCGCATTCAGGAGTGGCCCGGCCATCAACGATGAGATCTACGTCATGGACGCCGACGGCTCGAACCAGGTGAACCTGACCGATAACCCGTTTGATGATTTGTATCCCGCCTGGTCGCCGGGGAGCCATCTGCGGTGACGGGCGGTGGAGGACACTCAGTGAGGTGACTCTTTGCACGGGAGCCCCGAGCGTCCGGAAGGCGTTCGGGGCTTCTTTGCTGCACCGGCGTGCGCCCCCTCCGAGACCACCCACGCTTCCAGGCGTTGCTGGAGAGGTAGGAGCAAGACTCTGCCGCGGCTGTCGCGGTGACAATCGTGGTGACAGCGCCCACCGGCGCTGGTTGGCGCTGGTCAGCGTCCAAACCTCGAAAACCCGCATAATCTGGCGGTCACTGGCGCTGGCTGGCGCCAGTTCGTGCCCTTTTAATCCGCAGGTCGTGGGTTCGAGCCCCACCCCGGTCATTCCATAACAGATTGCGAAACAACCTCTGCGGGTTAAGACGAGACATGGGGCGGTTCCCCCGGGGGCCGCCCTTTGCTTATGCGGCGTCGGGAGAGCTGGCGCCGGCCCCGCACGCGCTCCGTCAAAGTCGGCCAGGTGATGGAGTCCATAGCGGGAAGCTGGGCAGCGGGCGTCAACAGATTATCAGTATTTCTTGCACGACCACCGATGCTCCCCGAGTGTGAAGATACACTCTTTGTATCCTGGCGTATCTTGCCCTTGATGGCCAATCTTCGGAGGCTTGGAGAATGCGCACTCTCGATTTCACTCACGTTTCTGACGACGAGCTCGGCGCTCTGCAGGATACGCTCGCGAAGATCCCTAATATAAAGGGGGGGACGCAAACGATTCTTGTTGGGTTGACTCTGATGCTGATGCAGGAGTGGGGGGGCCGCGAGGCTGGCTCGCGTAAGTGCCACCCGTTTGACCCCCCGGCTTTGGCTGCGGCCTCCAAGTCCTCGAAGGAGGCGTTGCGGGAGCACCTGCAGAGTGGCCACACGGAGCTGGTCAACGCCGGGCATCACGCAGCGGCGGGAATCCTCGACGAGATGCTAAGCGCGATCGAAGAGTCGATCACCGGAGCCGGTGATCGGTAGGTCTGCGGCTTCGTGGTGACAGCGCCCACCGGCGCTGGCTGGCGCTGGTCAGCAACCGACGGGTCCCAGGCCCCTCCTAAACATCTCGACAACCCTTTTCGCTTGAGCGATATGCTTGGGCTGGTGCGCCTTGGTTAGGAACCCTCGGGCCAAGCGGCAAGCCCCACCCCGACCACCACTGCCGCCGCGACCACCAGGACTCCGACGACGGTCAACACCGTACCCGAGGTATCGGTTCGATACAGTCGAAGTTGTTGCACCTGGTCCATGCTGACTGCGTACGGACCCTCGTCCACAGTGGCATAGATCGTGTCGTTGCGGATATCGTTCGACGGTTCGTCGAAATCCACTTGCTCGCCCGTCACGGTTACCACACCGAAGATCCACTCGAGACGCGGATGTTCAACATCCGTGAGGTCGACTGCCTTCACGGACGAACAACCGGTGACATAAGGCGCCAGTGACACAGCAAGAACGGTCGAGACAACGCGCTTGAAAATTTCGGTTAGCCCTTCTTAGT
>JBDHJU010000159.1:0-4778 GCA_039586755.1 Gemmatimonadota bacterium | reverse complement strand
ATCGGCGACGGGCCACCGCGCTCCAAATGTCCGCTCGTGGCCCATCGCCGCGCCCTCCCTCTCACGGCAGGTGGTCCGCTCCCAGGAGCCCACAGCCGAGCCCAACGTCGCTGTCCTCAGCGTCATCACCGTTGTGGACGAGGGTTACCGGGCGAACACGCTCGTCAGGACGTCGCCCAGTTCCATGTTCTTCTCGAACAGGATGAGCGGGATGCCCTGGCTCTCCGAGATGACGCTGAAGCGGCGATCCTCGTTTCCGTCCTGGCGGATGATCATCAGGTCCGAGGCGGGACAGACCGCATCGATGGACAGCTCGTCGGAGTTGTCGCCGGGCGCCGCGCCCTGAGCGCGCCGTGCCATCCCCTCGACGTGGGCGCAGATGAGCGTGAGGCCCTGGCTCCTGGTCTCTGCGATCAGGGCCGCCGTACGGTCGAGCTCGTCCTCGATGGATACGCCGGCCGCACCCATCCCCTTGAGGCTCGCCCCGCTCACGATGATTACCGTTTCGAACGGGGTTCCCGCTTCCGCCCTGTCGATGAGGTCCTGGGCGGTGGCCTGCTCGAGGAACTCGTGCTCCAGCTCGAGCCGGCTCAGAAAGAACCGCACGCGTCCGGGGCCGGGGCTCTGGCCGCAGGAGGTGAGGAGCACCGGCAGCTCGGCCGTCGGCGCCGCTTCCTGGGCGTGGAGTGCCCCGGCGTCCGCCAGGGCCATACAGGCGAGAGAGATGATCCCAACAGCTAACCGGCCGCGACGCTTCATGGTCCGTGCCTCCGCAAGGTGTCCAGCCGTTGGGGCTATGCGCGAATCTTAGCCTATGCCGGGAAGGGCTGCAAATCAGACGCGTCGGCGCCTGCCGACGACGGCGATGAGACCGAGGCTGGCGAAATAAGCGGCCGTGATCAGCCAGAAACGAAGGCCCCGCCCTCCCGCATCATCGTGCAGCCGGCTCGTACCGGGCTCCGGCAGCGGAATGGGATCCCAGGGCAGGCCGTAGCGTAGCGCGAGACCCCGGATGTTGAGTAGGTGGATCACCGGGACCTCTCGCGTCGTCATCTCGAACAGCACCCCACGCTGTGCGGGCGGTGGCAAGGCGAGCTCGGTGTTGAGACCCGGCTCGATCCTTAGGACCAAGGGGCTCGTGCCGAGGTTCGCATCGGCGCCACCGATGTTCACGAACGCCGCCACCCGCCGCTCGGGTTCGCCCACGTAGATCGCCATGCGTCGAGCCACGTTCCCGCGCAGGTCGGGGTCGTGTATGAGAGGGACGCCGCTCATCTCGATCTGGCTCGACAGGCTCTCGCGGAAAACAGGATCGAAGTCGGCGCCCACGTCTCCCTCGCCGCCCAGAGAGACCGCTGCCGGCGCCGTGGCGATGACACCCTCTCTCAACAGCAGCCCATGGATGTCGAGCAGGTTGAGCTCCTGACGCGTGGCTCCGTAAGCCGACGCGCCAAGCGAGAGAAGCGCCACGGGATGAACGCCCATCGCCTCGGCGGCTGTCAGCGTCGCGATCATCAGAGCAGGAAAAGATGCGGAGCACCCCACGGCGATGGTGTCGCCGGCGGATACACCGGCCCGGCGAAGGAGATGCACGACCAGTCCGGCTACATCGGGAGGCCCAGCGTCGTGTATAGCGGCGAGTATTCCGGTCCGATGAGGCCGGTACGGTTGGGGTCCAGCGATTCATCGATGGCAAGCCCCACAATCTCGTGGTAGTGCGTTACCGCCGCGATCGCCTCCTCCATGCGCCCCGACGCATCGAGCATCTCATCGGACCACGAGATCGACGGCCGCGGCGATGTCGCCTGCAACAACACCCAGGCGAGCAGGCTAACGACGCCCGCCGCAACGATGCGGTACTGGGTTCGGCGATCGATGGGTTGGGCGAGACTCACGGATGCCTCACAGCAAGTTCAGCATGAGTCCCAGCCAGCCGGTCAGCACCGTGACCGTGACTAGAGCCGCCACGGTGACCGCGACACCCTGCCGCTCGAGATGACTGGCGATCAGGCCAGGGATCACCCAACCGATCACTCTGAACTCGAGCGAAGCGGGAAAGATGGCAGGGAAGAGCTCGCGCCAGAGGAACGCCAATATGCCACCGACCAGGATGAGGAAGACGAATCGCCGTCGTCCGAACAGGATGAGCCAGCGACAGGAGAGTCGGTACACCCCCATCGTCAGGAGAGCGGCGATCAGGGTGCCGGCTAGGCGCGCCGGCTCGTTTATGAAGAGGACGAGGTAGCTCGGTACGATGATCCCGCCGGGGTAAATGCCGGTGAGCGCGGTGAACGCCAGCGAGATCAGCAGCCCGATGAAGGGAATCTCGAATCCCATCAGCCCTCGACCAGCCAAAGTTTCCCCGCTTTGCTCCAATGCGCTACCAGCGCCTGCCCCACCCCACCGATGTTGCCGAACCCGAACAGGACCCCGCCTTCGTCTGCGATGCCCGACAGCACCGTACGTGTGATCTCCTCGGGCTTCGTTCCCCGAAGCACCTCGACCTTCCCCCCGTTAACGACCCGCCCGAGCCGCCGTGCCAGCGCCCGCCCGTGCAGCCCCACCACGCAGAGCCGGCTAAACCGGTCGAGGAAGCCTTCCCGCAACGCGGCCACCCACTGAAGCGTTCGGTCGCCCCGGTCGGGCCGCAGGCTCAAAAGACCGACGCATCTTCTCGGGTCCACACCCAAAAGAGCGATGACCTCCTCATGGATGAGCATGGTACTTTCGGGATCGTTGGCTGCGAACGCGTTAACCAGGTAGCACGGGGCACGGCCATCGCCCAACCGATAGCGCCAGATCCCCAGCGCCCCGATGTCGCCCGGCGCCCGTTCGATCCCATCACGGATCATCCTATCTTCGATGTCTAGCGACCGGGCCACCGCGTTTACCAGATCCAGGTTCTCACCGAATCGTCCGAATCGTGGCGACGCGGTGCCCTCCGGCACTTCGATCAGCTCTCCCCCCCGCTCCTTCACCGCCGCACGGAACGCCGGCAGACACTCACTCTGCGGCACGAAGACGCGGGCGCCCGGCGGCACGTCGAGCGCGATCACCGACGCGACCGCCTCCGGTGTGTCACCCATCGCCGCTGTGTGGTCGACCCGGAAGTTGGTGACCAGAACAACGTCCGGTTTCAGCAGGCTATGCGCTTCGACTAGATGGTTCTCAGGATGGATGCTCATCACTTCCACCACCGCTGCATCCACGCCCATTTGAGCAGCCAAGCGCACGACGTGCTTCTGCTCGATGATAGATGGACGACCGCGCCTCTGGATCCCCTGCTCCATACCGTCCGGCATGATGAGAACCGCTTCAGACCCGGTGGTCTTAGCCAGAACCCGTCGTCCACTCTCCCTCAGGACCGCAGCGAGCGTCTTCGCGACGCTCGACTTCCCCCGAGTTCCCGTGACCGCGATCAACAGGGGAATCGCTTTACGGTGATGATCGAGGCGGATGCGCTCGAGCACCAAATAGGCGAGCCCAATTGCGGTGAGAGCTACGAAGACAAAAAGGGACAAAGTTCAGCTCCCTCCGCCAAGCCGCACCTCGCGCCGCACCGTCCCGCCCTTTTCGGATACCGCAGTGATCGAGACACGCGGGTCGCTCCCAGTCGCGCTCACCACGTACTCTAGAGTCCGGCGCATGCCGGCGGTCCCCGTACGCCCCTGGTCATCCCGAGTACCCAGCAAATGGCCGAGCTCGGTTCGCAGCGAACCGCTCACCAGCTCCACATCGGTCAACTCCAGAATGGCGCGGACCGGCACCGCAACCTGCGCGTCCAGCGCGCGCTGCGTGATATTGGTTGGCAAGTATCCTTCGTTCTCGACCACGCCGGTGATTCTGAACAGCCCCGAGCCCAGCGACGTTGCCTCGACATCTCTCAGCACGATCCGCGGGCTGATCTCGGCCAGCCACAGCATCCACGGCACGTATAACTCCAGCTCGCCTTTCAGCAAATGCGGCGGCGGGTTCTGTCTGATGAATTTGGAGCGCCAACCACCGATCTCCACCGCCCCCAACTGAGGATGCTCGTACGGCGTCCAATCGGCGAAGCCTTCGCCGGAAAGCTCCTCCTCGTTCCAGCGGTGCCGCTCCGCTTCCGAGACGTTCCCGTCGCCGTTGTAGTCGCGGCCGAAGCCGCCCCAGAACTCGGGCACGAAGGCCACGACCCCGAAGTCCCAGTACGACCAGGAGATCAGAGTGCCGTAACGATGGACCCGCGGGTTGCTGTAGCTGGGGACCGCCCGCTGCCCCGTGGTCGTCTCGTACTTCCGCGACAGCTCGAGGATGAGGTTCTGGTCGGCCAGGTTGTAGTTGTCCCAAGACGTCGTGGACGGGAGACGAAAGAGGAACCCGCCCGACGTGTGACCGTGGAACACCCCGGTGATGTTACGATGCGAGCTCAAGAACTCGATCGTCGCCCGTGTCTCGGGCTCGGACAGCGGGTACGGTCCCGCGCCCCGCTGCTCGAACTCGAGCCCCCAGTTCCGCGGGAAGTTCCGGTTCATGTCGATGCCGCCGATCCCATCCTCGTTAAAGAGGCCATCGCCGTCGTCATCGAGACCCTCCGAGTAGAGCGCGTAGAACTCACCCTCCGTTTCTCCGTCGCCGCGCCGCACCATGGCGCGCGGGTCCGATGGGCTCACCTTCCAGCGACCTGACGGGCTCGGCACCCGCATCTGCGTGATGCTGCCGTCGCCGTCCAGGTCATTGCCGGGATCCTCGTCGAGTAACCCGTCGCCGTCCTCATCGTAGGGGCGCGGCGTGCTCCTGAA
>JBDHJU010000084.1:0-13354 GCA_039586755.1 Gemmatimonadota bacterium | reverse complement strand
GTCGCAGGGATCCAAGCCGAAGAGGGAATCATGGCCATTCGTCTGGGCGACGACGCCCCGAATTTCTCCGCGGAGACCACCGAGGGGCAGATCAACTTCCACGATTGGAAGGGGAAGAGCTGGGCGGTGCTCTTTTCGCACCCGGCCGACTTCACGCCGGTCTGTACCACCGAGCTGGGTCGGGTAGCCTCGCTGCGCGGGGAGTTCGAGAAGCGGAACACGAAGGTCATCGGTCTCAGCGTCGATCCGCTGGAGAGCCATACGGGCTGGGCGCAGGACATCGAGGACGTGACCGGTCATGCGCTCAATTTCCCTCTCATCGCCGACCACGACCGCAAGGTCGCGGATCTCTACGACATGATTCACCCGAGCGCCGACAACACTCAGACGGTGCGGTCGGTGTTCGTCGTCGGCCCGGACAACAAGGTGAAGCTTACGCTGACCTACCCGGCCAGCACCGGGCGCAACTTCGACGAGCTACTGCGGGTGATCGACTCGCTGCAGCTCACCTCCGAGCATTCCGTGGCGACGCCCGCCGATTGGCGTGACGGCGATGACGTGATCATCGGTACTGCGGTCAGCGACGCGGAGGCCCAGCAGAAATTCCCCGGGTACGAGCCGGTGAAGCCCTACCTCCGGGTCACTCCGCAGCCGAACAAGTAGCCCCAACCAGACCTAGCTGCGAAGAAGGCACCGCCCGGATCACGGGCGGTGCCTTCGCGTTTGCCGGGCGCACGAGACTACGAACTGCTTGCCCGTCCCGGGACCTGGCCCTACTGTGGAAAGGGCGCAAAATCCCCCTTACACATAGAGATTCGAGACCCGAGCGTCGTGCGTGAATCATGCTAGGACGGGAGGTGAGCTGTGCAGATTCAGGACATCATCGTCGACTCGGTGGGCGCCTTCCTGCGTGGAATTGGCGATTTCCTGCCGAACATCCTCGCGGCGATCGTCATCCTGATCATCGGATGGATCATCGCCAAACTGCTGAAGGCCGCGGTCGCCCGCGTGCTCAAGCTGGTCAAGTTCAACACGCTGACCGATCGGGCCGGGATCGATGACTTCCTGGCCAAAGGCGAGGTGAGACAATCGGCGTCCGATCTCATCGCCGTGCTGGTCTACTGGCTGGTGATGCTGATCGTGCTGGTGACGGCGGTGAACGCACTGGGATTGGAGGTGGCGTCGCAGCTGTTGAACCAGATCCTGCTCTACATCCCGAACATCATCGTCGCGGTCGTCGTCATCGTCGTCGGTCTGTACGCGGCCAACTTCGTCGCCGCGCTGGTCAGGACGGCGGCCGCCAACGCCGGGATCGCCGAGGCGGGCCTCGTGGCCGCGCTCTCGCGCTTCGCGCTCATCATCTTCACCTTCGCCATCGCGCTCAATCAGCTGAGGATCGGTCAGGAGATCGTGGCCAACGGCTTCCTCGTCCTGCTGGGCGCCGCAGCCTTCGGCGCGGCCCTCGCCTTCGGACTGGGAGCCCGCGACCTGGTCGCCAGGTTCCTGAGCGAGCGGTTCAACAGGTAGCAGTTGGAGGTCGCCCAAAGCGACCCGCCGCTCCGGGATCCGGCACAATTCCGGGTCTCGGAGCGCCGGGGGCGTTCCCGCTCTCGGGGACCCGCCGGCTCGCGGTCCGAGGCGCTTGCGCCAACACGCGCGCTGGTTTATCATAGAAACCCTAGGGGTAACATTTCTATGGGTTAGTGACGGAGCGGTCTCCTTGCCTGAAAACGATTCCAGCCTCCCGCTCATCCGCGGCACCTTGGACGTTCTGATTCTCAAGGCCCTGATCTGGGGGCCGCGCCACGGGTATGCCATCTCCCAGTGGATAGGGGATGTAACCGAGAAGGCGCTGCTCATCGAAGAGGGAAGCCTCTACCCGGCGCTACACCGCATCGCCCGCAGAGGCTGGATCGAGCCGCGCTGGGGGGTGTCGGACACCGGCCGTCGGGCGCGCTTCTACGAGCTGACGGAAGCGGGGCGGGCGCGTCTTGCTGCGGAGGTGCAGCGGTGGCGTCTGTACTCGGGAGCGATCGAGCGGGCGCTGTCGGCTCCGAGCTGGGAGACGGGCTGATGCCGCCGCGGGGCTTTCGTTGGCTCTTCCGGAATCCGTTCCGGCGCGGGGGCGTTGCGCTGGAGGTGGAGGACGAGATCGCCTTCCACCTGGACGCCAAGGCCCGCGACCTGGAGGCGCTGGGACTGAGCCCTGAGGAGGCGCGACGGGAGGCGGTAAGCCAGTTCGGGGACCCGGAGCGCTGGCGGCGCGAGACGCTGGCGGAGAGCCGGAGGCGTGTGCGGGCGCGGGAGCGGCGCTGGGCCCGGGACAGTCTGATGGGCGACCTGCGAGCCGCGCTGCGTTACATTCGGCGTCGTCCCAGCCTGGCTCTGCTCACCGTCTTGATCGTCGCGCTGGGGATCGGCACGGGGACAGCGGTCCTGGCCGTGCTGGACGCGGTGCTCGTCCGTCCGCTGCCGTTTGCCGAGCCGGACCGGGTCGTGGGCGTGAGTGGAAGTACTCCGGGTGGGAACCTGGGGGTCTCTCCCGCGAACTACTTCGATTGGAAGGAGGGGCAGCGTTCCTTCTCGGCGATGTCGGCGACGCGAGCGGGTGCCGCCACGCTGCACCTGGGCAGGCCGGAACGAATCGCATCACTGGCGGTCGAATCCGATTTCTTCGACGTCATCGGGGTGGAGCCGTTCATCGGGCGCCGGTTAATCCCCGAGGACGACGAGCCGGGCGCCCCGCGCGTCGCCGTACTGACGCACCGGCTGTGGGTGCGCTCGTTCGGCGGCGATCCTGCGGTGCTGGGAACCGAGATCCGGGTGGGCGACGATTGGGCGACCGTGGTCGGGGTGATGCCGCCCGACTTCTTCTACCTCGATTTCCCGATTTGGGGAGGGCCGAGGCGGGAGATCTTCCTGTCGGATCCGTTTCGCGGCGATCGGACCTCGCGGACCACGGGGGGATACCTGTGGGTGTACGCGCGACTGCGGCCCGGTGTTTCCAGGGCTCAGGCCGACGGCCAACTCGACGTGGTCGCGGCGCGGCTGGCGGAGGAATACCCGGGGATCAACGCCGGCGAACCCCCCTGGGGACCCCTCTCGGTCGCGGTTCAGCCGTTCCTGGAAGACGTCGTTGTGCTGGTCCGGGACTCCCTGCTCCTGGTTGGGGGTGCCACAGCGCTGCTGATCCTGGCGGTTTGTGGCAACATCGCCGGCCTGCTGTTGGCCTGGGTCCTCGACCGCCGGCGCGAGCTGGCGGTGCGGGCCGCATTGGGCGCTAACCGGTGGCGCCTGGTCCGTCAGGTGCTGGCGGAGACGGGGATACTGGTGCTGCTGGGCGCGGCGGCCGGCCTTCTGCTCGCCGCTTTTCTGATCCCAGCGATCCAGACGTTCGCCCCGGGCTACATCCCGCGTCTCGACGCCGCAGCACTCGATGCCCGAGTTCTCGTGGGCACGCTCGTCCTGGCGCTGGTGGTCTGGCTGACCTCGGGGTTGCTCCCGAGCCTGCAAGGCTCGCGGGTGGATCTCCTCTCATCGCTCAAGGACGGTGCCCGAGGCAGCACGCCGGGTCGGGATTGGGGGCGCCGGCTGGTGATCGTCGCCCAAGTCGCCATCGCCTGTGCCCTGCTATCGGGCGCCGCGGTCCTGGTCGAGTCGTATGCGCGCCTGCTGCGCGCCGGCTCGGTAGCGGAGCCGCAGAACGTCCTGGCGCTTCATGTGCGACTACCGCGCGCCCAGTATGCCGAGGCGGCGGGGACGCTCGCGGAGCTGGCGGGCGCGGATTACGAGTGGTCGAACGAGGCGTGGCGCGAGCAGTTGGGCGGTACGACTGCGTACCGAGTTGGCGCGGCCGCGCTCGACTTCGTGGGCCGCGTCAGCGAGGGGATGGAGCGGGTGCCTGGCGTTCGGGGCGTCGCGTTCGCGAACTATCCCCCCATGTGGACGGATTGGCAGGGCGGTACGAGGCCGGCGGTGGTCGGCGCCGGCGACCCGCCTCCGATCGGCGACCGGGAGGGCACCGGGCGGAAGTGGGTCTCGCCCAACTTCTTCGAGGTCGTGGGGCTGCCGCTGCTGCGCGGCCGCACGTTCACCGGCTCTGATGGCCCTGACGCGGAGCCGGTAGTTATCGTTGATCAGAGCTTTGTCCAGCGCTACTTCCCCGACGGAGCCGACCCTTTAGGTGCGACCGTGCTCTTCCCTGATGCGGCTGGCTACTGGGGGGAGACCCGGGCGACGATCGTCGGCGTCGTGGCCAACACACTTCATCTGGGTCAAGAGCTGGCCTTCCCGATCCTGTATGTCCCGCTGGGCCAGCGCGCTCCACTCTGGTCTCGCGATCAGGTCGGCTGGGCGCTCCGCAGCACTTTCATCGTCCGCACGGATAGGGACCCGGCGCTCATCGCCGAGGACCTCCGCGAGGCGATCTGGGCCGTGGATCCCGAGCTGCCGCTGACCTCCGCCCGTACTCTCGCCGACCACCGGGCCGAGCTTCTCGCCCAGCCCCGCTCGTTCCTGTTCATCCTCTCGAGCTTCGCGGTCGTCACCCTGCTGCTGGCCGCGGCGGGAACGGTCGGTTTGTTGGCACGGCGCGTCCAGCAGCGCACGCATGAGATCGGTGTGCGCCGCGCGCTGGGCGCGACCAGCCGATCGGTGGCACTGCGTGTGTTACGTGACGGTGCGGTCATAACCGCCCTTGGCATCGGCGTCGGTGCGGCGATCTCGTTTGCCGTGGCCAAGATCCTGGCGTCGCGCGTGGTCGGCGTCGAAGGGTCGGCCCCCAGCCTGCTGGTGGGCGTGGCCGCGCTGCTGCTCGCCACCGCCGTCGCCGCCTCCTGGCTACCCGCCTGGCGCGCCAGCCACGTCGATCCGGTGGAGGCGCTCAGGGTCGAGTAGGTTCCCTGCCCACTCGCACACCGCACACCGCACACCGCATACCGGCACCCTCCGGCACTTTACGCGACGCTCAACACGTGCTACTCTGCGGCGCTCACGCCGGGCTGGGACCGCCGTCCGCCGGGCCGATCGCGACGCTGATCCGGAGGAGTGATGCCGTCGGAACCGATCTTCACCGACCTCGTCGGGGTGATGGCTGTGATCACCATGATCCCCGTCTTCTTCGTCTGGCTGGAGAAGAAGACGCAATGGAAGATCTTTGACATCCTGCCGGCGATCATCTGGATCTTTCTGGCGCCCATCTTCCTGAGCAACCTGAACGTCATACCGCGGTCGAGCGAGATCTACACCACGTTCCGCTCCTTCGCGGTACCGATGTTCATCGTCCTCATGCTGCTCGACATCAACATCCGCGAGGTGATCAAGGTCGCCTGGCGCGGGGCCGGCGTCATGGTGCTGGGGTCGTTCGGGATCGTGATCGGCGCGGCCATCTCGTTCTACATCTTCAAGGATGCTATGCCGGAGAACACCTGGCGCGGCTACGGCGCGCTGGCCGGCAGCTGGATCGGCGGCACCGGCAACCTGGCGGCGGTCGCCGAGAGCCTCGAGACGCCGGGCGAGATGGTCGGCATGGTCGTCCTGGTGGACAACTTCGTCTACGTCGTCTACTTCCCGATCATCCTCAGCTGTAAGCGCTGGGCGAAGCAGTTCAACCGCTGGACGCGTGTCTCGCAGAAGGACATGGAGCTGAGCGTCGGTGCGGCGGCGGCAGAGGTCACCCAGAAGAGCGGGGAGGTACACTTCAAGGACATCCTGACGCTCGTGGGCTTCGCGTTCGCCGCGATGCTGGTCGCCAACCGACTCGCAGGGTTCCTGCCTGAGGTTGAGCCGGTGCTCACCACGGGCACCTGGTCGATCCTCTTGGTCACAACGCTGGGCATCGCGCTCTCGGGCACCAAGCTCAGCAAAGTGCCGGGCACCATGTCCGTCGCCATGACGCTCACCTACATCTATATGACGATGATGGGTGCGCAGGCCGACCTGACGAAGATCGGCGGCGCGCAGTTCTTCCTCATCGCCGGGTTCGTCTGTGTCGCCATCCATCTCGTCCTCATCATCCTGGGTGCGCGCCTGTTCAGGATCGACGTCAGCATGGCCGCCGTCGCCAGCGTCTCGGCCGTGGGTGGCGCGGCCTCGGCGCCGGTGGCCGCCGCCGTTCATAGCGAGCAGCTGGTGCCGGTCTCGATCATGCTGGCCCTCATCGGCTACGGACTCGGCAATTATCTGGGAGTGCTGACCGCCTACCTGTGCCACTTAATGCTGTAGCCGTTGCGCATTTCTCGCCTTCTTGCCTTCTTTGTAGCTGGCGCCCTCTCCCCGCTGGCGACCGGGGAGTAACGATGAGAAAGCTCGTAAAGGGATTGTTCGGGTTCGGCGGCGCGACTTTGGGCTGGAACCTCGCCGCCCCGGTGGGTGGGGTGGCCGCTGTCTTCGCGGCAATCATCGGCGTCGCGATCGGTGTCTTCTTCGCGAACCGCCTCTTCCTGTACATCTACGGCTGACACTCCGTAACGGAAGGATCGATGATGGCCGACTCGCCCCGTGGCCCCGGACGCGGGCCTGGATATCGGCAGCCGCCCCCGCCCCCGCCCCCGCCCCCTTATCCGCCGCCCCGCGAAGGCATACCCACCGCCGCCAAGATCCTCATCGGTTGCGGCGTGGCGCTGCTCGTCGTCGTGATCGCGGCCGCGGTCTTCTTCTTCTTCGCCGGCCGCTTCCTCTCGGAGCAGATCGGCGGCTTCGCGGCCCACGGCGAGGCGACCGAGAAGTTCGAGCAGCTGGTCGAGCAATACCCGTTCGAGCCGCCGCTGGACGGCGTCGTCAGCGAGTCGCAGGCCTGGACCTTCTTTTCGGTGACCGACGAGGTCTGGCAGGAGGTCGCCGTCTACGCCCAGGAGCTGAACCAGCTCATCGAGGAGACCGAGGCGGCCGAGGAGGGTGGGGAAGAGCCCGGCTTCGGCGAGGTCATGTCGGGACTTCAGTCTGTGGGCAAGCTCATGCGGGCCCGGCTCGTCCTGGCCGAGTCGCTGGAGCAGCATCGCCTGTCCAACCTCGAGTTCGTCTGGACGGGCCGCCAGCTAATGGATGCCTACCAGGCGCTCACCGACCCGAAGGCTGAGGTCGGGGACGTTCCCAGTGCCAACATCGAGCTCGCCCGCGTCAACCAGGTCCAGCTCGCCGAGCTCGTGGAGGAAGAGGGGCGGATCGGCAAAGCCACCGTCATCTTCATGATCAGCATGTTCGACACCGAGGAAGGTGCCTGGGAGACGTTGGACGAGGATACACCGGAGTCGAAGTAGGCGGGTGTCGCCGGGTAGTCGTCCGAGCGTAGTTTGGAGCGCGCGGCGGCGCAGCCGCCTTCCCGCAAGAGAGGCGCGCGACACGGAGCGAGACGACTGCCCGCGGCACCTCCTCTATTCGAGACTATCCAGGAACGCTTCGGCCTCGTCGTAGGTGGCGAAGTTGCGGGCCTCGTACCCGGCTTCGGTTCGCGCGATGCGGTCGATCTGCATACCACCCAGCGGCGTCTCTCCCACGACCCGCGCCACCGCCCGGACCCCGGCCTCCTCGGCCAGCTTCACCGCCTCGGCGTGGACCTCCTGGACCTCGGCGGCCCCGGGCTTGTAGCGTGTCACGTCGGCCAGAACGGTGAAGCCGGGTCGGCAGCCGGCGATCGCCTCCCCGTACGCATCCCGCATCCGCACCGCCTCGTCCAGGTCGTGGAAGCCCTCGAGGAACAGGTAGATCCTGTTCTTCTCCTCATCGACCCGGACGAACGAGTTCGTCTTCATTCAGGTCGCGCATAGCCCTTCCCCCTATGGAACCGTGGCGAAATCCACGGTCTCCACGTTGCTCGCCACATCATAAGTGTATCCAGCAAGGATGAGATCGGTCACCGTGAACTCGAACACATCGCCGGTGGATGCCTTATGCTTGGATGAATCGAGAGTCGCGACACCGGCCCCGTCGCTGATTCCGCTGCCGGCACCGATATCCGCCGAGTTCAAGGTCCAGGTGCCCTGCACTTCTACTCCGGCGATGGGGTTACCGTCCTGATCGAGTACTAACACCGACGCACTGCCGGAATAGTTCTTCCCTTTTTGCACTATCACGACGCTGATGTCGCCCACATGAACGGAAAGCGCAGGAGGGTCGCTCGGCGTCGCAGAAGCCTCGCTGGAATAACCGGACTCGTTGCCACTCGTGTCATCTGCGGTCACGACGTAGTAGTAGGTCGTTCCGCCGCTGAGCCCGGTATCGGTGTACTGACTGCCCGTCACCCCGTCGGTGACCAGGCTATAGGGACCGCCCCCTGTCTCCGACCGGTAGACCGAATAGCTCGCCAGGTCGGGCTCTGTGTTGTCGGCCCAATCGAGGGCGACCGAGCCCGGGCCGGCCGTCGCCGTCAGAGACATGGGAGCGGCGGGTGGTTCGGTGTCCGGAGGTCCTACCGTGCAGGTGGCGCCCGCCGTGTCGATACAGTCTGCCGTCTCCACGTTCGCCGCGGGGTCGTATTCGAAGCCGCTGGCGCTGACATCGGTGACCGTGACTATGAACTGACCCGTTTGCGAGTTGGCCGCTTTATCGGAGTCTAACTGTACTTCACCACCGCTGGTCGTACCCGAGTCGAGGTCCGTCGCCAGCCCACTCCACTGCGCCACCACCGTGGCACCACTGACCGGGGCCCCGCCCTCGTCGACGATGCTGATCACGGCCCTCCCATAGTTTCGCTTCCCGGCCGTCCGCAGCTCCATGGCGATAGCGCCGACATGGATCGTAGGTAAGGGGCCCGGATCGGTAGTGACATCGAGGGTCCCGCTGGCCGGCGACTCGTTCCCTGCCGCGTCCGAGGCGGTCACGTGGTACGTATACGTAGTCACCGGCGCGAGTCCCGTGTCGTTGAACGACGTCGTCGGCGCGGCCACCGTGCCGACGAGCCCGCCATCGCGGAAGATGTTGTAGTCGGTTACCCCGACATTGTCGGTGGCAGCCGTCCAGCTGATGGAGACAGTCTCAGCGGTCTTCGAATCGAGGGTCGGCGTTCCCGGAGCGGTTGGCGCTTCCGTGTCGAGGGTCGTGACCGTGAGGACCGCGCTCAGAATCGACTCGTTTCCTGCCGCATCGACGGCCGAGACCTGGAAGTCGTACGACGTCGCCGGGGTCAAGCCGACGGCGGTATGGTTGGTGCTCGACTCGCTGGCTACTTCTACACCATCACGGTAGATCCTGTAGAAAGACACGCCGACGTTATCGCTCGAGGCATCCCAGACCAGATCGACCGTCGTACCGGTCTTACCCGCCTCGCTGAGGTTCTGAGGCTGGCTTGGTGGTTCTGTGTCGGGTGGCGGGACGGTCGTGAAGGAGAAGGCGCCTGAGAAGGCTCCCGCGCCGAACGAGTTGTTGCCCCGCACGTGCCAGTAATAGATGGTCTCGTGGGCCAACGTCGCCGGTGGCAGCGTGACCGTGGTCGCCGCCGTGTTGGTGGAAAAGACGATCGAGGTGAACGCCGCATCGGTCGCTACCTCGACGTCGAAGTCGTCCGCCGTGCCGGCCCATTCCAGGGTCGCTTCCAGCGGCACATCGGTCGCCGCGTCGGCCGGCGACGAAAGGACCGGCGGGTCGGGCGGCGTGCTGGCGGCCGCGGTGGTGAAGCTCCAGGCGGCGGAGTAGTCGCTGGTGCCGTTGGCGTTGGAAGCGGCCACGTGCCAGTAGTAGGTCGTCGCATGGTCCAGGACGCCGGCGCCCACCGTGTGAGATGTAGTCGTTACAACCGCCTCGTCGACGATGACAGTGAACCCCGCATCGCTGGCGATCTGGACCGTGTAGTTGTCGCCATCCCCGGTCCAGGAGAGGGTCGGCGTGAGGCCGAGGTCCACAGCTCCGTCCGCCGGCGCGGCCAAAACCGGCGGGTCCGGCGGCGGCCCCGTACCGCCCTCGAACTCGTACGCGCCCATATCGGGCGCCGCACCGGAGTAGGCTTCCGCCGGCAGGTCCAGCACCGTCTGCGTCTGCCACACGTAGTACGCCGTGCCCGCGTCGATGGCCGGGCTCCCGGCCTGTAGCGCGAGATTCGCGTCGAGCAGGGGATCCGCGAAGACACTGCTGCCGGTGTCGACGTTCGATCCGCTGTTATCGGTCCCGTTGTTGTAGAACAGGTTGTACGCCAGCTCGGAGTTACCGTCGACATTCTTAACCGCGATCACGGGGTGACCGACGAAGATGTTGTTGAGCACGACCGTGTTGTCGCCGCCGGTGATGCCGTGACTGTTATTCGAGAACGTGTTGCTGAAGATGTTGATGCGCTCGGGGATGCTGGCGGCACGAAAGTCCTCGCTCGTCGTCGAGTTGTCCATCATGCCGATGCCGACATCGGTGTTGTCGTAGATGTAGTTGTAGCTGATCTCGAAGAAACGATCGGTCGGCTCATCGTACCAGATGAGCTGGATCCCGTCTTCGCCGTTACCGTGGATCACGTTCCGGGTGATGATGATGTTCAGCGTCGAGCCGCTGTGACTCTGCATGCGGATCTCGATGCCGTCATCGTTGTTGTTCCGGATGATGTTGTCCTGGATGACTATGTCGACGGAATTGTCGAGATCGATGCCGTCGTCGCTGTTGAGCTCGAACGTGCAAAACTGGACCAGGCCACCGCTGCCGTCCTCGTAGTCGACGCCGTCGCTCGTATCCGTGATCCGCGAGTTCAGCAGGTTGAACCTGGCCCGCGGCGTGATGCCGTCGTCGCTGTTCTGGATGGTCACACCCTGGATGGTGGCGCCGTCCTCGGCGCCGGACGGGATCGAAATCGTGTAAGCGGCGTTGCCGCCGTCGAGGATTGTCGTGCCGATATAACTCTCGTCACCGGTGGTGACGTAGAGCGAGCCCAGGGTGATTGCCTTGGTGATGGTGATCTGCTCGACGTAGGTGCCCGGCTGTAGGAGGATGGTGTCACCCGAGCTCGCGGCGTCGTGCGCCGCCTGTATGGTCGGGTAGGTTTCCGACGGAACGTCCAGCCGCGTGAATTGCGGCGCTCCGATCGGGACCGCGGCCTCGGGCTGGGTGGCCTCGTCACAAGCGGCGGCAGAGAGTACGGCTAAGAGAATGAGCGCGGCGCGTTTCATGGCCTTAAACCTCCGGCTTGGGCCTGTCGCAATAGTCTCAGCGGGTTGGTTGTCGGGCGGGTGTTCAACGGGGAACCTCCGGGCGGCGGCGGGCAGATGAGCCGCCGGGAGGGTCAATATGCGGAGTGCCGGGAGGTTTCGCAAGTTTAGCGGCGACGCGGCTTTAGCCCTCAAATCTTGGCCGCGCCCGAGCGGCGCCCTATCTTGGACCCTTCGCTCACCCTAGCAGGCTCCCCTGGAGGCAGGAGGTCCCCGATGCGAGCGAGCGCGACGATTCTGAGTCTCCTCTGCGTATTCCTGATCGGCTCCGCGGCTGTCGCCCAGAAACAGGACGGCGTCTACGTGAACTCTCAGCTGGTTAGCGCCGAGCAGATCCAGACGGTAATGCAGACCATGGGCATCCCGCCTCAGGCGGCGACGATTCCGCCCGGCCGCTACTGGTACGATAACGTATCCGGCCTCTGGGGGATGGAGGGCGGACCCACGGTCGGACAGATCTTTCCGGGCCTCGAGCTGGGCGGACCGCTGCAGCCAAACGCCTCGGGAAGCGGCACCGGCGTCTTCATCAACGGCCGCGAGCTACACCCGCAGGAAGTAGCCTTCCTGCAGGGGATCTTCGGCGCCGTGATCCCGGGCCGCTACTGGATGGACTGGCAGGGGATAGGCGGGTACGAGGGCGGACCGGCGATGTTCAACATCGCCGCGGCGGCGGCGGCCGCCGGCGCCCAGGGCGGCATGTACGGCGGTCAGACGCGGCGGACGCTGTTCGGCGGCACCGGTAGCGACGGCAACTGCAGCTACTACATGCACCCGGGCGGCTCGAGCGTGATGACCTGTGGGTGAGGTGGCGATGGCGTACTTCACTCAGGAGTTCATCGACTTCTTCGGCGGGCTGTCGCGGGACAACACGCGGGAGTGGTTTCAGGCTCACAAGAAGGAATACGAGCGGGCGGTCAAGCGGCCGTTCCACGATTTCGTGGCGGAGATGATCGAGCAGGTCGCAGCGATCGACCCCGCCGTCGCCATCGATCCCAAGGACGCCATCTTCCGGGTCGCCCGCGACACGCGCTTCTCCAAGGACAAGACGCCCTACAAGACGTTCGTCGCGGCGGTGATCAAGCGGGGCGGCCGTAAGGACGTCAACTACCCGGGCCTCTTCTTCAAGTTCGGCTCGGACGGCATCGATATCGGCGGCGGAATTTATCAGCCGGACGCGCGGGCCGTACAGCTCATCCGCCAGGCGATCGTTCGCGACGGAAAGGCCCTCGCCAGCGCGGTCGAGGCGGCCCAGTTCAAGAAGCTCTTCAGCGAGCTCCGCGGTGAGCGGCACAAGCGGTTGCCGAAAGAGTTCGCCGAAGTCGCGGAGCACTACGACTTCATCGCCAACAAGGAGTTCTACTACTACGCCACCTACGAGGACACGAGCCTGCTTCTGCGTAGCGACTTCGACTCGTTCGTCATGAAGCACTACCGAGCGGGCCAGAAGGTGAACGAGTTCCTGAGAGAAGCGGTGTTGTAGTGCTCATTCTTCCCGCAATACAGTGGCCGGGTCCACTCGGGTCGCCCGGCGAGCCGGCAGGTACGCCGCCAGCGTCGAGACAGCAACCAGGAAAACAGAGAGGCCCGCGTAGATGAGCGGGTCCACCGGATCGACCTCGTAGAGCATGCTCGACATGAGCCGCGTGAGCGCGAAGGCGGCGACCAGACCGAGGACGACACCGGCCAGGCTGACCCGCAGGCTCTGACCCGTAACCATCCGCAGCACGTTGCCCCTGCCGGCGCCCAGCGCGATGCGGATACCGATCTCGCGTAGCCGCTGCACGACCGAGAACGATATCACGCCGAAGATCCCGACGGCGGAGAGCACCAGCGCCAGGAGGCTGAAGGTGGTGAGCAGGCCGCCCACCAAGCGGCTGTTGGACATTGCCCGCCTGACGTAGCCCTCCATAGTCTCGATCCGGTAGAGCGGCACGTCAGGATCGAGGGTGGCGAGCTCGCGTCGCACCGGCTCGGCGAGCCGCAGCGGGTCGCCCTGCGTTTTGGCGGTGACGTACATTGAGGTCGTCGACATCCCGGCGCTCTGGGCCATCGGCACGTAGACGGTAATGCGGGCGGGGCTCTCCAGCTCGTAGTGCCGTACGTTTCGCACCACGCCAACGATGGTTCGCCAGAGCTGAACCGGGTTCTCGGGGGTCCAGCCCTCGCCCGCCTCGAAGTTGACCCGCTTGCCGATGGGGTCCTCGCCTGGCCAGAAGGTCTCGGCCAGCGTCTCGTCGACG
>JBDHJU010000083.1:0-37973 GCA_039586755.1 Gemmatimonadota bacterium | reverse complement strand
ACGATCCGGACCGGCTCGTGATGATCTACGTCGCACGCCCGGATCGTGGTTGGACGGGAGGCCCGATGTCTCAGCCGGACGTCCGTAGCGTGCAAAGCGAAGCACGTTCGATTCAAGCCGCAGCGGGATACTCTGCCACGGATCTCACTCTCACGGGTCTGGGAGAGGCGGAGTCGGTCCCCGGCGCGGAAGTCACCGATGGATTGCTGGCGGTGTTTCAGGAATCCGCGTTCATGGGTAGGGACCTTCGCGGCGAGGAAAACGTGCCGGGTGGACCGCGCGTCGTTCTGATCGGACACGCGTTCTGGCAAGAGCGTCTCGGCGGAGATCGGCACGTACTGGGTAGCAGACTCCAGATCTCTGGTGAACCGTATGAGATCGTGGGGGTGGCACCTCCTGGGTTCGACTATCCGCAGGGCGCCCAACTCTGGGTGCCGGTGTACCTCAACGTCGAGGGGTGCGGGCGCGACTGTCACTTTCTGCAGGTCATCGCACGGCTGGCCGCCGGTACGAGCTTTGGCGCCGCGAATAGCGAGACCGTGGAACTATCGCGCCGCCTCGAAGCGCAATATCCCGTTTTGAACTACGACAAGCGCTTCTACTTGACTACCCTGGAGCAGGACGTGGTTGGGGACGTGCGCACGGCGCTTTGGGTGCTCCTCGGTGCGGTCGGCATCGTGTTGCTGATCGCCTGCGCCAACGTCGCGAACCTGTTGCTCGCCAGAGCCTCGTCGCGCGGTCACGAGGTCGCGATGCGATCGGCGTTGGGTGCCAGTCGGGGACGCGTCGTTCTGCAGTTACTGCTCGAGGCGCTTGTGCTGGCATTGCTCGCCGGCTTAGTCGGCCTCGTGCTGGCATCGTGGACCGTGAGTCTGCTGCTGACCATCGCTCCGGCAACGCTACCGCGGCTGGACCAGGTCACGGTTGACGGGGCAGTGTTGCTCTACACTCTGGTGGCTGTGCTGGTCATCACGGTTCTGTTCGGCCTCACACCCTCACTCTGGCTGGCGCGAGTTCCGGTTTCTGACGTGTTGAGCCAAGCTGGGCGCACCGGGACGGGCGGACCGACGCGACGCCGCTCGCGCTCCGCGCTGCTGGTCGCGGAGGTCGCATTCTCCTTGATGCTTTTGCTCGGCGCGGGGCTGTTGCTCCACAGCTTCTCCCGGCTCAGCGCCGTGCGGCTCGGGTTCGAGAGGGACAACGTGTTGACCTTCCGTCTGCAGCTCCCGAGCGACCCCTACGACACTGACGTGGAGCGCACGGAACGCTTCTTCGCGTCCCTGGACGATCGAGTCGGTGTTCTGCCGGGCGTCGACGCCGTCGGGTCAGTCTACGGGAGCCCGCTTGGCGGATACGGTGTCAGCACCTCGATACACTTTCTGGATCGGCCACCGCCACCCGCAGGTCAGGAAGAAGATGTAACGGTCCGAGTCGTCACGCCCGCATACCACGATGCGCTGAGGATCCCGGTCGTGAGCGGTCGCAGACTCGAAGCGCGCGATCGAGACGGCGCGACGCGGGTCGCACTCATAAGCAAGAGCATGAGCGACCGCTACTATCCGGATCGAGACCCGGTCGGTAGAAGAATCCGCATCGACATGAACCTGGGATATGGATCCGCAGAACCTTGGACGATCGTTGGCGTTGTCGGCGATATCCGGTCGGAGGATCTGGCGGCAGAGCCCGAGCCCGAGATCTACGTACCTCATGCCCAGATGGGCAGCCGCATCATGAGTGTCATGGTGCGCACGAGCCCTGGAGCCCACAACCTGCTACCCGCTATTCGCAGAGAGGTCCTGGCTCTCGACCCCAATGTCCCGCTCCACAAGGTCGAGATGCTGGAGGAAACCGTCGACCGCCAATTGGGCCCGGCTCGGTTCTACCTCTTGCTGCTCGCCGTCTTTGCCGGTATGGCGGTGACGCTCGCCGGCGTTGGCCTGTACGGGGTCATCGCATACCTCGTCTCGCGGCGGACGCGTGAGATTGGAATCCGCATGGCTCTCGGCGCCGAGAGCCGCAATATAGCTCACATGGTGCTGTCTGAAGGGATCCGCCCGGCTCTGCTCGGCGTCGTATTGGGAGTCATCGGCGCCTATTTCGGCTCGCGGATATTGCAGTCCTTACTATATGAAGTGAAGCCGGGTGATCCGGTGGCGTTTGTGGGCGCGATACTGGTGCTGCTAGGCGTAGTCGTATTCGCAATCCTGCTCCCCGCCAGGCGGGCTAGCGGCGTGGACCCAGTGGAGGCGTTGAAGTCGGAATAGCTGGTACCAACCAAGAAGAACCGTCAGCCGTCTAAGAGACAGGCCGCCGCCGTTCGGCAGCCAGATCCAGGATATCTAGGAAGGAGCTGCCATGTACGCATTCGCGGCCTGTCTATTGGCCGGCGCCCTTCTGCTTGGCATCGGCGCACCACAAACCACCCAGCCAATTGCCCCAGTCCCCCCCACCGCATCGCTGCCACCTCCCCAAGAGGCTCCCACGTCATCGGCCGTTCCGTTCGGCCACCGCATCGCCATCGCCTCCCAGCATCTCGGGGAAGCGCGCGATGTCTTCATCCGCCTCCCACGGGGCTACGCGGACGAGGAAGGGCCGAACGCGGCTCGCTATCCCGTGCTCTACGTCCTCGACGGAGAAGATTACTTCGAGCCCTTCGCGGGCGTGGTCCAGTACCTGACGATGTACGACATGGTCCCGGAGTTGATCGTCGTCGCCGTCCCCCACGGCGACCGGATGAATGAGTTCACCTTCTCCCCGTCGAACGAAGAGAACGGTGACTGGCCGACCAGCGGCGGCGCCGAGTCCTTCCAGCGGTTCCTCGAGGAAGAGCTGATCCCCGTGATCGACGAGTCCTACCGCACCCACCCGTTCAGGATCTTGGTAGGCCACTCGCTGGGGGGACTGTTCGCCGTAGAGAGCATGGCGCGGAGCCCGGATCTGTTCCAGGCGACCATCGCCCTGGACCCCAGCCTCTACTGGAACCAGTTCGAGTGGCTCAGAAACGCCGCGACCCTTTTCGACGGCGTCACCAACTGGCGGCATTCCTTGTTCATCTCCGGGGCACAGAAGGACGAAGAAGAGACTAGTAGACTGGCCGAGTTCAAGAGTATGGTCGAAGCCCGGGCCCCCGAGGGATTCGAGTACCACTACGCCCGCTATCCCGAAGAGAATCACGCTTCGGTGGGCCTGCCAGGCTTCTACCAGGACTTGAGGCAGCTTTTCGCAGGCTGGCAGACCGAGGGCGAATGGTGGAGCCTGGGGCCCGACAAGGTCAGAGACCATTACCAAAAGTTGTCCGATCGGTACGGCTTCCCCGTCCCCATCCCGGAGGACTACCTGGTCGGACACGCCCTGCACGGTCTGCACCGACACGAGGCTCCCGACGAGGCCATCCTCCTCTTGGAATTCTGCCTCTCCCTATACCCCGAGTCGGCGGACGCCTATGAGGGAGTGGGCGAAGCGTACGAGTGGAAGGGGGATCGCGACCGGGCGGAGTGGCACTACCTGAAGGCGCTGGAGATCGATCCGGGGCACGAGGCTGCTAAGAAGAGACTGGAAGCTCTAGGGGGCGGGTAGCCCCGCGGCGGTGTCCGAGCGGTCATAGGCGGCGTCGAGATACACGAGTTTCTCGACACGCTCAGAATAGCGCGTCGCCATGCCCGTGAGCTCATTCCCGCCCATCGACCAGCCCACGAGGCTGGCCCGACGGATACCGAGGCTGTCCAGGAACTGCCGGACGTCCTCGATGAGCACTTCGTTCTCATAGCCGCTCGCGGGCTTGTCCGATTGGCCCACGCCGCGCCAGAGCCAGCACCCGGTACCGCCCGACAAACTCCGGTGCGATTCGGCGAGTCCGGGGAGGAACAGCAAGGCATCGCCCGTGCCGCCCCAGTCGAGGTAGTTGAGCGTCACGCCGTTCACCGTCACGAAGCCGCTCTCGTGTGGCGAGTCGTCCACCTACGCGCTGCCGGACGTCGCTCGGTCGTTGGCACAACCGACAACAGATAAAGCGAGTATGAATGCTGAGCTACGCACTACGCTACGTTGGGTCATTGAATCTCCTGCCACAGCGCATCGATGATCGCCGCGTCCATCCAGTAGTTGTCTGCGTTCCCGTTGCGGGTAGCGGCCGTCCGGCGCGACGATCGGGCACCCCTCGTTCGCGGGCGAGTTCACACGCGGCCCCATGTTGCGCGGCGGGGTCCACGTGCCGTCGTCGCGGCGGAAACTCACGTATAGGTCGGTAAGACCCAGGCCGTCCGGCGGAGTCAAACGCACGAACAAGAGGTAGCTCTCGTCCGGTGCGATGAACGGCCGGTCCTCGCTGAGCTCCGAGTTGACCGGGGCGCCGAGGTTGACCGGCTCGGTGTAACGGCCGTCGACAAAACGTGACACGTACAGATCGCCGGCGCCCAAGCCGCCGGGATCGCCCGAGTTGAAGTAGATGCTGCCGTTCGCCGCCACCGAGAACTGCCAGTGCTTGCTCATGGTGTTGGGGCCGTCGTCCACGAGCTGCGGCTCCGACCATCCGTCGGCAGTGCGATCGACCCACCAGATGCGCTCACCCCCTTCGCCGCGGTGGGAGAGAAAGAACAGCTTCGAGCCGTCGGGGTGGAAGAACGGCACGTCGTCACCCACACGGCGCTCCGAGAACGGCGCCGGCGCCGGCGCCGTCCAGCGGCCGTTCTCGATGCGCGACGTCCAGATCATGCCATAGCTGTAGGGCTCGTCGACGATCGGGAAAGAGCTGGCCCAGAACGCTTCGCTCCCGTCAGGCGAAAACGTCACGGTCCCGTGCTGGAAGGTATGGGTGGAAACGATGTCGGCTGCGAACAATACCGGATCGGGGCCGGGGGCGGCCTGGCCCAGGTAGGGTCCCGCGAGCGCCGGGAACGTGACACCCTCGTCGCCCGCGCCGGCCTGGCGGAGCAGGCCCACGACATCGCCACGATCGTGTGCCTGGGCCCCGTCGAGCGGCGCGTATCCGGCCAGACTCCGCAGGGCGGCGTCGGCGCCCCGCTCGAGCAGTAGCCGGACAACGCGGGTGCGGCCGTTCTCGGACGCGTAATGGAGCGGCGTCCGTCCGTAGCGGTCGCGCCCGTTTACGTCGAGCCCCTGCGCGAGCAGCAACTCGGCGATCTCTGCCGATCCGCCCGCTGCGGCCGAGTGGAGCAGGGAACCGCCGTTCTCGTTCGGCATCCCCATGTCAGCGCCGCCGTCGGCCAGGTGGCGGAAGAGCCTCACCAGGCCGCGCCAGGTGGCGTCGTGGACGAGCTGCTCAGCCCTCTCCGGGTCCGTCGGCACCGCTGCGCCGCGGTCGAGCAACAGATCGACCAGATCGTCAAAGCCGCGCCACGCGGCGAGTCCGAGCGGCGTGTCGCCGAAGCGGTCTTCGGCGTTCACGTCCGCCCCGGCGTCGAGCAGCCGCCGGGCCATCCCGACCGCGCCCGTCTCGCGTGCGACGAGGAGTAGCGGCGTACGCCCGTAGCTTTCTGGGATTTCCGTGTCCGCCCCGTGCTGCAGCAGCAGCGCGACCAGGTCGTCATCGTTCCGAAGCACCGCCCAGTGCAGCGGCGTCGCCCGCTCGGAGTTCGTGGCGTTCACGTCGGCGCCATGCGAGAGCAGGTACTCCAAAGGCGCTCACGGCGTTCAGATCACCGTCTTGCGCCGCCGCGTGGATGGACCCCGGCGGCTCGCCGCAGTCGAGCGTCGTCGCGACCAGCAGGAGCACGACCAAGAGTTCTCGTATTTTCATTGTCGATGTGTCGTTTGGTGGCGTTCCCGTCCTGCAGGGTAAGGGCTTCTCGATGTGTTAGACGTACAGCGCGGCGCTAAGGATGCACCGCCAGCCTCGGATCACTGCTGCCGCAGCGCTGCCATCGGGTCGACCTGGGCGGCGCGTCGCGCCGGTAGTAGCGCGGCGCTGACCGCCACCAGCGCGAGCAGCGCCGGCACGCCGGCGAGAACCAAGGGGTCGCTAGCACTCACCTCGTAGAGGAGTCCCGAAAGGAGACGCGTCAGGGCGACGCCCGCAGGAAGCCCGATGGCGATCCCGATGCCCGCGAGGCGCGCTCCCTCGCCGACGAGCAGCCGGCCTTAGTCATCGATCCGGAAGACATATATGTACAGGCCTTTCGCCTCTAGAAACGTTTCGGTGCGTTCCAGACGGTAGCCCGCAGCCTCCATTTCAGCTTCCAGTTCCTCGGGGGATGTGCTCTGCAGCCACTCGCCGATAGCCAGCATCCCGTCGGGCTTGAGCGACGCTCTGGCTTTGCGTAACAGCGCTACCGGATCGTCGAAATGGTGGTAGGCAGATATCACGAAGATGAAGTCGAGTTCACCCTCGGGTAGTTTCGGATCGATTACGTCCCCGACGATCGTCTCGACGTTGTCGAGGCCCCAGCGCGCGCAGCGTCCCTCCAGATACCTCAAGGCTCCGGCGTCTATGTCCTCGGCATAGATCTTTCCGCTCTCTCCGACTCTTACCGCCAGCTGAACGACGTAGCGGCCCCGACCCGCCCCGATCTCCGCACCGACCATCCCCGGCCGGACGCCGATGGCGTCCATGACTCGGTCGGGTGGCTGTAGACGGTTGAGTCTGGCCTCGTTGGCATTCTCGGGCGCCAGGACGCCTTGCGTATCCTGGACGAGGGGCACGTTCTCCAAGCTCGTCATCCGCAGCTCGCGAAGAACGCTGTCGCCGGTCACACCGGTCCGAGCGTCAGGTGCGTGGAGCCCGATGGAGAGAGTCGCCAGCGTGGCGATGGTTACTGCCTCTAGCCGAAACATCTTTCCTCCCCTCCCATCCAATCGGTGAATTTGCCTGTGGTTGATTTCTTAGACGCACAGCATCACGATAAGGATGTACCTTCTGAGCGCCAGAGATTAAGCCGTGTTATCTCGCACCCTGTTGTCCACAATCTTCTGGTTCTTCCTGAGCCTGGCCGGCGTCGCCTGCACCGGTGATGCTCCTACCGATTCTCATCCCGGGCCCGAAGCACAAGACCCGTACTCCGACATCCGTGACGTGGCCGCCATGCGCTATGCGGTGTCATCTCTCGGCGACATCGAGGGCATGAAGGCTGCCATCGTGTTCAAAGGGGACCGAGTCGTCGTCGAGCAGTATTTCAACGGTGCCTTACCCGATTCCGCCTACCACATGTTCTCCACCACCAAGAGCTTCACTTCGGCCCTCATCGGCATCGCCATCGATAAGGGATTCATTGGCGGAGTCGAGAAACCCTTGTCGGAGCTCTTGGCCACCGCCGTGGACTCGGTGCCTGAAGCTTGGGGACGGGTGACGCTGGAAAACCTCCTCACCATGACGGCAGGCCACGATTTCAGCTATGACCTCCATGGGCATTTGGCCTTCGGCCCCGTCTCAGCCATCCTTGCCCTTCCCGTGACCCACGAGCCGGGCTCGACCTTCGTTTACAGCGCCGGCTCGTCCTACCTGCTCTCTGTCATCCTCACCGAGGCCACGGGGATGACAGCCTCGGAGTTCGCTGAGCTGCACCTCTTCGGTCCCCTCGGGTGGAGGCCCAGGGAGTGGCGAGGGACCTGGGAGGGCTACACCATGGGATCCAGCCAGCTCTACCTGAACGCGATGAACATGCTGGATTTCGGAATCCTCTACCTGAGGGATGGACGGTTCGGAGATCAGCAGCTCATCTCTGGTGAATGGGTGGCCAGTTCCACACGGTCCCAGATCACCACCGATCCTTACTGGCTCGGACCGTGGCCCTACGACTATGGCTACGGTTACCAGTGGTGGGTGGGCAGGAACCACGACCACGATCACTTCTCCACTCGCGGTATGGCAGGGCAGTACATCGTCGTGGTTCCCGATCTGGAGCTGGTCGTCGTCACGATCTGCGATGTCGCCGGGAAAGAGGAAGCGGCGGTTTTCGAAGACCAGGACCGCATCCTCGAGACGATCGTCGACTCGATTCTACCGGCGGTCGGGTAGAGCAGGGACACTCCACTGCTTCCGCCAAGATTGATCCGGCCGGGTTCACGTAGCATCTTGATGACTGAAGGCTGTCCTCGCGAAATACTCCATCTAGCCTTGCCGCTCATATGAAGGGTCCGAATATCATGCGAAAGGCGAGCGAGACCCCGACGCCCGGGTCCGTCGTTTCGGGAAGCTTTTCGCCTGGCGAGGTCCTGCCCGAATCGACGCGGCGGCTCGGCTGGGCCGGTCTCATCTTCGCTGGCGGCTTTTTCGTGGCCTTCGTCGGATGGCATGTGATCGACCTCGGTGCAGGCCTGGTGCGACCCAATTTCGGACTGCACCTAGCCGTCAACCTGACAGCGATGACTCTGGGGCTCGCCGTCTTCGCACTCGCTCGCTACTCCAAGATCAGGCCGGCCCAGCTGCTCGACTTCGGGCTCGTCTTCCTGGTGCTGGGCTCGGCCTGCCTGTCGATGACCCAGTTCTGGGGGATCTGGCCGGAATGGTCGGATGACATCCGGTTCAACTACATGGGGGTCCCCTGGGAATGCTGCTGGATCATCATGTTCCCGTTGCTGGCGCCCAACACGCCGGGCAAAACACTGCTTGCTGCGCTCGCGGCTGCCTCAACAGCCCCCGTGGTGTTTCTTCTCTCGAAGTCCGTCGGCGCTACCAGCGCGGCTGCACCGGTGCCGTTTCTGTTTGGCTACTTTTTGATGACGACGTACCTCTGCGCCGGCGTCTCGTTCGTAATCTCCCATAACGTCAATAAGTTCGCCAAACGGCTGGAGAAGGCGCGCGAAGTCGGCAGCTATCAGCTGGTGGAGCGGCTGGGCGAGGGTGGCATGGGCGAAGTCTGGGTGGCAAAGCACCGGATGTTGGCCCGGCCCGCCGCGGTTAAGCTGATCAGACCCGAAATGCTGGGCGCGGACGAGCACAGTCGTCGGACGGCGATCCGACGCTTTGAGCGGGAAGCGCAATCGACGGCAGCGTTGAAGTCGTACCATACCATCGATGTTTACGACTTCGGGGTCACCGATGATGGCGCCTTCTACTACGTAATGGAGCTTCTGCACGGACTCAGCCTCGATTCGCTGGTCAGGCGCTTCGGGCCGGTTCCTGCCGGTAGGGCGGTTTACCTGCTGCGCCAGGTGTGCCATTCTCTGGCTGAGGCTCATGCCAGCGGCATGGTCCATCGGGACATCAAGCCCGCGAATATCCACATTGGCCGCATCGGCCCGGATTTCAGCTGCGACTTCGCAAAGGTTCTCGACTTCGGTCTCGTAAAATCGCGTGACGGCACGCAGCAGGGGGCGACCGAGCTCACCGCCGATGGGTTGGCGACGGGCACACCCGCATTCATGGCCCCCGAGTCGGCGCTGGCGAAGACCGAAGTGGACGGACGCGCGGACATTTACTGCCTCGGGTGCGTGGGGTACTGGCTGGTGACGGGGCAGCGCGTGTTCGACGCGGACAGCCCGCTGGCCACGGCCCTGGCGCACGTTCAGGAGCAGCCCATTCCTCCCTCTCAGAGAACCGAGCTCGACATACCCGATTCGTTAGAGCGGATCATCCTGGCCTGCCTCGAGAAGACCCCTGACGACCGGCCGCAGAGCGCCGGCGAGCTCGACTCGCTGCTCGTCGAGTCGGAAGCCGGCATGGGTTGGAACAGCGAGCTGGCCCTTGAATGGTGGGATCTCCACATGCCGGAGGTCGATGAGCTAGCCGATCTGGACAGACTCAGCGAACTCAGCCCCGACGAGATAATGAGGATAGAGAAGTAGCCCTACCGGGCACTCCTCAGTAGCTGAACCCCTTGAAGTTGACGCGGAAGAACAGGGCGTACAGCACGGGCACGAGACCCAACGTCAACAGCGTCGCGAACAGGAGCCCGAAGATGATGGCGATCGCCATCGGTTCCCACATCGGGCCGCCCCCCAGCCAGAGTGGAACGAGGCCACATACCGTGGTGGCGGTGGTGAGCAGGATGGGACGCAGGCGTCGCTGGGCGGCCTCGATGATCGCGCATCGCGGCTCCAGCCCGCGCTGTCTGGACTCGATCTCTATGCGGTCGATGAGCACGATAGCGTTGTTGATCACGATGCCCGCCAGCGCGATGATCCCTAGAAACGCCATGAAACCAAAAGACGAGCGTGCCACCAGCAAACCGATCGTTACGCCTATTACTCCCAGAGGTATCGTCAACAGGATGATGATCGGTCTTCTTATCGAGTTGAACTGGATCACCAGCAGCATGATGATGACCAATAGGGCGATCGGCAGTTTTGCCATAATCGACGCGTTCGCTTCGCCGGAGGTCTCCACTTCGCCGCCCAGCTCCCAACGATAACCAATACCCCAATCGGCACTCACGGCCTCCAGCCAGGGGGTCAACTGCGCGACGACGTCGAACGCCGTGTAGCCGGGCAGAGTGTACGCGCTCACGGTCACCGTCTTCAGGCGGTCCCGGCGTATGATCTTTGCCGGTTCCCAGGCGATCTCGATGTCCGCCACTTGCTTGAGCGGTACCGAGGTACCGCTGGCCTGAGCGTACACGTTGAGGCCCTCGAGCTTGCCGACATCTTGACGGTCCGCCGCGACGGAGCGCAGAGTGATCGGGATGAGCTCGTCCTCCTCTCGAAAATCGCTCATCGCGAAGCCGCTCAGGCCAGCCTGCAGCGAGAGCGCGATGTCCTGGTTGGTCACCCCGGCTCGCCGAGCTCGTGGCTCACTGACGTTGACCAAGAGCTTCTTGGTACGCCGCCCCCAGTTATCGGTGATGTTACGCGTTCCGGGGACACGCTGCAGTTCGGCTTTGACGCGCTCGACGATGCTGAAAATGATGTCGGGATCGCGGCCCAGGATCCGAACCTGGACCGGCGCTTCCAGTGGCGGGCCGTACGAAATCCGCGCCATCGTCGCGGTCACATCCGGATAGTTCTCGAAGGTGAACGAATCGATGCGTGCGATGTAGTCCTCGATACGCTCGTCTGACGTAACGTTGACCAGCGTGAACGCATAGTTGGGACTCGGCGGTTCCGGGGTGAACGACAGTAGGAACCGCGGGCCGCCTTGGCCGATGAACGAGGCCCAGCTGGTCACTCCCTCGGCCCTCTCCTCGCTGACCAGTAGCTCGCTGGTAATGAACCTCTCGATATCAGCCACGACCTCTTCCGTATGCTCGATCGGCGTGCCGATCGGCAGCTCGAATTCGGCTTTGAAAAAGGCCTTGTCCGTGGATGGGAAGAAGATCTGCGGCACCAACCCCATGCCCGCCCCTGCTCCCAAAAACAGGAGTAGCGCCGCAGTAACGGTAAGCAGTCGGTGTTGTAACAAATAGAGCAAAGCGCCCCGATATCGGCGATACAACGGTCTCTCGTATTTCGAGCTCTCGGGGTCCGCTTTCGATCTGACGTATCTCACGGCCAGCAGCGGGACCATCGTCAAGGCAAGCAGCCATGAACAGAGAAGCGTGATTGTCACGACCTTGAACAGCGGCGCCACGTACTCGCCGGTATCCGACTCGGCGAGGTAGATCGGCAGGAATGCCGCAATCGTCGTAAGCGACGCGATCAACAGCGGAACGCGCAGCTCTCGCGCCGAATCTATCGCTGAGTCGTACGCGCTCTTCCCCTCGGACATCTGAACTTGGATCGATTCCACCATGACGATGGCGTTGTCGACGAGCAATCCGAGGGAGATGATCAAAGCGGCCAGTGAAACTATGTTGAGCCCGATGTCGAGTATCGACATCACCAGCAAGGCCATGATGATCGCCATCGGGATCAGACTGGCCACCACTAGCCCGGTCCGCAGGCCCAGGAAGAGGAGCATGACCAGAACGACGACGATGACAGCCTGCTGCAGGTTGCTGACAAAATCACCGATGGCGCGGTCTACCTCGGCCGGTTCGAAGGCTACGACGTCGAATTCGATCCCGATCGGATAGAGGATTTGGAGGCGGGCCAGCGTCTGCTGCACGCGCTCACCAAGCGTGATGATGTTACCACCTTTACGCAGCGAGATGGCGATTGCCAGCGCCTGCGCTCCCGTCGCGGTGACCTTGCTCTCAGGCGGGTCGATGTAGCCCCGCTCGATTGCGGCGATATCCTCGAGATACACGAACTCGTTCGTGCCGGGCAGGCTGATCACTGATCGGCGCAGGTCCTCGACCGTCTCGAAATTGCCCGAGGGCTCGAGGACGATCCTATCGACGCCGGCGGTCACCTCACCGCCGGGCAGCACGATGTTGCGGCTCTCGAGTATCTGCCCCAACTGAAGCGGCGAGATCCCGAGCTCGGAAAGCCTGGAGTTGTTGTACTCGACGAAGACGCGCTCTTCTTGTGCGCCGAAGATGTCCACCTTGGCGACTTCCTCGATCAACAGCATCTCGTCCCTTACCTCGTCGGCTACCTCCTTCAGTTCCGCGTAGCTGAAACCTTCGCCCGTGATCGTGATCACGGTGCCAAACACGTCGCCGAACTCGTCGTCGACGGTAGGCCCGATCACATCGGCCGGCAGGTCCACCGCAGCGCGATCGACCTTGCGGCGCAAGTCGTCCCAGATGGGACGCATGTTATCGTAGCTCTGCTTTATGATGACATAGATCACCGAAACGCCGGCCTTCGACTCGCTCTCGACGTAGTCGAGTTCCGGCATCTCCATTATGGCCTTCTCGAGCTTGTCGGTGACCAACATCTCGACGCGTTCAGGGCTCGCGCCCGGGAACAAGGTCACTATCTGGGCGAAGCGGATGATGAACCCCGGATCCTCTGAACGCGACAGAGCGCCGTAGGCTCTCAGGCCGCCGAGCAGGATGATGATGAGAGCGACGATGGTGAGACGGTTCCTCTTTAGGGCTGCGCTGGTGATGTTCATGGCTGTCGAGCTCACAAGCCGCTGGCGGACAGCCTCACCTGGAGGCCGTCTTCGATCTTGCTCCACCCGGCCGTGACGATTCGGTCGCCGTCCACGAGCCCCTCGAGGATTTCCAGTCCTTCAGGCGTAATTTCGCCGACGCTCACCGCTCGCCTGCGCACTATGCCGAGCCCCGCCTCCGTCGGTTCCACGACGTAGACGAAGCGGCCCTCCCGATCCTCCCCCACCGCGGCCGAGGGCACGAGGTGCACTATGCGTTGACTTTCCGATTCGAACAGAAAACCAACTTCGGCTGACATGCCCGAGCGGATGTCGGTCTCGCTCTCCGTGAGGCGCACGGTCACGGGAAAGGTCATCCCGGCGCCGGTGGCGGCGACTCCTACTTCGGTGACGATACCTGGAAACTCCCGTCCCGGGAGGGCATCAAAGCTGGTGCGAACCTCGTCTCCCTCGGCGATTCCCGTGATCAGAACGCCGGGCACGCCGACCTCGACCTCGAGGTTGGAACCGGATGTCAGGAGCACTACGGTCTTGCCTGTCTGAACGTTCTCGTTCACCTCGACGTTCACCGACGCCAGCGCCCCAGCCACCGGCGCCGTCAGGCGCGTGTAGCTGAGCTGCAGTCGCGCAAGCTCCAGCTCGCGCTCGTAGGCGTTGACCGACGATGCGGCCGACTCCGAGGCCGAGCGGGCCGCGTCGAGCTCGCCTAGCGAAAGATTGGCGTTTTCGTACAGCTGCCGTGCCCTCGCGTAGTCGGCCTCGGCGTTCCGTGCCTGAGCGCGGGCTTGCGCCAGGCCCGCGTCGGCGCGCTGGACCTGGAGGCGGTAGTCCTCGTCGTCGAGCTCGGCGATGAGCTGCCCGGCCCGTACGGTGTCGCCTACCTCCACGGCCAGGCGGCGAATCGTACCCGGAACCTTAAAACTGATATTCGACTCGACGCCCGCTCGTGCGGTGCCCGAAAACGTGCGTACGCGGCTGCCGCCGGTCGAATAGGCCTCCTGGAAGCGAACCGGCCTGATGACGGGCTCCGGTCGCTCCTCCTCCCCGCAGGCCTGAAGCATCGAGACTGCGATTAGACCGACGGTCAGGCTGACTATGCGTAACATCCTGAGAAACCTCCGGAGTCGAGATCGGGAACCATTGCGGCCGCTGTATCCAAAACCCTGGGCAGGTACCCGGCAATCGTGATCTTGATGGACTTCGAGATTAGGACGTGCCTCGTTGGGCTGTCAACCTTGCCACAGCCAGTGGGCAAAGACGTGATCCTTCCCGGCGAAGCTCGCCCCCCTTAACTTCGACAATCTTACGCCAAAAACCGCCCGCTCGGCGGCGTGTCCAACCGCCGGCCGGCGAGGCATGGAACTCAGCGGAGGTATTGGAGAAAGATGTCCCGACTCGAAGTGCTGCTCACCGGTTTGGCCCTCGTTCTGTCCCCTGGCCTGGCGTCGGGGCAGGGGACGAGCACGGTCACCATCGCCTTTCTATTGGATGGTCCCACCCCACGTCACGTGCAGTTGAACGCGCTTGTTCAAGGCGAGATCCGCGGTCTGCTGTCAGGTGAATTCGATGTTCGTATGCCTGCGGATCTCACGGTCGAGGCGGATTTCACGGTCCGCGGCATCGAGGAAGCACTCGATCGTCTGCTGGTACACCCAGAAGTAGATGTCATTGTCATATTCGGCGCGATCGCCTCACACATCGCCGCCACTCGGCGAAACCTCGCTAAGCCCGTCGTGGCCGCGATCATACTCGACCAGGAATTACAGGGTGTCGGGATGTCCGAGACAGGTGGCAGCGGCGTCAACAACCTGAGCTACATCGCCCTGCCGGAGCCGGACGACATATTCGTTTTTCGCGAGATCGTGCCGTTCGACCGGGTCGCGGTTCTGGGCAACGGGCCGTTGGCCGACGCCATACCCGAGCTATCACAGACCCTACAGGTCGCCGGGCAGACCATCGGGCTGGACGTAGTGTTTATCCCCGTTGGCCTGACAATTGAACCGACCCTCGCGGCACTCGACGAAGTCAGTGTCGAGGCCGTCTACGTGACCCCCCAGTTCCAGCTGTCTGAAGAAGACTGGCGGCGCCTGGTGCAGGGCTTGATCGACCGTCGACTTCCCAGCTTCAGTTGGTTCGGTCGGCCCGAGGTCGTCGATGGGATCATGGCGGGACAGCGGCCCGAGAGGTTCCCCCAACGTGTGGCGCGGCGCGTAGCGCTCAATATTCAATCGATCCTGCTCGGTGAAGATCCGTCCTCGCTGCCGGTCGCCTTCCCGCCCCAGTCACGACTCTTTATCAACATGGCCACGGCCCGCGCCGTCGGCGTATACCCACCCTGGAAGGTTGTTACCGAGGCGGAGCTTATCGCTGAAGAGGTGAGGGTCGTGGAGCGTGACTGGACCCTGGACAGCGCGGTGCGCGAGGCGGTGCAGGTGAACCTGGATCTCGGGGTAGCGGATCGCGCTGTTGCCGCCGGTGCGGATGAAATCGGGATCGCACGCGCCGAGTTGCTGCCGCAGATCGACCTCGGCCTCGATTGGAGTGTCATCGACAAAGATCAGGCCGAGTCCGGTGCAGGCTTTCGGCCGGAGCAGCTGCTCGCCGGGCAGGCGACGTTGACCCAGCTGGTCTATGCCGATCCCGTATGGGCGAACTACTCCATCCAGAAGTCGATCCAGGAGTCGCGTGTCCAGGAGCGCGAGACCGTATGGCTCGACGTCGCGTTCGACGCGGCCGTCACCTACCTGGATCTCCTCAAGGCCAAAACGATCGAGCGTATAGAGCGGGAAAACCTGAGCATCACGCGTGAAAACCTCGAGTTCGCCAAAGTGCGCCGCACGGTGGGTACGGCTAGCCCGGGAGAGGTCTATCGTTGGGAGAGCCAGATCGCCAACAATCGCCAGGCGGTGATTAATGCGAACTCGCTCCGCAATCTGATCGAAATCGAGCTCAACCGACTGCTGGATCGGCCGCTCGAAGAGGCCTTCGCGACCGCGGAAGCCGAGCTCGCCGATCCACAGCTGATCACCAGCCACAGTCGGCTGATACCATACCTTGATAACCGTTGGAGTTTCCAGGTCTTTCGCGACTTCATGGCGCAGGAAGCGCTCGACGCTTCACCCGAGCTCAAAGCGCTCGATGCCGTCGCGGCCGCCCAGCGGCGGGCGCTGAAAGCCGCTGATCGCTCGTTCTACTTGCCGACTTTGGCCCTCCAGGCCTCGGCCAGCGACGTGTTCTCCACCAGCGGAGCGGGCACGATCGTCCCCGGATTCGACGAGCTGCGCTGGACGGTGGGCTTCGCCTTGACCTATCCGCTGCTCACCGGCGGCGCCCGCTTTTCGGCCAGGAGCCAGACGGCCGAAGAGTTGGCCGGGATCGAGACCGAGCGGCGCGCAGTGGCCCAGCGCGTTGAAAGCCGCGTTCGTTCAGCGCTCCACACGATGGGCGCCGCACGGGCAAACATCGGTCTGTCGCGTGACGCCGCTGAGGCGGCCCGCAACAACTTCGAGTTGGTGCAGGACTCCTACGGCCGCGGTGCGGCTTCGATCATCGATCTGTTAGACGCGCAGAACACCGCGCTAATAGCAGAGCTGCGGGCAGCCAGCGCCATCTACGACTTCCTGATCCAGTTGATGAACGTCGAGCGCGCAGCCGGTCGCTTCGACTTCTTCGCCTCCGTCGAGGAGCGCGAGGCGTTCTTCGATCGGCTGGATGCGTACTTCTCGCAGGTGGGGATGGACGCCTCGCGGCGCTAGCTCCGTCGACGGGAGCGGCTCTGCTTTCCCTTCCCTGAGCCCCACGAGTCGTTTGCCCGGCCCGATGAGGCGAAGCTCAGGTCGGAACGGCGGCCTTGACGTCTGTATACCAATCTGTATACAATTGGTCCATGGCAAGCATTGCGATCGACCGAGGTCTAGATAACCCCGTTTACCAACAGGTCGCAGACCAGCTGCGGCGCCTTGTCGCCTCGGGGGCGCTGGGCCCGGGGACGGCTCTGCCGTCGGTGCGTCAGCTGGCCGGGGACCTCGGGGTCAACCTGAACACGATCGCCCGGGCCTACCGGCTCCTGGAAAGCGAGGGTTTCCTGGTGATCCGCGACCGGGCCGGCGTCGTGGTGGCGGCGCCGGCGGAGGAGATCGAGAGCTCCGCATGCGACAGGCTGGTCGATGACCTGCGGGCCACACTGGCGCGACTGCGACAAGCAGGTATGACGACCGAGGAGCTGTTCACGGTTCTGCGGCGCGAGGTGGTGGCCATGTATGGCGTCAAGGAGAGCGACGATGAGTGAAGCGGTCTTTGTGAATCTGGCCCTGACGGTGCGGGTTCTCATAGTCGGAGGATTCCTACTCTTCCTTCCGCGGGTCACCCGGCTGGGCCTACTATTTGGTGCCTACGTCGGCGAGTCGTCGGCCGAAGGGGATGCGGCGCGCCGGCTTTCGCGTAGCTGGTATCGCGGCTGCGTGGTGCTGATGGTGGTGTCGCTCATGGTCGGGTATGGGATCAGCCTTGCAGGCCGGCCGGTCGCGGGCAACTTCACGGGCACGGCGGTCCTGTTGCTCGGCGCACTGGGGCTCTACCTGAGAACGTACTCCAGGGCTCGGGCGCTGGCGCCGCCGGAAGCTGCTCAACAGGCCGTGAAGGCTGCGGCGTCGCTCTATGTTGGCGAACCGAGGGGGGCGGGCCTGGCGAAGTTCGCGCTGGGGTTTTGTATCGTCGCGGCCGTCGCGACGTTCGCGTACGCGACGGTCAGCTATCAGGCGATGACCGACAGGTCGTTCGTCGCGATCATGTTCGTGCCCAGCCTGAACCTGGTGCTCAGTCCGACACTCGCCCTCCTCGCACTGTTCACCGTAAACGCCAAGCGCTCGATCCGCGCCGGCTCGGGCGGCGGCTCGGTGGAGGCTCAGGACGCCTTCCGCGCCACGATGGTGAACCTGATGAGTTGGACGGCGCTCCTCTCCTGTACGTTCATGACCGTCCTCTCGGTGCAGATCGTTCGGCTCGGACTATCCGAAAACGCTTCCTTGGGGGTGTGGATCCTGTGGACGGCGGGTCTCTTCCTCCTCTTCCTGGTCTTTCTCCTTGGGAGCATGGTCCGCATCCTCAAGGGATACGGCCAGGGCGGAGCGCGTCTGGAGCAGGCTGCCGCCGATGCGGCGCTGACGAACGGCCTCGCCGACAACGCACGCTGGGTCTGGGGGCTGTTCTACGTCGATCGCGACGACCCTTCGATCATGGTCGAGAAGCGCTTCGGTTTCGGCTACACGATGAACTACGGCAACCGGACGGCCGTGTTGTTCGTAGTCGGCTTCCTCGTGCTCTCCATGAGTGTGGCCGCCTTCGTTATGATTGGAGCGTTGCGCTGAGGGTTTCCAAAGAGGAGAAGCTCGTCATGCACCGTGTCTTGTTGCTCGCACTCGCACTCGTCGCGTTGCCAGCGGAAGCCGCGCGCGCGCAGGTTGAAGAGACCTACACCGACGACCCGACGATGCCGGCCGGGCTATTGGGTGAACGGATCCGCTCGGTCCTCGCCACCTTGAACTCGCCGACAGCGGAGGCGGTCGAGCGGTTCATGGCGGAGGAGTGCACCGAGGAGTTCCAGAATTTCGGGCCGCTGGAGACGCACATCGCGACTTGGCAATTCCTGAGCCGAACCACTGGTGGGGCGGACTTTCACAGCATACGGACCTACTCGCCCGAGCGAGAGCGCGAGACCGTCGTCATCGTAAAGGATCGGAACTACGGGGCGTGGCGGGGCTTTCGGTTGTTCATCGACGAGGGGGAAGCCCGCCTGCTGGGCGGCTTGCTGCTCGATCGCTACCCGGGTACGCCCACGGATGTTGAGGAGCCGGCGCTGGCCGAAACGGAGGTCTTGGACGAGACGCGTCGCATCGTCGATAGGATATGTGCGAACGACGCGTTCTCGGGCACGGTGCTCCTGGCCCGCGGCGCGGAAGTGCTCTACTCGCACGCCTGCGGCCTGGCCAGCAAGCGGTTCGGCGTGCCGATAGACATCGACACTAGGTTCAACCTGTCGTCGGTCACCAAGTCGTTTACGGGGACGGCGATCGTGCAGCTGGCAGAGGCCGGGGCACTCTCGTACGACGATCTCTTGAGCGAACACGTCGATGAGTCGTGGCTGCCCCGTGAGATCAGCAGCCGCATCAAGCTCCACCATCTGCTCACCCACACGTCGGGACTCGGCGACTATTACACCGACGAGTACCAGGTTGCATCCCGCGAGCTGTTTCGACGGCTCGAGGACTTCAAGCCCCACGTAGTACGGGACACCCTGGCCTTCGAGCCCGGCTCGCGCTTTCGTTACAGCAACACGGGGATGTTTCTGCTGGGCCTTGTGATCCAAAACGTGAGCGGCGAGGACTACTTCGACTACGTGCAGGGGCACATCTTCGAGCCCGCCGGCATGGATCGTACCGGCTACTTCGACAGGGACGACCCGGTCCGGGACGTCGCCACCGGCTACTACCGCGACGCCGGCAGCTCGACCGGCTGGCGCAACGACAGCTTCAAGTTGTCGGTGGGGGGCACCCCGGCCACCCAGGCCTACTCGACCGTCGGCGACCTGCACCGTTACGCGCTGGCTCTCCTGGACGGCACGTTGGTTTCGAAGTCATCGCTGGAAGTCATGTGGCGCCGCTACGGAGAGGGCGACGGCTACGGGTTCCAGGTTCATCAGCGGCCCATAGGTCTAGCGGTCGGGCACACTGGCGGCTCGTGGGGCGCCAGCTCGCAACTGACGATCTACCCCGAGGCCGGTTATGTCGTCGTGGCCCTCTCCAACTACAGGACCGGCGCCGCACCGCTGGTCGAGCGGATAGAGCAGCTCGTCGAGCGGACGGAGTAGGCCGTCGCGCCGAAAACTCTGGTCACCGGGCCCCTCCCGTCCTAACTTTCGTATCGACCGGCCTCCGCCAGTAGCAGAAGGGCGATGAACCCGATCGAGCAACTGGATCGCATCGCGATCACCGTCAAATCCCACCGGCTTCTCAAGGCGCTCCTCAAAGAGAATCCGAAGCTGGAAGAGATCATGCGCAACTCGAAGAACGAGATCGAGGCGCGCATCGGGATCCGCGAGTGGGTGCTCGAGGAGCTGGGCCAGCGGCCCCAGGCCTTGGCGTTCTACGAGGGCGAGGTCAGCGGGCGGCAAGCCTTCGAGGCGCTCTCCTGGAGCGACTACGCCGCCATCCGACTGCTCGATTACGTGGACCACGCCGGCCGCGAGTTCGTCGATCTCAACCTGCGCGGCGCCATCGCCGTCAGCACCCCCATCCGTCAGCTCTGGCTCGCCGTGAACCGAGGCACCGGCGGCGCCAAGCCCGACTTCTTCGAGGACATGCTGCACCTGTTCCGGCAGTTCACGGGACGGAGCACGTTGCGCGTCCCGACTCGCGAGGAGGTCGAGAGCTGGATGGAGCGCTACCCCGCCGGGCTTGACCCGCGCATCGTGGCGCTCAGGGAGGAGAACCGGGACCGCATCCTCAACATCATCATCGACCACATGGAGCGCGGCGAGATCCGCAGCCAGAAGTACACGCTGGATCGAGACCTGACACGTGAGGAGAAACTCGAACGGGCGCTGGAGTGGTGGGAAGACCCGCAGTTTCACCTGCAGTTCGCCGTGCGCTCGCCCGAGCTCCTGAACGAGATGCTGGGCAGCTCGCTGGACCCGGACGCGATGCGGATCCTCTACCAGGCGAAGGAGTCGGGCATCCCGTTCTTTGTGAACCCGTACTATCTGTCGCTGCTGCACGTGCGGGTGCCGTACTTCGCCATCGGCGCCGACCTGGCGATCCGTCACTACGTGGTCTACTCCCAACAGCTGGTCGAGGAGTTCGGTCACATCCGCGCTTGGGAGAAGGAGGACGAGATCGAGCCCGGCAAGCCCAACGCCGCCGGCTGGCTGCTACCGCCGTACGACAACGTACACCGGCGCTACCCCGACGTGGCGATTCTTATCCCCGACACGACCGGTAGGGCCTGCGGCGGACTCTGCTCCTCCTGCCAGCGGATGTACGGCTTCCAGCAGGGCCAGTTGGACTTCGATCTCGACGAGCTGGCGCCCAAGAGGACTTGGCCGCAGAAGCTGGGCGAGCTGATGCAGTACTTCGAGGAGGACTCGCAGCTCAAGGACATCCTCGTGACGGGCGGCGACGCGTTGATGAGCACCGATGCCGCCTTGGAGCGGATCCTCGACGCGATCTACAAGATGGCCAAGGCCAAGCGCGACGCGAACAAGCGACGCGAGCGCAAGTACGCCGAGATCGTGCGGGTGCGGCTCGGGACCCGGCTTCCGGTGTTCCTCCCTCAGCGCATAACGCCGGCGCTGGCCGATATCCTCGCGCGGTTCCGTGAGAAGGCGGCCAAGGTCGGCGTCAAGCAGTTTGTGATCCAGACCCACATCCAGTCGCCCATGGAAGTTACACCCGAGGCCCGCGATGCTGTCGCGCGTCTGCTCGGCGCCGGCTGGATCGTGACGAACCAGCTGGTGCTCACGGCTGCTGCGTCGCGGCGCGGGCACACGGCGAAGCTGCGCGAGGTGCTGAACGAGATCGGCGTGCTGCCGTACTACACTTTCGTAGTGAAGGGCTACCGGGAGAACGCCTTCAACTACACTCCCATCGCGCGTGTTGTACAGGAGGAGCTCGAGGAGAAATCGATCGGGCGGATCCCGGAGCGCTACTACGATGCGGTGCGGGGTTTGCCGGAGCATCCCAAACGCTTGGTGCACGAGGTGAGCGACCTGCGGGGGAAATGCTGCGTTCCGTTCCTCGCCACCGACCGCAGCGTCCTCAACCTGCCGGCGGTTGGGAAGAGCCTCACGTTCCGCGTCATCGGCATAACCCGCTACGGCCGGCGCGTGCTCGAGTTCGACCACGACCGGACGCGGGCCCACAGCCCGATCATCGACCGCATGGGCAAGGTGATCGTGATCGAGTCCAAGTCGATCGGCGAGTACCTGACGCAGTTGAACGAGATGGGCGAGCGCGTGCCGGAGTACGAGAGCGTCTACGGATACTCGATGGGGCAGACCGAGCCGCGCATGCCGCTGTACGAGTACCCGCCCTACGACTACTTGGTGACCGACGAGATCACCAACCTCGAGCTGCCGGAAGAGGACGAAGCGTTGGGCGCGGAGCCGCGTACGCCCGAGCCCGTTGGGACGGACTAGCGGATCACTCGTGCCGCAGCGCCTCCACCGGATCGATCCGCGTCGCGCGAACGGCTGGAACGAAAGCAGCGGCCAGCGTCGCGCCGGCGAGCACTAGGGCCGAGGCCGCGAAGGTCGGGACGTCGAACGCTCCCACCTCGGTGAGCGCGCTCGACAGAAAGCGCGCCAGGATCAACGTGCCGGCGGCACCGATTGCCATCCCCGCCACGATCATCTGCCCACCTTCGGCGAACACGCCGCGCAGGATGGCGCTTCGATCGCTTCCCAGAGCCATCCGCACTCCGAACTCGCGGGTGCGACGGCTGACCCCATAAGACACAGAGCCGTAGATGCCCAGGCTGGCGAGCAGCAGGGCGAAAGCGGCGAACACGCTGCCCAGCATCGCCGCCTGGCCCTGGCGACCGTACGATGCGGCGTAGAGGTCTTCGGCCGTGATCGCATCGAAGATGGGTAGGGCGGGGTCGACGTTGAGCATGGCCTCGCGAACTGCTGAGACCGCCGGCGGTGCCGGCCTCGCACTTCGCACGGCGAAGACTGCATGCCCCGCCAGGAACGACCCCGCGTGTTGTGCGTACGGCGTGTACCACGTCTCGGCGACGTCGTAGAACTCGCGCACGTCGCCGACGACGCCGACGATCGTCATCCAGGGCGCGTCCGAGCCGGCGCGGCCGTTCCGCACGCGCGCACCGATCGGGTCTTCGCCCAGCCAGTAGCGGCGCGCCAACGCCGCGCTGACTACGACGACGGGCGGTGAGCCCGCGCGGTCGGCGTCGTTGATACCGCGGCCGCGAAGCAGCGGGATCCCCACCGCAGCGAAAAACTCAGGCGTCACCATCCTCGAGTTGACCAGGCTGCGCTGGCCCGGGATGGACTCGCGACCTTCGATGAGGACTTCGGCCACTGCGTTGGCCCGGGCCGAGGGGAACATCGTCGTGGCTCCGGCGGCGGCCAGCCCGGGAATCCGTTCGAGCTCGGTCGCCGCCGCCGCCATGAAGGCGACGCGGGACTCGGCCGTTGGATACTCCTCTGGGGGCAGGTTAACCGTGAAGGTGAGCAGGCCGGCGGGATCGTAGCCGAGGTCGGCGGAGTGCAGCCGCTGGAAGTCGCGCAGCATGAGCCCGATCCCGCTCAACAGGGTGAGCGCCAGGGCCAGCTCACCGACCACCAGGCCGCGCTGGAATCGGCGCACGCCCTTCCCGCCGATCGAGCGATCGGCTGCGTAGAGGGCGGTGAACGGCCGCTCGTGCGAGAGTCGCAGCGCCGGCGCCAGTCCGAACAGCACGCCACTGGCGATGGAGACCAGGCTGGCGAAAAGGAGAACGCTCCAATCGAAGCCCGGTGTCGTTCCCACGTAGGTGAGCAAGCGACGCGGGAGCAGCGGTTCCACCAAGCCCAAGCCCACCGTGGCAACCAATAGCCCGGCGATTCCGCCCAGCGTCGCCAGCAGCACGCTCTCCACCAGGACCTGGCGCAGCAGTCGCGCCGGGCCGGCCCCTACTGCGGCTCTTACGGCGAACTCGCGCCCCCGACCCAAGGCTCTCGAGAGGAGCAGGTTCGCCAGGTTGGCGCAGACGATAAGCAGCAGGAAGCCGACGGCGGCCAGCAGCGCCACGAGCGTTCGGCCCTCGCCGCCCACGAGTACTTCGCGGATGGGCACCGCCGTGAGCGTGGCGCCCGGCTGCAGGTCGGGGATCTCGGCCGCGGCCGCCTCGGCCACGGCCCGCAGGTCGGCCCGCGCCTGCGTCACCGTCCAGCCCGGCCTGAGGCGTGCCGGCACATTGAAGGACCAGACACCGGCTTGACCGGCGCGCACGCGCATCGGGACCCAGAACTCGGCTTCGTAAGGATAGGTGAACCCGGGCGGCATGACTCCCACCAGCGTATGCGGGCGCCCGTCCAGTCGGACGACCTCTCCGATGACCGAGCGTGACCCGCCGAACCGGCGCTGCCACGCGCCGTGGCTCAGCAGAGCAACCCCCGCGCCCTCGCCCGCCGCCTCTTCTTCCGGTAGGAAAGTCCGGCCGAGGATCGGCCGGACGCCCAGCGTCTCGGTCCAGCCTTCGGAGACGGCGATCCCCACGACGCGCTCGGGCCCGGCGTCGGTCGCCAGCGCGTAGCTCGTGAACCGCTGCGCTACGATCCGCTCGAAGAAACGCCCCCGCTCCTTTACGGCCAGGTATACCTCGGGTCGCAGGCTGATCAGCGGGCCGCCCGTCTCGGCGGTCAGGTAGATACGCACCAGCCGATCTTCGTCCTCAAACGGTAGCGGTTGGTAGAGCGCGGCCCGGGCAGCGCTGAAGAAAGCCGTGTTCGCACCGATGCCGAGGGCAAGGGTGAGGATGGCGATGGCCGTGAACGCCGGGTGTCTTGCGAGCTGCCGGGTCGCGTAGCGCAGGTCCTGGATCATCAACCGCCCTCCCTGCGTTGGTAGGTGTGGGTCATGTCGAGCGCCGATTCTCTACTTAGACGCGTGGTGAGGCCGAAACGGCCAAGCACTCTCGTGCTCCCTGCCTTCACCCATCGCCTGGGCCGGTCTTCGAGGCGCTACTGTCCAACGGCATCTGGTCGGAGATCTCGAACGTCCACTTCGACGCCGACGAGGAGTAGTCTGCTCGATCGAGGTATGGCCTCAATCCACCAGCCGGTAATAGGCCAGCGCGCTGAGCTTTACCAGCGCGATCGTCACGGCTACTGCCAGTAGGTCCCAGCGGGCGACGTCGTGCGCGAAGTACTGATACACAAACAGGCCGCTCGCCAGGAGGCCGCCGACGACCCCGGCCAGGCTCGTCGACCGCAGACGGTGCATCAGGAACCGCTCGTCTATCTCGTCTCCTAGAATGGGAATGATCAACATTTGCGTTCCTCCAGCTCGAAGATCTCGTCCGTCGCGCACCCGAAAACCCGGGCGAACTTCAGCGCCAGCGGTAGGCTCGGGATGTAGCGGTTCCGTTCGATCGAGTTGATGCTCTGCCGCGAGACCCCTACGGCCTTGGCCAGCCGCCCCTGCGTCCAGCCCCGCTCCACCCGCAGCTCTTTGACCCGATTCCTAACGTCCGTGCCCATCAACCCACCCGTGTCAAGTTCACTTTACATAGTAGTCGCCCAGGCGCCGTATGTCAAGCCTGCTTTACATATGCGCCCAAAAACAGAGGGGGCGGCTCCCGGAGGAGAACCGCCCCCACGCCCCCTCTATAACTTGACCGGACGGGCCCGCTACTCTTTCCCCTTCTTCAATATCACGACCACATCCCGACCCTCTATGGCCGTGCCGCCGAACTCCTCCTTGAGGTTACCCGTCACGTTCAACACCAGGACATCGCCGTCTTCGATATCGCCGAGCGCCGCGATGATCTCCTGGTTCTCGAACTTGAGGGTGAGGTCGGTCCAGCCGTCGGGTCCCTCTTCACTGCAGTCATAGGCGCCTTCGGGGGGGCCGTCGTAGGGCGTCGCCACGTCCTCGAGGTTCCACCTCAGCGGTGCCACGCCCTCCAGCCGCACCGATGCCGGATCGACCTGAGTCACGTCGAACGCCTCGCCGCCCAGGATGGCGGCGGGTAGTACGCCCTTCGCCTTCACGTTCACCGGGTTGCGACAGGAGCCCGGCTTGATGTCGAATGAGATTTCGAGGGTGCTGGGCAGTAGCGCGGGTTGATAGAAAGTGAGGGTGTGAATGTTGTCATCCAGGGCGTCGAGGGGATCCTCGAACGTGAGGTCCTCGAGATTGGCCACCACGAGAGCCTGCTCGGACCTTGGGGCGCCCGAGATCCCGTAATAGAGGTCGGAGGATGGGTGGAAATCGCCGTGGTGGGCTGTGCTGCCGAGATTACCGACGAAAGTGGCGAGCCCGGTGTGAGGATCGATGGTGTATACGACGCCCTCAAAATGAACCAGGTACAGTTCGTCGGAGTCGTTGAAGTCGAGGCCATGCATGAACGCCTCGCTGACCTCGGAGTCGCCCACGAGGGTCGCGACACCCGAGCCCTTGTCGATGCTGACCAGATTGTCTTGGCTGAGTTGGTTTTCTATGGCCTCCCACCACCCGAACATCTGGCCCTCTGAGTCTACCGTGATGTTGTTGACGACCGTTGAGAGGCCGGTCAAACCCCAACCCGGGTCGCCGATGGGAGTGCCGGCTCCGCTGGTCGGGTCGATCTCGATCAGGCCGTGGTGGTTGGGATCCCACCCGGAGGTCGACGCGTAGAGCTTGCCCGTCGTCGGATCCTGCTCCAGACCGTTGACCGCGTAGCCCACCTCGCCGATCGTGCTCAAGGTCGCCCCGGTCTCGGGGTCAAGCACCACAAGCGTACTGAGCGTTATCGGCGAAGTCGACTGAGAACCACGTGTCGTGGCCAGGAGCACGACGTCGTTGCCGTCGGTTGTGCCGAGTGGGACAGTAGAAGCGCCTCGACCGTCTCCCGGCTCGGTCATGACCTCCTGGCATGCGGCGGTCGCCAGTACCAGCAGCGGGATCAGGGTCAGTCTCTTCACCACTACATACCTCCCTCGTCGTGACCAGCTGCGTTGTCGTCGTGCCCGGCGGGACACGCTCGCTGTGACGCAGCCGTTCAGGCCTGGGGAAGCGGCGTGAGCTTATCCGAGCTGGTCGCTTTTAGCGGGCTGTTGTAAGAACTTGGCGGGTATGTCGTGCACTGACAACGGCTTAGGCTTCCCGGAGAGTTGGGACCCCACCCAGCCGCACACCCTGCACCGTGTAGTACATCTGTTTACGCCGGACAAATTAGCTGATCGGCCCTGCCGTCGCAACTTTCTGGGCGGCGCCTCTCCCCTACTGTCCCTCGAACAGAACTTCCCGGTTCCCGGCCTCCACCGCCAGCGCGTAGGTCAGCCGGGCCGCCTGCAGGACCTTGGGGTAGTTGATCGTCTCCGGGTCGTCGGACGGGCGGTGGTAGTCCGGCCCCATGAATCCTCGGGTGATCAGGATGGCCGGGATCCCCTGCTGCATGAAGGCCAGCTGATCGCTGCGCTGGACGTGGGCGTAGGGGTCGCTCCCCTCGTTGAGCCTCCAATCGAGGTTCGCCCCCACCCGCGAGTTGACGTCCCGGATCAGCTGGAGCAGCTCGGGCCGCCGGTTCTCCGAGCCCATGGCGAGCAGCGACTCGGGCCACTCGGGCGAGTTCCTCCCCACCATGTCGAGGTTGATGTTGAGCACGATCTTCTCGATCGGCACCGGCGGTTTGTCGGCGAAGTACATCGCCCCCAGCAGACCCTTCTCCTCGGCGGTGAGCAGGACGAAGATGATCGAGCGCTTCGCCGGCGCCAGCGCCGCCGCCTCCGCCGCCTCCAGCACCGCCGCGCTGCCGCTGGCGTTGTCGTCGGCGCCGTTGAAGATCTGGCCGTCCCGTATCCCCACGTGGTCGAGGTGGGCGGTCACCACGATGTACTCGTCCTTGAGGATCGAGTCGGTTCCGGGCAGCAGGCCCACGACGTTCGGGGCGGAGAACGCGGGTTCCGCCTCGTACTTGAGGTCGAGGGCGATGCGGACGCCGTCCAGCCTGCCCGGCGAGCACGGTCCCGTGCCGGATACCGGGTCGTAACCGCTCCCCGACAAGAGATCCACTGCCTCCGGTGCCTTGATCATGACGATCCAGGGGCTCGATCGCGGGCTGCCTCCTTCCGGCGCGTCGCCGGGCATCGGTCGCACGGTAGGTTGACTCATCATCCGAGCCACCTCGCCCCAGAGCCCCGTCGATGCCGAATCGACGACTACGATGAGCGCCGATACCCCGTGCTGCATGGCCGACATCACTCGCGCGTTCGCGCTTCGCCCCAGGTCGCTGTAGACTTCGTGCTGCTCGGTCGGCAATACCGGCTCGCCGTTCCGTGTGGGCGCGCCCGGTACGATGATCGCTACCTTCCCCGACACATCCATGCCTTCGTAGTCGTTCCAGCCGTGGTCGGGTGCCTCGATGCCGTAACCCAGAAAGAGCGGCTCCTCCTCGACGCTCAGCTCGCCGCCCCCGAAGACCTGCAGGGCGAGGAACTCCTCACCGAGGCCATAGCTCGTCGACTCTCCACCCACCGTGGCCCGCATCGCGCTGGCGCCGCCTACCTTCGCGCGCTCGAAGGCGATCGGTTGAAAGAAGGATGGCGCGCCGGCCGAGTCGGAGAACATCGGCTCCAGACCCGCCGCCCCGAACAGAATGGCGCCGTAATGCGCGGCCAGCATGAAGCCTTCGGTACCGCTGTCCCTCCCCTCGAGGAAGTCGGAGGCGAGGTAGTGAATATGGTCCCTGAGTTCGGCCTCCGTGATGCTCCCCATAGGGCCGACCCATTCCTGGGCCTGGGGGGCGCAGGTCGGGACGAGCAGCGCGATCGCTATGAGGATCGCCGCGTCCCTACGCGATGGCTTATACATGGCATTCTCTCCCTGGTGTCACCTTTGCCCTACGGTGCGAACGTCTGGGTTGTTTCCCTCAGCCGATCCAGCGCTTGCGACGGAAGTAGAACAGCATGCCGCCGGCCACCAGGGCCATGACGAGTAGCGCCGCCGGGTAGCCGAAATAGAGACCGAGCTCGGGCATGTTCCAGCGCGAGATCGATGTGTCAAAGTTCATACCGTATAGCCCCGCGATGAAGCCCAGCGGTATGAAGATCGTCGCGATGATGGTCAGTACCTTCATGACCTCGTTCATCCGGTGCCCCATCGTCGACTGATAGAATTCCATCAGTCCGGCGTTGATTTCGCGGTACGATTCCAGAAGATCGATGATGCGGATCGCGTGGTCGTGACAGTCGCGAAGGTACGTGCGCGTCGTGTCTGAGATCAGCGGTAGGGGATCTCGAATCAGCGCGTTGAGGATGTCGCGGGCCGGCCAGATGGCGCGTCGCAGCGACAGCAGCTCGTGTTTCATCTGAAAGATGTGGCTGACACTTTCGGGTCGTGGGTCCTGGGCGATCTCTTCCTCGACCGCGTCCAGGCGCTCGCCCACAGACTCCAGCACCGGGAAGTAGCTGTCGATTACGGCGTCGAGCAGAGCGTAGGCCAGGTAGTCGGGATTCAGCAACCGTGACCGTGGCTTGTCGCGCAACCGCTTGCGGACCGCCTCGAAACAGTCGCCCGGGTACTCTTGGAAGGTCAATACGTAGTTGGGCCCGAGGAAGAGGCTGAGCTGTTCGGTACGGAAGGCGCCCTCCCGGATCTGCGGCATGCGGGCGATGACGAATACGCAGTCGGGGTAGTCGTCCAGCTTGGGGCGCTGATTGGCGTTGACGACGTCTTCTAGTGCCAGGGCGTGGAGGTTGAATATCTCGCCGATCGTCTGGATGACGCTCGCATCGCCGAGTCCATCGACGTTAACCCAGGTCACCGGCCACTTCTCGAGGTAGTCTCCGATGGCCCGAGGATCCTCTATCGTATCCTCTACGATGTCGTCCGCCCCGCAGGCGATGACTTGAATCGTCGGTGCCGGCGCTTCGGGGTCAATCACGATCGTCCCCGGTGCGGCGCCGGGCGCCGAACGTGGTCTGATCCGCGGACGCCACCGTTTAACGGCAAGACCAGCAATGTTCAGCATAGGATTCCTCCGAACTGTTCCCGAGTCAGAGTTCGAGGTCTTGTAAGGCTTCAAGGAGCCTGCCGCGCAGAAAAGCGAGACGCGAGCATTCTACCCGGAGGTTGTCACGGTCGAACCAGGGAACGCTCGAATAGAACGACCGGTTCATCTCGAGTTGAATCCAGGGTATCCGCCCGCGTCCGTGTGTTCGAATAATGTAGCCACCTTGGAATGGTTCGTTGAGCTTTACCGTGTCCGAGCTGCAGTTGAACGCATTTGCCAGCGCCCGGGCGAGGCTCTCGATTATCGGGGACGGGCAGGTCGCGCCGTCGGCGTTGCTGAGGCAGAAGAGGGGGCGCGGTCGGCCGTGGTCGGCTGCGATGGGTGGCGCAAGCGCGCCCATGGTATGGCAATCGAGGGCGAGGCGAATCTCGGAAGTTAGCGCTGCGCTTAGCTGCTCGTGATAGGACTCGTGGTAGCGGGCCAGCAGGATCTCGACCAGCGCCTCGTCCGGCTCGGAGCCCGGGAAATATATCGGTCGCCCGTAGCAGGTCATCGACTTGACCACGCCGTCCGGGTTGGCCGGCGGCCTGTCGTCGGGCGCCCGGTTGAGATCGACGAAGGCGCGGGCCACGTCGGCGCTGACCACCGCTGCGACGGCGTCGCCCACATCGTAGATCTCACGTGTGAAGGCGTCTCCGTCGTCGAACAGGTCCCGCTCGGACAGGCAGACGCGACCCTCGAGCTCCGTGGGCTGGCGGCTACCTCCGTGGGGGATCGATATGAGGATCGGCAGCATGCTCAGGGCAGGCAGGCGGCCGTTCCATCGCGTCGCAGGTCGGCGACAGCTTGGAAGCCGGGTCCGGTTTGGCGTTTCAGAACCGCTTGCACGCAACCGAGGTAGAATGCGTACGGCTCGCGCTTCTTGATCCTGTAGCCGAGTCGCCTGAGGTGCGCGACGACCTCGGGGTCGAAGCGCTCGTATTCCAGGTTCAGGGTGCCGCCGATCGAGCAGTGGAAGCGCGGTTCCTGCATCCCAGCGTCGAGAATATCCGCTCGCTGCCGGGGCTCCCCAACGCCAGCCAAGGTTCCTTCTTGCGAAAGACGATGGTCGGCGCAGTGGCCGACCAGGGTACGGCGTTGGGGCGCAGGTAGTATGGATGCGCCGGGTTCTCGAGCTCGAGGGCCAGCATGTAGTTGTTGTAGAGGAAACCGAGGCCGTCTGCCGCCGCCTTCGATCCGTAGGCCAGCTCGATCGACTGGGTCATCGAGACCGCGTTGCCTTCGGCATCGATCACCGAGAAGTGGGTGGTCTCGCCGGTCTCCGAGCCGACCGGGTCATGGAGCGGTAGCTCCGCGTCGATCGAGTCGGCGATCGTCAGGGCGAGCTGGTGGGCGAAGGCCCGGCTCAACATCGCTTTCTCGCGGATCTGCGGATAGCTCGCCGGGTCGAAGGGGCGGTCGAGCCGCTGCATGAACGCCTTGCGAAACGCCTCGGCAAGAAAATGATAGCGGCTCGGTGTGCGCCGCCTCAGGAACCGCGACTCGAGGTTGTTGAGGATCATCAGCACGAGCAACAGCGTGCGGCCCGCCCCGGGCGGCGGCATCGTTTTGACCAGCAAGTCCCTGTAGCGGCGCCTGAGTGGCTTCCTCTCGACCGGCCAGGGGATCAGTGCCAGGTCGTCGGCGCGGATCAGGCCATCGTTAGCCCGCATGTCGGCGTCGATCTGCGTCGCGATCTCGCCCTGGTAGAAAGCTTCCACTCCGTCCCGTGCAACGACCTCCAAGACGCACGCCAGTTCCGGCTGCTTGAACAGTTGGCCCGGGGAATACGGTTCCGAACCGTTCTTGAGGAAGTAACGGGCGCCGGAGCGCGAGTCGACGGCGAGGAAAGCGTCGAGCTCGCGCGCCTGCAGTTTGTTCTGAAGTTGCGTAATCCGGTAGCCTTCCCTGGCGAGCTTGACCGCCGGCTCGACCAGGGTGGGCCAATCGAGCTTTCCATAGGACCGTTGCAGCCAGCCGTAGGTTGCCAGGGTGCTCGGCACGGTGGCGGCGCGGTAGCCGATCCGTCGGTGCCGCTTCTTGACCCGCGAGCGGTGGGCCAACGAGGGGACGCGACTCGATCCATCGATGGCTACCGTCTTGCCGCGAAAGTGCAGCAGCCCGGTCGACTGGCCGCCCAGGCCGCTGCCCTGCGGCTCGCAGACGCCCAGCACCAGCCCCACCGCGCAGGCGGCATCAACGGCGTTGCCGCCCTGAGCCAGGATCTCCACACCGGCCGCCGTCGCCTCGGGGAACGCGGTGGAGACGGCGCCGCCCGATCCAGCCGCGCACTTGCCGTCGCCGCTCGGTTGAAACGACTCTTCGACTGATCGCGCTTTCATGAGCGGGTGGAACCGCGGCAGTGACGGATTACCAGGGCGAGCAGCGCGGCGTGGTCGACCAGCGAGCTGCGCAGCACGTACTCGCCTTCCGTTCGCTCGCCGCCCCCGATCGGGCCCATGGCGTCGATCTTCGGCACCGTCGGTGGTGCGAAGCACAGGTCGGAGGAGTGCCAGCGGTGGGCAGCCGACACTGCCGTATGGATCCGCTTCCCGATCTTGGCGATCTCCTCGAAGAATCGCTCGTTCTCCGGTGTCTTTTCCATCGGCGGTCGGCGCAGGCGGCCGCTCACGCGGAGCCGCTGGCCGCGCGACGAGCGCTGCTTGGCTAGCTCGCGCACCTGCTCGTGCAGCTGCGCGCCGTCCTCCGGCCGGCTGAATCGCACCGTGACGATCGCTTCCGCCTTGTCGGGCAGTCGACCGAACGGCGCTTCGACGTTGATCCGGCGGACGCTGACGTGGACTCCCGTCTCTGGGTCGGAAAGCTTCTGCAAAGCCTGTAGTCGCCGGAACAGGTGACCGATGACGTGGGCGGGAGACGTCGCCTGCCTGTTCTCTCCGTAGACGGCCTCGAGCCGGTAGGTGGCCCGGCCGGCGCGGGACGGAACCAGCTCGCCGTCCGGCCCCGCCGCCTTGAGCCCGATTATGTGGCGGGCGCGGGCCGTGTGAAGCTCGACCAGTTCACGGCCCTGGACTCCGTCGAGCGTGTCGTCGCTGGTCAGCAGGAATCCACACCTCACCCGTCGTAGCGCCCGCGCGTAGCGCAGTGCCCGCAGCGCGGCCAGCGCCACGGCGATACCGCCCTTGCTCTCCGCGATTCCAGTACCGTACAACTTCTTCCCCTCATCTCGGAACGGTACCTGGGAGCGCTCGGGGATGACGGAGTCTAGATGGCTGAGTAGGAGGACGTCGTCCTCGTCGCCCTCATGGTTCGAGAAATAGAGGACGTTCCCGGTCTGCACCTGCGGATACACCTTTACGTTGAACCCGAGTTGCCGCAGCTGCACGATCAGCCACTCGCCAAACGCATTGACGTGGTCCACGTCCGACGCCGGCGTGTGCATCCCGACCATTTTGGCCAGCAGTTCTTCGATCGGCACCGCCTGGCTGCGCAGGTAGGAGCGGACCTTGGCCGGCAGCTTCTCCGGCTTCGCCGCGGGTTTAGCCGCCGCCGGTACCTGCGTGAGGTATTCCTGCCCGAAGTAGCGGACGGCCGCCGCTTCGAGGATCCGGTTGATCAGTTCTTCGAAACTGTAGCCGGCGACCTGGGCGGCGTGCACGTACGACCCGCTCGGTCCCAGGCTGGCCATCGAGTTGATCTCGAGGATGTACGGGTTACCCGCCTCGTCCATCCGCAGGTCGACGCGGGCGAAGTCGTACAGCTCCAGCGAGCTGAAGGCACGCTTCACCAGAGCCTGCAGCTCGGCCGTCTCTTCGGCCGCCAGCTCGGCCGGGCAAATCTTGCCCAGCGGTTTATTGAGCTTGTCGCCGGCGGTCTGAATTCCGTTAGGGTCGCCCTCGAGATCGATCTCGACGATCGGAAATACCTCGGGGTCGCCGTTGCCCAGTACGCCGATGGCGAACTCGCGACCCGGGATGAACTGCTCGACCAGCACATGCTGCTGAAACTCGGAGATCAGCTCAGCCACCGCCCCCCGCAGGTCGGCTTCGTCCTCCACGACCCGGATGCCGTGCGACACCGCCTCCATCTTCGGCTTCACGATTGCGGGAAAAGTGAGGTCATCGAACTGGTCGTCGGGTGAGGCGAAATTCCAGAAGCGGGGCGTGGGCAGGCCGGCGTTCTTGAACACGATCTTGGCGATCACCTTATCGAGTGCCAGACCGTGTGCCATCGGGTTCGAGCCAACGTAGGGGACGCCCAGCATCTCCAGCATGGCCGGAAGGTGGGTGTAGCGGCTCACCCCCTGAATCCCGTAAGCCATGTTGAACACCATGCCCGGCCGCTCGCCCTCGATCACTCGGGGCATGAAATCCTGGAGCTGCTCGACGATGTGCATGTTCCCGTCGATCACCCGGACGGTGTGACCGCCGCTCTCAAGGGCTGCGGCCACCCGCTCGACGGTCTTCGGGTTGTAACGCTCCCGGTTCTGCGGGCCAAAAACGTTGATAACGCCCGCCCGGTCTCGATTGTGTACGACGGCGACCTTCATGAGGGGCCACTCCGGATATTAGATGTTCAACTCTATATATTACTCCCAGTGTCCAATCGGCAATAAAACCCCCTAGCATTCGACGCTGCCCATGCACCTAGATCCCCTGATCCCCGCTTTGGTGGCTGCCGCCTTCGTAGTGCTCGCTGTGGGGCTTCTCTTCGGTAGACTCGGCCAGCCCCAGGTCGTTGCCTATCTCTTGGCCGGGATCGCCATCGGCCCCCACGGACTCGGCATCATTTCGGACGTGCAGGTCGTGCAACGACTGGGCGACGCGGGAGTAGTCCTGCTGCTCTTCTTTCTGGGGTTGGAGATCTCGCTCCCGCGTCTGGTGTCCAACTGGCGGGTGCCGGTGCTCGGAACCCTCATCCAGATCTTGGCCAGTGTCGGAGTCGTCATCGCGGTGGGTGAGTGGCTCGGCTGGCCGCTGGCGCGCAGCGTGTTACTGGGGTTCGTGATCAGTCTGAGCAGCACGGCCGTCGTCATCCGCATGCTGCAGAAATCTGGTGAGACGGACACCCCTGTCGGGCACGACGTCGTCGGCGTGCTGCTTGTCCAGGATCTGGCGCTCGTGCCGATGCTGATCGTGATCGGACACATGGGTGGGATTCCCGGCGCGGGCGGTGACATCTTTCTGCAGATCGCCGGTGCGCTGGGACTCGCCGGCCTGTTCCTCTTTCTCGCCAGAGGTTCACAGCTTCGCATCCCGTTCGCCATGGCGCTGCGCCGCGATCACGAACTGCAGGTGTTCGCGGCCTTCGCGGTTTGCTTCGGAATGGCTACCGCAACGGCGCTCCTCAAGTTATCGAGCGCGGTTGGTGCCTTCGTCGGCGGTATCCTCGTGGCCAACGCCCGGGAGACTGACTGGGTCCGTAGGAGCCTCGAGCCCTTCCATGTCCTGCTGGTGGCGTTCTTCTTTGTTTCGATCGGCATGCTGGTCGATCTGCAGTTCATACGCGATAACCTCGGCGTGGTACTGCTTCTGGCGGCGCTCGCCGTGGTGACGAACACGGTGATCAACACCGTGATCTTCCGCTCCCTGGGACGGAGCTGGCGGAACAGCTTGTACGGGGGCGCCCTGCTGTCGCAGATCGGCGAGTTCAGCTTTGTGCTGGCCGCGGTCGGACTGGCCGCCCGGGTGATCAGCGACTACGCCTACCAGGCGACGATCGCTGTTATCGCATTGACCATGCTGGTAACGCCTGCCTACATCGTGGCGATGGGCAGGCTGCGGGGAAGGCCGGTCTCCTGAGCTGTAGTATCGGGATCGTCTGCCTAGAAGAAGAAGAACGCCGCGGCGAGTATGCCGTAGACCGCCAGCAGCTGCGCGCCCTCCAGCCAGTTCGACTCGCCGTCCAGCGAGATCACCGTGACGACCCCGACGCCCAACGCCACGGCGGCTACCTCGAAGGCGGTGAACGCCAGGTCCATCGGCGTGCCGAACAGCAGTGATATGAAGACGAGTAGCGGGGCGACGAACAGTGCCACCTGAGTGCTGGAGCCCACCGCCACGGCGAACGACAGATCCATCTTGTTCTTCGCCGCCATCATCACCGCCGCGCCGTGCTCCGCCGCGTTGCCGACGATCGGTATGATGATGACGCCCAGGAAGAACTCGCTAACCCCGAGTGTCGCGATCGTCTCCTCGGTGACGCCTACGAGGATCTCCGATAGCCAGGCGACCAGGACCGTGGCGACGACCAGCATGACGACGGCGCGTTTCAGCGACCAAGACGGTGGCTCGTGTTCTACTTCGGGGCGGAACATCTTCTTGTGCGTCTTCAGCGAGAAGAGCAGGCTGAGCCCGTAGACGACCATGAGCACCACGGCCACCGTCTCCGACAGGTGCGCGAGGACCGCCGCGTCGCCTCGCGGGTGCGTGAAGTCGAATAGCGCCGGTACGACCAGCCCCACCGTCGCCAGCGCCAGCAGCGCTACGTTCATCCCCGCCGCCTGACGGTTAAAGCTCTGCGTCTGGTGTCGTAGTCCGCCGACGAAGAGCGAAAGCCCCAGGATGAGCAGCAGGTTGCCGATGATCGAGCCGGTGAGCGAGGCCTTGACCAGGTCGATCAGTCCCGCCTTCAAGGCGAAGATCCCGATGATCAGCTCCGCCGCGTTGCCCAGCGTCGCGTTCATCAGACCGCCGAAGGTCGGGCCCGTCCGCGCCGCCAGCTCCTCTGTGGCGAGTCCCATCAGGCTGGCCAGCGGCAGGATCGCCAGCGCGCTGGCCAGGAAGACTGCGGCCGGCGGCGCATGCGCCATGTCGAGCGCTACCGCCAGAGGTACGAGCAGCACCGGCGCCAGGTGGAAGAATCGCATGGGGGCACGATAAGGTCCGCCACCTCCCGGTTCAAGTGAGCCGCCGGCGCCGTGTCGCGCCGACACGAAAAGCCGCGTCCTTATTACACATCCGCCGTCGAGAACGTGGGCCATCCTTCAGCCTCACCGAGAAATCCGGCGCGGATCGGCCTCCCGGGCCCGGCATGATGCGTGCTCTCTTGAAAGGCGGAACTGGTACGGGTTGGGTGGATGTTTGGACTTTGTGAGACCGGTTCTCTATACTGGAGGGTGTGCACGGTCCCGCCCTCCGGATGAGCGAAAAACGGGGCCGGCAACGCACCGTAAGCTTTCTTACGGCCACCGGACGGGGGTCGGACGGTGCAAGGTTAAGGGAGGCTAGCATGCTTAGAGGATACCGCGCACTAGCGATTACGCTCGGCGCTGCGTGCGTGCTGGCCATCGCCGCGCCGGCGGAGGCCCAGACGTCGAAGACGACACGACGGGCCACTCGTCCGAGCACGGCGCGTGTCAGCGGACGGACTCAGAGGCCGACGACGCAATCTCGGCCCAGCAGCGCTCGACCGAGCACTACCCGCTCGAGCACGACTCGCTCGACGGCGCAGGCGCAGAGGCCGAGATCCACGAGCCCACGTACCGTCGCGCGGGTGAATACCAGGTCGCCGAGTAGCATTGGCGCGAGAGCGGTTTCGCAGCGCACGCAGAGTGGCAACACGGTCAGGGCAAGGTCTCAGCAGACGACGCGGAGCGGTAATACGGTGAGGACGGGGTCACAGCAGCCGACGGGAAGCGGCAACACCGTCAGGGTGGGCACTCGGAATCGAGTGGTGACCGGGCCCTCAATCAATGTTGCAGCGAAGAACAATACCCTTCAAAGTGACCCTTCGACGTTCCGACGGCGGTCCAACGATACGGGCCGCGACGGATCGGGTAACGTGCTGCGACGCCGGGTCGATACGCGGCGCGAAGAACCAGGTGAGAGGACGACCCGGCGCTACTATCGTCCGCCCGACTACGGGTATCCAGGCGGCTATGGCACCGGCTACAGACACGGGTATTACGACGGTTATACCTACGGTTACTACCGCGGCTACCATCGCGGCTATCACTACGGCCATTACGACGGGTACTTCTACCGTCACCGCCACTGGTATGGCCCGCACCTGATCTTCGGGTACCACTTCGGTGGGTTCGGGTTCCATCACGGTTACTGGCACTTCGCCATCGTGATCGGCAGCCCTTACGTGGCCCACCATCACCATTACTACAACTACAGCTGGTGGAATGGCCGCGGCACGAGCCTGGTGGCATGGGACAGGGCGGTCGAGGCCTACCCGGCGGACTACAGGTTCAGCAGCGGGAGCTGCGTCGCGCTCTGGCTGCGCACGACCGACGGTGTGGACTACACCGTCAAGATCGATCCGCGCTACTACAACGCGAATGATCCCGGTGAGCTCTATGCCGCGCTTTGGGCGGAGCTAGACCAACAGGGTAGCCTGCAGATCGAAGACATCCACGGCGCTATCCATGTCTTCCCAGCAGGCATGATTCAGCAGATCGAAGCGACGGTCTGTCGCTAGACGAAGA
>JBDHJU010000082.1:0-13583 GCA_039586755.1 Gemmatimonadota bacterium | reverse complement strand
CCTACTTTTCGGGCTGGTCCTGATACTTCGAGGCAGCCGAGATAATTCGCTCGACCGACTCGCGCAGTGCTGCCTTCGTCGAATGGAGCCGCGCGGAGTCGCTGGCCGTTCTGTGAGTATAAAGGTCCCGCGCCAGCGTGATGAACGTGTCGATCTCCTCCCGCAGAAGGATGTTCATGCGCCTGTGCAGCAGGCGACCGACCAGCCGCCAAGTCCCCACGTATATAAGCAGGACACCGAAGGCCAGGAGGAGCACGTGATAGGGCGACTCGACCAGCATGTAGATCTCTAGCACGACGATCGCCACGCCGGCTAGGGCCAACAACTTGTCCATGTAGTTCCGTGTGGGCGCGTACGAGGCTGTCATGTCTACCCCCCTGCCTGTTCCTATGACCGCTTGCACGTTCCTCTGGAGCGACGGAACGAGTGGGGCGTGAACCCGCGCTCATTCGCGTCACGGTTGTTCTCCGGGCGCCGGATCTACTAGGGAGTCGCGGGGGCGGGCAGGAAAGGTAACACCGATCACATCCCAAATGCCAGTATACTCACCTGCCAGGCGGTTGTTCCGTTGTTTCTAAAACTGGTAGCCGAGATCGACCGATAGGTCGGGCCACTCTTTGAGGGTTGTTTCGGCGATGGTAGCGGTTATCGGGCCGAAGGGCGTTCGCACCCCCAGCGTCAAGCCGTAACCGGTGAGGTAGCTGTCCGGATCGAAGTCCCAGCGGTCGAACGTGTCGCCGGCGTTGAGGCGAAGAATTGCGAAGAGTCTTTCCGCGAATTCGAGTTGTAAGCCCAACTGGAAGCTCTGGATGTGTCTGCCGCGGCGCTCGTGGGTCTCCAGCCCGAAGAATGGAAACTGGCGGTCGGGGAAGATTAAGTAGGGGCTGGACCCACCGAGGAAAAAAAGGTAGTGGGTGGGAAGGTCGTCGCCGCCGGAAGAGCTTCCAAGGGTCGCACGGACGATCAGTGAGGCGTGTCGGTGAATCGGCAGGTAGAGATCGGCGTCGAACACGTTGTGCGAGAAGGTTAGGCCGCTACCGATCGAGCGGTCGGCCCATTCCGACTTCAGCAGCAATCCGAACCCGCGGCTGGGAACGGCATCGCGGTCGTAGGTATCTGCCCGCACCAGGGCCGCGACGGTGTAGAACGTATCCTTCTCATCGAACTCGTCCGCAGTAATCGTTGCTCTGTTGTGCGCGTACTCGCCCTTCACGAGGACGCCGGCGAGTGCCGTGTTGCCCAGGGCCATGCCGAGGAAGCCCGACAGGTTCAGGACATCGACCCGGACCTCGGCAACGCGACGTCCGTCCTCGAAGAAATCGAGCGGCGCTTCACTCCACTCGGCCCGGGCGCCCAGGCTCAGAGCCCTCCCCGGGCCGGAGCGACGGAAGTACTGCCCGCCCAGCTGGATCTGCTGGCCCAACCGCATGTCGAACCTTGTGACGGAACCGTACTGCAAGAGGTTGCGGAGGGTTGTCGACATCAGGATCGATGCCTTGTAGCGGGTCTCATATCTGAAGCTGAACCCGAGGCGGTCACGTTTCTCTTCTTCGAACCGCACGGCGAGTATCGAGACCAGCGAATCTCCGCGCTGTACTGAATCGAGTCGATACGTAACGCTGGCGAAGAGGCCACTGCTGTAGGCGTTACCGATCGCCCGGTCGACCTGCTCTCTCGTCACCCAACCCGGGACCTCGAGGTCGAGCGCCCTGGCGACGGAGTAGCTCGAGGCCAGCTGTAGGCCCTCGAGCCTGAGCTCGTCTACGTGCGTCGAGTCGACGCGAGACAGCGGCACGTGCCGTGACCCGCGGGCGCGTGCTTCACCGGCCATGTCGAGGATCTGCGGCAAGGCAGCGCGAGCCGCCGCTTCGCCCCGTGCGATCCACTCCGCCGCCCGGTCGAAGGCCATGGCCGACAATTCCTCGATGTCCGGCTCGATGATCACGTCGCATAGTCGTCGCTGCTCTTCGGTGGAAGCGGCCGTTCGAAACGAGATCGACTGGTCCAGTACGTCGAGCAATGTACGGATGCTGTCCGCTGTGGCGAGCGGGTCGGACACATCGATACAGATGATGACATCGGCGCCGAGCTCGGCGACATCTTGCGCCGGCAGGTTGCGTGACAGACCGCCGTCCACCAGGACCCGGTCCCCGATCCAGACCGGGGCGAACACTGTGGGGATCGAGATGCTCGCCCGCATCGCTTGCGGCAAAAGACCGTTATCGAGCGCTACCGCCTCGCCGGTCTCGAGGTCGGTGGCCAGTGCCACGAATGGAATCGGGAAGCTGCGGAAGTCGCTCACCGCGTGGGCCGACCAGGTGAGTCCGGTGAACAACTGCGAGATGCGCTGGCCGGCGACGAGGCCGGCCGGCAGTTGCGGGCGTTGCCCGCGGATCGGGAGCTCGAGCAGGTACTCCCTGGCCAACTTGCTCTCGATCGTCCAGCTGCGCCGGTCGTAGCTGTCGGTGAACAGCGCTTCCCAATCCTGCTCGACCGTCAGTTGCTCCAGCATGTCGGTCGTGTAACCGATGGCGTATAGCCCGCCGACGAGGCTGCCCATGCTCGTGCCGGCTATCGCATCGATGGGTAGGCCGGCCCGTTCGAGTACTCGTAGTACGCCGATATGGGCGAAGCCCTTGGCGCTGCCGCCGCTCAAGGCGAGCCCGATCGAAACGTCCGGGTCCGGTTCGAATTGGCTCGCCGCCTGGAGTGCGGGCGGCACCTGCAGCAGGGCTAGGACCAGGAACAAGGTCATGGTTCGGATCCCCAGCGACGGCGTTTGTTCGTATCCGTTCACGGTCCAGTTTCGGCGATTGGTGCCGGCTGAAGTTGGGCGTCCGGGCGGCGCACATCAAGGAGGGTCGTCTGGCCGACTCTCGCGGCAGATGACCGTGGCTTGGAAGATCGGAGGACTGCATATTGCGGAAGCACAAACTTCCCAACCGGCAACGAGCAGCCGCTTAGCCGGCAGCACCCGGCAGGAGGAACCGCCGTGAAATATACTCGTGTCGCCTGGACGTTCTTGACCATCCTTACGCTTGCTGGAACGTTGAACGGACAAGACCGGACGGTTGAACTCGTCAAGCTGACGAACATCGAGAGCTCGTATCCCTTCTGGTCACCGGACGGGAGGCGGATCGTCTTCCAGTCCGATCGGATCGATGGGAATCGCGAGATATACCTGATGAACGCAGACGGCTCAGGGCTGGTGCGCCTGACTCAGAACGCGGCCGAAGACCAGACGCCCGTATGGTCCCCCGACGGCACCCGAATCGCCTTCCAATCCGACCGCGACGGCAATCTCGAGATCTACGTCATGAATGCCGACGGGTCTGGGCAGAGGAACCTGACCCGACACCCGGCCGAGGATTCCCATCCCAAGTGGTCGCCGGACGGTGGGTCGATCATATTCGACCGCCCGGTCGACGGTGATAACGATGAGATCTGGGAGGTGAGCGCTGACGGTGGCGAGCCGCGGCGATTGACCGACGACCCGAGTCGCGACACCTACGCGTCCGTATCACCCGACGGCACTCGCGTCCTCTGGAGGCGCAGGTTCCGAGATCCGCGCAGCGAGGGTGGATTCGGCAACTCAGAGGTATTCGTGATGAATCGGGACGGCTCGAACCCGGTGAACCTGACAAACCATCCCGCCTACGACGGGTGGCCGGCCTGGTCGCCGGACGGGCGGTGGATCGCTTTTGCGTCGGATCGAGAAAGAGAACGCGTCTGGCATATCTATATGATGGAGGTCGACGGCTCGAGCGTACGGCGCGTCTCACCCGAAGATGCCGAGGATGGCTACTTCACCAAGCCGATTTGGTCGCCAGATGGGACGAAGATCATGTGCACGCGCACGAAAGACGGCAACGTGGAGATCTTCATCATCCAGCTTCCCGAGAGTATGCGCTCAGGGCCGGGTCAATAAGCTGGTGGTGTGCCAGAGGTAGGTAGGTAGGACTACGGCAGCCGCGGCGATCACCGCCGCCAGAACGTACCCGAGACGTGCTCGTGCCTGCGCCGGCTCGCCTGTCAGCGTCGTGCGTTCTTTGATGAGACGGGTTCCCGGAGGAGGGAAGCATCCGGCTCTAGCGGATCGTAGGGAGAAGTGGAAGAGCCAGGCCGAGAAACCCGCCAGAAACACTCCCAGGGTCAAGGCGAGCAGTTTGATGGCCATGCCGGCCTGCTCGACCGCCAGGCCGGGATCGGCCCACGCCAGGTCCTTGAGGTCCGTAACGAACCGGTCCGTGGCGAAATAAGCGACCGTACCCAGGCAAGTGAATACGAGAACAAGGATGGCCGCATTGCGCCGAGCTCGGGGATCGGCAGGCTGAATCAAGCCGACCCCATCGTCTGGCGCTGCAGCTCGGCCTTCGTGCCGTTGCCCGGTTCCTTCTCCACACCGGCGACGGCGATAACCCGCTCCACCGTTTCCCGCAGCTGGGCGCTCGTCTCGAAGGCCGCCGGGAAGTCACCCGCCGCCCGCTCGGTGTTGAGCCTGCGCACAAGCCGGATAAACTCGTCGACTTCTTCTCGCAGCGGCATGTAGTGGCGCCGATTGGGAAGCATGTGACTGACCAGACGCCATATGCCCACGTAGATCATCAGCACGCCCAGCACCACCACCGCGACGTGGATCGGGGAGTAGGCCAGGAGGAGGAGCTGTGACAGGACGAGCAGCACGCCGCCGAGCGCTACCGCTTTGTCAAACGTTGCTCGCGATTTGAACTTCATGATCACTACCTCGTCGAGAGACCTCGGTCCGCTCTTACTTCCTTCTGCCTTTGCCCAGCTTGGGCTCGCAGTACATGGCGCCCTCTTCTATGGCGGGTTCGTAGATCTGGATCAAACCCTGAATGTCGCCGACATACATCGCACAGCGGAAGTCGTTCCGCTTCTTGTGGATGGTACGGGCGCTCCAGCCTTTCTGGTGACCGACCATCTGTACCAAAACGTTGGCACTGACGTTGAAGTCGAGCTGTTGAAGATTCGGCGCGTAGCTCGGCCCGCCCGGCTCGTCCATGCTGTCGTGGAAGTAGGCTTCCTGGGCCGTGGCCACGTTGCGCAGGTCGGACGCGATGACGGCCACGTAGGCCCGCCGCCGCCCGTCGGCGAGCTTGAGGCTGATGGCCGCCAGGATCCCCAGGATGATGAGGGAAACCAGCAGTTCGAAGACTGTAAATCCGCACTTGGACTTAGCCCGTTGTGCCATAGCATATTTTCCAGCGGAGCCGGCTTGGGGGGATGGGAGCGAGGGCGGGTAACGCAGGCTACGTTTCCGCAGTAGTATACGCAATTCAGGGGTCCAGGTTCCAAGGTCATCTATCATACAAAAAGGACGTGGCTATGAGAGTCCAGTTCTGGGGAGCCGCGGGGACCGTCACCGGGTCGATGCATCTGCTGGAGGTGAACGGCCGCAAGATCTTGCTGGACTGCGGATTGTACCAGGGACGGCGAAAGGAGGCGTTCGAGCGTAACCGAAACCTGCCGTTCGCCCCCTCGGAGATCGACGCCGTCGTCCTCTCCCACGCCCACATCGACCACAGCGGCAACCTGCCGTCGCTGGTGCGGGCCGGCTTCAGCGGGCCCATCTACTCGACGTCGGCGACGCGTGACCTCTGTGCCTACATGCTGATCGACTCGGCGCACCTGCAAGAGAACGACGTGAAGTACGTGAACAAGCGGCGACGGAAGCAGGGCAAGAAGCCGTTCGAGCCGCTGTACACGAAAGAAGACGCGATGAAGACGCTGAAGTCGTTCCACAGCATCGATTACGACCGCTCGTTCGAGCCGCTGCCCGGAGTGACGGTTACGTTCCGCGACGCCGGGCACATCCTCGGTTCGGCGATCGTGATGGTGGAGGCGAACGAGAAGGGCAGGACGTCGCGCTTGGTGTTCAGCGGAGATGTCGGGCGCAAGGGACTTCCCATCCTGCGCGATCCTCGCGCCTTCGAGGGCGCCGACTACGTGATCATGGAGAGTACGTACGGCGACCGCATGCACGAGAGCAGCGGAAATGCTAAGGAGCTTTTGCGCCGTAACGTCGCCGAAGTACTCGAGGCCGGCGGTGTGCTGCTCATTCCGGCTTTCGCCGTCGGACGTACCCAGGAGATCGTCTATCGCCTCAACCAGCTCTGGGAGGCGCGTGAGTTGCCGCCCATCGATGTCTTCGTCGACAGTCCGCTTGCTGTGAACGCGACGGAAGTCTTTAGGGTCCACCCGGAGTGCTACGATGAAGAGTACCTGGAGATGATGGTCAGCGAGAAAGACCAGGATCCGCTGTGCTTCGACAGGCTCAAGTACGTTAGGAGCACCGACGGCTCGCGGGCGTTGAACACCCGGGACGAGCCGGCCGTCATCATATCTGCGTCGGGCATGTGCGAGGGCGGGCGAATCCTCCACCACCTGAAGCACCACGCGACTAGGCCGGAGTCGATCTTACTGTTCGTGAGCTTCCAGGCCGAGCACACGCTGGGCCGCAAGATCATGAACGGTAAGAATCCCGTCCGCATCTACGGCGAGGAGTACGAGATGGTGGCGCGGATCAGAAGGGCTGAGGGGTACAGCGCCCACGCCGATCGCGCCGGCCTGTTACGTTGGGCATCCCGCGTTCAGGAGAGTGGAGACGTGAAGCAGATCTTTCTGGTGCACGGCGAGTCGGACGGTCTCTCGGCGCTCGCCGCAGGACTGGAGGAAGCTGGTGCCGCTGACGTGAGGATCCCCGAGCGCGGAGAGAAGTTCGATCTGTAGCGGTTGACCCGGTACACGAAGGGTGCCATCCTGTGTGCCGAGTACAGCCCGACAATAAGTCCCTCGTGCGGTGCCCCGGACAGGGAGTGTACCGATGGATCCGGTTCTCCTCTCGCGGATCCAGTTTGCCATCACCGCGGGCTTCCATTTCATCTTTCCCCCGATCAGCATCGGCCTGGCATGGCTTCTGGTAGTCGTCGAGGGCCGAGCGTGGCGCAGCGGTGATCCGGACTACGTCCGGATGGGGAAGCTGTTCGGCAAGCTGCTGGCCTTTACTTTCGCGGTGGGCGTGGCGACTGGAATCCTCTTGGAGTTTCAGTTCGGCACGAACTGGGCGCGCTACTCGAAGTTCGTGGGCGACATCTTCGGCGCACCGCTGGCGGCGGAGGGCGTCTTCGCCTTTTTCCTCGAGTCGACCTTCCTGGGTCTCTACCTGTTTGGGCGCGATCGCGTCCCGAAAGCGGTCCACTGGTTCTCGATCCTGATGGTCGCGGTGGGCGCGACGATCTCCGCCTTCTGGATCATCGTGGCGAACTCGTGGCAGCAGACGCCGGCGGGCTACGCTATTCGCAATGGGCGGGCGGAGCTCGAGACCTTCTGGGGCGCTGTCTTCAACCCGTCGACGCTTCCGCGTTACTTCCACACGCTCGCCGCCACGCTGGTCGTGGGTGCGTTCGTGATGGCGGCGGTCTCGGCTTACCGACTGTTGAAGAACCGGGAGGACGAGATCGGTAAGCGAGGCTTGAAGCTGGCGCTGCCCTGGGGTCTGGCCGCTGCGATACTCGTGGCTGTCCCCTTCGGCCACTGGCACGCTGTGCAGGTCGCCGAGACGCAGCCGGCGAAGTTCGCAGCGATGGAGGGACTCTACACGAGCCAGGAAGGCGCGCCGCTGGTACTCTTCGGTCTGGTGCACGTCGAGCCGCCGGAGTTGCGGGCGAAGGTCGAAATTCCGGGGCTCTTGGGCTGGCTCGCCTTCGGGGACCCCCACGCGATGATCCGTGGGATCGATGCGTTTCCTGCGGACGAGGTCCCGCCGCTTTGGCTGACCTTCGTCTCGTTCCACAACATGGTGATCCTGGGGGGGCTCCTCATCGCGGTGATGGGCTGGGGCGTTCTGCAGCTGTGGCGGCGACGGCTATTCGAGAGCCGACGCTTCCTGAAACTGTTGGTCTGGGTCGTGCCGCTGCCGGTCATCGCCTGCCAGTTCGGGTGGGTTGCGGCCGAGGTCGGCCGACAGCCCTGGATAGTATACGGGCTGTTGCGTACCAGCGATGCGCACTCGGAGACGGTGGCGGCCGGTGAGATCCTGTTCTCGATCTTCCTGTTCGGAGCGATCTACTGCTTCCTCGGCGCGCTTTGGGTCTATCTCATGGTCAAGGAGGCGCGGCACGGCCTCGACCCGGCACTTGGGAAGGAGGTGACGGCGTAATGGATCTACCCACGATCTGGTTCGTGTTGGTCGGTGTCCTGATCATCGGCTACGCCGTGCTGGATGGTTTTGACCTCGGGGTGGGTGTGCTGTACCTGGTCGCCCGCAGCGACGAGGAGCGGCGCATATACCTGAATGCCATCGGCCCGGTTTGGGACGGCAACGAGGTCTGGCTGCTTACCGCTGGTGGAGCGCTGTTCGCGGCGTTCCCGGTCGTATACGCAACGGTGTTCAGCGCCTTCTACCTGGCGATGATGCTGGTGGTCGTGGCGCTGATCGCGCGGGCCGTCTCGTTCGAGTTCCGCGGCAAGTTGGAGGGACCCGGCTGGAAGAAGCTCTGGGACCTGTGCTTCGGCGTGGGCAGCCTGTTGGCGGCGGTTCTCTACGGCGTGGCGGTGGGGAACGTTGTGGGAGGGATTCCCATCGATGCCAGCGGCACCTTTACCGGATCTTTCCTCGGACTGCTCAATCCTCTGGCGCTCGTCTGCGGGCTGATGAGCCTCGCGATGTTCACGATGCAGGGCGCCGCTTATATGTGCTTGAAGTCGGAGGGAGAGCTGCGGGAGCGGATGCGCGGCTGGACGATGCGAGGCTGGCTGGCGTTCGCCGTGCTCTACGCCGCCGTGACGTTGCTGGCGATCTTCCTCGCGCCGCACGCCTTCGAGGGCGCCCTCGCGAATCCGCTCTTCTGGGTACTGCTGGTGTTGTTCGCGGTCTCGGCGACTGCGGTCCCGCTCAGTCGCAGGCGCGGGCGCGACGGTCGAACGTTTCTCGCCTCCTCGGTCACCATCGCGTCGCTCATCGGCCTCGCCGCGGTGGGCATGTTCCCAAGAGTCGTAGCGTCGAGTATCGACCTGGCCAACAGCTTGACGATCTACAACTCGGCCTCTACACCGCGTACCCAGACCGCGATGTTGATCATCGCACTCATCGGCATGCCCCTCGTACTTGCCTACACGGCGTACGTCTACAAGGTGTTCAAAGGGAAGGTAGTATTCGACGAGGCGAGCTATTGAGGACGGTGGTCGGTAGTCGGTAGTCAGTGGTCGGTGATCACCGTCTACCGGCCACCGACCACCGACCACTGACCACTGGCTATTTCGCTTTCAGCACTCTGGCTGCCCGACTATAGTCCTTCGGCTTCACCCAGAGGATCATCCCGTAACGCTTCTTGCCCGCCGCCACAGCGTCAGCCGCCGTGATGTTGATCCTGTTGTCGGCCAGCTTGTCGATGTGGCGGTGAACCGCGCCGACCGTGTCGGATCCTTGGACCAGGAAGCCCTTCTTCGGCTTGCTCAGCCGCCAGCCCTTCTTCTTCGCCACCCTCCTCAGCTCCGACATGCTCTCTGGGATCATGTCGAGCTGAGCCTTGCCGCCCTTGCCCGGGAAGCCGGAGTAGGCCAGCAGGTTGACGCCTTCCTCCCTCAGCTCGCCGAGCACCTTGGCCCCCTGTCCCGCGCGGTTTGGAACGGTGACGTAGACGTAGTTGACCTTCTTCACTCGGTCCGCCATGAGAACCTCCTTGACGCGGCAACGGTTTGCACGTTCGTGCAGCGATCGCAATTCCAGTTGAGCTTTCCTACAAGATGGCGCGCACATCGCCGGGACGCGAGAGTATGGGGACGGCGGGCACGGTCGGCGCGCCGTGTGAATCGCGCTTGCCGTGTAGGCGTGCAAATCGCATAATGCAGTCCGAAATCCACGCCCCAGCCCGATACACGACAACATTTGTCTTCTCCAGGCGAAGGAGGTAGCGGATGAGCAGGCTCACCGCCATATGGACGCTCGCGCTGCCGGCCGTCCTGCCGGTGCTGCTGTCCGGGACGAACGGCGATCGAGGGTCGCGGAGCTCGGGCTCGGCGTCGTGCGTCGAGTGTCATAGCGAGATCACGCCCGGCGTCGTGGCCGATTGGGGTGCGAGCAAACACAGCAGTAGGGGTGTCGAATGCTCTGTGTGCCACGGCGGCGATCACACGAGCGCCGATGACGTGAGGGAGGTGAAGATCCCGACACCCGATACCTGCGGCATGTGCCACGCGGAGCGGGTGGAGCAGTTCACGAATGGCAAGCATGCATTGGCCTGGGCGGCGATGAACGCGATGCCGACGACCCACTGGATTCCCATGGCGCTGACGCAGGGGATGAAGGGTTGTGGCGGTTGCCACAAGATCGGCCTGAAGACCGAGGAGGAGATCGCGGCGCTCAAGGAGGAGGGTGGGGGATTTGGCGTGGCGTCGTGCGATGCCTGCCACACGCGGCACCTCTTCTCTGTGGTTGAGGCGAGCCAGCCGCAAGCCTGTCAGACGTGTCATATGGGGTTCGACCATCCCCAGTGGGAGATGTACTCGGCCTCGAAGCACGGCGTGCGCTTTTTGCTGAAGCAGAACGGCACGCTGCCGGAGAACGTCGCGGCACCGACCTGCCAGACCTGCCACATGCAGGGTGGCGATCACGAGGTCCGGACCGCCTGGGGCTTCCTGGCCGTGCGGCTGCCCATGCCGGATGACGAGGTTTGGGCCGCGGATCGCGCCACCATCCTGCAGGCGCTCGGTGTGCTCGATCCCGAGGGTAACCCGACCGGCCGGCTGGAGGTGGTTCAGGCAGCCGACGTGGCTCGCTTGACTCAGGAGGACTGGGAGGCGGAGCGGAACAAGATGATCTCGATCTGTGGCGGCTGTCACTCGGAGAACTTCGCCCGCACCGAGCTGGAAAAGGGCGACGATATGATCAGGGAAGCCGATCACCTGCTGGCCGAGGCGATCCGCATTATCGTCGCCCTCTACGAGGATGGGATCCTCGAGCAGCCCGAGTATTACTCCTACCCGTACCCCGATCTGCTCACCTTCCACGATGCGCCGACCGCCATCGAGCAGAAACTCTTCGTCATGCACCTCGAGCATCGCATGCGGGCGTTCCAGGGCGTCTTCCACGCCAACCCTGACTACGCCCTTTGGTACGGCTACAGCGAGATGGTCAGGGACCTGCAGGAGATCAAGGAGATGGCCGAGGAGTCACGCAGGCACCAGGAGCACCACGGGGAGATGTAAGCGGTAGTCAGTGGCCGGTAACTTAGGATTTCTACCGGCTATCGCCGACCGGCCACCGCCCGTGCTTGCGCGTACCGAGTGACGATCTATTTTGGAATAATCAGAATCCTTATCGATTGACCGTGTAGATCAGCCCCGACCCGGCCCGCGCGGAGCGGGCCCAGCCAATGGAGGTTGTATGCGAGCTTCAAGGTTCGGCTTACTCCTGCCTGTCATCGTGCTTTTTCTATCGGTGGCGGTCCTCGGAGCCTGTACCGACAGCACGGCGTCTGGCGGTGATCTGGACGCCGAGGCGGCCCAGTCGATAGTCGACGGTATCGTTGGGCAGCTGGAAGACAACGAGGCAGTGGGTGCCCTGCAGGGTGTGGGTGAAGCGATCTCGCAGATCGCCGGACTCCAGGACCCGTTGATTACCGATCAGTCCTCCCTGGCGCTTATCCCTGGTGCGCTGCTGGGCGCAACCTGCGCCTGGGACCCTATAGATCTCTCCTACTTCGACGAGACGAGCCGGCGAGGCGAAGGGCCGGCTGATGCGGTTCGCTTTCTGCTCTACACGCCTGATCCGGTGAGCTTTCTTCCAATCGTGCCACTGGATGAGATCGGCAACATCGATATCTCGGATTTCTCTTCCGGTAACCAGCTCGATGTTCGCCACACGTCTGCGATAGGTGGAATCACGGTCCTCACCTTTGACGTGACGGGCACGCTGAATTCGACCGACTATAGCCTGACGGCGGCCGGGACGTTGACCACGGGCGGGGTGACGGGGACAGCCACCTACCTGTCCGAACTCACGGCGGCGGGTGCGACGAACCTGGAGCTGTCGATGACGGCCGGGCAGTACCAGGTGAGCTACGACCTCTCTCGGGACGGCGAATTCTTCACCGGCCCCGGCTCGGACCGCGTGACGCTCAAAGACACGCAGGCTGGCGTGACGATCGAGTATATCATCGATTGGGATCAGTCTTTCCTAGTGGTGCCCGGCGCAGTCATCAAGATCAACAACGTCACGGTGGCCAATATCACGGGGTCGGGCGGGTTCATCGAGATCGCCTTGGTCGAGGGTAGCGGCCTCCCGGATTTCGCCGACGTGCCGTTGCTGGAAGCGTACTTCTCGGTATTCGATCTCAATGGCGCGTTATTCGGCGTCCTCAATTTCGCGGTCGAGAACGCCGGGCGGACGTTGCCGATCTTCTGAGCGGGCGGAGCGGCGACGGAACGAGGGGCGGCCCGCCGAGGCCGCCCTTTTTTTTGGCGGCGCCCGGCGCGCGCGCGCGGGCATTGACGAAACTACGACCGGGCACGACAGTTAGCGGTGTGGCACACCGAACAGTTCGATTAAGGGAGCGATCATGGCCGATACATACGGAAGCCACGGCGAGCTAACGGTTGGGGGAGAGAAGTTTCGTATCGCGCGGCTCGAGGCCCTGGACAGAGCCGGCATCCCCGTGGAACGCCTGCCCTTTGCACTGCGAATCCTACTCGAGAACCTGGTGAGGCACGAGGACGGAAACACCGTAACGGGCGACGACATCGAGGCGCTCTCTAAGTGGGAAGCCAAAGCGGATCAGGCGACCGAGATCGCCTATCGGCCCGCCCGGGTGCTGCTGCAGGATTTCACCGGTGTGCCGGCGGTGGTGGACCTGGCGGCGATGCGCGAGGCGATGCGGACGCTGGGCAGCGACCCGCGTAAGATCAACCCGCTGCAGCCGGTCGAGTTGGTGATCGATCACTCGGTGCAGGTCGATGCGTATGGGACCGCCGATGCCTTGCTGTTCAACGCGAAGAAGGAGTTCGAGCGCAATCGCGAGCGCTACGGCTTCTTGCGCTGGGGTCAGGAAGCGTTCGAGAACTTCCGTGTCGTGCCGCCGGAAACGGGCATCGTGCACCAGGTGAACCTCGAGTACCTGGCGCGGGTGGTGATGACGAACCAGAGCGGCTGGGCTTATCCCGACACGTTGGTGGGCACCGATTCCCACACGACGATGATCAACGGGCTCGGCGTGCTGGGTTGGGGTGTGGGCGGCATCGAGGCCGAGGCCGCCATGTTGGGCCAGCCGGTAACCATGCTGATCCCCCAGGTCATCGGCTTCAAGCTCGGCGGCGAGCTGCCCGAGGGTGCAACGGCGACCGACCTGGTTCTCACGGTGACGCAGATGCTCCGCAAGAAAGGTGTGGTCGGCAAGTTCGTCGAGTTCTACGGCGCGGGGCTGGCGACGCTCCCGCTGGCCGATCGCGCCACGATCAGCAACATGTCGCCGGAGATGGGTTCGACCTGTGCCATCTTCCCGGTGGACGAAGAGTCGCTTCGTTACCTGCGGTTCAGCGGGCGGAGCGACGAGCAGGTCGCTCTGGTC
>JBDHJU010000014.1:0-99757 GCA_039586755.1 Gemmatimonadota bacterium | reverse complement strand
CAGAAGGTCCTCGATTCGGAAACCTGACCCGCAGCCGGGGCAGTCGACTCGATCCAGGTTCGCTCCTGTCGTCATGCGGATCCTCCGTTGAGATGGGTGGAGGATAAGGGCTCAGGCCACCGTCGGTCAACGATTTCAGGCGGTTCCACGGGCCGGGCCACTGGAATTAAGGTCAACTTCTTTACATACTTATCGGTTAATATCCGTAGCGGATAGCGGTTCGCCCCAGGGCCCCGGGGGCGGTTCCGAAGCGAACGCGAGACACATATGCACGGGCTAAGCAGCAGCGTTGACGACCAGTACCTGAGCGACGAGCACCGAATGCTCCGCGACATGGTGCGTGAGTTCGCCGAGAACGAGATCGCGCCGGTCGCCCGGGAATTCGACAGGGAGGGGAAGTTCCCCTGGTCCAACGTGGCCAAGATGGCGGAGCTGGGCTTGTTCGGGATCCCGTGGCCGGAGAAGTACGACGGCGCCGGGATGGACGTGCTGGCCTCGGCGCTGGTCAGCGAGGAGCTGTCGAAGATCTGTCCTTCCCACTCGATCACGGTGGGTGCGACGATCTCGCTGGCGGCGAGCCCGATATACTACTTCGGTAACGAGGAACAGAAGCAGCGTTACCTGACGAAGCTCGCCAGGGGCGAGGTTCTGGGTGCGTTCGGGCTGACCGAGCCCGAGGCGGGATCCGACGCTCAGGGCACGCAGACCCGGGCGGAGGAAAAGAGCGATCACTGGGTGCTCAACGGGACCAAGATCTTCATCACCAACGGTGGTGTAGGAGAGATATTCGTGGCCACGGCGGTCACGGGCCAGCGGTCGAACGGCCAGAAAGAGATCAGCTCGTTCATCCTGACGAAAGAGACGCGGGACCTGGACGAAGCGCGGGCGGTGGGTACGGGCCACGCCGACGACCTGGAGTACACGCCTGGGTTCACGCACGGCAAGAAAGAAGACAAGCTGGGCTGGCGAGCCTCGGACACGACGGAGCTCGTCTTCGAGGACGCGATCGTGCCGAAGGAGAACGTGCTGGGCGAGCGCGGTCACGGGTTCAAGAACTTCATGCAGACGCTGGACGGGGGCCGGATCGGGATGGCGGCGCACCTGCTGGGGATCGCCGAGGGTGCGCTGGAGCAGACGCTGAAGTTTACCAGAGAGCGCAAGCAGTTCAATACACGGATCTGCGACTTCCAAGGTATACGCTTCGAGATTGCCGATTGGTTGACCCGCATCGAGGCGGGTAAGCACCTGACCTATCATGCGGCTAACTTGAGGCAGGCGGGCGAGCCGCATTCGAAGGAAGCGGCGATGGCCAAGCTCTACTGCTCGGAGCTCGCCAACTGGGCTACGGTAAAAGCTGTGCAGTTCCATGGTGCGTACGGCTACACGACCGACTATCCCGTGGAACGGCTAATGAGAGATGCAAAGATAGGGGAAATCGGAGAGGGAACCTCCGAGGTCCAGAGGATGGTGATTGCGCGCCACCTTCTCGGTCCGGAAGCAACGCCGTAGAAGGAGGGCGCCAAATGAATGGAGTCAGACTAGTAGCAAATGAAAAGGCAAATACTGATAAACGCGGCCCACGAGACGCGGGTCGCGATCATGGAGGACGACCTCCTTGTAGAGCTGATGCTCGATCGCCCCGACGCGCAGCGGATGGTGGGCGATATCTACTTGGGGCGCGTTGAGGGCGTACTACCGGGCATACAGGCCGCCTTCGTCAACATAGGGACCGAGAAAGCCGCCTTTCTCCACGTCTCCGATCTCGCCGATGAGGACCCCGAGGCATCGGAGGAAGAGAAGGGCGTCAAGCGCTACCCGCCCATCCAAACCCTGATCAAGAAGAGCGAAGAGATTCTCGTCCAGGTCACCAAGGAGCCGATCGGGACGAAGGGGCCACGCGTGACCGCGCAGATATCGCTGCCCGGCCGTTATCTGGTCTACATGCCGCGCAGCGAGCACATCGGCGTCTCGCGCAAGATAGAGAACCGCGACGAGCGAACCCGCCTGCGCCGCGTGATGCGAAACGTTCTTCAGACCGGGCAGGGTGGAGTCATCGTCAGGACGGTGGGTGAGGACGCCGGTCGCAAGCCGCTGGAGCGAGAGCTGAAGGGGCTGCGCAAGACGTGGAAGAAGATCGAGGCTCGTGTCTCACAGGCAGAGGCGCCCGCCATGATTCACCAGGAGGCGCATCTCGCCGCCGGCATCATCAGGGACCTGTTCAGCGAGAAGGTCGACGCGCTGATCGTCGACTCGCGGGAGATCTACAACGAGGTCCGCGATTACCTCGAGGCCGTGGACCCCGAGTTGATGCGTCGCGTCAACCTCTACGACGGTACCGTTCCACTGTTCGACAAGTACGACATCGAGGAGGAGATTCATCGCTCGCTCGAGAGCCGGGTCGAGTTGCCGTCGGGCGGATACATCATCATCGAGCCGACAGAAGGTCTCGTGGCGATCGACGTGAACACCGGTCGCTACACGGGCAAGAAGGACCCCGAGAAGACCATCCTGCGCACCAACCTCGACGCTGCCCGAGAGGTCGCCCGCCAGCTGCGCGTGCGGGACATCGGCGGCATCATCGTCGTCGACTTCATCGATATGGAGGACAAGGTGAACCGCGACAAGGTGATGCAGGAGTTGCGTCTGCACCTGAGTCGCGACCGGGCGAGGACGAAGGCGTTCCCGATCTCCGACCTGGGGTTGGTCGAGATGACCCGACAGCGCGTGCGGCCGACGGTCTACCATTCGGTGACCCGGCCGTGCCCTTACTGCGACGGGGCCGGGCGCATCGTCGCCCCCGCTACGGTCGTTCGCCGGGTCGAGCGCGCCGTACACCGGGTGGCGGCGGCGCGAGAGGAAAAGCGTCTGGTGATCCGCCTGCACCCGGAAGTGGCGCTCCATATTCTGGAGGAAGAACCGAACCTGCTGCGGCGTCTCGAGTCCGAGTACAGAGTCGACATCGAGGTCCGCGACGACCCACTGATGCGGGCGGACGAGTTCCGCATCCTGGCGGGGCCGGCCGACACGGATGTGACCTCGCGCTACGCCGTGGCCTGAGGGCGGCACGGGGGCTCTCGGGCGTTGACAGGGGTGCCTTGGGCGGATAGCCTATAAGGTTCTCAAAATCGGTAACTTTCACGTGGTAACGCGGTTGTGACATACGCCATCTTCAAGGCCGCAGGCTTCCAGTACCGCGCCGAGCTCGGCGACGTGCTGCGGCTGCCGTCGCTGGACGTCGAGTCCGGCGATACCGTCACCTTCGACGAGGTGCTGCTGGGCGCCACGGAGGGCGACGTGCTGATCGGACGGCCGACCCTGGAGGGCGCGGCGGTGCGCGTCGAAGTCCTGGGGCACGGCCGGGCCGACAAGGTCGTGGTCTTCAAGTTCAAGCGCCGCAAGAACATCCGGAGCAAGACGGGCCACCGCCAGGACTACACCGAGGTGCGCGTTAGCGAGATCGACTTCGGTGGCGATCGGCGGGTGAGCCTGGAGAAGCCAAAGAAGGCTGCTCCCAAGAAGAAGGCGGCCAAGAAGCCGGAGACCAAGGGGCCGGAGGCGAAGGCAGCAGCGGCCAAGCCGAAGAAGGCGCCGACCAAGAAGGCGGCTCCCAAGGCGAAGGCCAAGACCCCGGCCAAGAAGACAACGGCGAAGAAGACCACGGCAAAGGCCAAGTCGACGTCGAAGACGACGGCCAAGGCCAAACCCAAGACTACTACGAAGTCCAAGAAGAAGAAATCTTAGCGGGACCGGACCCCATGGCTCATAAGAAGGCAGGCGGATCGACCCGGAACGGTCGCGACAGCAACCCCAAGTTCCTCGGCGTCAAGAAGTACGGGGGGCAGTTCGTGCGTGCCGGCAACATCATCATGCGGCAGCGCGGCACCAAGTACCATCCGGGCCACAACGTCGGCAAAGGCACCGACTACACGCTGTTCGCTCTCTCCGATGGCTACGTGACCTTCGGAACGAGCAGAGGAAGGAAAGTGGTCTCGGTCGTTCCGGAGAGTTGAGAATTCAGGGAAGTGTGCAAAAGCCCGGCTCAGGCCGGGCTTTTTTGTTGCTAATTGCGAAGTCGTTCGGGAATTCTCGAATGTCGAGCAAGGGACCAGTGCAACAGGGGAGGTAGGGAAGTTTAGAAGTGGCCCCGCGGTGCTCACTTCCAGCTTCCCCACCCCCCTAGTTGTACTGGTCCCCGAATCGACATTCGAGAATTCCCAACAACTTACCCAATTCTCCAACTGGAACTTCCCATCACATTCCCTCGTCGGCGGATGGTCCGTATATCGCCGGCAACGGTACCCCATTAAGCCTCAGGAAGACCGACAGCTGTCCCCGGTGATGGATCGAGTGGTTCATCACCATACCGCGCAGCACGCCGATCTTCGGCTCGGTGAAGATCTCAACGCCGGCGTTTTTCATCGTCCAGGGCTGCTTGAAGTCGTCGTCCTCCGTTCTTTCGAGGACCTCGAGCAGCTTGGCGACATTGGTGTCGAACAGCTCGAGGATCTCGGCGACCGAGCCCAGCTCGACGGGCTTGTACGGCTCGCCGCCCGGCGGATTGATGTCCAGCTCGTCCATCGTCAGTGCGTGGACGCCCCAGCTGGGCATCTCGGCCAGGTGCGTCGCCAGACGGCTCATCGTCATCGACTTGTCCGCCGGCTTCCAGTCGAGCTTGTCCTCGGGGACCCTCTCCAAGACCTTCCGGGTCGCCGCGGTCTCCATCGCCAATTCCACCAATAGCGCTTCTCTAATGGCCACGATCGTGCTCCTTCTCTGGTCGGGTGCTCGAGTGAACCCAGCAAACTAGTGTCGCTCCGAAAGCGCCGACAGGGAGAGCGGCAAGCATCTTGTCGCCGAGCGGTCCAGAGGCCATCCTTACGCACCCACTACTCGGCGTACGCCCCCATCTTCGCAGCCACCGCAGCCGGCGCGCTGGAAGATTGCCGCACACATACACGTACTGCCTCAGGAGGAATCCGACGATGCGAATCAGGATCGGTTTCACGCTCGTGGCTGCGCTGTTCACGGTCGCTTCCACGGCGTCGGCCCAGACCTTCCCGGTTGAGGATCTCGTCCTCCAGCGCATCTGGGAGGAGGGGATGGAGAACTCGCAGGCCTACGGTCTGGCGCAGACGCTGCTCGACTCTATCGGACCGCGGCTCAGCGGGTCGCCCGCCCACAAAGCGGCGAACCACTGGGCGGTGCAGATGTTCCAAAGCTGGGGCATCGAGGCTCGCAACGAGCAGTATGGCACGTGGATGAACTGGGAGCGTGGGATCACGCACATCGACCTCGTCGAGCCTCGTGTTCGGACACTCGAGGGTATGTTGCTCGCCTGGAGTGCCGGCACGCGCGGCAAGGTAAAGGCCGGAGTAGTGGTCCTTCCCGATGTCGCGGACTCCGCCGCCTTCCAGGCCTGGTTGCCCGAAGCGAGAAACAAGTTCGTCCTCGTTTCTTATCCCGAACCCACGTGCCGCCCCAATGACGACTGGGAAGAGTACGCGACGGAAGAGTCGTTCGAGCGGATGCAGGCGGAGCGAGACACCGCACGCGAGGAGTGGCAGTCGCGGATCGAACGGACCGGTTACAACCAACGTAGCCTTCCACGCGTACTCGAGGAGGCGGGTGTCAGAGGGATTCTGACGACCAGTTGGCCCGGCGGTTGGGGCGTCAACCGGGTGTTCAGCGCCAGCACCGAGGAAGTGCCTTCGCTGGCGCTGAGCTGCGAGGATTACGGACTCCTCTACCGCCTCGCCGAGCACGATCAGGGTCCGGTGCTCGAGGTCGAGGCAGATGCCCGTTTCCACGGTGAGGAGCCGATATTCAACACGATCGCAGAGATTCGTGGTACGGAGAAGCCCGACGAGTACGTCGTGTTCTCGGCGCACTTCGATTCGTGGGACGGCGGCTCGGGTGCCACCGACAACGGGACGGGCAGCGTCATCATGATGGAGGCGATGCGGATCCTCAAAGCCGTCTATCCCAACCCGAAGCGCACGATCATCGCCGGACTGTGGGGCGCTGAGGAGCAGGGGCTCATCGGGTCACGGGCCTTCGTGGCCGACCACCCCGAGGTGATCGATGGGCTGCAGGTTCTGCTCAACCAGGACAACGGTACCGGCCGAATCGTAAGGGCTACCGGTGCCGGCCTGACCCATGCGGGTGAGTACTTCGGGCGCTGGCTGTCAGTGATTCCAACGGAGATCTCGCGACACGTCGACCTGACGGTACCCGGCACACCGAGCGGTGGCGGCAGCGATCACGCGTCGTTTCTCTGTACGGGTGCGCCGGCCTTCTTCTTAGGAGCACACAACTGGTCGTACTTCCCGTACACCTGGCATACACAGCGTGACACGTTCGACAAGATCGTGCTGGACGATCTCAGGAACAACGCGATGCTGTTCGCCATGCTCGCCTACTTGGCGGCCGAGGAGGACGAGCTGATGCCGCGGGACCAGCGCGTGCTGCCGGTGAGCCGGCGGACGGGCGAACAGATGACGTGGCCCGAGTGCCGACAGCCGATGCGGAGCTGGGGAGAATACCGACGGCGGTAGTTGTTGTAGCGGGAATTTCTATTGCAAAGGGGTGGCACGCGTGAGGACAGCTGGCAGCGCGATTTGTGCCGCTTTCATCCTGGCGATGGCGACCGTGGCGGCCTGTCGCCCGAGTTCGCCCGACGACGTGGGGCGCACAAGGATCGTCCTCTTGGGGACCGGCACGCCGAACGCCGAGCCCGACCGCTCGGGGTCGGCGGTCGCCATCGTCGTGGACGGCACGCCGTACCTCATCGATCTGGGACCGGGTGTCGTGCGGCGGGCGGCGGCGGCCCACGAAGCCGGAGTCGAGGGGCTCGATGTGCCGAAGCTCAGGTTCGCCTTCGTGACGCATCTGCACAGCGATCACACCCTGGGTTACGCCGATTTCATCTTCACCCCCTGGGTGCTGGAGCGCGACGTTCCGGCGGAGGTGTTCGGGCCGCCCGGCCTGCAGGCGATGACCGACCATCTGCTCGCCGCGTACGGCGATGACATTCGGGTCCGCATCGATGGCCTCGAGCCTGCCAACCCGGACGGGTACAAGGTGGTCGTCCACGAGATCGAGCCGGGCCTCATATACGAGGACGAGAACGTGCGCGTCACCGCCTTCCGAGTCGAGCACGGCTCCTGGCCGCACGCCTTCGGCTACCGCTTCGAGACGCCGGACCGGAGCATCGTGATCTCGGGGGATACCCGGCCCAGCCCGGCGATCGCCGAGAACTGCCGCGGCTGCGACGTGCTGATCCACGAGGTCTACTCGCAGGCGGGGTTCGAGGGCCGTGATCCGGTGTGGCAGCGTTACCATTCGAGCTCGCACACATCATCGCTTGAGCTCGGTCGCATCGCGGCGGAGGCACAGCCCGGCCTGCTGATCCTCTACCATCAGCTGCTCTGGGGCTCCACACCGACGGAGCTCGTCGAGGAAGTACGCCAGTTATATGACGGTGAGATCGTCTACGGAAACGACCTGGAAGTCTATTGAAACTGGAGGTGCCATGTCTGACGTCGCCCAGCTGAGCCGCCGCCGTTTCATCGCCTACTTCTCCGGCATCGGTCTTTCGTCGACGCTGCTGCCCGGTGCGCTCTGGTCGATGGTCCAGGACGAAGAAGAGCCGACGATCACCAAGGAGATGCTCGCCGACGCCGAGGCGGTCGCCGGCCTCGAGTTCACCGACGAAGAGCGTGAGCTCATGGTGGAGGGGGTCAACCGGCGGCTCAGGGCTTACGAGACGATCCGCGGCCTCGAGCTGACGAACGACGTGCCGCCGGCCCTCTACTTCGAGCCGGTGCCTCCGGGCCACACGGCTACCCGGGAACGGGGCGTCTCGCGGCGCAGCGAGGTGCGGATAGATCGTGTGCCGTCGGACATCGAGGAGGTCGCGTTCTGGCCCGTGACGCACCTGGCGAAGCTGATCGAGACGCGGCGCATGTCATCGGTCCAGCTCACCACCATGTGCCTCGAGCGGCTGAAGAAGTACGGGCCGAAGCTCGAGTGTGTCGTCACGCTCACCGAAGAGCTGGCCCTCGAGCAGGCGCGGCGCGCCGACGAAGAGATCGCAGGCGGCAACTACCGTGGCCCTTTGCACGGCATCCCATGGGGTGCCAAGGATCTCCTGGCAGTACCCGAGTACACGACGACGTGGGGCGCGGAACCGTACAAGGAGCAGGTGATCGATGAGGTCGCCACGGTGGCGAGGCGGCTCGAGGAAGCGGGTGCCGTCCTGGTGGCGAAGCTGACGCTGGGTGCTCTGGCGATGGGCGACGTCTGGTATGGTGGAAAGACACGCAATCCCTGGAACTACGAGCAGGGTTCGAGCGGCTCGTCGGCGGGCTCCTCCGCGGCGACGGCGGCCGGGCTGGTCGGCTTCGCCATCGGCACCGAGACCCTCGGCTCGATAGTTTCGCCGTGTACGCGCTGTGGCACGACCGGCCTGCGGCCCACGTTCGGGCGCGTCAGTCGCTACGGCGCGATGGCGCTCTCCTGGAGCATGGACAAGATCGGTCCGATCTGTCGTAGCGTTGAGGACTGTGCGCTGGTGTTCGACGCGATCCACGGTCCAGACGGCCAGGACCTGTCGGTCGTCGATCTCCCCTTCGATTGGGATGCGGAGCTGGACTTTAGGGGCCTGCGGGTCGCCTACCTGAAGAGTGCTTTCGAGGCCGAGCGCGAACGTCAGCAGGAATGGAAGGCGTTCGACGAGGTAGTGTTGGACACGCTGCGTAACCTCGAGTTCGACCTGACGCCCATCGAACTGCCGGATCTGCCGGTGGGCGCGATACGGACTGTGCTGAGCGTCGAGGCGGCGGCGGCGTTCGACGAGCTGACGCGCAGCGGCCGCGACGATCTTCTGAAGCGTCAGACAGCGGGAGCCTGGCCCAACTCGTTCCGCCAGGCACGTATGGTACCGGCCGTCGAATACATCCAGGCCAACCGCGCGCGCACTCTCTTGCTGGAGGCGATGGCGGACCTCATGTCGGAGGTTGACGTCTTCGTTACCCCCTCCTACGGTGGCAGCAACCTCACTCTTACCAACCTCACCGGACATCCGTGTGTGGTTCTGCCCAACGGGTTCCGTGAAGATGGCACGCCGACGAGCATCAGCTTCATCGGCAAGCTGTACGGCGAGTCGGAGACACTGGCGGTGGCGCGTGCGTATCAGGAGGCGACCGACTTCCACCTGAAACACCCGGTGCTTCGGACCTGACACCGCAATCGACGAGGAAGTAGTGGGGACGCCGCAGCTCGAGCGCTCGATCGGCATCGTGCGCGCGACGGCGATGGTGGTGGGCACCATCATCGGCGCGTCGATCTTCGTCCAGCCGTCGCTTATCACCGGCCACGTCCCTTCGATCTTTGGGGTCTTCGCCGTCTGGGCCGTCGCGGGGCTGCTCACGCTGTTCGGCGCGCTCGTCTGTGCCGAGCTCGCCTCGGCCTACCCGCGCACCGGTGGCGTCTACGTCTTTCTTAAGGAGGAGTTCTCGCCGCCCGTCGGGTTCCTCTGGGGCTGGGCGATGTTCTGGAGCATGCACAGCGGGATCTTGGCCGCGATCGCCGTCATCTTCGCACGTTACGTCGGATACTTCGCGCCGATCGGTGACACGGGCGTACGGCTCGTTGCCATCGGCGGCATCCTCATACTCTCGGCGGTCAACTACGTCGGGGTTCGCCAGGGGAGCGCGCTGCAGACCGCTTTCACGATCGGCAAAGTCGTCGCCATCGTCGGGATCGTGGTCGCGGGGCTTCTCCTCGGGTCGCGGGTGCCGGACCACTTCGCCGTCGGCGTGGCGAGCGCTGCGCCCGAGATCGCTGCCGGTACTGCAGGCGGCGTGCGCGGGTTCGTCCTCGCACTCATCGCCGGTCTCTTCGCCTTCGGCGGTTGGCACATGGTGACCTACACGGGCGACGAGACGGTGGAGCCCGAGCGAACGATTCCCCGGGCCTTACTGGTCGGCACGCTGATCGTCACTGCGTGCTACATCGCCCTCAACGCCGTCTACCTCTATATCCTGCCGCTGGAGACCGTGATCTCGTCGTCGAGGGTAGCGGCGGACGCGGCCGACGCCGTGCTGGGTTACGGCGGGGGAGCGGTCATGTCGGCGCTGGTGATCTTCTCGACCTTCGGAGCCTTGAGCGGGATCATCCTCGCCGGTCCCCGCGTCTACTACGCGATGGCGAACGATGGGCTGCTCTTCCGGTGGTTCGGCGAGGTGCACCCGCGGTTCCGGACCCCGCACCGCGCGATCGTCGCACAGGCCGTGTGGTCGGCGGTCCTCGTGGTGACCGGGACCTACCAGGCACTCTTCACGCGGGTGGTCTACACTGAATGGATCTTCTTCGGGCTGATGGCCGCGGGACTCTTCCTGCTGCGGCGGCGGCCCGGGTACACGCCGCGCTACACCGTCTGGGGGTTTCCGGTGGTTCCGATCGTCTTCGTGCTATCGACGGCGGTTATCGTGGGGAATCAGCTGATCTCTGAGCCCGGCGAAAGCGCGTTCGGACTGCTGCTTGTCCTGGTGGGACTCCCCGTGTACTACATCTGGCTGCGAGCCCGAGGAGATGAACGAGGAGGTGTCCATGCGAGTCGTTGACTTCCACAACCACTTCTATCCGGCCGAGTACCTGGATGCGCTTCGCGCGGGGTCGTGCCGGGTGCAGATCTCTACAGATGCCGAAGGGAATCCAGTCCTCCGCTCGCCCGGCGACATAAATGTTGCCGTCCGCGGCCACCGGGACATCGAATATCGGGAGAGTGTCCTCGACCAGGCGGGCGTGGACGTTCAAGTGCTGACGTTCACAGCGCCCGGGTTGGACATCGAGGAACCGGAGATGGCGGTCCGGCTGGCCGGGGCAGTGAACGACGCGTTCGCGCGGATCGTCGAGGAACGTCCCAGTCGGTTCACCGCTCTGGCGACGCTGCCGCTCAGCGACCCGAAGGCGTCGGTCGCCGAGCTCACCCGAGCTGTGCGCGAGCTCGGTCTGGCGGGCGCGATGGTCTTCAGCAACGTCCAGGGTGTGCCGCTGGCCGACCAGCGATTCTGGCCGCTCTGGGAGCGGGCGGATGAGCTCGGCGCCGTGATCTACGTGCACCCAACTTACCCGGTGGGTGTGGAGGCTATGGAAGAGTACTGGCTGATGCCCTTGGTGGGGTTCACCTTCGACACGACACTGGCTGCCGCCCACCTGGTCTTCGCTGGAGTGCCCGAGCGGTTCCCCGGCGTCCGCTGGGTGCTCGCGCATCTGGGCGGCGCGATCCCGTATCTGGCCGAGCGGCTCGATCGCGGCTTCTACGCGTTCAGCGAGTGCCGCGCCCAGATCACGGAACCCCCGAGCACGTGCCTGCGGCGCTTCTACTACGACACGGTGAACTTCGATCCGAGCGCGCTGCGACTCGCTCTCGAGTTCGCGGGGCCGGGGCAGCTGGTCGCAGGGAGCGACTACCCGCACATGATCGGAAGTCTGGAGTCGATGCTGGCCAGTATCCGGGCGCTCGAAGTTCCGGAAGCGACGGAACAGGCGATCCTCGCCGGCAACGCCGTCCGCTTGCTGGGCCTTTAAGAAGATCAGGCGCCCCCGGAGAAGAAACGCTCGATCTCATCCCACCGGGTCAGAGCGTCTTCGTAGCCCAGCTCCATTATGCGACCGATGTAGGGCGCCTCGAAGACGAGGTAGCTGAGGAGTTCGGCGCCGCGCATGCGATGGATGCCGAGTCCGCGGAGGAGGAATCGCAACGAGCGCGGTAATCTGCCTTTGTGTTTCTCCGCCAACGAGCCGAGGTCGCGGGACGGTCGAATGACGAACAGGTCGATCGGTCTCAGTCCGTCCGAATTGTCTGCACCGGGTGGCAGCGAATCGAGCAGGCGGTTTATGCGTTGCAGGCGCTCGGCGTCGCCCTCCAGGGCATCGAGAAAGATGCTGTTGAACATGGCGCCGATGATCCGGGCCGGCGGCGGGTAGCCGGTGGCTGCCATCGCTTTGACTTCTTCCAAGGTGGGACTGTAGCGGGTCGCGATGGCCAGCAGGCGCTGGGCGCCGAGATGGATGGCAGGCGCCAGCGGGGCCGCCTGGCGAATACTGCCGTCGCCGTAGTACTCGCCGTCGATCGCGATGGCGGGGAAGATGAGCGGAATCGAACCCGAGGCCATCACGTGATCGACGGTTATCTTAGCGGGCAGCCCGCAACGGCGAACGCGCTCCCACGTAGGTACGTCTTCACCGCCCTGTACGAACGTAACGCTCTGGCCCGTCGCGTAGCGGGTCGCCGTCAGCCCGAGGGCGTGTAGTCGCCCCTCCGCGACGTTCAGCTCGATTCCGCCGACGCGCAGCTGCTCCTCGAGGAAGCCTCGCAACGGTGTCGTGTCCAGCAGGCCCTTCACGCGAGGGCCCAGCGACGTGCCGCCGCCGCCGACCGTCCAGAGCCAGCGGGCCCCGCTCAGCCCGAGGACGCCGAGGTTCGTGTCGAAGACGCGCTCGGTGCTCAGGCTCATCCAGCAGTTGGAGAGCGCCTGGAGATTCTCGGCTGAGGTCCCACGGTGCCCGGCGAGGAAGGCCGCGTTGATCGCGCCCGCCGAGACGCCGACGATGATGGGAAAGCTCACCTCAGGCGCCTTCTCGGCGATGTAGGAGAGCACGCCGACCTGGTAGGCGGCGCGCGCGCCGCCGCCCGACAAAACCAATCCGTTCATCTCGTGGCGACAATGTTGAGTGGTTGGGAGGCGCAACATGGGCAGCGGGCAGCACAAAAACAAGGTTCTCGCCGGCGTCGCCAGGGGCGTCGACACGCCGCGGGATCCGCGATATGTTGCGGGTCTCTCGAGCAGTCTGGCAGGACCCCTGCGAGGAGCGCTGTGTACCTTTATCTGGTTCGCCACGGCGAGGCTAAGCCAAAAGAACAGGACCCGGAACGGCCGCTTACCGAGGGCGGTTCGGAGATGGCTCGTCGCGTGGCCGCTCTCTTGGGTGGAATTAGGCTCTCGGTTGGCGGCATACACCACAGCACGAAGCTGCGCGCCCGACAGACGGCCGAGATCCTGGCCGCCGGTAGCGGTGCCGTCGCGCCGGTCACCCAGGTACCCAACCTGGAGCCACTGGCCGCTGTCGAGGAGCTGGCCGAGTCGCTTTCCGGGGCTACCACGGATCTCATGCTGGTAGGTCACCTGCCTCACCTCGACCGCCTGGCCTCGCGTCTGGTGTCGGGCGACGCGGAGCGTGAAGCCTTCTCGTTCCCCGAGTGCGGGGTGCTGTGTCTGCGCAGGAGACCCGCTAGCGAAGGTACGGAGGGTGGACCGGTCTGGACGGTGTGCTGGATGCTCGACCCGGGTGCATTGCCCCGAGCCGCGACAGACCTCTTGGCCGCGAGACGTTCCGGGTCACAGGGTCGACTGGCTGCCGCTCTGAGCCATGAACTGAACAACCCGCTCGCGGTGCTGGCGGCGGGTGGTCAGATGGTCGAGCGGCTGCTGGAAGAGATAACAGCGAGGAGCCAGGATCCGGACGCCGTGGCGCGCCTGCTGGCCGATGCCAAGGGGACGGCCGAGATGTCGCGCGAGGCTCTCCGGCGTATCTCGCGCCTGGTTGCTCGTTTCGAGCGGCTGATCCATCTCGATGCCGACGCGACGCAACGGCGCCCGGTAGATGTCAACGCGCTTCTCAACGATGCGGTGACCATGCTCTCGGGTAGCTGGGGCACCCGGATAAGCGTGATCAGGGAATACGCCGAACTGCCCAAAGTGATCGGTCACCCGGCTGGCCTCAGCGAGGTGTTCGAGGACCTACTCGACAACGCCGCCAACGCCATCGAGGAGGAAGGTGAGGTACGGCTTACAACCCGCCACGAGAAGGGCTTTGTCTGGATTCGGATTGCCGACACCGGGCGTGGAATCGAAACGGAGCAGCTGAGGGGGATCTTCGAGCCGAGCTTTCGGGTTAAGGAAGGTCGGGTAGCGACGTCGTGGGGCCTCTATACTTGGCGTCAGATCATACACGACCACGGCGGCGAGTTCTGGGTCAGAAGCAAGCCGAACCTGGGCACCGAGGTAGAGATGTCTCTGCCGGCCATCGTGGACTCTGGCTGAAGGCGCGCCAGCGGTTATCTTAACCCCCTCAGTGGGCCTAGCCGAGAAACTCGAGGAGCTGTTCCTTGCAAGCTCTGCGTAGACTCTTCCCGCAACTACCTCAGCTTGGGCGTGGAGATGCGGCCAAGGCTGCTATGATGGCCAGCCTCTTCTTCCTCGTCGTCACTACGGTCGGCATCCTCAAGCCGACCCGGAACGCGTTCGCGCTCGAGGGCCTCGCCGACAGCGAGTTCTATAAGGTCTACATGATCAGCGCGATCGTGATTCTGTTCGTCGTGCCCTATAATCGGCTGGCGGACCGAATCCCGTGGCGCCTGCTAATTCCCATCGTCTCGCTCTTCTTCGCCGCCAGTTTCCTGGTCTTCCGCGTGTTGTATCGCGAAGGAAGCACGGCGTTCGGCGTGATCTTCTATGGTTGGTACGACCTGTACGCCGCCGTCATGGTCACCCAATTCTTCATGGCGACGCAGCTCTGCTTCGATGCCCGGGAGGCAAAGCGACTCTATCCGTTCGCCATTGCCGGGGGCTCGATCGGCGCCGTGTTCGGCGCTGCGATCACCGGCTTCTTTGTCGAGCGCCTGGGCGCGCCCAACATGCTGCTGGTAGCCGCGTTCTTCGTCGTGGCGTTCGCGGCAGCGCTTCCCTACGTCCTGGCGGCGCAGGCGGGCGCAATGTGCCGGCCCGAGGTACGGCGCCGGGAGCAGTATTCGTTAGGCGAGTTTCTGACGATCTTCCGGAACAAGCACGTCTTGCTGATTGCCGGGGCCGTCCTGCTCACTGTGCTGGTCAAGCAGCTGGTCGACTACCAGTTCAACGAGATTGTCGGCGAGACGTATGAGACGCGTGACGCGATCGGCGCGTTCCAGGGCAAGTTCTTCGCCGCGACCCAGTGGTTGCCCCTAGTCGTTCTGGCGGCTCTGCGTCCGATCCTGCACCGCTGGGGCGTCGGGCTCGTCGTTCTCATGCTGCCCGTTGTGTTGCTCACGGCGAACGTCGCGCTCGCCGTGACGTGGAGCCTGATGGCGGCCGTAATGGCGAAGGCTGGGGATTCCTCGTTCCGCTACAGTGCGGAGCGTGCCGGTCGCGAGATCCTTTATGTGCCGCTCCCCGATAGCATCAAACTCAAGGCGAAGGCATACATTGACATGGCGGTGGAGAAGGGGCTGGGCAAAGCCCTCTCCAGCGTCTTGATCTTCGCGTCGATCCTGGTCGTCGACTACCGGAAGGTCGGCTATGTCGCCGTGGCGCTGGGCGTCATCTGGGTGGCGGCAGCGATCGCGGTGCGGCGCGAGTACGTAAAGAGCCTGGCGCGATCCATCCGGGGTCGCTTCGCCAGCTTTGAGGGCATCTTCGCGTCGATGGCCGATGCCAGCACGATACCCGCCGTCCAGCAGGCGCTCGTGTCCGGCGACGAGCGCGGTATCGCCTTCGCACTGGACCTGGTAGAACAGGCGGATCCGGCCAGCGCCCGCCCGCTGGTCGAGGACCTTCATGGACTTCTGGCTAATGCGAGCCCACGCATTCGAGAACGGGCTCTTGACGCGCTGACGGACTTCCCGGAGGAGGTCGACTGGCGGCGCGTGCGTGAGCTCACCGCGGACGCCGATGAACGTGTGCGGGTCGCTGCAGTGCGCTTGTTGTGCAGTGCAGGCGCGGATCCCGAGAACGTTATCAAGTCGCTGCTCGATGCCGACGAGCGGTCCGTGCGCGTGGCCGCCCTCTCCTGCTTGGGCGAGGAAGGCGCGTGGGTCGAATGGCCTGCCGTCGTGGCACCGGAGTACTTCGAGCGCCTGCAGTCCGAGGCACAGCGGGATGGGGTCGAAGCTCGTGTCGAGCTCGCCCTCGCGCTTGTAGCCATGGGTGACGATTCACGGGTCCGGGATGCGCTCGGCCCGCTGCTCAGGGATCCCGAGCCGGAGGTTGCGGCAGCGGCTCTGAGGACGGCCGGTCGCCTCGGGCGACGTGAGTACCTGCCAAGCTTGATCTCCGCCCTCGGGTCGGCCGCCACACGCGAAGCGGCACGCGAGGCCCTGCTCATGCAGGGTGAGCAGGTCGAGGGGACGCTGGCCGACTACCTCGAAGATTCGTCTGTCGAGCCGGCTGTCCGCCGTCACATCCCGGCGGTACTGGCCCGTATACCTGCTCAAGCCACGGTCGATGACATGCTCCGCATCGTCGTCGCCGCGCCCTCCGACCGTCTGCTTCACTACCGAGCGCTCAAGGCCCTCAACAAGCTGCGGACTCGCGGTCCGGGCCTGGCGTTCTCGGTGGAGGCCGTAGGGCAGGTGTTGCACCGGGAGATGGCGTCCGGCGCCCGCTACGCCGAGGCTGCCTCGGCGCTGGCGGGCCTCGGGCTTACGGGCCCGGCAGCGGAACTGCTCCAGCGGTCGCTCTCGGAAGCCTGGCTCAGCAACCGCGAGCGAGTCTTCCGAACCCTTGGTCTATGGTACCCGCCGCACGGCGTCTATCGATCGTACATAGCGATCGAGGGCGGCGGCACCGTAGCTCGTGCGAATGCCCTCGAATGGCTGGAGCAGACGGTGGGGCACGGTCTGTTCCAACGCCTGCTCCCAGCGGTTCAAGAAGGGGTAGCCAAGAGCCGTCACCGAGAGGCCCGTGATGTGTTGACCGAGCTCATGGCGGACGACGATGTCTGGCTGGCGAGCTGCGCACTCTGGGCCGCGTCGGAGTTGGGCGAGCCGTGGGTGGGTGAAGCGCTGCAGCGGGCTCGGGAGTCCGCGAACGCCGAATTGCGCGACCTGGCAGAACGTGCCTTGGCACGCATGGATGAGAAAGCAACGCAGCCGGAGCTGAGCGAGATGAATCTGATCGAGAAGGTGTTCTTACTTCAGCAAGTCGATCTGCTGAGCGACGCCCACGCCGAGGACCTGGCGTTGCTGGCCTCCGTCGCCGAGGAGATCAGTGTGACGCCCGGTACGGTTCTCATCAGGCAGGGAGAACCGACCGAAGCAATGTACGTGGTGATTCGTGGGGCCGTCGAGCTTCGCCGCGCGAACGAGGACGTTTATATGGCCGAAGAGGGCACGGCGTTCGGTACCTGGGCCCTGATCGACGGATCGGCCAGTCTTATGGAGGCGCGGGTCGCAGAGGCGAGCGAACTCTTGATTCTAACGAGGGAAGATTTCTACGATCTCTTAGCCGACCACGCCGAGCTCGCCCGCGGGCTGCTGACGGGCCTGGCGCGGCGTCTACGAAATCTGGTGGCGTAGCCCGAAGTAGGAGAGACGATGTCAGAACAGAAGGCGACGATCCTGGTCGTTGATGACGAAGTGATGGTTACGAGCGCCTTGCGGAGTTTTTTCGAGCTCGAGACGACGTATCGAGTGCTGACGTTCACTTCGCCGGTACAGGCGTTGGATACTGCTGACGGTGAGTGGATCGATGTGGTTATCGCGGATTTCATGATGCCGGAGATGGACGGCATCACGTTCCTCAAGGCAATGAGGGATAAACGTCCGGAAACGACGCGGATCCTGCTCACCGGATATGCCGACAAGGAGAACGCGATCCGCGCGATCAACGAGGCAGGCCTTTACTACTATCTCGAGAAACCGTGGGATAACGATCACCTCCAGGTAGTCGTCCGCAACGGGGTCGAGCGAGCCGTTCTGGTCAGAGAGCTCCAGGCGCGGGCGGCCGAGCTGGAGTCGGCACACGAAGATCTGGCTGGATTCCGCAAGCGCCTCTTGCAAGCGCTTCTATGAGTGAGGGTGACAATAGCTCCCTGCAACAACTCATGGCGGGGCTGGCTCACGAGTTGAACACGCCGCTTGGTGCCATCCGCAGTAACCGTGATGTACTTCAGAGGGCAATAAGCCGCCTCCTAGAGATCCTTGCCGACGACGTCGTCGATGATTCGGAGGTCGAACAGATCCGCGGGTTGGTGAATACGCTCGATGAGGTGGTCGAGATCGATCAGGTCGCCGTCGACGTGATCACCGACCTGGTGGCCAGCGCGCGGAGCCTCTGGCACACCGACGAGGCGGCGAAGCGGAGCATTGACCTGCACGAGGCTCTGGACAGCACGCTATTACTGCTGGGCCACGAGCTGAAGCACCGCATCGAGGTCGTGAAGCAATACGGCGAAATTCCCGCGGTGGAGGGCTTCCCGGGCCAGGTAAAGCAGGTGTTCATGAACCTGGTGCTAAACGCAAGCCAGGCGATCAGCGACGACGGGACGATCACTATTCGCACGAGTAGCTCCGGCGGGTACGCCGTCGTCGAGGTCAGCGATACGGGGAAGGGCATAACGGCGGACGACCTCGATCACATATTCGACGTGGGATTCACGACCAAGCAGACGAAGTCGGGTATGGGGCTCGGATTGGCCATCTGCAAAGAGATCATCGAGCGCCAGGGCGGTCGTATAGAGGTAGACAGCACGCCGGGCGAAGGCTCTACCTTCAGGGTGCTGCTGCGGGGCGCTGCGGAGGATCCCGCGACACGCTGATGAAGATCGGTGAGCTGGTCTTCGAGCCCATCACCGTCCTCTACAACAAGATCGAGGACGAGGCTCTCAGGAAGGGGAGGCGGACCATCTGGGGCGACCTGTCGCCCCTCCCGGGTGGTGTGGAGTGGGCCGAGCATCACCAGGTCCCCTATACCTACGGTTTGTTCATCCAGTCAAAAGACGGGCGAGCGACGGACGGACTTCAGGGCGGTGTGGGCCGGATGGCGGGCCAGCCTGCCGATCGCTTCGGCCAGTTGGAGCTGCGAGCGAGCGTTGATGCGTTCCTGGTCGGAGCCGCCACGCTGCGCGCCGACCGGACCGTTGGAGCGCCGGTCGAGAAAGAGCTGATCGAGCGGCGCAAGAAGGCAAAGGGCAACGTGGCGCCGCTTAACGTATTCTTTTCCGCCACCGGCAACATCCCACCCGAGTCCGCCGTGTTCCGCGAGCCGTCGATCCGCACGGCGTTGTTCGTCATGGAGGCCGCGGAAGCGCGGGTGGGTGAGCTCAAGAAGCTGACCCCGGATGTCGTTGTCGTCGGCTCGCAATATCCGTTGCGGGAGACCTGGAGTGAGCTATGGCGACGCGGGATCACTACCATCGGGTTCGAGGGTGGTCCGACCCTGATGGGGCTGGCACTCAGGGAACAGCTCGTTCACGAGTTGTTGCTCACCCACTCGCCGCTCTTGCTGGGAGGCTTGGGTACAAGTCTCTCGGCGATCGTCGAGCCGCTGGAACAGGTACGCAGCGAACTCGTCTTCCTCGGATTGCATGAGCCGTCCGGCCTGCTATTCGAGCGTAGCCGCCTAATCTACGAGGAGTAGAGCCGAGTCGGGGGTGGGCTCAGCGGCGTGCCTGGACACGGATCAGCTGCCAGTCGTCCCCACGCCTTTCGAAGGTCATTCGCACATCGAGACGAAGGGTCCGGCGCTGAGCTGTACGGCTCAGCCTGTATTCTACCGTCTGGCTTATCTGCGCATCTGCCGATCCGTTGTGAACCTCTATGCTCTGCGGCTCCATGCTCACCTGAAGCCCATCGGTCCTGTCGAACCAGATCTCCAGGTACCTGAGGTCCTCGGCCGGTATCACGCCACCGTAGACCTGCTCCACACCCTCTAGATCCTCCGCCTCGAAGGCCTGGCGGTAGGCGTCGAGTATCGCGGCGATCGCAGCGCCGGCGACACGCTCCGGCTGCCTGAGCGTCGGAGTGGGCGGAATGAAGCTCGGCGTCTCACTAGGTGGGGCCGCCTCGCCGGCGGCGAGCTGTCGCATCTCGCCTCTCAGGGCGACGATCTCGGCCATCAGCGCCCGGTGTTCCTGGCGCAGCTTGGTCAGCTCTGCCTGGATGTCGGAGTCAGGGGCCTTGGGTGTGCAGGCGCCAAGGACGGCGGTGGCAAGCGCGAGGACCGCCGTAGCGCGAGCGCGGCTCGGGATTCGGGGAGTCTCGTATGTGTTCACAGTCCGCTCACTTGTGCTTATCTCCGGCACTCATGCGGCCCCCAGCGGGGCCGCGCCTCCTCCGTTCTTGTGACGCCAAGGGGCGGCCGGACGTTAAACGGCGTGGCGGCTCGCATCTACAAAGGAGTCAACGTGTTGCCGCTGCAATGGAGGTGTGATCAGGCTGACCGCTACGAGGGCCAGGCAGTTCGTTGCAAGCCCGACGATCCCCTCATGTAGACCGAAGGGGCGGAACTGTGGGAACAGGTAGAGCAGCAGGGTGACCAGCGAGCCGAGGACGAGCCCGGTCACAGCGCCTGCGGCTGTGGCGCGCTTCCAGAAAAAGGCGGCTGCTGTGATCGGTGCGAGTTGCACGATCGCCCCGTAGGCGGCGAGCAGTAGCGCGACCAGCGACATTTCGGTGTTAACCGCGGTGTAGTAGGCGGCTACGCCGACGATGACGGCGACGATACGGATGAGTCTGCGGCGGCTGTGATCGCTGAGCTTCCGGTCGAACACCTTGCCGTGCATGTCCTGCACGTAAATCGACGCCGAGGCGTGAAGCATCGCGTCACCGGTGGACATGCTGGCGGCGAGCGCGCCGGCGCAGAAAAGGCCGACGACGAACGGCGCCACGTTCGTGCTCAGGATCATGTGGGGCAGGATGAAGTCGGCGGACGGCGGCTTGCTCTCGAAAAGCACCCCGGCGAAGGCGATGAAGTACAGCGGCAGCAGGAAGAGCAAGAACGTTGGGTAGAGGACCATCGTCAGTTTGATGGTCTTATCGTCCTTCGCCGCGAACCCCTTCATGAACAGATGCGGCCACATGGTGACGCCGATGGCGCTCACCAGAATCGCCGATGAGTACGCGCCCCATCCCCAGGAGCCACTGCCGTCTGCACTTAGTCCCGGAGCGGTCAGCAGTTCGGGGCGCAGCTCGGCGATGCGCTCGAACATGGCGCCGACGCCGCCATACAGATGGTTGGGCAGCCAGAGGCCGAGCACCCAGGCGATGATCAGCATGAAGATCCCCTGAAACGTGTTCGTCCAGCCGACTCCCAGCACGCCGCTCTTCAGGACGTAGAGTAAGACCACCGCGTAAGCGGCCAGCGCGCCGGCCCAGATCGGCACGTGCCCGTCCGTCACAGCGTTGAACACGATCCCGGCGCCCTTCATCTGCAACGCGATGTACGGTATGAACGCGATGATAGAGACGATGGCGATGAGCACCGACAACGTCGTGCTCTGGAATCGGTGCGACAGTAGTTCCGCCTGCGTCACATGGCCGTATACGCGGCCGACCCGCGCCACCATCGGACCCAGGAAATACCAGGGCGCGAACCCGAGCAGACCATACGAGAAGACGTAGAAAGCGGCGGCGCCCCGGCTGTAAGCCCAGCCCGGTGTGCCCAGAAAGGCGAAGGCGCTGAACATCATCGCGCCCGTGACGAAGTACATGACCAGCAGGCCGAAGCCGCGGTCGCCTGCCACGTATCCCGTCACCGTGTCGCTCGCCCGGCGCCCCGAGATCCAGCCGACCAACAACGAGAGGGCGAGGTAGCCTGCGGTGACCAGGGTGACGGTGACCCAGCGCTCCATCACTCTCGCTCGCCGTCGGACGGTGCGGAGCTCTCGGCGCGGCGCTGCTCCCAGAGGAAGACGCCGGCGAGCACGAAGATCGAGGCGCTAATCCAGACGACCTGCCAGAAGAGCGAGAAGGGCAGGCCGAAGACGAATGGGCGGATCTGGTTGAAGGGGACGTAACCCGGGTAGGTCACGAAGAGGACCATTGCCAGGTAGAACAGGACAGCGAGTGTTGGGACGAGACGTTTGTGTATCATTCAGGTGTATCGGTCGAAGGGGGTTAGTTGTTGGGAATTCGGCAATCCATGACTACTTGATTAACAGACTAATAGATCATCTGAATTTGGATTGGGCCGGACAACCAGATTCCGAATTCAAGTAGTCAATTGTTCTATTAGTCACTCAGTCATGGATTGCCGAATTCCCACCAAGAAGACTACTTGCCTTTGAATTCCGGCTTTCTCTTCTCTAGAAAAGCGCCCACTCCCTCGGCCATGTCTTCGGTCGAAAACAGCAGACCGAACCACGCCTTCTCGAATCGCAGACCATCGTCCAGCGGCATCTGCCAGGCGGCGCGGATGCTCTCCTTTGTGGCCTGGAGCGCGGCGGGGCTCTTCTCGGCGATCTTGCCGGCCAACGCCATGACGCGGTCCTTGAGTTCGGCCTGGGGGACGACCTCGTCGACCAGTCCGTATTTCTCGGCCGTGGCGGCGTCGATGATGTCGCCGGTATAGATGAGCTGCATCGCTCGGCCCTGGCCGATCAGCCGTGGCAGGCGCTGTGTGCCGCCGCCGCCGGGTATGAGTCCCAGGTTGATCTCCGGTTGGCCGAACTTCGCCTTGTCACCGGCGATGCGGATGTCGCAGGCCAGGGCGACCTCGCAGCCGCCGCCCAGGCAGAAGCCGTTGACCATGGCGATGATCGGCTTGGGAAATCGCTCCACCGCCGAATAGACGTCTCCGGTCTGGATGTAGTGGTATCCTTCGACCCCCGACTTCCCCTTGAACTCGGCGATGTCGGCGCCCGCGATGAACGCCTTATCGCCGGCGCCGGTGATGACGGCTACGCGTACATCGTCATCCTGGCGCAGCTGTTCCAGCGCCATCGCCACCCCGACCCGGACCTCGGCGTTGAGCGCGTTCAACTTGTCGGGCCGGTTGATCGTGATCGTTGCAATGCCGTCGTGTTTCTCTATCAGGACGACGTTCTTACCCTCCATATCGCTACCCTCCCTTACTTGTTATCCCACTTGTAGAAGCCTTCGCCGGTCTTCTTTCCCAGCTTCCCCTCGGAAACGAGTCGTTTGATCGTCTCGGAAGGCCTAAAGCGATCGCTCCCGGTCTCACTGTACAGGTACTCGGCGATGGCCAAGCGCACATCGAGGCCCACGAGGTCGGCCAGCTTGAAGGGCCCCATCGGATGGCCATAGCCCAGCTCCATCGCGGTGTCGATGTCTTCGGCGCTGGCAACGCCTTCGTCGAGCATACGCACCGCTTCCATGCCCAGGACGAGGCCGAGCCGGCTGGACGCGAACCCGGGCGAATCCTTGACCAGAATGCAGGTCTTACCCATCGCTTCGCCGGCGGCGCGCGCCGTAGCGATGGCCGATTCTGCCGTGTGCTCGGTGCGAACGAGCTCGAGCAGCTTCATGATGTGGACGGGATTGAAGAAGTGCATCCCCAGCACCCGGCCCGGGTTCTTCGTAGCCTCTGCGATCTTCGTCACGCTGAGCGACGACGTGTTGGTCGCCAGGATCGCTTGCGCCGGCGACGCCGCATCGAGGTCGCCGAAGATCTGGCGCTTCAGTTCGAGGTCCTCGGGCGCCGCTTCGATAACGAGGTCCGCGTCCTTGCCCGCATCGCCCAGCTCGGTCGTTGTCGAGATATAGGCCAGTGCAGCGTCGCGATCCTGCGGCTCGACCTTGCCGAGCTCGACCCCCTTCTCGAGGTTGGCGCGGATCCGCTCCAGCCCGCCTTGCAAAGCCGATCGGTTCACATCGAACAGCACGACCCGATAACCGGCTAGCGCCGCGACCTGCGCTATGCCGTGCCCCATGGCGCCGGCACCGATCACACCGACCCGCCGGATCGTCATCCGCGCCTCCCGAACCTGGGCTCGCGCTTCTCGACGAACGCCGAGATCCCCTCGGCGGCGTCCTGCGAGCGACCGCAGCGGAGCTGCGCCTCGAGCTCGATATCGAGCATCTCGTCCAGGTCGGCGTCTTGGCTGCGGTAGATTGCCTGCTTGATCAGCTGCAGCGTGAGCGGGGGCTTGGCGGCCAGCTTGCGCGCCAGCTGCTCGGTTTCTTCCTCGAGCCGGTCACCGGGTACGACTCGATTGAAGATGCCCAGCCTGAAGGCCTCTTGGGCGTCGATCATGTCGCCGCTGAACATGAGCTCGGCGGCGACGGCCGGTCCGACGAGCCGGGGCAGGAAGTATGTGCCGCCCCAATCGGGATGGAGCCCGATTCTGTTGAAGGTCTGCCCGATACTGGCACGGTCGCTTGCGATCCTGATGTCGCAGGCGAGGGCGAGGTTGGCGCCGCCGCCGGCGGCGGCACCGTTGACCGAAGCGATCACCGGCAGCGGCGCGTTGCGGATCGCAGTCACGACGTCGCGGCCGGCCTCGACGATGTCGCGCAACCCGATCTCGTCTTTGGCGTCTAGCAGTCGCTTCAGGTAGCTCACATCGGCGCCCGTACAGAAACCGCGGCCGGCGCCGGTGATGACCATCACACGCACATCTTCATGATCGACCAGCTCGTGAACCGCCGCGGCGATCTCCTGGCGCATCTGGTTCGCGAACGAGTTCAGCACTTCCGGGCGGTTGAGGGTGATAGTGGCGATCCCGCCCTCCACGCCCACCAGGATGTCTTTGTAGTCCAACGCCGGGGCCTCCGCTCTTCCTTCTTTGGGGTTGGGTCATAGGATGACTCTCGCCGTAAGAGGCGGCAAGACCCGCGGCCCTCGGAAGCGAGAGGCAGTCGTCCCAGGTCGAAGGCTCGTTGAGAGGCGTGGAAAAAGTGGGCGGAGTTTCTACGGCGGCAAGATCGAGGGGACGCTGTGCGCGGCCCCGATCAGCCGCCGCTGAGTTCCGTCAGTTTCTCTCTGGCTTTACGAGCGGGCTTGTACACGGGTTCGGCGTCAGCCCATGTATCGAGTGCGGTCTGCAGATGCTCGAGCGCCAGATCGCGATCGCCTCTTTCCGCATAGACGAGGGCGATCTCGTAGTTGGCCGTTGGGTCGGCGGGCCGGACCTCAAGCGCCCGCTGGAGCTGGCGCTCCGCGTCTTCGAGCCTGCCTAGGGTCCGGTAACACCGCCCCAGGTCCACGTTCGCACCAAGAGCGAAATGCTGGCTCACCGCACCCTCGAACTTCGGAATGGCGCCCTCGCAGTTCCCTCTGATCTCGAGTACTCGTCCTTCGAGGTAGGTCACATAGGGCCGCATCGCCTCGAAGGCGAAGCCTTCGATGAAGCGTTCGAGTCCCTCCAGGGCCGCCTCTACCGAGTCGGCGTTCTCCAGCTGGAGGTACACGCCGACCTTACCCCAGGGCAACAGCAGATCGAAGGGTGGAGAGAGCTGGGATGCGAGCGAGGCGAGGCTGTCCAGCGCCACGTCTGCCGCTCCCGCCTTCACGTACAGTCTGAGGTTCTGAAGCCTTTGCTGAACAGCTTGGAACGGTCCTTGGAACTCCTCGATCTCGGCCAAGCGTAGGTGCATGTAGTCCAGGGCCACTCTCGGCTGTCCTCGCCACTCGTGGTACGACTGCAGTGCCCCGTAAACCAGCGCTCGCTGCTCGGGAGTCACGCAGGCTGCGAGCGCTTCCTCGAAGCCGGGTAGGGCACGGTCGAAGTTGCCGAGCCCCGCGTCGACCTCCGCCAATCGGACACGAGCTCTGACGTTGCTCGGGTCGGCCACGAGGGCTTTCTCGTACTGGACGGCTGCCTCGGCAAGCTCTGCGGTCAAGTTGTAAAGGTCACCGAGGGCGATGAACGACGTCGGATCAGTTGGCATCTCGGTGGCATAACGCTGGAGATATTCGAGCGCGGCATCGAAATCCCCCTCTGCCTTGTAGAGTTCTCCGATTCTCAGGAGCACTTCCACACGGCCGGGGTCGAGCTCGAGTACCCTTAGCAGCGCCCCGGTTGCCTGCTGCCTATCGCCTTTTGATTCGTAGTAATCGGCCAACGTGAGCTGAGCCTCGATATCCCGGGGGTAAAGCTCAGCATGCATCTCTGCGGCGGTCAGCGCCCTGTCCATGTCCCCTGTGAGGAAGTAGTAGGCCGTCCTGGCCGAGAGCTGAGACCGTTCGGGCAGCTTGTAGATAAGGCCCATGACGGTCTCTATCGCATCTTGGGCGGCCTCAGTCTGATTCAGCTGCAGACGGGTGCCGAATAAGACGAGATGCGCGATAGCGAACTGACTGTCCACGGCTATAGCGTCTTCGAGATGTGCACTCGCCCGTTCCCAGTCGAGTTCGACCACGGCTGCGTAGCCGCCGTCGACGAAATGACGGTAGGCGGGCAGAGACGAGGTCAGGATCTCCGAGACCGGCAAATCCGTGGCCTGTTCGATGTAGTGTGCGGGGACGCTCAGATCGTGCTTGAGCTGAACGGATATCTCGTCGATGAGTCCAAAAAGGTCGTCGGCGAAGAAAGTGCGTGCAGCGACGAGTTTTCCGCGACGAGTCTCGTAGAGTGAAGTCGTCACGACGATCCGACCGTCTTCCTCTGCCACCGATCCGGTCAGGAAGTGACCGAGGTGCAGGTTGGTCGCGATCTCGCGCTTGAGCGTGAGTGGTACGTCGAGTCCCTCAGGGAAGCCACGCTCTCGCAGACGACGGAGAGTGAGGTCCGAACTTCGAACGTCGACGAACAGGTCCTGCTCGAGGTCGTATTTGAGCGTCCACGGGATTGCGTAACGCAGCCAGTCGATGGTGGTATCGGCCGAAGTGTTGTCGAAGAAGTAGACCGCAACGCTCTTTATGAACTCGTTCTTCGGCACGGTGCGCTCGATCGTCCGACCGGTCTCGTCCTCGAAGCTGAGAGAAGTGGTCGCCGCTCCGAGGTCCTTGCCGCCGAACACGGAGACCAGCAGGATCGCCGCGGCCACCAGGTTCGCCGGGATGCCTATCTTCTCCGCCTTCGTCCAGCGGTCGGGGCCCGGTGCCCCGTGGAACCAGGCCAGCATAGAGACCGTGGGGATCATCGTCGCCCAGGTGAGGAGGCTGAAGTCGAGGATGTGGGGCGAAAGGAGGTAACGGTTGACCAGCCAGTCGCTGAACTCGAGGATTCCCCAGCCCACGGCGAGATAAACGCCCAGGACCTGAGGTACGCGTCTGCGCAGGAGCTCACGCACGAGGGAAGAAACCATTTGGACTCTCTCGTTCAACTGGGCGGCGATGTGCTATCGCTCTCTCTCGACGATCGTCGCGATCCCCTGGCCGACGCCGATGCACATGGTGCAGAGGCCGTAGCGTGCCCGCCGCCGCCCCATCTCGTGCACCAGAGTCGTCATCAGGCGCGCGCCGGTGCAGCTCAGGGGATGACCCAGGGCGATGGCGCCGCCATTCACGTTGGTCTTCTCGTAATCTAGCCCCAGCTCGCGTATGCAGGCGACCGCCTGGGCGGCGAACGCCTCGTTGAGCTCGACGAGATCCAGGTCGTCTACTGCGAGGCCGGTGCGCTCCAGGACCTTGCGGGTGGCGGGGACTGGACCGATCCCCATGCAGTCGGGCTCGACGACGATCGGCGAGCCTTTGCGCCGCCGAATCTCCACCGGCACGATCTCATCCTTGAAGCGACCCGCTTCGACGGCGGCTGCGGCGCGCACTTGGCTGTCGAGCGAAAACGTGTCCTGGTCTTCTCGCGAGACACCGTGGCGCTCGGCGACGATCTCCGCCGTTTCGCCCAGCGAGACCTTCCACCCGCCAGGCATGGCGGGGTTCACGAAGCGCCAGCCCAGAACGCTGTCCTCGAGCGGGGGGCTGCCGCGCGCGAAGTCTCGCTCGGGCTTCAGCATCACGTACGGCGCTCGGGACATGCTCTCGACGCCGCCGGCGACGAAGACATCACCTTCACCCGCCGCGATGGCGTGTCCGGCACTGACGATCGCCTGCAAGCCTGAGCCGCACAGACGGTTCACCGTTTGCCCCGCCGCTTCGACCGGTAGCCCGGCCAGCAAGGACCCCATCCGCGCGACGTTTCGGTTGTCCTCGCCGGCCTGGTTCGTGCAGCCCATCACTACGTCTTCCACCTGATCGACGGCCACGCCGGTCCGCTCGACGAGCGCTCTGATCGCTTGGGCCTGAAGGCTTGGGCATGCTAGCTCAGGTCGATCCAGATGTTCTTCACCTGGGTGTAACCCTCGAGGGCGTGCATGCCCAGGTCGCGACCGAAGCCGCTCTGCTTGTAGCCGCCGAACGGGGCGGCGGGGTCGTAGCGGTTGTAGGTGTTCACCCAGACGGTGCCGGCGTGCAGTCCATGGGCGACTCTGTGGGCCTTTTTCACATCCTGCGTCCAGACGCCGGCGGCTAGGCCGTAAATCGTCTGGTTGCCGAGGGCGATGGCCTCGTCGACGTCGTCGAAGGAGAGCGCGGCGAGGACCGGGCCAAAGATCTCCTCTCGGGCGATGGTCATCTCGGGCTTCACTCCGTCGAAGACCGCGGCTTCGACGAAGTAGCCGGGACGGTCGACGCGTGCGCCGCCGATCAGTAGCTCGGCGCCCTCCTCACGACCGCGTTCGACATAGCCGAGCACGCGATCCAGCTGGCGCTCCGATACGATGGCCCCCAGACGCGTGTTCTTATCGAACGGGTCGCCGGGCGTCATCTTTTTGGCGCGCTCGGCCAACTGCTCCACAAACTGGTCGTGTATGCTGGCCTCGACGAATAGCCGCGAGCCTGCGGCGCAAACCTCACCTTTGCCGTAGAAGATGCCGGTGGTCACGCCTCGCACGGCGGCCTTCAAGTCGGCGTCGGCGAAGACGATATTTGGCGACTTACCACCCAGTTCCAGTGTGACCGGCTTCAGGTTCGCCGCCGCTTCCCGCATGATCTCCCGTCCGACCTCGGTCGAGCCGGTGAAGGCGATCTTGTCCACCCCGCCGTGACGGACGAGGGAGGCGCCCGCCGTCGGCCCGTAGCCGGGGACCACGTTGAGGGCGCCGGCCGGAAAGCCCGCCTGGGCGGCCAGCTCGCCTAGCTTGAGAGCGGTTAGCGGCGTCTCCTCTGCCGGCTTCAGCACTACGGTGTTACCACATGCCAGGGCAGGGGCCACCTTCCAGACGGCGAGCAGGAGCGGGAAATTCCACGGCACGATGGCGCCGACCGCGCCCAGCGGCTCGCGCCGCGTGTAGTTGAGCACGGGGCCCGCAACCGGAATCGTCTCGCCCTGTATCTTGTCGGCCCAGCCCGCATAGTAGCGGAGGATCTCGACCAGCTCGGGTAGGTCGACCTGCCGAGACTCGAAGTACGGTTTGCCGTTCTGCAGCGTCTCAATACGCGCCAACTCGTCGGCGTTCTCCTCCACCAGATCTGCCAAACGGTAGAGCAGTCGGCCACGCTGGCGCGCGGCCAACCCCTGCCACTCGTCGGATTCGAACGCACGTCTTGCTGCGGATACTGCGCGGTCTATGTCTGCTTCCTTCGCCTCAGCAACCTCCGCGAGGGTCGTAGCCTCGGCGGGGTTTTCGACCACAAAGGTGGAGCCGTCCGCCGAATCGACGAATTCGTTGCCGATGAAGAGTTTGGTTTGTAGTTCGACGTCCATTTGGTCGCCTGGTGGGTGGTGAGCGGTGAGCAGTGAGCAGTAACCTGGTACTTACCGCTCACTGCTCACTGCCTACTGCTTACTTTCCGCCGAACTCCGGCTTCCGCTTCTCCACGTAAGCCGCCAGCCCTTCCCGCGCATCCGCGGATTCAAACAACTGCTGCTGCATCTCGCGCTCGATGGCGAGGCCCTCGCCGAAGGGGACCTCGATGCCGCTGCAAACGGCTCGCTTGATGCGGCCGACCGCCTTTGAGGCGCCGTGCGGCGGCACGAACTGTCTCGCGTACTCCATTACCTTGTCCCAGAACCCGTCCGCCTCGAAGATCTGGTTGATGAGGCCCAGTTCCAGACCCTTTGCGAAGGCGAAGGTCTCGCCGGTGGCCATCAACTCGATCGCCTTCGACTTTCCAACGAGCCGCCCCAGGCGTTGGGTTCCGCCGGTGCCCGGCAGCACACCGAGATTCACCTCCGGCAGCCCGATCTTGCCGCCGCCCTGTTTAGCGACCCGGATGTCGGCGGCGAGGGCGATCTCCAGGCCTCCGCCCACGGTGTGGCCGTTGAGCGCCGCGATCACCAGCTTCGGCGTCTGCTCGAGGCGATTGAGGGTCTCGTTGGCGTGGAGGCAGAAGTAGTACTTGAAGTACGGGTCGGACGTCTGAAGCATGTTGATGTCGGCGCCGGCGCAGAAGAACTTGTCGCCGGTTCCACGAATCACGATGACATGGACGTTCGAGTCGAAGCGCGCCTCGAGGATCGCATCGTCCAGTTCGCGCATCATCTCGTACGTGTAGGTGTTGGCCGGGGGATCGTTCAACTCCAGGATCCCGATCCCGTCCTTTACCGAATAGCCAACGAGATTGCCCTTCTTCTCGCTCATGCTCGTTCCTCCAAATGTCGATGGTTGAGGCGGGTTAACCGGCTCTTCTCCCTCTCGAGGACTTGCCAGGACGGCCGATGAAGCCGCCGGTGAAGAGTCTGTAGAGGTGCTCAGCGAGTCGTTCGACGGGCACATTGCTGCCCGGGGTATACCACGCGTAAATCCAGTTCATCATGCCAAAAAGCGCCGAGGTGGCGACATTGAGCGGAGCAACGTCGCCGGCGCTGGTGAAGCGCCGCACCTCGCGCAGGATCTCCTGGCATACGTCCGAGTACTCGCGCCGTAACTCGGTGATCCTCGTGCGATACTCGCCTTCCAACGAATCGTACTCGTGGGTGATCACCCGCATCGCCGCCATATTCTCTGAGAAGAAGCCGACATGATTGTGCACGAGGGTTCGCAGCTTCTCTTCCGCGCTGTCGACGCCCTCCAACTTGCCTCTCAGCGTCGTCAGCACTTTGCGAAGGCTCCGGTCCTGGATCATGAACAGGAGCTCTTCCTTGCTGGCGAAGTAGTAATAGAGGCCCGAGAGGCTGGTCCCGGCTCGCTTCGAGATGTCGCGAATCGAGGCGTTGTGGTAACCCTTCTCGGCGAAGATCTCGGCGGCTATGGTGAGCAGCCGCTCGAGCTTCTCCTCGTGCTCCGTCGACGTGGGTGATGCGGTGTCAGCCATGGTCGCAGGGCGTGTTTCTTGAAGGTCTCGCTTAGGATTTGAGGTAATATATCGAACGCTCGATCGAGGAAGCTATCCGAGGGTCCGCGCCCGTGCAAGCGAGGGGAGACGGGGTCGATGCTGAAGAATGGAGCGATTCGCGTGTATAGGCTGGTGGGGGGGTGCGTTGCAGGGGCGGGCGGCGGGGTGTATTTTCTCCTTATCACCACTGGCTTTACGGGACATCCCGGACCGCTTCACCCCAAATCGGAACTCGGGCCTGTCGACGAGCTGCGGCCATGAAGACTCAGCGACACGTACTTCGGTTTCTCCTATTGCCGGCGCTGGCGTTGGCGCTGGCCCCGGCCGGATTGGAAGCCCAAGAGGTCTATCGCATCCCGATCGAGGGGACGATAGACAGGGGGCTGGGCCCGTATGTGAAGCGCAGCCTGGAGAGCGCCTTGGAGATGGGGGCGCGGTTCGCCGTGCTCGACATCAACACGCCAGGTGGCCGAGTGGATGCGGCGTGGCAGATCGTCGATGCGGTGCAGGAATCGCCGGTCCCGGTTTACGCTTACGTAGATCGTGCGCTCTCGGCGGGCGCGATGATCGCACTATCGGCGCAGGCGATCTACGTGCGGCCGGGTGCGACGATCGGCGCGGCAACGCCAATCATCGGCAGCGGCGAAAAGGCGAGCGAGAAGATGGTGAGCGCGATGCGCTCGGAGTTCAGGGCTCTGGCCGAGGCGCAGGGGCTCGATCCGCGAGTCGCCGAGGCGATGGTCGATGAGGAGATAGCGGTCCCCGGCGTGGTCGAGGCTGGCAAGCTGCTGACGCTGTCGGCGGAGGAGGCGCTGGAGGTCGGTTACGCGAGAGGCGAGTTCGCCACGCTCGACGAACTGCTGGTCGAGCTTGGGGAACGGGACGCCACGGTGCGCACGATGAGCCCCAACTGGGCGGAGAACATCGTGCGCTTCCTGACCAACCCGGTATTTGCGCCGCTACTGCTCACCCTCGGGTTCCTGGGTCTCTTGTTCGAGGTCAAGACGCCGGGCTTCGGCGTCGGCGGGCTCGTGGGTCTGATCGGGCTGGGCCTGTTCTTTGGCGCGCACCTGATCGTCGGCCTGGCAGGTTGGGAGGAGATGATCCTGATCGCGGCGGGTCTCGTCCTGGTCGCGCTCGAGGTGTTTGTCATACCCGGGTTCGGCGTCGCAGGCGCGGCCGGCATAGTAGCGCTGGGCGCCGGACTCGTGATGTCGATGATTGGCCGGTTCCCGACGTTGATGGACATGGGGACGGCGTTCGCGGCGATCGGTGTGGCGATGGCCCTGACGGGAGCGTTCGCCTACGCGTTCCTGCGGCATCTGAAGTGGAGTCGCCGGCTGGGCGGCATCTTCCTGCGTGCGGCGACGACTAGGGAAGCAGGGTACATCTCGGGCGATGTGCGGCGCGACCTGGAAGGCCAGGTGGGCGTTGCGGCTACGTCATTGAGGCCGGCCGGGACCGGTATTTTCGGCACGGAACGGATCGACGTAGTCAGCGAGGGCCCCTGGATCGACGAGGGTAGCAAGATCGCGATCATCCAATCCGAGGGCTACCGACACGTCGTGCGCGAAGTGAAAGAGGAAGAGTAATTCGCATTAGGCTGACGGTCGGCGCTCGGTCGCCGGCCGACATATAGAAGGGAGACGAAGATGGAAGAGTGGTTCGTTGGTGGCACGGCGTTTCTGGTGATCGGCGGTTTCCTGCTGATCATGTTCATTTTCTGGATGGTCCCGGTACGGCTGTGGATCACCGCGCTGGCCTCGGGGGCTTACGTTCCCCTCACCACCCTGATCGGGATGCGGTTGCGCCGGGTGAGCCCGGCGACGATCATCTGGCCGCTAATCTCGGCGACCAAGGCCGGGCTCAAGCTGAGCATACGCGAACTCGAGGCGCACTACCTGGCCGGCGGTAACGTCGGGAACGTGGTCAACGCGCTGATCAGCGCCGACAAGGCGAACATCGACCTCGACTTCCAGCGGGCGGCTGCGATCGATCTTGCCGGCCGTGACGTGCTCGAGGCGGTGCACGTTTCGGTGAACCCGAAGGTCATCCAGACGCCGAAAGTCGCGGCGATGGCGAAGGACGGCATCCAGTTGATCGCCACCGCGCGGGTGACCGTTCGCGCGAACATCCACCGCTTGGTCGGTGGCGCCGGCGAGGAGACCATCCTGGCCCGGGTCGGCGAGGGTATCGTCTCGACCATCGGCTCGGCTGGTAGTCACAAGGCCGTGCTCGAGAACCCCGACTCGATCTCGAAGACGGTGTTGGAGAAGGGTCTCGATTCGGGAACGGCGTTCGAGATCCTCTCCATCGACATCGCGGACGTCGACGTCGGCAAGAACATCGGCGCCGAGCTGCAGGCCGACCAGGCTGAGGCCGACAAGCGGGTCTTCCAGGCGAAGGCCGAGCAGCGGCGCGCGATGGCGGTGGCGGAGGAGCAGGAGAAGAGGGCGCTGGTCGAAGAGATGCGCGCGCGGGTGGTCGAGGCGGAGGCGCAGGTGCCGCTGGCTATGGCTGAAGCGTTCCGGGCGGGCAACCTGGGGGTCATGGACTACGCCCGCTACCAGAACATCGTGAGCGATACAGGGATGCGGGATTCGATCGCCAAGGGCGGCAAGGAGCTGCCGCCGGGCGACGGCAACAACTGATGCCCTAGGCGAGGGGTTCCGTCGTGGACGAATTTCTCACGCTCATCATCTTCTTCATCGTGATCGGGGTGGTCGAGAGAGTCCTCAAGGCCGCCCAGAAGGCGAAAGGCGAAGCGCCGACCCAGCGCAAGACGCAGCCGCGAGATGAAGGAGCGCTCGAGGGGCTCCCGGCCGGCCTCCAGGACCTGATCGCCGAGGAGCTGGGCATCAACCTCGAGCGAAAACCGCGGATCGAGGGTCCCGCCGAGGCTGCGCCGCCCTCGACTGCGCGGGCTGGGCCTGCGGGCCACCCGGCCGGCGGTGCGCCCCCTTCAGCGCATCCGGCGCACCGTGCACCTCCCCCGGTGCACCCCGCGCAAGCCGCGCCCCCCGCGCCCCCCGCGCCCCCAGCGCCCGTCGGTCGTGAGCCGGTGGTCTATCCCGGCTCGCGCCGCGAGGTGCCAGACAGGGGCCGGGAACGCGCCGGCGAGCGCGGCGCCGCCATCACCCGGGCGCGCAGGGAAGTCGCCGCCCAGCGTCGGCGAGGGCCGGCGCTGACCCGGCGACCGCTCCGCGAGCTCGAACCCCCCCCGTCGCTCGAGGAGCGGGCGATCATGGAGCGCGGCGAGGCCGTTTCGCTCGAGCGACCGCGCCGGCCGGAGGACCACGAGCGCTTCCACGATCGCTACGATGTGACCAAGCCGGTGGCTTCGCACGCCGAGTTCCACGAGCGCTACGTAGACGAACGGGCGGAGCCGGGTAGGCGGCGTCGGCGCGGACCACTCCCCGACCGGGCGGACTGGAGCGCGGCGCAGAAAGCGATCATCTGGGCCGACATCCTGGGGCCCCCCAAGGGCCTCGAGGACTAGCGGGCCGTCAGGGCCGGTGTCAGCGAGCTCCAGCGGCTCCGGGCGCCGGACGGTGAGTGACGCTGTAACGGTCCTACGTCGCGATCCCGCCATGCGACCGCTCATCAAGGCGGTCGGCCCCATCGAACTGCGGGGCCATCGCCCCTACTTCTGGGTCCTCTGCTGCGCCATACTCGCCCAACAGGTCTCGGGTGCGGCGGCCCGGACGATCATCGGCCGGGTGAGAGCGCTCTATCCGCAGCGTCGTTTTCCCGACCCGCGATCGGTGCGCTCGACCCCCACGAAGAAGCTGCGCGCCGCCGGTGTGTCGCGGCAAAAGGCGCGTTATCTCCACGCGCTGGCGGAAGCATTCGAGGTCGGCGACTTGAGCGGTGTACGCTTCTCGCGCCTGAGCGACGATGAGATCCTCGAGCGGCTCACCGCGATCGTCGGTATCGGCCGCTGGACCGCGGAGATGTTCTTGATGTTCTCCATGCGCCGAGCGGACATCTTTCCGGTGGGCGACCTGGGGATCCGAAAGGGGATGGAGCGTTACTTCGGCTGCAATAGCGTGGAAGAGATGCTGGAGCGCGCCGAGCGTTGGCGTCCCTATCGAACGGTGGCGTCCATCTACATCTGGCGAGCGCAGGCGGTGATGTCCGTCTAGTGCTCCGCGGTGGGGACGCCGTAGTCGAAGGCCTCGTCGATGATCGAATCCACCGTCGTCGGGGCGAGGACCGGGAAGTTCCGGTAGATCGAGCTCCATAGCTTCGCTCGATCGGCACCGCAGGCTACCAGCTCGTTCGCTCGATCCCGGGCCATAGCGCGGAACCGGTCATGCAGGACCTCGAAACACGGCCCGTCCGTGTGGGTCGAGCAGGAGAAGTGACCGTTCCTGCAGCGCCGCAGCCGACGCAGGCTCGCGAACAGCTCGCGCCTCGTCAGCCAGTTCCTTATCTCTTCCTGACCGAGCGGTTCAATAGGCATTGAGTCGACTTCCTACCCCAGATTTTGGCCGTGGCTCGCACATCCAAATTAGCGATCTTCAGGCAGGTCGCAAATACCCTCTCCCACCGGTCCTGTACCGCGTGGTTTGCCAGGTAGCCGCTCAGTACCGATCTTAAGCCCGCTTCAACATGACAAGCAGAGCGGCCCTGATGCCTGACCGGGGCTTACCCGGGAGGAAGAGAATGCGCAGGTCGATAGCGTTCGCGGCGATTATGTCAGCGGTGTCCCTCGCGGGCTGTGCTGAAGTTCCAGCCTCGGCTTCGACCACTCTGATCACCAACGTACAGGTGGTAGATGGGACGGGCGCTCCCCAGCGAGCGGCAGACGTCCGGATCGAGGCGGACCGAGTCGCCGAGGTGGGGGAGCTGGTGGCGGCCCCCGGCGAGGCGGTGGTAGACGGCCGCGGTCTCGTACTTGCCCCCGGCTTCATCGATACCCACTCCCACTACAGTCGTGGGCTCGAAGAGGACCCAGCCGCCCTTGGCGGTGTGAGCCAGGGGATTACCACGGCGATCGTCGGTCAGGATGGTGGCTCGCACTTCCCACTCCGCGAGTACTTCAAGCGACTCGAGGATGACCCGGTAGCGATCAACCTGGCGTCGTTCGTAGGTCACGGCAGCATCCGCCTGGAAGTGATGGGCGATGACTTCCGTCGCGCCGCAACGCCGACAGAGATCGACAGCATGCGCGAACTCTTGCAGGAGGAGCTCGCGGCTGGCGCACTCGGCCTCTCGACGGGGCTCGAGTACGATCCGGGCATCTACTCGGAGACGGAAGAGGTTGTCGCGCTGGCCCGCGTAGCCGCCGCTGTCGGTGGTCGTTACGCTAGCCATATCCGCAGCGAGGACCGCCGCCTCTTCGGGGCGATCGAGGAAACTATTCGCATCGGAGATGAGGCCGGAATTCCAGTCCAGGTCACTCACATGAAGCTTGCCATGCGCAGCCTCTGGGGGCAGGCGGACCGCCTGCTGGCGCGCTTAGACGAGGCACGGGCGGCGGGTGTCGATGTCATGGCCTGCGTGTACCCGTACGAGTACTGGCAGTCGACTCTGACGGTGCTTTTTCCCGAGCGCGACTACGAAGACCGGGAGGCCGCGGCCTTTGCGCTGAGCGAGCTCGCCCCGGCCGAGGGGATGCGCCTGACTCGATTCGATCCCGAGCCCTCGTACGCGGGCAAGACTATAGCCGAAATCGCGGAGCTTCGAGGCGTGGATCCGGTGACCGCGTATCTGGATCTGATTGCGGAATCCCAGGCGCTGGAAGCCGAGACCGGCGAATCGACGGAGAGCGTCATGGGCACGAGCATGGACCCCGATGATGTAGCTGGGCTCATCGCCTGGCCGTACACGGACATCTGCTCCGATGGTGAGCTGGACGGCGGTCACCCGAGAGGTTTCGGCACCTTTCCACGGGTACTGCGCCTGTACGTTCGCGAGACCGCAGCGTTGACCCTGGAAGAGGCGGTTCACAAGATGTCGGGTCTCCCGGCACGCAACATGGGCCTGGTGGACAGAGGAGTGATTCGGCCCGGAGCTTTTGCGGACCTGGTTCTCTTCGATCCGGCCGCGATCGCCGACCGGGCAACCATCGGGGAACCGCAGCTCCCCTCAGTAGGTGTCGATCGGGTGTGGGTGAATGGGATAGAAGTCTACTCGGCCGGGAGGCCGACCGGTCTCTATCCTGGCCGCGTGATCCGGCGTAGCGACCTGGTGGAGGACGAAACGTAATGAGTGGGACGAGCCACAAGAGGGAGGTACCGATGCGTCTACCGTTGGCACTTGCCGTTCTAGGGGCACTCAACCTCACGGTCGTGGCCGACGTTGAGTCGCAGGAGACCCAGGAACGACGGACCGTCCAGCACGCGCCCGATCGAGGCCCCGAAGAGGGCGAGGGCCCGTTCGAGCGCCTGATCATCCGTGGCGCCACGGTGATCGATGGAACCGGTGCGCCGCCCCGTGGGCCCATCGATATCGTGATCGAGGGGAACCGGATCGTACAGGTGAGGAGCGTCGGTACCCCCGGCCTGCCGATCAACGAGTCGAGGCGGCCCGGTGACGCGACCCGTGAGATCGACGCCCACGGCATGTACGTGCTGCCGGGCCTCATAGACACGCACGCCCATACCGGCGGCAGGTCGCAGGGAACACCGGCCGAATACGTCTACAAACTGTGGATGGGTCACGGCATAACGACGATCCGCGATCCGGGCTCAGGCAACGGTGTCGATTGGACGCTGGAGGCAAGAGAGCGCAGCGCGCGCAACGAGATTGTTGCGCCCCGCGTCTTCGTCTACGTGCGTCCCGGCGCGGGCTGGGAGGAGGGGCCCATCGATTCGCCGCAGAAGGCGCGGGAGTGGGTGCGCTGGGCGGCGCGAAGAGGTGTGGACGGGCTGAAACTCGGCTCCTACGACCCGGAGATCATGGAGGCGCTCATCGACGAGGCTCGGAACAACGGACTCGGGACCCAGGCACACCTGGGACAGATGGGCGTCGCCCGCATGGACGCGCTGGATGCCGCCAGACTGGGGCTAGGGTCGCTCGAGCACTGGTACGGGCTGCCCGAGGCGCTGTTCGAAGATCGCACCGTCCAGGACTTCCGCTACGACTACAACTACAATGACGAGTATCACCGCTTCGGTCAGGCGGGACGCCTCTGGAAACAGGCGGCGAAGCGGGGCAGCGAGAAGTGGAACGCCGTGATCGACGAGTTGCTCGAGTTGGACTTCGTCATCTCGCCGACGATGACAATCTACGAAGCGAACCGCGACGTTCAGCGCGCCCGCGAGGCCGACTGGCACGACACCTACACGCTGCCCTCGCTATGGCGCTTCTACCAGCCCAGCCGCGAGAGTCACGGCTCTTACTGGTTCAGCTGGACCACCCAGGACGAGATCGAGTGGCGGCAGAACTACCGCATCTGGATGAGCTTCCTCAACGATTACAAAAACCGCGGCGGCCGTGTGACCGCCGGCTCCGACGCGGGGTTCATCTACAAGCTCTACGGTTTCGATTACATCCGTGAGCTCGAGCTGCTCCAAGAGGCCGGTTTCCACCCTCTGGAGGTCATCCGCTCGGCAACGCTCCACGGGGCCGAGACCCTCCACGAGCCCAAGGGCCGGGCCATCGAGTTCGGAATCATCCGCCCGGGCCTGTTGGCCGACCTGCTGATCGTCGAGCAGAGCCCGATCCAGGACCTCAAGGTGCTGTACGGCAGCGGCACGCTGCGGCTCGACGATGAGACCGGTGAGGTCGAACGCGTCGGCGGCGTCAGATACACGATCAAGGACGGCATCGTCTACGATGCCCGGCAGCTTCTGGCCGATGTGGCCCGCATGGTGGAAGAGGCGAAGGCGGCGGAGCCGGTGGCGACGGGGGGCGGGGAGTAGCCGGGCCCGCAAACAAATGTTTACGGGCCGCGTCCGTGCGGGGGGGTCTTGACGGGACCCTATTCGGATGCGATTATGATCTCGGTCCCTACAGCGGGCACCACGTCAACTGGTTTCGAAAGATAGATGACAATAAGGCCCCGGCGTTTCCACCGAGGCCTCGAGCAATATATCGGCTGCTCTTATCAGTCATGTGTGGCGGCTGACCCGGCACCGGGAGTGGGCGGCCGAGCCGGATGGAGGGACTGTTCCTACCTGCTGCCCATGCAGGCGCCGCCACACGTGTCTGTTTTTTTGTTCTATAATCAGGCTTCCCTGGTGAACCTCTAGTATTTAGACGCCTTTAGCCCCAAAAGGGTTGCCGGCGTGTTCCTCCTGATTGCCAATCTGCTAAGTAACTCCCTCGAAACCGGTTAGGTCCCCGCCCGCCGCTGGGGGATGACTTCGCGGAGACGGGCGTTGTCGTTGCTGTGTCTGGTACGGCCTGGGCGGCGTAGCGAAGACGCCCAGAGGTCCCTACGCTCCCAGGGTGCTGGAGGTTTCAGGTGTGAGGCGTCTGCGCCAGAACTCCGGTGGGCTTCAAGGGGCCGGCGACTCGAGTCCCTCGATGGCGGCCCTGACTTCGTCGGGTATGGGGACGACCTCGCGTGTGTCGTAGTCGTAGGAGACCACGGTCGCCTCTCCCTCTGCTACCGTGGCGCCGCTGGCGCCCGAGACGATCTCGTAGGACATGGTGAAGCGGTCCTCGGCCAGGTTCGCGGCCCGGGCGCCGACCAGGGCCGTGTCCGGGTAGAACAACGGACGGCGGAAGCGGCAGCTCGTGGAGTGCAGGATGATGCCGATCTTGTGGCGATCGTAGGACTCGATGAACCCGCAGCGCTCGAGGTACCGGACACGCGCCGACTCGAAGTAGCTGAAGAACACCACATTGCTCACGTGGCCGTAGGCGTCCAACTCGCCCCACTGGACCGGGATTCGGACCACGATCGGATAACCGGCGAGGGGCTCTGCGCTCAACGGCTTGGCTCCCCTGGTGTGGTTCGGCTATTCGGAGATGGGCGGGCGGAGCGGAAGGCGAGGGTCCCGAAGGACCCCGGGCGTTCAGCGGACGAACGCCCGGCCGGTACCTACTTCTTGCGCTTGCGGCGTTTGTGCAGCTCCTTGCGCTTTTTCCGCCCGATCTTCCTGCGACCGGATTTCTTCAGCTTCGGTCTCTTGCGACCCATCTAGCTCTCATGTTTGAGGGAACAGGCATCTAACAGTGTGCTGCGGCTGCGAATATACACACGAAGCCTGTGGGGGCAATGTCGAGGGGGCACCGCTGGTCGGGCGCCGACCACCACCGTATCTTGAATCACGTGTAGGGCCGGGCGGTTAACGGCCTATCTTTCTTTAGGCTGCCTCCTGCACTGCAGTCCGCTTACCGCCCGCGACCTCCAGCGTTGCACAGCGCGCTCCAATCGAAGTCTAGTAGCATTCCGGCATCAACCTTGGGTGCCTCAGCGACCGTCGGCGGCCTGCGCCGCGCAGGTGAAACGCCATCCCGTTAGGCCGCGCCCTAACGACGAGTAGTCAGTGAGAGCATACCGAAAACCTCCGGCTGTCCGTCGAATCGCCCTCGTCTCGATCGGCTACTACGTCGTGTGTGTGGCGGTTCTCGATCTGTTCTTAGGTGATCTCGATCCGCTGTCGCAAGAGATCAGCTACCATCTCGACGGGGAATGGCGCCTCCTCGCCACTTCGTCGTTCTTTGCCCTTGCGGTGAGCCTTGGGGCGACGGCAGTCTCGCTACGTCGCACTCTGACGCCCTCGGTGGGCACGAACTTCGGGCTGGGGTTTCTTGTTTTGGCGTCGATGGGAGTCGTCGTGGCAGGCCTTAGTCCGCCTAACGGTGGTCCTCTCTCGTCCAGGATCCACGACGTTTCGAGTGATGTCGCGCTTCCCTCCATACTCCTGGGTTTGACTAGCCTTACGGTTTCGCTTCGAAACACATGGCCCACTAAGGGTCGTCGAGAAGCCGCGACAGTTCTGTGTGTTGCCTGGCTACTAATCGTATTCATCGGCCGGGGCTTCCTGATGAACGCTGAGAACTCAGGGTTGGTCCAACGCTCGCTAGCTCTCTGCTGGCTCGGCTGGATGTGGCTTGCGAACTGGTCCCGTTGGGCACTCGACAGAACTGATGGCGCGGCCTAACACGCGCCTGCGGCGGACGACGCCTGTTACCGAGGGAGAATCCAATTCGAGTGCTGCCCAGGACGCTCGCAGCGTCGGGAGGTCGATTGATCGGCACCGTAAACTTGAAGGAGCCGTTCGCCTGCACTGAGCGGGAACGCCTTGAGTTCGAGCGCCTTGTTCGCCAGGGGTTCGACGGCTCGGACGACGGTCTGCCTGGCCGCATTCGGGACGCGAGGTGGCTTGCGTTTTATTACGCGCCAGGTGACACGCTGGCGGCGATCGCCGCCTTAAAGGCGCCCAACGAACGGTATCGGGAGGACGTCTTCAAGAAGGCGGACGCAGGCGTCGGTTCTGCTGATTACACACTCGAACTCGGCTGGGTCTACGTCGTTCCTGCCCGGCGAGGGAGCGGTATTGCCGAGAATCTCCGCCAGCTCCTGTTGGCGCGCGTGCCTGAGTCGTGTGTCTTCGCGACCACCCGCCCGGACAACAACCCCATGATCAGGGTCCTCCTCGCGCTCGGCTTTGCGCGAGTCGGTAAGCCTTATCCACATCAACGGCGAAACGAAGAGCTTGTACTGTTTTTGCGACAGTGAACGAGCTTCGTGGCGCCGTGCGCTGCCGCCTGACGAGCGTCTGCAAAGGTCGGGCGTTGCTCACGCCGCTGTGCGCAGCCTCAGACTGTAGCTCCAAAGAGCCGGTCTCTCGCGGATCGTGCGTTCGAAATAGGCGAGCACGCTCCGAGTGACCGCTTCCTGCTCCTCGGGAAGCGACCCCACGGCGAACGCTGGGCCAGGATCCAGGTGCAACCGTCCACGGTCGAAGCTCGGATTCCATGCCAGCAGCGGTACGCCGGCGCATGCGGCGAGGCGCGCCGGAAACGTTGAGGCGTGCCACGGTTGGCCGAGGAAACGGATCGTGCAGCCACGCCGTGCCCGGGGGAAATCAGCCATCACGACCACGCGACCACCCGCGCGCAGGTGGCGGATCACCCTTCGCAAGCCGGCGACGCCTCCCGGCACGACGCTCCCGCCGGCGCGCCGGACCCATACATCCCCGGCGACGATGAGAGCCAAATCCGAATCGCAGCACCACGAGGCGAGCAGTCGAGCCCAGGGCATGTGAAAGACCGCGATGACACAGCCCGACTCGTGACTCGGGGGGAGGGCGTAGGTCACGCGATCGAGGGCGGCTTGGCGGAGGAAGGTTCGCAGGATCAGTACCAACGACTCCCTGGCCAGTCGGGCAAACCAGATGTCTCGTAGGGTGCGGGCCCGGCCTGCCGGCGCAGCCGAGATCAGGGGAGAGACGTCTGCGAGTCGACACCGCACCAATAGGCTATGGAGGGCTGCTACCAGTGCGGCACAGACTCGACAACCGGCAAAGAGAGAACAAACGCAGAACGGCCTCAGCTGACGCCGGATGTGAAAAGTCGTCATGACGGGACCCGACTGCTATGGTCCTAAGCGGTACGACCAGGTGGGAAGGCCTCCAGACGAGAAAGAGCCAATATGGGAAGTAAAGGCCGTTCACCACCCCGGCCGCGCTCTCCGTCCAAGATAGGGTGGCTATCGACCTCCTGCCAGCGACGCCGCTGCCCCTGTCGTCAGGTGGCGACGGCTAGGCAGCCCTGCTTATCATGGAGTTGTAACGCGACTGTCACGCACCGGCTGACAGGGGTCTGGATCGAGCGCCGAATCGGGCAGGGCTCGGTCTTTGTCCACTGCACCCTCGGACACTACTACGCGGAGGACCTAAAGGATCGATGTCAGATTCTGCTGATCGCTTTTTCGGCCGGCCCGCTGGGGCCGGGCACGGTCCGAGCCCGAAGCGTCTCATCGTCTTGGCCTCTATCGCACTTCTGTCGCCGTCGCTGCTGCTGGCGCAGGCCGAGGAGAAAGCAGCGGAGCAGATCGCCATAGACTTCGCCTGGCCGGTCGGCCTGAAAGCCAGCGTGGTGGCGCGTCGCTTTCAGGTCCGGAACACGGGTGGGACTCCGGACACCACGGATGTGACAGTCGGATACAACATGACCGTGGGAGAACATGCCGATGGCCTGCTGATACAGTATGACGATTTCAGATTGTTGGGAGTTCGCACCGCGGACCGGGAGGCCGTGCCTGCTGCCCAGGCTATCGCCGAGCAGCTGGGCGCATTAGCGCCGGGCCTGTTGGTCAGTCGATCCGGCGAGTTGCTGAGGCTCGAGGGGACCGACAGGCTGTGGGCAGAGACCAGAGGCCTTTTGGCGCCGCTCCTCGACTCGATTCCGGGTGGGGCCGCACAGTTCGATCGGCTGTTCGAGACCCTGCTGAGTGAGGAGGTTCTTTTGTCGCAGGCGGCGGCCGAGTGGAACTCGCTCGTCGGTGCGTGGGCCGGCTCGGAGCTCGAGGTCGGCGCGGTGTACGAACTGGAAGCGGAGGAGTATCTGCCGCTGTCGCCGGAGGAGCCCGTCCCCTATCTGTACTACTTCGCGCTCGCCGGGCGCCGGTCCTGCCACGAAGGTGCCGCCGAGTCGAGCTGCGTCGTGCTCCAGATCAACTCGTATCCCGAGCCGGAAGCCGTCAGACGGCTGATCGGCGAGCTGGTGGAGACGATGACGGGGCAGCGCCTGGAGGGCCGCTTTGTCTACGAGGAATTCCAGATCGAAAACTTCGTGGAACTCGTCGCCGAGCCCGGGACTCTCGTACCGCATGCTCTAGAGGTCATACAGGACGTTTCAGGTGTGGGTGGAGCGGTGGGCGGTCCCAAACAAGAGTTCAGTCAGAGGAGGGTCCGCACGTACAAATACACTTACCCGAACAGGTAGCGTTCGTCAGTCCGATCCCTTTTGCCCCAGATGTGGTCGCGGTCGCCGTTTCATCTCATCGGCTCCCCACGCCTCTCTGATCTCGACCAACAGGTTGCCTTCTCCCGGCATGAACGTGCCGTCTGCTGCGGCGATGGCGAAGAGATCATCCAGCGCGGCAGCGCGGCCTTCCTCATCGAGGACCTTTGCGACAAGGTCAACCGAATCCCGCAGGTGGTTCGCCTCCTGGTTCTCGATGTCCGCGCCCAGGGCTGCGACAGCTGTCATGACGATCTGCATCAGCTCGTCGGCCGGGATTTCGGGGTTCCACTCGTGGAGCTTCTTGCAGAACACGTCCAGCTCGTCGTTCGTGATCGTGCCGTCGCTCGAAGCGACCGCAGCGTAGACGTAGGCGAGGTGGTGCAGTGCTGTCCACTGATCGCGCCTGGGCATCGATGGTTTTCTGGTGCTGGGAATTCGAGAGGGGAGGGAACCGGCGAGCGGCTCAATATACACGGCCGTCATCGCGAGGGACAAGTCGCCTGCTGTTGCAGAGATTCGAGCCTGCCTCTATGCTCACAACTCCATGTCCGAGCCAAATCAGTCGCGCAGTCGCCTGACCTCGCTAGATGCCTTTCGCGGGGCAACCATCGCCGGGATGATCCTCGTCAACAACCCCGGCAGCTGGTCCCACGTCTACGCGCCGCTTCTGCACGCCGAGTGGCACGGCTGGACGCCCACCGATCTGATCTTCCCGTTCTTCCTGTTCATCGTCGGTGTCGCCATGCCGATCTCTTTCGGCAAGCGGCTGGCCCGCGGCGACTCGAAGCGCCAACTGGCCCGTCACGTCGTCAAGCGAAGCTTGATTCTGTTCGGGCTCGGCCTGTTCATGGCGCTGTTCCCGAGCTTCAGCGATTGGGGCACGCTGCGCATCCCGGGCGTGCTGCAACGGATCGGTGTCGTCTACTTGATCGCTGCGACCGTGTATCTGACTCTGGGCGCGCGTGGCAGGTGGGCCGCGCTGGCACTGCTGCTATTCGGTTATTGGGCGCTGATGACGCTCGTGCCCGTGCCGGGCCTCGGCGCGGGCGATCTGTCGGCGCAAGGTAATCTCGGAGCCTACGTCGATCGCCTCATCCTGGGCCAGGAGCATCTGTGGCGCGGCGATCCTTGGGATCCCGAAGGGCTGTTGAGCACGCTCCCAGCGGTGGGCACGACGCTGCTCGGCATCTTCACCGGGGAATGGCTCGTTTCCGACAGGACGGAAAGCGTAAAGGTAAGGGGCCTGGTGGCGGGCTCGCTCATCGCCGTACTGGTGGGCCTTTTGTGGGGAATGGTATTCCCCATCAACAAGAACCTCTGGACGAGCTCGTACGTGGTCTTCACCGCGGGAATGGGCGGCCTTGTGCTCGGCGCCTTCTACTGGATGATCGAGTTGCGTGGTTGGAAACGGTGGAGCCAGCCGTTCGTGATCTACGGGATGAACGCGATCGCTGTGTTTGTCGCGTCGGGTCTACTAACGAAGACGCTCGTCCGGGTGCGAGTGCCCGCTGCTGCCGGCGAGACGACGTCACTCTACAACTGGATATACACGAACCTGTTTGCGTCTTGGGCCGGACCGTTGCACGGCTCGTTCGCCTTCGCGCTCTCTTACGTCGTCTTCTGGCTGTTCATGATGTGGCTGTTGTACCGGCGTGGGATCTTCATCAAGATATGAGACAGGCGACTTCATGATCGAACGAATAAGAGCGCTGGAAGCGATCAGCCGCAGGCTGGAACCGGGCAAGGGGAAGCGCGCCTCGGTAACCGACGCGGTTGTGGACTATGGCGAGCGTTTTCTCGAGCGCCTGCCCCAGCTCAAAGCGTACGAGATCGATAAAGAAGCGGCGAAGAAGTTGCGGGACTCACCGATCGCCGATGAGGGCGTCGGGGTCGGACCGTTGCTCGAGCTGTTCGACGAGGCGGTGATCGCCCCGGGGGTCAACCCGGCGTCGGACAGGTTTCTCGCCTACATCCCCGGCGGCGGCATCTACTACTCTTCGCTGGGCGATTACCTGGCTGCCGTAACCAACCGTTATGCCGGCGTGCGCTTCGCCGGGCCAGGCGCCGTCGAGATGGAGAACATGCTACTCGACTGGATGGCCGACCTGGTGGGCTATCCCGAGGGTTCGGGAGGCAACCTGGCCTCGGGCGGCAGCATAGCCAACCTAACGGGCATCGTAACGGCGCGTGACGCGCACGGCCTCGAGCCGCAGGACTACGAGCGGGCGGTGGTCTATGTATCGGGGCAGGTACACCACTGTATCCAAAAGGCGTTGGGCGTCGTGGGACTCGGGGCGTGCGTCCAGCGTTACGTGCCGACGGACGAGCGTTATCGGATTGTGCCGGCGGAGCTGGAGCGTGCGATCGGTGAGGACCGAGCTGAGGGCCTGATCCCTTGGTTGGTCATCGCCTCGGCGGGGACGACGGACGTCGGAGCCATCGACCCGCTGGAAGAGATCGGGCGGATAGCCAAAGCGGAGGGGCTGTGGTATCACATCGATGCGGCCTACGGTGGATTCTTCGCCTTGGTCGATGAGTGCCGCCCCAAGCTCGCCGGCATGGAGCTCTCCGATTCGATCGTGCTCGATCCTCATAAGGGACTGTTCCTGCCGTACGGGACGGGGGCCTTGTTGGTCAAGGACGTGAAGGCGCTCCGCCGTTCGCACCACTATCAGGCGGCTTATATGCAGGACATACTGGCCGAGGAGTCGTTGGAGAGCGCCTCGCCGGCGGAGCTCTCGCCGGAGCTCACCAAACACTTCCGCGGCCTGAGGCTGTGGTTGCCGCTCAAGCTGCACGGCGTGGAGCCGTTCAGGGCCTGCTTGGAGGAGAAGCTGCTACTAGCCAGGTACTTTCATGCGCAGGTGCAGAAGCTGGGGTTCGAGGTCGGTCCTGAGCCCGAGCTGTCGGTGGCCACTTACCGCTGGGTGCCAGAGGTCGGCGACGCGAACGAGTTCAACCAGGCGCTGGTCGATGAGATCCATCGTGACGGCAGGGTGTTCGTCTCTTCGACCATGCTGGACGGCAATTTCGTTCTCAGGCTGGCCGCTCTGGTGTTTAGAACGCACTTGGAAACCATCGACCTTCTCCTGGCGATTCTCAAGGAGAAGGTGGGTGTGCTGACGGACCGCCGCTAGTCTAATAGAGGAGGGACGAACATGCTCAGATGCTCGGGGGTTGCCCTCGCGGCGCTTGCGCTGGTCGCTGCGACGCCGGTGCAAGCCCAAACGCAGGCCGAACCGCTGGAGCTAGGCGCGGTCGCCCCGGACTTCTCGATGCCGGGGGCAACGCGCTACGGAGTGCTGAAGGACGAAGTGCGGCTCAGCGACTTCGAGGGTAAGACCGTTGTCCTCGCGTTCTTTTTCCGGGCGCGGAGCCGCGGTTGAACGGTTCAGATGCATGCGTACCGTGATCAGTACGCACAGTTGTTCAACAGCGGCCAGGAAGTCATCCTGATCGCCATTAGTGCCGACCCTATCGCCGAGCTCGCCTCGTGGGCGCGGGACGATCAGTTCCAGTTCCTGATGGCGAGCGACGAGGATGTGACGGTAGCGAACATGTACGGCGCGCTCGCCGGGCGCGGGGGCATGACGAACCGCAACCTCTTCGTCGTGGGGCCGGATGGGAAGATCGCCTACCGCGCGACGCCGTTCCGTGAGATCGATCCGACCGCGTACTCCGAGTTGGGTGAGGTGATCGACCGGCTGGCGCCGGAAGAGGAGCCGGGAGAAGAATAGAGAGATTTCAGCTCAGGGGCGGTGAGGTGGCAGCCCGGACGCTGACGCCTACCGCCCGAGCGCTATCTCTACTGCAGCCTCGATATCCTGGTCTGGGCCCAAGCCCGTGTAGACAACTCTGCCTTCGCCGTCCAGCACGACGACGTAGGATGTGGCCGGGGCCATGAAGGCTCTGGTTGCGCGGCCGTCGGTGTCCCACAGGAAGCGACCCGCCACCTCGTGGCTCTCCTCGTAGCGGCGAACGCGCCGCACGCTCTGGTTCACGGCGACGGCCACTATCAAGAAGTCCACAACCTCTCCGTACCTCGAGTGGGCGGCCCGCATGGCCGGCTCGAGCGCCTCGCAGTTCGAGCACCACGTGGCCCAGAACTCCACCAGGAGCGGTCTGCAGATCCTCGATCTCTACCGCGGCGGGTGTCGCGCCCACCGCGATGCCGATCTGTTCCTGCGCGTGCAGGGGATGGAAGTTCGCGAGAACCAGAAGTGGGGCGGTGAGGATCACCGTTGTCAGCCATCTATGCATCACAAAACCAATCCTACCTGAATGAAGTAATACTCGGCCATTCCGATCATGATCAGGCCGGCCGCCTTCTTGGTCCAGACCATCCAGCGTCCCGACCGCGGTAGCGCAGCGAGCGCGCCCGAGGACAGTCCTACGACGACGAGCAACACGCTCATGCCGAGCGAGAACACGAACAAGTACACGAACCCGAGGGCCGCACTGCCGGTTCCTGCCACCCAGGTGAGTACGGCGGCGAACGCCGGGGCCCCGCAAGGCGCGGCGACGATCCCGGAGGTCGCCCCGAGAAGAAACACCGCCGGCAGCGTCCCACCCTCCAGACGGCTCGCCCAGGCACTCAGCCGCTGAGGTGAGCGGACGGGGATCACGTCCAGCATCGCGAGCCCAAAGATGAGCAGCAGGTTGCCGATGGCGAGCCGCGCCCAGGGGCTGGCGCCCACGGTTCCGAAGAGAGACCCTGTGATTCCGGCGATCACACCGAGGATCGCGTAGAACATCGCGAGCCCCGTCACGTAGGTCAGGGTCAGCACGACGGTCCGCCGGCGCGACGGCTGCGGGCCCGCCGTGCCGCCGATCACGCCGACCGTTATCGGAATCATCGGATAGATGCAGGGCGTGAGGCTGGTGAGCACGCCGGCGCCGAAGAGTAGACCGATGGCTACGAGCGGGCGGCCGCCCAGCGACTCGCTGAGTACCTGAAGAGCTGCGAGTGCAGTAATGATGTGCATAGTCACCAAGTATCTTAGGTCGCACCAGCGACCGATCAAGTCATGAACACAGAAGCGGGGCTATTGGTTCAATGGCGCATTCTGGCTCCCCCGGAATCGGCGGGCTAGCTTGATCGGGCTTGTCACCGACAGATACTCAATCGCCGAGGGACGCTATGGAGCCATCTGACGCGGGCGACTTCTTGCATACCACGCTGGGGAGCACCGGGCTTAAGGTGCACCGACTAGGCCTCTCGGCCACCACCCGTCCTGGGGTAGCGACGATTCACAGAGCTATCGACGAGGGGGTCAACTACTTCTTCGCCTACGGATTCGACAGGCAGATGACGCGCACGCTGCGCGACGTGTTTCGCACCGGACGCGAGCGCTTCGTGCTGGCCACCGGACCGTACAATCTCGTGTGGGGCCACACGAACCTGCGGCGCACGCTCGAGCGACGGCTGCGTCAGTTCCGCACCGACTATATCGACGTCTTCCTCTTCCTCGGTGTGATGAAGCCGAAGCACTTCCCGGAAAAGGTGAGAGAGGAGCTGTACCGTCTGCGAGAGGAGGGTAAGATCAAGTGCGTCGGCATGTCGTGCCATGACCGCAGGTTCGCCGGCGCGCTGGCAGCCGAGGGCGCGCTCGACGTCTTCATGATTCGCTACAACGCGGCACACCGCGGTGCGGAGCAGGATATCTTCCCACATCTCAAGACCCACAATCCCGGCGTGGTCAGCTATACGGCAACACGTTGGCGGTATCTGCTGAGGCCGCCGCGCGGCTGGCCGAAGGATGGCCGCGTGCCAGATGCCGGCCTCTGCTATCGTTTCGTCCTCTCTAACCCGCACGTGCACGTCTGCATGACCGCCCCCTCTAAGATCGAGCAGTTCGAGGAGAACCTGGCCGCGGTACGCCGAGGCCCGCTGGACGAGGAGGAGATGCGGTTCATGCGCGAGTTCGGCGACGCGGTACACGGGCAGGGGAAGTGGTTCATGTAACTTGCAGTTGTAAGGGTGAATCAGGGCGCTTAAGTTGGCCGGCGTATTCTAAGGAAAGTACGACGAAGGTGGCTCGCTACGGATTGGAGGGGCACGTGATCCGAGTAGTGGCTCTGATGACGTTTCTAAGCGCCGCGCTGCCGGGAGTGGCGGCGGCCCAGGACGCTCAATACTGGACTTACCAGTACGGCACGCGGGCTAACCTGCTGGGCGGCGCCGTCGTCGGCAGTGTGGTGGACGTCAGCGCGACCTACTACAACCCGGGCGCTCTGGCGCTGATCGAGGAACCGGAGCTCGTCGCGACGTCGAAGGTGTTCGAACTGACACAACTGGCGCTGCAGCCCGACATCGGGACGCAGATCGATCTCGACAACTTGCGGTTCGACCTGGCGCCCGGCTTCGTGGGCGGCATAGCGCCTTTTGCTTTCTTGGGGGACGATGTCCTCGGCTACTCGATCTTCACCCGCCACCAGTTCAAAGCGAACCTCGACGCGACAAGCGTGGGAGCTCTGGACGAGCTGCCGGGTGTAACGGAGGAGGGGGACTACCTGGGCCTGGTTCGGGTGAGACAAGACATGAGTGAATTGTGGGTCGGGGTCACCTGGTCGCGTCGGCTCGGCCGGCGAACCGCTCTTGGGGTCACCACCTACGTGGCGAGCCGCAACCACAAGTTCGCGAATCGAGCCGTGTTCGAGTCGATGACCGCAGCCTTGGACGGCGCTTTCAGCACCCAAGAGGTCAACTGGAGTTACTGGGACTACCGCCTGCTATGGAAGGTAGGTATCGCGGCGGAGTGGCAGGGTTTCAGCCTGGGATTCACGCTCACCACGCCGAGCCTCAGCGTCTTCAACAGCGGCAGAGCGCTGCTCAACTACGCCCAGACAGGCCTGGACACCGACGGCGACGGCACGGACGATCAGCTGTTCGCGGCGAACTTCCAGGAAGGCTTGAGCGCCAGCTTCAAGTCGCCGCTCTCGCTCGCCTTGGGGGCCAGCTACTCGCTGAGTGGCTCGACCACGATTCACTTCTCCACGGAATACTTCGGCAAGGTGGACGAACGGAGCGTGATGGACCTCGCCGAGTTCGAGATCCAGAGCAGCGGCGAGTCGGTAAGCGCCAGCCTGAACCAAGAGCTGGATGACGTGCTCAACTTCGCGCTGGGCGTCGAGCACGAGCTCAGCCCGACTGTCGCGGGGTACGCGAGCTTCCGCACCGACTTCTCGGCGCTCCCCGCCGGCACGCGGGGCATGGCCACGGTATCCAGCTGGGACCTCTACTACATAACGGCGGGCAGCGCATTCCGGATCGGGACAGCAGATCTCACGCTGGGTGTCGCCTTCGGCTGGGGCGCCGACACGATCGTACGGGAAGCGCCGGCCCTCCCGGACCCGGCCCAGGACGGGCTGGCCATCGGGCTACCGGAATCGCTCGAGGTGAAGTACCGGACGCTGCGCTTCATCCTGTCCTTCGCGATCTAGGCGCACCGGAGGCGCTAACGCCCTACCAGGGGGCCGCCGGAACCGCTATGTTTCGGTCCCACTCGCCCGGGTGGCGGAATTGGCAGACGCGACGGACTCAAAATCCGTTGGGCTTCGGCTCTTGAGGGTTCGAATCCCTCCCCGGGCATTGCGGTATATCTCTTGCCATATCGTGCGGTGCGATCCAGCCCCGACCGCTACGTCACAAAAGGAAGGCACGATGGACTTCAAGGAAGTCAAGATCCCTGAGGGCGACCTCATTGGCTATAAGGACGGCGAGCTGATCATCGGCGATCACCCGGTAATCGGCGTGTTACGCGGCGATGGGATCGGCCTGGACATAACACCGGTGATGCGGAAGGTCGTGGACGCGGCGGTGGAGAAGGCCTACACGCGCGAGCGCGCCATCGCCTGGTGCGCGCTCTACGCCGGCCTCGAGGGTCTGCACCACTACGGCAGCGAGTTCCCGGACGAGACGGTTGAGGCGATTCGCTACTTGAGGGTCGCCATCAAGGGACCTTTCACCACACCGATCGGCGAGGAGACGCACGTCTGCCTGCACTGCGCCCACCAGCAGTACAAGCCGGGAGCCTGTGAGGCCTGCGGCAAGGACGACGGCGTCACCGAGCGGTTCCGCTCGATCAACGTCCGCTTCCGGCAGCACCTCGACCTGTTCGCCTGCGTGCGACCGGTCCGCTACTTCGAGGGCGTGCCGGCGCCCAACAAGTACGCCGACAAGGTGAACTTCGTCATCTTCCGAGAGAACACCGAGGACGTCTACGCCGGCTACGACTACGAGAACGGCAGCGAGATGGCGCGGGCGATCATCGGGCTCATCAAGGAGAAGACGGGCCGCGAGATCCGGGCCGATTCGGGCATCGGGGTCAAACCCATCTCGGTGTTCGGCACCGAGCGGATCGTCCGTAAGGCGCTGCAGTGGGCACAGGCCCAGGGCCTTCCCTCGGTGACGCTGGTCCACAAGGGCAACATCATGAAGTTCACCGAAGGCTCGTTCGCCAAGTGGGGATACGAGCTGGCCGAGAGGGAGTTCGGCGATATCACGATCAGCGAGAAGCGGCTCTGGGACGAGCTGGACGGCAAGATGCCGAAGGGCAAGATCCTGATGAAGGACCGGATCGCCGACTCGATCTTCCAGCAGATCCAGACGCGACCCGACGAGTACGATGTGTTCGCGCTGCCCAACCTGAACGGCGACTATCTATCCGACGCGGCGATCGCGCTGGTCGGCGGCCTGGGACTCGGTCCGGGCGCCAACATGTCGGACGAGGTGGCGCTGTTCGAGGCGACCCACGGCACGGCGCCGAAGTACACGGGCATGGACAAGGTGAATCCCGGGTCGCTCATCCTGTCGGCTGTGATGATGCTCAACCACATGGGTTGGAACGAAGCGGCCGACATGATCATCGGCGGCATGGAGCAGGCCATCAAAGACGGCCACGTGACCTATGACCTCGCCAGGTTGATGAACCGCGAGGGTCGGGAGGACGTGAACGAGGTCTCGTGCTCCGGGTTCGGAGAGGCGATCGTCTCGCGGATGTAGCCAGAAGTCCTCGTTCACAGCGCAGGTGTGTTGCCGGGTCGGCCTTCTGAGGCCGGCCCGGTTCTTTTGCTGGACTTCGAGCTACCTGAAACCTCGAGTCCGAGGTTGGACGTTAGTCTGTCGGGAGTGTGCTCAACGCTCGGCGTACACCGTCCAATGTCCGATGTTTGCGTGGTCACTAGCACGAGGAGGAAGGCGTGACCTGGTTCAAGTCAGTGGCGCTAGTAGCGGCTGTGGCCGTGTGGGGCTGCGCCCCAGACGAGCCGGCTCTGGTGGTTGGGGATGTCGAGTTCGCGGCCGGCGCCGGCAGCGGCGAGCCGAATCTCTACTCGACGACGGATGGTGGGGCCATCCTCACCTGGCTCGAGCCGACGGGAGACGAAGAGCATGCACTGCGGTTCGCAGTCCGGGACGCCGGCGGCTGGTCGGAGCCACGGACGGTCGCGGAGGGTCGCGACTTCTTCGTGAACTGGGCCGATTTCCCGTCGCTGGTCGAGCTGTCGGACGGCACGTGGGTTGTGCACTGGCTGGAGAAGGTGGCGGCGAACCCATATGCGTATCACGTGACGCTGTCGCTGTCCCATGACCGAGGCGCGAGCTGGAGCGAGACCATCGTGCCCCATGAGGACCGCTCACCGACCGAGCACGGTTTTGTCTCGATGGTGCCCGTGGGCGATGGGGCCGCTCTCATATGGCTGGACGGTCGAGCGATGAAGAGCGGTCACGACGAGCTGGACAGGGGCGACATGAGTCTGCGGGCGACTACAGTCGACCAGAGCGGCGGGTTGGGTTCCGATGTCCTCCTCGACAGTCGGACGTGTGAATGTTGCCAGACGGCGCTGGTTCGGGCAGGCGACTATCTCGTTGCAGCGTATCGTGACCGCAGTGCCGAGGAGATAAGAGACATCGCCGTGGTTCGCTACGCGGACGACGCGTGGAGCGAGCCGGTGCACGTCTCCGCAGACAACTGGTACTATCCCGGCTGCCCGGTGAACGGGCCACAACTCTCGGCGTTGAGTGATACGGTGGCCGTCGCCTGGTTCACGGCGCCGGAACATTCCGCCGCCGTGTATGTGGCCTTCTCGTACGACGCAGGTGCTTCGTTCGGTCCGCCGATCAGAATCGATGACGGCGATCCGCTCGGCCGTGTTGACGTCGAGCTTCTCCCCGACGGCCGGGCTATAGTGGTCTGGCTCGAACGCACCGAGACGGCGGCTGCGATAAGGGCCCGACTCGTGGACGCTGAGGAGGGTGCTGGCCAAGTGCTAACCGTGTCGCAGACCCGCGAGACGAGAGCCAGCGGGTTCCCCCGTCTGGCGCGAGTCGGTGATGAGCTACTCGTCGCGTGGAGGTTGGTCGGTGAGGAGGGCGGCGTGCGCGTGGCGGCGCTGCGGTTCGGCGAGTAGGTCCTGTCGTCCCTGGCCACCCAGGAACACGACCCGGGCACACGGCGTTCATCGGGCGCAAATCAGTATTGGAACCAAGCCAGGGACGTCTAAATGGAGCAACTCGCCGTACTCCTCGAGCGCTACGGGTACGCGCTGATTTTCGCAGTCGGGTTCCTCGAGTATATCGGGGCCCCGATTGCCAGCGTACCGATTCTCGTTGTGGCGGGTGCCCTGGCGTCGATGGGCAGTCTTCCACTGCCCGGCATCATCGTTGCAGCTGCCCTCGGCGGTCTCACGAGTGACCTGATCTGGTATTCGATGGCCCGGGCACGGGGTAGGGGACTGGTCGACGCGGTCTGTGGGCTGGCTACCAACCCCATGGCCTGTGTGTTGGGTGTCGAGAAGCGACTCCGCTCGATAGGTCCGATCTACCTACTACCTTCCAAGTTCCTGCCGGGCGCCGCCAATCTCGCCGCGGTGGCCTCGGGGTATGCGGGTATCGAGATGCGGAAGTTCGTCGCACTGGATGCGGTGGCACTGTTCCTCTGGGCCTCGGTGTACACCACCGCCGGCCGGATCTTTTCGGCTCAGGTCGAGCAGTTGATCGACTGGGCGAGCGGGTTTGCGCTGTTAGTCCTGCTGGTAGCCGCCGGACTCATCGCCAGCGCCGGTGTCTGGAGGGTCATGAAGGTCCGGATGCACCGTCCCCACCACAAGGCGGCGCGAGCGGCGGAGGCTGAGGCGGCTTACGGGGACAGCCGGGCCACGGTCCAGCCGTCGTCTCCCAGCGTGTAACGCAAGCGATCGTGAAGGCGGTTGGCGCGGCCCTGCCAGAACTCGATAGCCTCGGGGACTACCCTGTAGCCACCCCAAAACGGCGGCAACGGTACGTCGGCCCCCTTGAAACGCGCCTCATGCTCGCGGAAAGACTCTTTGAGGTGGTGGCGGTCGTCGATCGGGGAGCTCTGATCGGAGGCCCAGGCGCCCAGCTGGCTACCACGCGGCCTTGTAGCGAAGTACTCGCGTGACTCCTGCTCTGGCAGCTTCTCCACCCGTCCCTCCACGCGTACCTGGCGCTGCAGGCGCGACCAGTGGAAGACCAGGGCGGCTCTGGGATTGTCCGTGAGGTCGCCCGCCTTGCGACTTCCGTAGTTGGTGAAGAATCGGAAGCCTCTCTCGTCGAAGCCCTTGAGCAGCATCAGGCGCGCCGACGGTCTGCCGTCCTTCGAGGCGGTGGCCAAGGTCATGGCGTCCGGCAGATATATTCCGGATCGCTGGGCGTCCTCGAACCATCTCCCGAAGAGGGCGAATGGGTCCGGGCCGGCCGTCTCTGCCGAGAGCCCCTTGAGTACTCCGCGGCCCAGGATGAAAAGAGATCGAAGCCGGGCTAGAAAAGACGGTTGTGCGTTTTCGACTTTCACGGTCAATCAGCGTTTCGGCTCAAGGTTTGACACAAGGTGGCCGGCCCGACTTCACGATCCGCCTGTACTCGCGCCCGATCGCCACGGCCAGGGCCAACCAAATCAGTACCAGGACGACGTTCAGAGCCGCGAAATGCCGCGCCTGCATGGCGAGGAACGTCGTGCCGACGAAGATTACCACGGCCTGTAGCACGTCTCCAGCCCTGACGAAGAACGTATCGATCGCCTGCTTCGCTTTGTACTTCTGCTCCCGCGTGCAGGGCAGGAACAGGACGTTGCGCACGGTGTTCTGCAGCGAGTAGTCCGTTGCGTTTTCGGCCGTCTTGCCCCAGCGCACGACGGCGAGCAGCGGCACGACGGCGATCACGGCGTAGGTGCCGAGCGCGATGAGCGGCAGGATCACGAGGGCGATCCCGACCCCCAGGTACTTGATCACCCGCGACACGACGAAGAGCTGCAGAGCCAACGCCAACACGTTCACAGCACCATAGAAACTGGCCCAGAACGACCCGATGTACTCGCTCACCGAGAGGCCACCGGCCTGCCCGGCGGCGACGGCCTCCCCGGCGTTGATGCTCACGATGCTTGTGAGGACGTACTCACCGGTCGTGTTCACCCAGTTCAGAAACAGCATGAGCAGCGCGATCATCAGCAGGTAGCGGCACCTGAGGACCATCGTGAACGGGTTCTCGGTACCGGCCAGGTCGAGCTCTTGGGCCGTTTCTTCCAGCCTTGCGCGGGCGTCCTCCGGGGGCCGAGCCGGCTCGCGGCCCTCTTCCAGCGCTCGACGGACTTCCTCGATCGGGATCTCGCCGGTCAGCGTTCTCTTTACATCTTCGACGGGGATCTCACCGGTGAGCGCCTTGCGTACTTCGTCGAGCGGGATTTCCTGAGAGGCGGCGGGCATCGCGCCGGTGGTCAGACTATCGGGAAGCTCGGCCTCGCTTCGCCGGCGCTCGCGGGCATCGATGTAGTTGGTCGCGAGCAGACTGAGGACCAGGAAGATCGCTGCCAAAAGCATCGGCGGGTAGACGCCAGCCCAACCGATGATTCCGCCGGTGATGAAGCTGCCGGCAATCGCGCCGAATGAGGCGCCGAACATCACGATCGGGAAGAGCCGCTCTCCTTCGTCCCGTGTGTAGATATCGTTGGCGAACGACCACAGCTGGGCGACCACCATCATGTTGAAGATCCCGATCCAGAGGAAGAACACGATCCCCTGGACAAGGCCCGGTACGCCCATCTGAAAGACGATGAAGAAGAGACCCAGGCAGGCGGCGAAGAACAGTGTGACCGTATTGATGAGTCGCCGCCTGGGCAACCGGTTGGCCAGAAGCCCGTAAAGCGGAACCGCGCCGAGCAAGAGGAGCCCGATGCCGGCCGACATGTAAGCTTTTATCTCCGGCCACTCGCCGATCAGGGCCTCGCGGACCGGCTTGATAAAGTAGTATGCCGTTAGAATCAGGAAGAGGTTCAACGCGAGGAGCAGGACGGTCCCGCTCTCGCTCGCCCGTACATCGGCGAACAGGCGGAGGAAGCGATCCAGTGGACTGGGGCCGCGTTTCTGCACCACCCTGATCTCCTATTCGCTGGGGAGTTGAGCTCTGCCGCTGGCTCGCGACGAATAGAACACGCTGGGTCCGGCGGCGCCAGACCGCAGCACCGGATCTGGGTCGGTCCTGATGTTCTAAGTGGTTTCAGGCTAGCTGCGGAGTCGCACCGCCAACGCGACGACCGCGACTCCAACGACCGCGATAGCTACGATGGGGATCAAGGGAAGCCCTGACCCGTCGGGCGCCTGCTCGGCCTGGCGCCAGAAAAGGATGCCACCTAAGACCAGTACACCCGTAAGCGCTGCAGCGATTCCCGCGAAGGTCCCCGCGCTCTTCCTTGAGGCGCCGGTGTTCGCCTCGGCCATTCTCAGCGCCTGCTGGACCTCGTGCGGGCTCATCCGGTGAGTCTGCTGATACTCGCGGACGACGGATTCGATCTTGTGACCGAGCTCCCGGACCTGCGGAGAAGGGTGCGGGACGTGCGGCGGCGTTGGTACGTACATGACTTCTCCTATTTGGCAGATCTGAATTCGAGTCCCGCTATATCTGTCATTATTACTGACTCAAGTACTCTACGATGATATCGAAGAAGTGTGTTTCGTAGTAACCGACGCTCATTCCCATTCGGTTCTCGAACGCCTCCTCGAACGTCGCGCCCTCCCGGATATCAAGGTACATGTTCTTGACGTCCAGTAGGGTCTTACCGTGGCCCTCAGGATCGACGAGGTATCGGAAAGCCAATTCGAAGAACAGGTAGTAGCGGCCGATCTGGGCAGCATCATCTACCATCTCCTGCGGGAAATCTGCCCAGGTCTCCACGCTGACCGGGTTTCCACCACCAGCCAGGTCGCTCATCTCGAGTTGCCAACCTTCCACCTGTGAGGTGTAGCGCACCTGGTTCGGAGGAGGACCGGCCACGTACACAGCGACACCCTCATGGAACCACTTCTCGGTGTCGTAGTAATTCCCGTCGGTGCCGATCAACAGATATTCGATCACGTGCATCAGCTCGTGCGTCAAGAGCTGAGTATAGAGGCTCCTCGTGTAGCCCTCCTCGACGTATCGTTGGGAGTCGGGTGCGTGAACGATCAGACCGTATCGGTACGATTGGCCTGTCCAGAATACATCCTTACCCTGATATCTGAGTGTGAGCACGTCGATATGTTCATCTGCGGACACGTATTCGAATTCGGCGTGGCTGGTGATCCCGAGTGACGTCTTGAGATCCACAAAACGTCCCTCCAGCACTTCGCCAACATACTGTCGCTCCTCCGGACTGCTGAACCCACTGTGAACGACGAAGTTGTCGCTCTCATATGGATGGCCGTCGTGCCCGAAATAGAAACCGGCCGCCGTCCATGAGCCATCCCACTGTAGAGACGACGTCCCGAGCCTTACCGTGAGTGTAAAGGTGAGGACATCGGATTCCCTTCCGTCCCATGCCCTCAGTTCGATCCGGTGATCGCCGATGTTCTCACCACCGGCGAGCCCCGACAGCGTCAATGTGACAGAATCGAAGGCGAGCCACGCTGGGAGTGTAACAGCACTTACCGATACCGTGTCACCATCCGGATCCGAGACTTCGATCGTTTCGTTGTACATCTGGTCGTGGTCGATCACGCTGAGCGGTCGCTCGATACTCGGCGGGCTGTTATGCACTGCAGAGGTGAGCCAGGAGTCGCCGCACCCTAGCGACAGAAGCGCCAGACAAGCCACTGCCGTCTCCAGCGGCGAGCGGCGGCATGACCGCATCCGACTCGTGCTCCTTTCTGGCGGGGACGCCGGCGGGTTCGCGTCCGGCAGCACTTCCACTATATTACATAGCCCTACAAACGGACGTTGCTGTCTAGGCCTAACCTGTTGTTTAATAATAGGTTGGGCTACTTCTCTTCACAAGGAGGCGGATGACGGGCTTACAGGATTACTTCGGCAAGTTCCGCCGCAACATCGTCGGAATCGACCAGACGTTCCGGTCCCCCTACGGCGAGCAACCGCTGGTGTACGCCGATTGGACCGCGAGCGGTCGGCTGTACGGGCCGATCGAGGAGCGGATCGTTAAGACCCTGGGGCCGTTCGTCGGCAACACGCACACCGAGGCGGTCGTCACGGGCACTCGGATGACGCACGCTTACGTACGGGCGCACCAGATCGTCAAGGAGCACGTGAACGCCGGTCCTAACGATGTGATCATCACTCCCGGGTTCGGGATGACCGCGGCGGTCGTCAAGTTTCAGCGCATGTTGGGTCTGAAGGTGCCGGATTCTCTGAGGCGGTTCGTGGCGCTTCCCGAGGAACTGCGGCCCGTTGTGTTCGTGACTCACATGGAGCACCACTCTAACCATACTTCATGGCTCGAGACCGTGGGTGATGTGGTGACGATCGATCCCGACGAGCGCGGTTTAGTCGACCTGGATCGCTTGGAGAGTCTGTTGGCCGAGTACGAAGGTTGTCGGCTCAAGATCGGCGCCTTCACCGCCTGTTCGAATGTCACAGGCATCCAGCTGCCGATACACGATATGGCCAGAGTCATGCATGAGCACGGAGGCTTTTGCTTCGTCGACTATGCAGCCTCGGCGCCGTATGTGAAGATCGACATGCATCCGGAAGACCCGTCTGAGAAGCTGGATGCGATACTGTTTTCGCCGCACAAGTTTCTGGGGGGACCGGGTGCTTCCGGTGTGCTGATCTTCGATTCGAGTCTCTATGAGAGCGAGGTACCAGACCAGCCGGGCGGCGGGACCGTAGACTGGACGAACCCGTGGGGCGGCCGCAAGTACGTTCACAACATCGAGGAGCGTGAAGACGGAGGGACGCCCGGATTCCTTCAGGCAACCAGGGCGGGGCTCTGTGTTCGGCTGAAGGAGGAGATGGGTGTAGAGAAGATGCTGGCTCGCGAAGAAGAGCTGCTGAAGATGGCGTTTGAGGGACTGCGCAAGATTCCAGGGCTACGAATCCTGGCCGATCATGTCGAAGACCGGCTCGGCATGATCTCCTTCTACATCGAGGACGTCCACTACAACCTGGTCGTCAAGTTGCTCAATGATCGGTTCGGCATCCAGACCAGAGGTGGTTGCGTGTGCGCTGGCACGTATGGGCACTACCTGCTGAACGTAGATCCGGTCCGGTCGAAGCAGATAACCGACAAGATCGACGAGGGGGATCTATCGGAGAAGCCGGGCTGGGTGCGTATTTCGCTCCACCCGACGACGACGGACGAGGAGTTGGAGTACATCATCGACGCGTTAGGAAAGATCGCCGGGAGCCACGGCGAGTGGTCGAGAGACTACACGTATTCCGTGGCACTGAATGAATATCAGGCGCAGGGCGGGGAACCGTGGGGCGCGGCGGATCTCGAGGCGTGGTTCGACCTGGAGGATGAGTAGCGTGAGTGGGAACAGCTTGCTCTACCTATCTCGAGACGATGTCGAAGCAGTCGGACTCTCGATGGCCGAGATCATCGAGGCACTGGAGGCGATGTTCCTCGCCAAAGGGAAAGGCGAGGTCGAGATGCCGCCCAAGCCCGGCATCCATCCGGGGAATGACGCGTTCATCCATGCCATGCCGGGATACATCTCGAGCATGGGTGCGCTCGGCATCAAGTGGGTCTCGGGTTACCCGTCCAACGTCGAGCGGGACCTCCCGTACATCTCGGGCCTGCTGATGCTAAATGATCCTGATACGGGCATTCCCATCGCCGTGATGGATGCGACATGGATCACGGCGATGCGGACGGGTGCGGCGACGGCAGTGGCGGCGAAGTACCTGGCGCGTAGTGACAGCACGACGGTGGGCATTATCGCCTGCGGCGTGCAGGGGCGCAGCAACCTGGAGGCGCTGTCGTGTGTCTTCGAGTTGGAAAGCGTGAAGGCTTACGACATAGCGCCCGGGGTCGCTGAGCGCTACGCGATGGAGATGAGCCAGAAGCTCGGTGTGGCCGTCGAGGTCGTCGATAGCCCCCGAGATGCGGTCGCCGGTCTCGATCTCGTGGTCACCAGCGGGCCGATACTCAAGGATCCCAGCCCGACCATCGGAGCGGGCTGGCTGTCGCGCGGAGCGTTTGCCTGTCCGCTCGACTTCGATTCTTATTGGAAGGGCGAGGCGCTGCGCGAGGTGGATCGCCTGGCGACAGACGATTTGGCCCAGCTCGAGTACTACAGAACGGTCGGTTTCTTTCGTGACACGCCGGAGCCGTACGCCGACCTCGGCGAGATCGTCGCGGGCAGCAAGCCGGGCCGCACGTCTGCGGACGAGCGCACGATCTCGATGAACCTGGGCCTGGCGCTGGACGACATGGCGACGGCGATCCTTCTGTACCGTAAGGCGAAGGAAGCCGGCATCGGTACCGAGTTGCCTCTCTAGCGGGTCAGTCCTCCTCGATCTCCTCCTCGATCACGTATTGATCGTCGACGGTCTCGATCAGCGGCCGCTCCTCGCGGTTGACCGTGAGCTGGAAGATGTCGGGTCGCGCGTAATGTCCGGCCACGTCGAGTTGGAAGCGCGGGCCGAGTAGCTGGCGCGGGTCGATCTCGCCGTAAATGATCGTCTCCTCGTCGTTCACCGGCTCGACGACGAACTTGCCATCGGGATCGACGATCATGCTGCCGCCCGGGTTGAGCCACTCGAGGTCGGGGGGTAGGAACTTGCTCTTGAACTCGAGGCGGTCGGGTATCTGGTCGCGGTGCAGCGCGCTGCAGCAGCCGATGACGTAAACACGCCCTTCCTTGGCTGTATGGCGCATGGTGGAGGTCCAGGGCTCACCGCGATCCCAGGTTGGGGCGACGTGGATCTGGGCGCCCCATGCCCACATCGCGTAGCGGGCGAGCGGCATGTAGTTCTCCCAGCAGGTGAGGCAGCTGATGCGGCCGATCTCGAGGTCGTAGACATCGAGAGTGCTGCCATCTCCGAGCCCGTGTACGAGGCGCTCTGCGGCCGTGGGCATGATCTTACGGTGCTTGCCGAGCATGCTGCCGTCCGGCCCGATGCAGAGCGTCGTGTTGAAGAGCGTGGACCCGCTTGCCTCCGTGTTGCGTTCGTTCGTCCCGATGGTGACGGCGATGCCTGCATCACGCGCGGCGGCGCAGAGTCGTTCCGTCGTATCGCTGGGGATCGTGACGGCGTTGTCGAGCAGCTCGGTGTAGAGTTCGCGCAGGGCGCGAGTGTTCGCCGGCGGGATGAACCACACCCAAAGCGGATAGGTGGGGATGAAGCATTCGGGAAAGACGGCGAGCTTGGCGCCGCCGCCGGCCGCCTCGGCGATCAGACGACAGGCCTTGTCGACCGTCGCCTCGCGGTCGAGGAAGACGGGAGCGGCCTGGACCGCTGCGACGAGGAAGGGATCGTGGCTGGGGCTGGTCATCACTGCCTCCGGGGCGTTATAAAACGGATTCAAAAGTCCGCACAAACTATCCGGTGCCGGCCGCCCCGTCCAGAAAGAATGCGCTCGGGGCCGGCTACTAGACCTAGAGAGACGCGGTCGAATTGACGAGAACCACATACTGTAAGCCGTGACTGGCCTGGCGACTTACCGTGAGATTGGAGGATATGATGTCGTTTCAGCGCGCTCTTGAGGTCAAGCTGCTTTCCACGCGGGGTGCAGCCGCTCTGGCGGTCGCGACCCTGCTGATTTTCTCGGCGCCGATCGACGCGCTGGCCTCTCAGCGGGATGACGAAGTCCCGACGATCGAGAACAAGACCCGCGGCATGATAAGATTCGCCGGGTTCTTCGATCTGTATTTTGACGAGTCCGATGGCAAGCTGTACTGGGAGATCGACCGCTGGGACACCGAGTTCCTCTATCAGGTGTCTCTGGCGTCGGGGCTGGGCAGCAACCCCGTGGGACTCGATCGCGGGCAACTGGGCGGTACCTACGTTCTCGAGGCGCGGCGCGTCGGCCCGACCGTTCTGCTGATCGAGCCGAACTACGGATACCGTGCCCGCTCGGACAATCCGTACGAGGTCCAGGCGGTAGAGGATGCCTTCGCGCCTTCCACCCATTGGGGCTTCAAGGTCGAGGCGGAGACGGACGATCGGGTGCTGGTAGACGCCACCGACTTCTTCTTGCGCGACACACACGGTGTCGTGCGGCGAATTGAGGGGGCACGGCAGGGGACCTTCAAGCTCGATCGCAGTCGCAGCGTCTTCTATCTGCCTCGCACCGGCGCGTTCCCGCAGAACACGGAGGTCGAGACATCGTTGACTTTCACCAGCGAGCGACCGGGCCCGTTGGTGAGCAGCACGGCGGCGTCGGGGAGTGCGGTTACGCTGCGGCAGCATCACTCGCTCGTCCAATTGCCCGACGACGGCTACGTGCCGCGGTCCGTCGACTCTAGGGTTGGGGCCTTCGGTGTCAGCTTTCACGACTACGCCGCGCCCATCGACCAACCACTCGAGGTTCGCTGGGTGGCCCGTCACCGTCTCGAAAAGAGAGATCCCAATGCCGCCCGATCCGAGCCGGTGGAACCGATCATCTACTACCTGGATCCGGGGGCCCCGGAGCCGATCGCCAGCGCGCTGATCGAGGGCGCCGCCTGGTGGAACGAGGCGTTCGAGGAGGCGGGGTTTATCGACGCTTTTCGGGTCGAGGTCTTGCCTGAAGGCGCCGATCCCATGGACGTGCGCTACAACATGATCCACTGGACGCACCGCTCGACTCGCGGTTGGTCGTACGGTGGGTCGGTCGTCGACCCGCGCACCGGCGAGATCCTCAAAGGAAACGTCAACCTCGGCAGCCTGCGGGTCCGGCAGGACCACCTGCTGGGAACGGGCCTGGTCGCGCCGTTCGCTGCCGCCATCGGCGAGTGTGACCTGGCTGCGGGGCCCACCTTCGACTACCTGGCCACCGTGGCAGACGGCTCTGACCCGGTGGAGATGGCGCTGGCTCGTCTCCGCCAACTCTCGGCTCATGAGGTTGGCCATACCCTCGGGTTCGCCCACAACTACATCGCCAGCGCCTACGGGCGAGCGAGCGTGATGGACTATCCGGCGCCGCTGGTCAACATCGCGGAGCAGGGTACCCTCGATCTGTCGGAGGCCTACGACGTTGGGATAGGAGAGTACGACAAGTTCGCCGTCACGTGGCTATACAGTGACTTCCCCGACGGCACCGACGAGGGAGCGGCTCTCGACGGGATAATACGGGATGCTTTGGACCGGGGCATCCGTTTCATTACCGACCGGGATGCACGGCCGGCCGGCGCGGCCCATCCGCTGGCTGCATTGTGGGATAACGGCTCCGATCCGGTGGCGATGCTGGAGCACGAGATCGAAGTGCGGCGGATCGGGCTGGAGAACTTTGGTGCTACGGCGATACGGGTGGGCGAACCGATGGCGGCGATGGAAGAGGTACTGGTGCCCCTGTACCTGCATCACCGCTATCAGGTCGAGGCGACTGCGCACTCGCTGGGCGGTGCCGACTACAACTTCGCGCTTCGCGGCGACGGCCAGATGACGATCGAGATCGTTCCGGGGGCGAGGCAGCGCAGAGCGCTGGACGCCATGCTGCTGACCATCGAGCCCGAGTTCCTGGCGATTCCCGAGCGCATCCTACAGCTGATTCCGCCGCGCGCATTCGGCATGAGCAGCGGCGAGCTGTTCGGGGGTCGCACGAGTCCGACATTCGATCCGCTAGGCGCGGCGACGACCGCTGCCGATCTAACGATCGGATTCATCCTACAGCCCCAGCGCATGGCCCGCCTGGTCGAGTTCCATGCTCGTGACGAGTCGTCACCCGCCCTCGCCGAGGTCGTCGACCGTACGCTGGAGGTGAGCTGGTATGCGCCGGCGGAGGAAACGCCGTACATGCAGGAGATCCGCCACGTGGTCGAACGCGTGGTCCTGGACCGTTTGATGGCGGAAGCGGGAAGCGCCGAGAACACGCCTCAGGTGCGCGCGGTGCTGACGGCGCAGGTGGCAAGCCTGTCGGCGTGGCTGGCCGAGCTCGAGAGTCCGACGCCCCACCAGCGCCTCGCCCTGGATGACATCAACCGCTGGTGGCAGCGGTCGGAAGGAACGACACCGGCCTCGGACGTACCGGAAGCGCCGCCGGGCAGCCCGATCGGCCAGCGGCGCAACCGATAGAGGTGGGCTAGAGGGCCGGCAGCCCGTCCTCCAGCCAGGAGTGATCGCCCGCGAGCACCCGCTGGGCCAGCCGGTAGGTGGCTGTATCGTCGTTCCGGAAAACCTGGCGGAAGAGCCCATCGACGCGACGGCGGCTCTGGCTGCAGAAGACGTCGGCGACCTCCAGGGCGCCGGGCTCACCCCGGCTGGCCAGCGCCACGGCCCGGGAGCTGGCGACGGCCATGGCGAATAGCTCGGCCCCGATATCGACCAGGCGCCCGAGTACCGCCTGGCGCTTCTCGAGCTGGGGACCGAAGCGGATCATCGCGTGGAAGAGAGCGCGGGCCAGGCGGCGCGCTCTGCGATCGACGTATCGCACGTGCCCGGCCAAAGAGCCGAACTCGGAATAGCGCGGCCAGCGTCCCCAACCGATCCAGCGCGTCGGGTACCACCAGGCGTAGAAAGCCGTCGCTCTGGCGAGGGCTTTGAGCTTGGCGCCGATCCCCGCCTTGGGATCTACGAGATCGCCGGCTACCGATAGATGGGTGTCCAGCGCCTCGCGTGCGATGAACAGCCGCATGATCTCGGTCGTCCCTTCGAAGATCCTATTGATCCGCGAATCTCGTAGCATCCGCTCGACCGGGACCGGCTTCTCTCCGCGGGCGCGCAACGATTCGGCCTTCTCGTAGCCGCGGCCGCCGCGAATCTGCAGCGCATCGTCGATCAGGTTCCAGGCAACTTCGGTGTTGAACAGTTTGGCCACAGCCGCCTCGAGGCGGATGTCGTAGTCACCCGCATCGGCCATCGCCGACGCGATGTCGGCGACCGACTCGAGGGCGAATGCATTCGCCGTCATCGCGCCGATCATCTGCGCGACCGCGTCGTGCTTTCCGATTTGGGTGCCCCATTGCATCCGCTCGCTGGCCCACTCGCGTGAAATCTCCACCGCACGCTTGGCTCCATACGCGGCACTCATTGGCAGCGTCAGTCGGCCCGTGTTGAGAGTGACCAGCGCGAGCTTCAGCCCCGCCCCTTCTTTGAGCAGTACATTCTCCTTGGGTACGCGAACATCGTTGAAGCGGATGACGCCGTTGTAGATGGCATCGAGACCCATGAAGTGACAGCGCTGGACCAGCTCGACGCCGGGCCAGTCGGTCTCGACGATAAACGCGGTAATCCTGCGCGGGCCGGTGCGGGCCATGACGACCAACAGCTCGGCCAGCGTTCCGTTGGTCGTCCACATCTTCTCGCCGTTCAGTATGTAGGACTCGCCATCCTCGCTCGGCTCGGCCGTCGTCGTCATGCGCGCCGGGTCGGAGCCGACGTCTTTCTCGGTGAGGGCGAAGGCGGAGATGGCACCCTTGGCCAGCCGTGGCAGGTATTTCCGCTTCTGCTCTTCCGTGCCGAAGAGCTTCAGCGGTTGGGGCAGCCCGATCGACTGGTGGGCGGAGAGCAGCGCGGTGAGCGACCCATCGACGCTGGAGACCATGCCGATGGCCTTCACGTATGTTCGCTGCGACAGCCCGAGTCCGCCGTATTTCGCCGGGATCTTGATCCCGAACGCCCCGATCGCCCGCAGCCGCTCGATGACCTCCTCGGGGATCTCGCGCTCGCGCTCGATTGCCTCCGAATCGACGCTGCGCAGAAGGTCGTCCAGCTGTCCGAGGAAGGGCACGGCTCGGCGCTCCTCCTCCGGATCGTGCTCCGGGTAGGGGTGGATGAGCTCGAGCCGGAGGTCCCCGGCGAACAGCTCGCGCACGAAGCTGGGGCTCGCCCACTCGGTCTCGCGGGCCGCCTCGGCCACCGCACGCGCTTCTTGTTCGGTTACCTCGAGTTCGGTGGTTTTCGGTAGCTTCTCTCGTTCTATCGTCGTTCCTGCGTTTGTGGTAGTCATCTATCTCGACCTCGTATCTGGTTTCGGGCCGCGCCGGACAGGGCCCCGCGCCGCCGATTCCCGCTGCTAGAATAACGAGATTCTGCCCCGGTTGGTTCTCGCGCTGGCCCCCAGGCGTCTGGCAAAACCTTTCGCGACCATCCCTCGTACGGAATCACGAAAAACAGACACTCCAACCCGTAGTCAGTCCGGAGGTACCCATGGCCGAGCCCCGCACACCCACCGGTGTGCTCCGCGAGGAGCATCAGCTGATCCTCAGAGTGCTGGATGTCCTGCAGGCGCTATTGGAGAGAGGGGAGGCCGGCGAATGGGACCTCGACGCGATTCAGGAGTGCGTCGACTTCTTCCGGCTGTTCGCCGACGCCTGCCACCACGGCAAGGAAGAGGATCTGCTATTTCCCGAGCTGGAGTCGCGCGGGATGCCTCGAGAGGGTGGCCCGATAGCGGTGATGCTGTTCGAGCACAAACAGGGCAGGGGGTTCGTGGCCCGAATGGCCAAGGCTCTGGAGGATGCACGGGGAGGCGAAGTGGGGCCGCTGACCAGGCTCGATCATGCGGCTCGCTCCTACCTCGAGCTGCTTCGTGCCCACATCAACAAAGAAGACAACGTGCTGTTCAACATGGCCGACCAGCTGGTAGAGGGGCCGGGCTGCGACCGACTGTGTGCCGAGTATGATGTCGTCTGCGCGCGCCACTTCGAGGGACGAACGAAGGAGCAGCTGGAGGTACTGGCAGGCAACCTTTTGGGTCGGTACGGCCATCCATAAAGTGGAATTCCCAACATAGCAACCACCAATCAGGAAGGGTTTCCATGGCGACAACGAGACGTCTTATGGTGCTGGGCCTTTGTGTCCTGGCGCTGGGGGAGGTGCTGGCTCCAGGCGCCGCCGGCGCCCAGACCAAGCTGCTGCGATTCCCCGACATTCACGGCGATCGGGTGGCTTTCGTGTACGCGGGTGACATCTGGGTCGCCCCCGCGACCGGTGGCACCGCCACGCGACTGACGACCCACCCGGGCCTCGAACTGTTCCCCAAGTTCTCGCCGGACGGCCGCTGGATCGCTTTCACCGGCCAGTACGACGGGGACGAGCAGGTCTACGTGATGCCGGCGACCGGTGGCGTGCCCGAACAGCTCACCTACTATCCGGCGCGTGGCCCGATGGCGCCGCGCTGGGGCTACGACAACCAGGTCTACGGCTGGACGCGTGACGGCTCGGCGGTGCTCTTCGGCTCGCTGCGCGACGCCTGGGACATAGGCGACCGGAAGCTGTTTACGGTGCCGCGCGAAGGTGGATTCCCGCGGGCGCTGCCGATACCTGTCTCGGGGGCCGGCGACTACTCGCCGGATGGCAGTCGTGTCGTCTACTCGTACCCGTTCCGTGACTTCCGGTCCTGGAAGCGGCACGAGGGCGGCTGGGCACAGGACGTTTACATCATGGACCTCGGGACGTTCAACACCGAGCGGGTGGCCGATCACGCGCGTGCGGACCGCGATCCGATGTGGATCGACGACATGGTCTATTTCACTTCCGACCGCGACGGGACCAACAACCTCTACTCTTACGACCCGGCCAGCGGTGCGACGACGCAGCTGACGGACTACGCCACCTGGGACGTGCGCTGGCCGAGTCGCGGTGAGGACGGCCGGATCGTCTACGAGGTGAACGGCGAACTGGTGATCTACGAGGTCGGCGAAGCGTCGACGACTGAGATCTCGATCGACGTGCCGACCGACGCGGTGGCGATGCGACCGTCGCGGATCAGCGCGGCGGCCAACATCGAGGACTACGAGCTGAGCCCGAAGGGCGAACGCGCGCTGTTCGTGGCGCGCGGCGACGTATTCACCGCGCCCATCGAGCACGGTCCGACGCGCAACCTCACCCGTTCGCCCGGATCGCACGAGCGACTGGCGCGCTGGTCGCCGGACGGGTCGAAGATCGTCTTCATCAGCGATATGAGCGGTGAGGAGGAACTGTATCTGATCAACCAGGACGGTTCGGGCGAGCCGGAGCAGCTGACCGAGAACAGCGAAGGTCGACTGTACCCTCCGGCCTGGTCGCCCGACGGGTCGCACATCGTGTACAGCGACAAGGAAGGGAAGATCTACGTCGTCGATGTCGAGACCAAGCGGCGGACAGAGGTCGCGGACGAGCCTCAGGGCCAGAACGCCAGCTATGAGTGGTCGCCCAACGGCGGCTACCTGGCCTTCAACCTCTCGAACCCGAACGGCACAAACTCGATCTACATCTACGAACTGGATGGCAATCGGTTGCACCGGATCACGGGAGAGCTGTTCAACGAGTACTCACCGGAATGGGATCGGGGGGGTGACTACCTGTTTTACCTGGCGAACCGGAACTACGTGCCGCAGTTCAGCGCCTACGAGTTCAACTACGCGGTGGACCGCCCGACCTCGATCTATGCGGTGGCGCTGCGCGAGGACGTGGAGCATCCCTTCCCGCCGCGGAGCGACGAGGTGACCGTCGATGGCGATGGCGATGGCGATGGGGATGGCGATGGGGATGGCGATGGGGATGGAGAGGAGGAGGAAGGGCCGATTCGGATTGACTTCGACGGGTTGGCTGATCGGGTTGCCAAGGTGCCGGTGGGGCAGGGTAACTTCGGCGGCCTATCGGCGGTCGATGGAAAGCTGATCTACATCGCCGGTCCGCCGGCGGTGTTTGGACCGAGTGGTCAGAGCCCTGCGATCAAGATCTTCTCGATGGAGGACCGGGAGGAGGAGACGTTGCTGGACGGGGTAGGCAACTATGCGCTCTCCTTCGATGGTAAGAAGATCATGGTCAGGCAGGGCGGCGCCTTCCAGCTCTACGACGTGAAGGCCAACGCCTCGGGTCCCAAGACGGTGTCCACGTCGGGCCTCAGGGTGGACCGGGTGCCGGCGGAGGAATGGGAAGAAGTGTTCGAGGAGGTGTGGCGCCGCTTCCGCGACTATTTCTACGTCGAGAATATGCACGGCTATGACTGGGAAGCGCTGCGCGAGCAGTACCGGCCGTGGCTGCAGCACGTGGCCCACCGCTCCGACCTGAACTACGTGCTCACCGAGATGGTGGCGGAGCTGAACGTATCGCACGCCTACATCACGGGCGGTGACTTCGAGATCCCGTCCCGGCCGCGGGTCGCGCTCTTAGGAGCGCGCCTCGCGCTGGACGAGGGCTCGGGCCGCTATCGGATCGACCGCATCTACGAGAGCGACAACCACGAGAGCAAGTACCGCTCGCCGCTCACCGAGATCGGCGTCGACGTGTCTGTGGGCGATTACATCTTGGCGATCAACGGTGAGGAGCTGCGGGCTCCCCAGAACCCGTACCGCGTGCTGCGCGGCAAGGCCGGGGATCCCCTGACGCTGACGGTGGGGAGCCGCCCGGACATGAACGGCGCGCGGGAAGTCACGATCAACCCGGTGACCAACGAATCGGCGCTCAAGTACTTCAGCTGGGTAGCCGAGAAGTACCGATACGTCGAGGAGGCCACGGACGGCCGCGTCGGGTACATGCACATCCCCGACATGAGCAGCGACGGGATTCAGGAGTTCATCAAGTGGTTCTACGGCCAGGTCCGCAAGGAAGGTCTGATCATCGATGTAAGGGGGAACGGCGGCGGGTTCGTGTCCGAGCTGGTCATCGATCGTCTGCGGCGCGAGCTGCTACAGACGGGGTTCTCCCGCACCTGGGAGTGGCCGGGCACCTATCCGAACGTGGTCTTCCACGGGCATCTGGTCTGCTTGATCAACGAGACCTCGGCCTCCGACGGAGATATCTTCCCGGCGGCGTTCCGGCAAGCGGGTCTCGGGCCGCTGATCGGTGTGCGGACGTGGGGTGGCGTGGTCGGGTACTCCGGTTACGGGCCGCTGATCGACGGCGGCGATGTGAGCGTGCCGCAGTTCGGTACCAACGATGTCGATGGCAGCTGGATCATCGAGAACTATGGCGTAGCGCCGGACATCGAAGTGCAGAACACGCCCAGGTCGGTGATCGAGGGGCGCGACCTGCAGCTGGAGCGCGGCATCGCCGAGATCATGGCGATGATCGAGGCGGACCCGAGGCGGTTGCCCGATCGGCCGGCCGATCCGGTCAAGACGAAGTAGCCGTGTTGGGGATTCGGGATTCGGTGAGGTAGCCGGGTATCCGGGTTGGGGGGCGTCGGGGCGGGCCGTCTCGCTCCGGCCTCCCCCGCGCTCCCGGCTGCGCCGGGATCGCGTGCTCGCTAACACGAGCTCCGCTCAACGACCCGCCCCGACGCCCGCAGACGGGCAGCGACCAAGGAATCAGCCTCCGTCCGTCCAGCGGCTCGCCGCCTCTGTCGTCACCAATTTCGCGTCGTTGATCCCTGTCCTATCTTGTGGCCGTAACCCCTGAGAAATCGAGATCGCCCATTCCTATGGAGGACAGCATCATGTTCCCGCGAAGCATAACAACATTGCTGAGCATCCTCGTCTTGGGTCTGGTGGCGCCCGCTGCCGCGCAGACCCAGGAGGCCGGTCGCTTCACCGTCGAGGACCTGATCGCCATGGACCGGATCGGCGGTCCGCAGGTGGCGCCGGACGGCGATTGGGTCGCTTTTACGGTCAGTGAGCTCGACCGCGAGGCGAACCGCCGGCGCACCGACATCTGGCTGGTGCGCACCGACGGCAGCGGGCTCCGTCGCCTGACGACCGATCCGGCCAGCGACTTCAACCCGCTCTGGTCGCCGGATGGGCGGTCGATCTGGTTCCTGTCGACCCGGTCCGGAAGCTCCCAGGTATGGCGCAAGCCGATGGCGGGCGGCACGGCCGAGCAGATCACCGACCTGCCGCTCGGCGTGGGCAACCTGGTGCTGGCGCCCGACGGCGGGCACGTGGCCTTCACGATCGATGTGTACCCGGACTGCCAGACGCTCTCCTGCACGAAGTCGCGATTGGACGAGGAGGAGGCGCGGCAAACGAGCGGAGTGGTGTACGACGGGATCTTCATCCGCCACTGGGATACGTGGAAGGACGCGCGTCGGTCGCACATCTTCGTCATGCCGGCGTTCGGCGGCGAGCCGCTAGACGTCATGCAGGGCATGGATGCCGACTCGCCTTCGAAGCCGTTCGGCGGGTCGGAAGAGTTCACCTTCACGCCCGACGGCAGGTCGATCGTCTTCACCGCGCGGCTGGCCGGCGCGCAGGAGCCCTGGTCGACCGATTTTGATCTCTACGTCGTGCCCATCCAGGGATCCGGGGCGCCGTCGCTCATCACGCTGGACAACCGGGCCTGGGATACCGGTCCCGTCTTCTCGCCCGATGGCAGGACGCTGGCCTACCTGGCCATGGCGCGGCCGGGCTACGAGTCCGATCGCTTCCGGATCGTTCTCAAGTCGTGGCCGGACGGCGATGCGCGAGTGCTGACCGAGGATTGGGACCGCTCGCCGGGCTCGATCACGTGGTCGCCTGACGGCAGGACCATTCTGGCTACAGCCGGCAACATCGGTAACGTCTCGCTCTTCGCTATCGATGTGCGGACCGGCGACGCCCGTGTGCTGGTTCGCGAGGGGCACGTTCGCTCGCCGTCGTTCGCTGATGACCGAATCGTCTTCGGCATGGACCATCTGCGCTCGCCGGTGGAGCTCTACTCGGCTAGACGCGATGGTTCAGGCGTGCGCGCGATCACGCGGATCAACTACGAGCGGTTAGCGCGCATCGAGTTCGGCGAGCCCGAGCAGTTCTCGTTCAGAGGCTGGAACGGCGAAACCGTCTACGCCTGGCTGGTGAAGCCGGCCGGATTCGACCCCGATACGAAGTACCCCGTTGCCTTCATAATCCACGGGGGTCCGCAGGGGTCGTCCGACAACGACTTTCATTATCGCTGGAATCCACAGATCTACGCCGCCGCTGGCTACGCGGCGATCATGGTCGACTTCCACGGCTCGACCGGCTACGGCCAGGCGTTCACCGACGCGATCGGCGGCGATTGGGGCGGCAAGCCGCTCGAGGACCTGCAGAAGGGAATGGCCGCAGCGCTCGAACGTTACGACTGGCTAGATGGTGAGCGGGCGTGCGCGCTGGGCGCTTCCTACGGCGGCTACATGATCAACTGGATCGCCGGTAACTGGCCTGACGGGTTCCGCTGCCTGGTGAATCACGACGGAGTGTTCGACCAGAGGTCGATGTACTATGCGACGGAAGAGCTGTGGTTCCCTGAGTGGGAGCACGGCGGCACCTACTGGGCCAACCCCGAGGGCTACGAGAAGCACAATCCGGCGCGTTTCGTCGAGAACTGGCAGACGCCGATGCTCGTGATCCACGGCGCCCTCGACTACCGTGTGCCGCTCGAGCAGGGGATCGCCGCGTTCACGGCGCTACAACGGAAAGGCGTTCCCAGTCGGTTCCTCTACTTCCCCGACGAGAACCACTGGGTGCTGAGCCCCGCCAACAGCGTCCAGTGGCACGAGACGGTACTGGACTGGTTGGCGCGCTGGCTAGAGGAGCCGCGCTTCTGAGCTAGGGATAGAGGAGGTAACGGGCGCGTATCTGCTCGAACGCGGCGAGGCGGTCGTTCCACTCGCTCGTCACGTCGGCCAGTTGCGCGCCCGCTTCTATCTGCTCGCGCAGCTGTTCGGTGCCGGCCAGCCGATCGAAGTGTCCGACATTCCATTCCCAGCGCTCGCCGGCGAGACGCCTGGTCTCGATGAGCGCTGCCACGGCCGCCAGCGTCGGATCGTACGCATCCCGATCCGTAGCGATGAATAGAACGCCGTTCACGAGCTCGCCGTCGTACTTGCGATCGTGGGACCCCTGCGGCGTAAAAGTGACGGCCTCGAAGCGGACGCCGTTCAGCTCGTAAGCATTCAGACGTTGGGCCAGCGCGACGCCGTCCAGCCACGGCGCGCCGATCTGCTGGAAGGCGAGCGGCGTACCGCGACCCACCGAAAGGTTCGTGCCCTCGAACAGGCAGGTGCCCGGATAATGTGTGGCGCTCTCCAGCGACGGCATGTTGGGCGACGGATTCACCCAGGGCAGACCGGTCTGGTCGAACCACTTGTCCCGCTCCCATCCGGCGACGGGGATGACGTATAGTTGTGCCCCGACCCCGAAGTGGTCGTTGATCATGCGGGCCAGCTCACCGGCCGTCATGCCGTGACGCATGGGGACCGGGAAGAGGCCGACGAAGGAAGAGTGGTCGGGCTCCAGCACGTTCCCCTGAACCTGTGCGCCGCCGATAGGGTTGGGGCGATCGAGGACGATGAAAGGTATATCGTTCTCGGCCGCGGCCTCCAGCGCCAGCGCCATCGTCGAGACGTACGTGTAGTAGCGAGCGCCGATGTCCTGGATGTCGAAGAGGAGAACTTCGATGTCAACCAGCATCTCCGCGGTCGGCTTACGGACCTCGCCGTAGAGCGAGCGCACCGGCAGGCCGGTGATCGCGTCCACGCCGCTCGCGACCCACGCCGTCTGATCGCCCGTATCGCCGCTCTCCGGTTCCGCGACCGTGCCACGGATCCCATGCTCCGGCGCGAACAGCGCCACGATGTCTACGCCCTGGCTGCGCAAGAGGTCGACCGCGTGCGTTTGATCGCGCGTGAGGCCGGTATGGTTCGTTATCAGGCCGACGCTCTGTCCGGCGACGAGATGGCTCGAGTCGGCCATCAGGACCTCGTTTCCCGGACGCACGCTGCGAACCTCCACTTCGGATCGCGTACATCCTATCAGGCCAAGCAGAACGATCGCGACCGGGTACACTCGTTGTCTGAGCATATGTATGTCAGGTTGCACGGTTCAGCGTCGGGCAGTCTATTGCCGCGAGGATAGTAGGTTAAACGTTCTCAAAGACAGAGACCACGTCAACGCCGGACGTCCGGCGCACGCTCTATGACCAAACGCATCGGCTGGCTCGCCCTTCTGGTGATTCTCGCGACCTGCGGTCCCGGCCCGACCGCCGGACCCGTTGGGCCCTCCGTTCCCGGTGCCGGCACCGCGCTGGACGCCGAGGCCCGGAGTTGGGTGGATGAGACGCTGGCGTCGCTGACGCTGCGCGAGAAAGTCGGCCAGCTGGTCGTCGTCTGGACGCTGGGCAACTACGTACCGAGGAGCGGTCCCGAGTTCGAGGAGTTGAGGGGTCTAATCGTCGAAGAGAAGATCGGCGGCGTCGTGGTCTCGGTAGGGACGCCACACGAGTTCGTTGCGAAGCTGAACGCCTTGCAGCGGCTCGCCGCGGTGCCGCTGCTCGTCGCCTCCGACTTCGAGTCTGGGCCGGGGACGAGGCTGGGCGGCATCTATGCACTGCCTTATCTCCTCTCGCTGGGCGGAGGCACGATGTTTCCGCCGCTGATGGCGTTCGGCGCCATCGGTGACGAGCGCTACGCCTACGAGTTGGGCAGGATAACGGGTGAGGAGGCGCGAGCGGTGGGGGTGCATCTGAACTTCGGGCCCGTGCTGGACGTGAACAGCAACCCGGAGAACCCGATCATCAACACGCGCTCATTCGGCGAAGACCCCGAGCTGGTCGCGCGGCTGGGCGCTGCTTTCATTCGCGGCGCTCGCGTGGCGGGACTGATGACGACCGCCAAACACTATCCGGGCCACGGTGACACTCACGTCGATTCGCACATCGATCTACCGCAGACGGATGCGACCCGCGAGCGCCTGGACACGCTCGAGCTTGTACCGTTCGCGCGGGCCGTCGAGGTGGGTGTCGATGCGATCATGACCGCACACATCGCGGCACCGCGAATACTCGGCCCCGACGCGCCGCCCGCCACGCTGTCAGCCTATTTCCTCGACGAAACCCTGAGAGGCGATCTAGGCTTCGAGGGCTTGATCGTCACCGACGCCATCAGGATGGGCGCTATCGTCAGCGAATACGGTACGGGTGAGGCCGCGGTTCGGACTCTGGAAGCGGGCGCCGACATCATCCTGATGCCCGTGGATGTGACCGAGACGATCGATGCCGTGAGCGCAGCCGTTCTCGACGGTCGACTCGCGGAGGAAAGGGTCGATGGGGCGGTGCGGCGCGTGCTCGAGGCAAAGGCGCGGGCCGGGCTCGACAAAGGGCGCCTGACAGATTCGGAGGCGTTGAGCGAGGTCGTAGGTAGACGAGAGCACGTCGCGTTCGCGGACAGCGTCGCCGAACTGTCGATCACGATGCCGCGCGATCATGACGGTATCGTACCGCTCGATCCTTCAGAGGTCGGTCGCGTACTGAGCGTGGTATTCGCGCGTCGTAACGACCCGGTAGCCGGGCGTGCCTTCAACGGGATCATCGCCGGGGCGGCGGATAGCCTCGAGGCCGTCTGGCTGGACTACGGCACGCACCCGGCGACCTACGATTCGTTGGCCGCGATTGCGGATTCGACCGATCTGGTGCTCGTATCCGTGTACGTGTCTCCGTCGGCCGGTGAGGGAACCGTCGCCGTCCCGGAGTCGTTCGCCACGTTCGTTAACGGTCTCGTTGGGGCGGGCCATCGCACCGCTGTGATCTCGTTCGGCAATCCTTACCTGCTCACCGACTTCCCCGACGTCGGGACGTATCTCATCGCCTGGGGTGGCAGGGATGTGTCGCAGCGGGCGGCGGCGCGGGCGCTGCTGGGGGAAACCGCGATCACGGGCAAGCTTCCCATCTCGTTGCCGCCCTACCACAAGGCCGGGGAAGGGCTCGTGCTGAGGGCGCGCGTGGCGTCGGAATCGGCTGGGAGGTGACGATTGAGCGGGGCTCCTAGGGCGCTCGATCTAGCCGTCATCGTCGTCTACCTGGCGGCTGTGACGGTTTGGGGCGCCTGGCTGGGTCGAGGTCAGACCGGCGGACGCGACTACTTCCTGGGGCGCCGGTCGTTGCCCTGGGGCGCGGTCATGCTCTCGGTGGTCGCCACCGAGACCAGCACGTTGACGTTCCTCAGCATCCCTGGCGTGGCGTACCTCGGCGGCCTGGGCTTCCTGCAGCTCACCTTCGGCTATCTGATCGGACGGATCGCCGTCGCCGCGGCGCTGCTGCCGGCCTATTACCGCGGCGAGCTGGCTACGGCGTATCAGTTGCTCGAGTCGCGCTTCGGCTTGGGGACGCGGCGTTTCACCTCCGGCATCTTCATGCTGACGCGACTGCTGGCCGATTCGGTGCGTCTCTTCGCAACTGCGATCCCGTTGGCGCTGGTCACCGGTTGGCCGTACCCGATCTCCATCGCGGTGATCGGCCTGCTGACGGTCGTCTACACGTACCTGGGCGGGATCAAAGCGGTGATCTGGGTGGACGCCGTTCAGATGGGTCTCTACCTGATCGGCGCCGTGGCCGCGGCGGTGGCGCTTCAAAACCTGGTTCCGGGTGGTTGGACGGCGGTGTTCTCTGCCGCTGGCGAAGCGGGCAAGCTGGTGCCCTTCGACTTCTCGCTCGATGCGAGCCTGCCGTACACGTTCTGGGCCGGCCTCTTCGGTGGCGCTTTTCTCTCGGCGGCGTCGCACGGGACGGATCAGCTGATCGTGCAGCGTCTGCTGACCTGCAAGGACCTGCGTGCGAGCCAGCGGGCGCTGGTGGCGAGCGGCGTCGCCGTCATCATCCAGTTCGCTCTCTTCCTCGCGATCGGACTGGGGCTCTGGGCCTTGTACGGAGGTCAAGTTTTCGATCGGGCTGACGAGATCTTCGCTCGCTTCATCGTTGAGGAGCTGCCGCCGGGACTGACCGGACTGCTGGTGGCGGGCATCTTCGCGGCGGCGATGTCGAGCCTCTCGTCATCGATCAACTCGCTGGCGTCGGCCAGCGCTTACGATTTCTGGGCGCCGGCTAGGGGGAAGGTGGCCGACGACGCCAAGACGTTGCGGGTGGGCAAAGCCTTCACGCTCTTGTGGTCGGCCCTGTTGATCGCCGGCGCCCTCCTGTTCATTCCGCTGAGCCGGGGAACGACGGCTGTGGAGGTGGCGTTGGGAATCGCCTCGCTGGTCTACGGCGGGTTACTGGGCGCGTTTGCCCTGGCGCTGTTCGTGCCGGCGGCGCGCGGGCGCGATGCGGTGGTCGCCATCGCGGTCGGCGTACTGGCGATGGTCGCGCTCTGGAGTTTCGGTCGCAGCTACGTCGCCTGGCCGTGGTACGTCTTCATCGGCACGCTGCTGACGTTCGGCATCGGTCGCGTCTCGGCGGCTATTGGTGGGCGAAGATGAAATCGAGAACCGTGATCGGGATCGACGGTGGTGCCACATCGACGCGGGCCGTGGTCCTCGACGATCGAGAGAGCGAGCTCGGCCGCGGCCAGGCCGGCCCGGCCCTGACCGATGGGAACGGCGGCACGATCGAGATCGATGCGCTTGCGATGGCCGCCGAGCGCGCAGCCGAGCAGGCGGGTCTGACGCTGCCGGTCGCCGCGCTCTGCGCCGGGCTGGCCGGTGTGGGGCGCGAGGAGGAACGAGCCACTGTGGAGGCCGCCCTGGGGACGCGCGGTATCGCCTCGACGTCTCGTGTCGTGACCGACGCCGAGGCCGCTTTCTATGACGCCTTTGCCGATGGCCCCGGCATCCTCGTCCTTTCGGGGACGGGATCGATCGCCTGGGGCCGGGCCGAGGACGGACGCGAGGCCCGGGCGGGGGGCTGGGGATCGCTCATCGGCGACGAAGGGAGCGGCTACGACATAGGTCTGCGCGGGCTGCGGGCGGCGCAGCGAGCCGCCGACGGTCGGGGAAGCGAGACCGAGTTGCTGGCGCGGTTAAACACACAGCTGGGAGCCGGGGGACCGGAGGATCTGGTCATCTGGACGGCGAGCGCCGCGAAATCCGAGATTGCCGGGCTGGCTCTACCCGTCTGCGACCTGGCGCGGGCCGGTGACGCGGTGGCGGCGACGATCGTCGACGTTGCCGTGGCGTCGCTCACGAGCCACGTGGCGGCGCTCCTCGCGCGCCTCGCTCCCTGGAACGAGCCGCCGGGTCTCGCGCTGGGCGGAGGACTCTTGTACCCGGGCGGCCCGCTGCGGGACTCTCTGGTCGTTGCGACGGCCGACTATCCCTGCGTTCCGGTGGCTGCAGAGGTCGATGCCGCGCGCGGCGCCGCGCTGATAGCTCTTCGGATTATACGTCAGACGTCATGATAAACAGCGGCTGCCGCAAAAGCGTCTTGTACCGCGGTCGCAGCCGCTCGGGATCATAGTACTTGTGCAGGTCGATCAACTTCTTGCGCCCGGTAACCACATCGATGGGCACGCTGTCGTAAACGCCGTTACGCAGACTCACCAGGCGACCGGCGCTGCCCGATAGGATCAGGTCGAGCGCCAGGTTGCCGAAAGCCATGGGTACGATCGAGTCCAGCGCATCGGGATCCCCGCAGCGGACGAGGTAGCCGAGCCGCTGATTGACGACGTTGACGCGCTGTCCGTTGTTCTTGGTCGGCGACAGGTCCTTGAGCAGTGCCGACACCGTGTCGCCGATCCCGCCCAGCTTGCGGTGCCCGTATTGATCGGTCTCTTCCGTCTCGAAAGACATCTCCTGCTGGTGCTTCATCATCGCGCCTTCGGACACCAGTACGACGGCGTATTTGCTGGGATTTATGTTGCGGTCTGCGACGAGTAGCTCGAGTAGTTGCTCGACGTCGAAGGGGTGCTCGGGTATGCAGCAACGGTCGGCCGCGCCCGCCATAGTCGGCAAGAGGGCGGTATAGCCGGCGTAGCGGCCGAAGACCTCGATGACCAGGAACCGCTCGTGCGAGCCGGCGGTGGTGCGCAGGCTGTGTGTCAGCTCGATCGTGCGGGTGACGCAGGTGCTGAAGCCGATGCAGTAGTCCGTCCCCGGCACGTCGTTGTCCATCGTCTTCGGGATCGCCACGACGTTCACGCCCTCCTGATGCAGACGCAGGCCGTAGCTCAGTGTGTCGTCGCCGCCTATGGGGATCAGCGTGTCGATGCCTAAGAACTCGAGGTTCTTTAGCACATCGGGAGTGAGATCGTTGAATTCGTCGCTATAGCGGTCGGCGAGGCGTTCGGGTACGAGTACCTTGGGAAGATGGCTCGGCCGCGTTCGCGAGGTGTGCAGAAACGTGCCGCCGGTTCGCCCGGCCCGGTTCACCACCTCTTGCGTCAACGTCGTGACAGAGCCCGAGTTGTCAGCCTCCTTATCCGGGATCACGTCGACCAAACCTGCCCAGCCACGCTTGATGCCCAGAACCCGGTAGCCCTCGCGAAGGGCGCGAATCGTCACGGCGCGAATCGCCGGGTTGAGTCCCGGTACGTCGCCTCCGCCCGTGAGGATGCCGATCGTGCCTTCAGTGCCGGCCATTCGTGGATGCCTCCCTGACCGTCCAGGTCTCACTGGCGCCGGGCTAAGGTGCCCGGGATCCATTGTCGATAATATCGTGCGGCAAAGATGCGGGCGAGGGAGCGCGGGTCGCCTCCCGCGCCTCAGTATAGCAGGAACAGCGGCCGTTCCGCTACTTTCCCAAGAGACTTACCGGCTTTACGTTGGACAACCGAGCCTCAGACAGACAGCACCGGGCGGCCGGCCGCTCGCATCCCCGCGCTCCCGTGGAGGTAGCATCATGGCAGAGGAACTTGTCGGCAGCATTACCCACTACTTCGCCAAGCCCGAGGTCGGGGTCGTGAAGCTCGTCGCCGACATCAAGGTCGGCGATGTACTCCACATCCGCGGCCACACGACCGACGTCGAGCAGCAGATCAGCTCGATGGAGGTGGACCATGCCGCGGTCGAGACCGCCGCTGCAGGGACCGAGGTCGCCTTCAAGGTGCAGGAACGTGTCAGGAAGGGCGACGAGGTCTTCAAGGTAACACCCGATTGATGCAGCGGGGCCGGCCGAACGATCCGGACATACGAAGTGACCAAGCTGCGTGATCGACCGAGGAGGCGACATGCGTAGGAGTAGTGTGCACGCACTGCTGGTTCTCGTGGTGATGTGCTGCCCGGCATACACGCTGGCCCAACCGCAAGGAGCGGCGACGGCCGAGCTCGCTGAAGTCGAGGCGCGGCTGAATGGCCTCGACGCATTCATCACCGAGGTCATGGCGGAATGGAAGGTGCCCGGCCTGGCCATAGCGGTCGTCGAGGACGGCGAGGTCATACTGTCGAAGGGTTACGGGTACCGCGACGTCGACGAGGAGCTGCCGGTAACGCCGCGGACACTCTTCGCCATCGGCTCGATCACGAAGTCGTTCACCGTCACCGCCCTCGGGATGCTGGCCGACGAAGGTCGGCTCGAATGGGACGAGCCGGTGCGCACCTACCTGCCCGACTTCGAGCTCTACGATGATGTTGCCAGTGAGCGGATGACTCCCAGGGATCTGGTCACCCACCGGTCCGGGCTTCCCCGTCACGACCTCGTCTGGTACGGCTCGGACTTCACGCGCCGCGAGTTGTACGAGCGGCTCCGTTACCTGGAACCGAGCCGGGACTTCCGGGCCGCCTACCAGTACCAGAACCTCATGTTCATGACCGCCGGCTATCTCGCCGGCCGCCTGGCCGGCATGTCCTGGGAAGAGCTTGTCAGCGGGCGGATCTTCGAGCCGCTCGGGATGTCACGCTCGAACTTCTCGGTGGACGAGTCTCAGCGATCGAATGACTTCGCGTATCCCTACACGCGGATCGTTGACGACGTCCGCCAGGTCGATTTCCGCAACATCGATGAGATCGGCCCCGCCGGGTCGATCAACTCCAGCGTCGAGGAGATGATCCGCTACGTCCAGTTGCATATCGACGCGGGGAAGTACGGCGCGGAGCAGCTACTGTCGGAGAGCAACGCGCGGCAGATGCAGATGCCGCAGATGGCCATACAGGGTAGCATCCGGTACGACGAGCTGGGGCACAGCGCCTACGGCATGGCATTCGGCATAGGCAGCTATCGCGGCCGCGAGGTGGTGCAGCACGGCGGTGGCATCGACGGCTTCATCTCACTGCTCTCGTTCATGCCGCGGGAGGGGATCGGCATGATCGTGCTGACGAACTTATCGGGTAACAATCCCGTACCGACCATCGTGGTGCGCGGGGTTTACGATCGGGTCTTGGGGCTCGAGCCGGTGGACTGGGCGGCGCGTGTCAGGGAGCAGCAAGCAGAGTCGCGGGAATCCGACGACGCGGCGGAAGAAGACGAGCGGAGAGAAGGTACGGCTCCCTCGCACCCCCTTGCCGATTACGCCGGCAGCTATGAGCACCCAGGCTATGGGGTCATAACGGTTGAGGTGGACGGCGGGGAGCTCAAGGCCACTTTCAACAAGATGAGCGCGCCGCTGGTGCACTTCCACTACGATGTCTTCGAGGTTGCGGAGGACCCGTTGGTCGCCTTCGGTGAGTTGAAGGTGATGTTCCGGTATAACAAGAAAGGCGAGATCGACCGACTGCTGGTCCCGTTCGAGCCCAACGTCGATGACATAGTCTTCAGACGCGTTGCAGAAGCGACGCAGAAGTAGTGCCGTGGGCCGGCTAGGGAGATCCGTCCTTTGGTCAGGCGGCCTGTTATTGGCCCTCGCCGTCATCGCGACCATCTGGTTGAAGTTCGCTCTGGCGTTCGATGCGCCGGAGGAGTTTCTGAGTCAGAAGGGCGAGCTGGCGGGAGTAGACGTCGAAGCGGCCGCAGGCGATTCGCTCTACCAAGCGTACCACGTCAGGCTGAACAGCACCGCCGGCTATGGCGTTCGCGGGCACTTGCGGGTACCCCGGGCGTCGGGGCCCTGGCCGTCGCTCATCGTCATCGGCGGCACCAACACGGGCCGCATGGCCGCGGAGCTGGTCAATCCGGATTCGCCCTACGTCATCCTCGGCCTCGACTATCCCTGGGACGGGCCGACCCAGCTTACCTGGTGGCAGTTCCTGGTCCGTGTGCTGGCCGTCCGGCGCGCCATGTTGCTCACCCCATCGGCGGTCATGCTGGGCGTCGATTACCTGGAGACGCGGCCCGAGGTCGATTCGACGGGGGTCGTGCTGGTGGGTGCGAGCTTCGGTGCCCAGCTGATCACGGTGGTGGGGGCGCTGGAGGAACGGGCCGGGCCGGTGCTGGTGATTTATGGTGGGGGCGACTACAGAACCATTCTGGAAGCGAATCTGAACCTCAAACCGCGCTGGTTCAGCTCGGCGATGGCCCGGGCCGGTGCCTGGCTACTCGATCCCATCGAGCCGCTTCACTACGCCGCCGACGTATCGCCGCGTCCCATGATCATCATCAACGGTTCGCAGGACTCGCGGATCCCGGCGGATTGCGTAAACATGCTTTTCGAGGCGGCGCGCCAGCCGAAGCAGCTCATCTGGTTGGAGGAGGGGCACATCAGCTCGCGGGACCCGGCTATGTTGGAGAGAGTGCTGCAGGCGGCGGTCCAGGCCCTAGAGAATACGGGCAAAAGCGCCGGGACTTCCTAAATCGTTGGGATTTACACATATTAGGTCCTTAGCAGCAACGGAAAGCCTGTCCTCCCCCTACCCGTACGGGCTCTCGCGTCGTCCCTGATCCGGTCTGACCGAGAGTTCCTGATTTCCGAACAGAACCCGACACTGGTGCGCAAGCAACGCCAGAACCCCCGATGACGGAGCCAGCGACACGTGTCCTGCTGATCGAGGACGATCCCGGCACCACCCGGCTCGTGCAGGGGATGCTGGGCTCGGTACGTGGCGAGTTCACCATCGAGCACGCCAACTGCCTGTCGGCCGGCCTCACGCGCCTCGCCGAGGGCGGGATCGACCTGATACTCCTCGACCTGGGACTGCCCGATAGCAGCGGGCTCGCGACGTTTGACCGAGTGCAGGCGGATGCCCCGGGCATCCCCATCGTCGTTCTGGGCCATGGTGACGACGAGGCACCGGCGATGGAGGCGGCGCGTCGCGGCGCCCAGGACTACGTCGTCAAAGGGCGCATGGACGCCTACACCCTCGGTCGCACGGTACGCTATGCCATCGAGCGCACCCGGGCCGAGGCGGCGTTGAGCGAGAGTCAGCGCGCCCTCGCCACACTGATGGGCAACCTCCCAGGGATGGCCTACCGCTGCCGCAACAACGAAAACTGGTCGATGGAGTTCGTCAGCAGTGGCTGCCACGAGCTCACCGGGTACCAGCCCAGAGATCTCATCAACGACAAGCTGACCTCCTACGGGCAGTTGATTCACCCCGACGACCGGCGTGACGGTTGGGATGATGTCCAGTTGGCCGTGAAGGAGAACCGGCCCTTCCAGCTCACCTACCGCATCCACACCGCCACCGGGGAGGAGAAGTGGGTCTGGGAGCAGGGTGTCGGTGTCCGCTCGCCCGAGGGTGAGATCGTAGCTCTGGAGGGGCTCATCATCGACATGAGCGAGCGCCGGCGTGCGGAGCAGGCGAGCAAGCTGCTGGCGACCGCGGTCGAGCAGGGCGCCGAAGCGATAATCATCACCGACCTCGATGGTACCATCCAGTACGTCAACCCATCGTTCGAGCGGGTCACGGGCTATTCCCGCGAGGACGCCGTCGGCAAGACCCCGGCGATTCTGAAGAGCGGGAAACACGACACGGCTTTCTACCGCGAGATGTGGGAGACGCTGGAGCGCGGCGAGGTATGGACCGGCCATTTCATCAACCGTCGTAAAGACGGGACGCTCTACCGGCAGAACGCCACGATCTCGCCGGTTAGGGACGCCGCCGGCGAGATCGTCAACTACGTGAGCGCCGCACGCGACGTGAGTCGCGAACAGGAACTCGAGGAACAGCTGCAGCAGTCGCAGAAGATGGAAGCGATAGGCCAATTGGCCGGCGGCATCGCGCACGACTTCAACAACCTACTGACGGCCATCCTGGGCAACAGCGAGCTGCTGTTGAACAGGGTGGCGGCCGACGACCCGCGGCGGATGGACCTGGAGGAGATCAGGCAGGCCGGGATGCGAGCGGCGGGATTGACGCGCCAGCTCTTGGCTTTCAGCCGTCGCCAGGTGCTCGAGCCGGTCGTGCTCGACCTGAACGAGGTCGTCAGCAGCGTCAGCACGATGATCGTGCGCTTGATCGGCGAGCATGTCGAGCTGGCGACCAAGCTGTCTCCGGATCTGGGGCTGGTGAACGCCGACCCCGGTCAGATCGAGCAGGTCATCCTCAACCTTGCGGTGAACGCGCGCGACGCGATGCCGGAGGGTGGCCGGATGCTGATCGAGACCTCGAACGCCGATCTCGACGCGGCATACGTCAGCACACACGCACCGGTCGAGTCCGGTGCCTACGTAATGCTCGCCGTGAGCGACACCGGGGCGGGGATGGACGAGGCGACGACGTCGAGGATCTTCGAGCCCTTCTTCACGACGAAGGAGGCAGGCAAGGGTACAGGGCTCGGCCTCTCAACGGTGTACGGAATCGTCAAGCAGAGCAACGGCTACATCTGGGTCTACAGCGAGCAGGGGCACGGCACGACCTTCAAGATCTATCTCCCGCGTGTCCAGGTGGCGAAGGATCAGGCGGGTGACGCGGATGCGGCCGAGGGTGACAGCAAGTCGTCGATGAGAGGGTGGCACGAGACGGCCCTGCTGGTCGAGGACGATGCCTCGGTCAGGGCGGTGGTGCGCAGGACACTCGTGAGCAACGGCTACAACGTTGTCGAGGCGGGCAACGCCGGCGACGCCGTCCGTCTGGCTGAGGAGTACGGCGGTGTGATCGACTTCCTGATAACCGATCTGATCATGCCGGAGACCAGCGGCCGCGATCTCGCCCAGACCGTCTCGGCGCTGCGTCCCGGAATCAAAGTGCTCTACATGTCCGGCTACAGCGATAACACCGTGCTGCATCATGGTATGGTGACCTCGGACATGGAGTTCATCGCCAAACCATTCACTCAGGACAAGCTGCTGGAGAAGATCCGGCAGGTCCTTGCCACCGGTAACGGGGATCCTCGACAGTGAGAATGCGTTCGCTCGGCGCCGGAGCGCCGGCCGTTACGGCCGTCGGCTTCGGCGCGATGTCGCTTTCTATCTCCGGTCGCCCCGACGAGTCGCAGGGTGCCAAGGTCATTCACTCGGCGCTCGACGCCGGGATGACGCTCGTAGATACGGCTGACGTCTACTGCCTCGACGACGATGACATCGGGCACAACGAGCGCCTCGTCGCCAAAGCGCTGGCCGCCTGGTCGGGAGACCGTGACTCGATCCTCGTCGCTACCAAGGCCGGCTTCACGCGACCCGGCGGCCGCTGGGAAAGGGATGGTCGACCCGCACACGTAAGGGCGGCCTGCGAGCGCTCGCTCAAGGCCCTCGGAGTCGATCGGATCGATCTCTACCAGTTCCACGCTCCTGACCCCGCGGTCCCGTTCATGGACAGCCTAGGCGCCTTCGCCCGGCTACAGCAGGAAGGGAAAGTCCGCTGGGTCGGGCTCTCCAACGTCTCGGTGAACGAGCTCGAGGCGGCGCAGGGCATCGTCGAGGTGGCGACGGTCCAGAATCGGTTGAATCCGTTCTTTCACGAATCACCTCATAATGGTGCTATTAAGTACTGTAACGCCAATGGGATAGGCTACCTGGCCTACAGTCCTGTCGGGGGTGGCCGACTTAACAAAAAACTGCCCGACCACCCGGTCGTGGGTCCGATTGCCGAGGCCCATGGCGTCTCCACCCACGCGGTCGTCCTCGCCTGGGTTCTGGCCCGGGCGCCCAATGTCATCGTGATCCCGGGTGCGCGGACGGTGGAACACGTGCTCGACTCCGCCGGCGCCGCGGAGCTCGAGTTGAGCCCTGAGGAGCTGCGGGCGATCGACGAGGGCGAGTTCTCGACGGCGTGAGTAGCGTGGGGCGCTCTGGGCCGTGCCCCGTCCCCAAGTCAGGCGCCCTATCACCGCTTCCTACCTTTGGCGATCCGTGGCGCCCTCCGAGAATGCCACATCGAGTGAGTAAGCGCCTATTACGCGGGAGTGACCGATGCGAAAGCTCTGGGGCGTCTATGTGTTCTCAGTCGCGGCGTTGCTTTGCGCGAGCCTGTTCTGGGTTCTAATCGGCGATTTCGTGTCGATGATCATACAAATGGTCGCAGTCCCGGCGCTCGCCCTCTCCACGCTTGGCCTGGTGATCGGCGGTCTGCGAAAGTCGGTGCGGGTCAAGTGGCACCGGGTGGCGGGTGCTGTCGTGTTGGTGATCGCTATGGCGGCGGCGGAGGGGTTCCTCCGCTGGTGGCCAGGCGTGCAAGTGTTCTACTGGTCCCGCTCCGCAGGACTCAACAGCTTTGCCGAAGATGTCGTTTCGTATGAGCGGATAACCGAGATAGCGATCGGTTGGAACGGGCAAGCCATCAGATTGAATGGGACACAACTGGCCGGTGCGGACCTGTTCGCGTTCGACCGTGAATACAATACAAGGGATAAAGCCGTCATCGACACAGTGAGCGGGATATTCGAGGAGGTCCCGGGCATCAGGCAGTACGATACGGTTCTGTTCAGAGAGTACTTGCAGTTCAATCCCGCCATATCGGTAGATACCGTGGCTGGGACGTTGGAGCCCGGCCCATATCCGGTCTGGACTTCGCTCCAGAAGGTGTTGGAGCGGGACGGCATCGAGCGAGAACGATATGAGGAATTCACCACGCGTTTGAACCGACTGGGGATCGGCCAAGTGGAGGTCGAGGAAGGTCAAGTCAGGTTAACGATTCCAAACCAGGCCGGGTCTTACTGGCTGGGAGCTACGGCACGTGGCCGGATCGTGGTACTTCCAATGGTAGCGGCGCGCTTTGTCGACGCCCTTTACCGCAGCTCCCGACTGCCCTGCGGCGTTGGGGGCGTCCCCATCCAGGTTGCGGCGAATCGCGCCTCCCTGCGACGCGCCTCTCGGTGCCGCACCCTCGTGTAGGGGGCGGCCCTTACCACTATCAAACTTAGTGCGCCGTGGAGCGAGCTGCACGCTCGGCTCGCGAGACGAGTCGGCTTCGCCGACGATGTCCGGTGTAGTTGGGGCAGCAGACGCACGAGCAGCGTAGGAACTGCAACGCGTTGCTCGCGAGATTGTCGCAAAGCATCTTTAAGCGGAATCGGGTGCCCCCAACCCAGAAACCTCACGCCGCAGGAAGCAGGCATGTCCCGTCTAAAGCGGCTGATCAGCGAAATCCACCGCCGCTCCCTCTGGCAAGTGCTGCTGATCTATGTCGGTGCGGCCTGGGCCTGCTTCGAGCTCATCGATGCCGTCACCGCGAGGCTGGGGCTACCCCCCTGGCTGCCGGGTTTGGCCATCGTCCTCTTCCTGCTCGGTCTGCCGTTAGTAGTGGCAACGGCGTTCGTGCGCGAGGTGCAACTGCCCGCTGCGATCCCCGAAGCCGAGCCGCAGATCGTGGAGGCAGATGCCGCTGCCGCCCGCCTGGAAGCGAGACGGCGGCATCGCTTTCTGACCTGGCGGGCTGCTGGCCTGGCGTTCCTGAGCGCGTTCGCTCTGTGGGGCGTTGTCGCGGCGGGTTGGCTGATCTTCGGCGAGCGAGGCGCGGTCCCGGGGACAGAGCGGGAGATGGTCGCGGTTTTGTCGTTCGAGAATCTGGGGGCGGCGGAGGACGAGTATTTCGCCGACGGCCTGACCGACGAGATCAGGGCCCGGCTGGCCAGGGTTGGTGGCCTTGGCGTCATCGGCCGGGCGAGCGCGGCCAGGTACAAGAACACCGATAAGGGCATCAGGCAGATCGGCGAGGAATTGAATGTCGATTATGTCCTGGACGGCACCGTCCGCTGGCAGCGACGGCAGGATGGACCGGACCGAATCCGGGTGACGCCTCAGCTGGTCAGGGTCTCGGACGAAATATACGTGTGGGCGGACGTATACGAGGAGGAACTGGCGGACATCTTCGCGGTCCAGGAGGGCATCGCGCAGCAGGTCACGCAGGCGTTGAACGTCACACTGCTGGAATCCGAGCGCCGGGCCCTGGCGGCCAGGCCGACCGAGAATCTCGCGGCGTACGACCACTACCTGCGGGGACTGTCGTACTTTCACCAGCGCACGTCGGACGGCCTGCAGCGAGCCATCGAAGCGTACGAGGGGGCGATCGAGCTGGATAGGGCCTTCGCGCCCGCTTACGCCGGGCTGGCGTCCGTCTACGCGGTCGCGGTGCTGTTCAACTATCGCTTTGTGTCCGATCTTTACGTGGCGGCCGCTCGAGCTCTCTCCATGGCCGACACCGCTCTCGCATTGGACCCCAACCTGGCAGAGGCATACGCGGCTCGGGCTTACGTTAAGACGTTTCTCTGGGCCCCGTTCGAAAATGTCGTGGTCGATGCGCGACAGGCGATTCGATTGGAGCCGAGCTCCGCCGACGCTCACGGCTGGTACGCCCACCTGCTGGTTAGGGAGGGGCGGATCTATGAAATGATCCGCGAGGACTCGATCGCCATCAGCCTCGACCCTCTGGCACCGGGACGGCGAGTCGGCTTTGCCGGGAATGCGCTTCTCGATGAGCGCTGGGAGCTCGCGCTCCGCGAGGCGGATCGGGCGTTGGCGCTGGTCCCGGACCTTGCCGTCGCGAAGGTGGCCAAGGCGGTGTCCCTACTCATGCTGGGACGCGCAGATCAATGCGTGGAGCTGGATCTGAACCCGTTCGAGGGTCTCAGGGCTTTGTGCCTCTATGACCAGGGCAAGGTGGCCGAAGCGTCGGCGCTGATCGACTCGCTGAGTTCTATGGTTGTTAGCGGGACGTTCCCGGACTCTACATACGGCCTGGCGAACCCTGCAGCGTCCATAGCCACCTACTACGCCTGGATCGGAGACGCCTCGGCATCATTGGCCTGGTTCGAGCGGTCTCTTGCGCTGGCACCAACCACAGTGCTCTTCTGGTCGTCCCTCAAGCCGGGCGTCTTCGACAAGGTCAGGCACGACGCCGCTTTCCGGGCCGGGATCGAGCGGTTGCGGCGTGACGTGTGGGCACGAATGGGCGAACGCCGATAGGACCTCACACGTCCGGCAGTAGTCCGAGCTGCGTCAGAGCCGCGAGGTTGTCCCACGACGTCCACGTCTCGGCGACCCGGCCTTCCTCGTCGAAGCGATGCATACCGATGATGGTCAAATCGATGCGCTTGTTCGTGGCGGGGAAAGTCCCGAAGGCGCCGCGTTGTGTGCCCGTTCCTCTCGAGCGCCAGGCGACGAAGTCGCCTTCGCTGACCATCCACTCGAGCTCCTCCTGGTAGTCCGGGAAGGTCTCCAGAGTAGACTCGAGCCATTGGCCCATCGCGTCCCGGCCACGCATCTCCTGCAGGTCCGGCGGCATCGCCTGACAGTGACGGACGTAGTCCGGCGCCAGGGCATCGGTGAATCCGTCGATGTCGCCGGCGTTCAGCCGCTCGAGCATCCGTTTCACCGTTGCCTTGTTCTCTTCGGCTCGATTGCTGGAACTCGCTCTAGGAACCATCAGAATCACCCCACCTCCGGCTTCTAGTTCTCGTGGAACAGGCGGTTCGAAAAGTCGAGTGACTCATCATCCGCCGTACTCAGAGTGACGGCAAGCTCCTTCCCGCCGCCAGCCTGGAAGAAGAGCACTGTAATCGGATGGTATCCCGCCTGGAGCGCGATCATGCCGGACCGCTCCGTGGCCGCATGGGGTCCGTCGTGATCGATCACCGTCGCGTCGCCGATCAGCAGCCGGCTCCCATCGTCCGACGTGAGGCTGAAGGTGTAGATGGCGTCGTTCGGCACCGAGATGTAGCCGGTGAAAACGAGTCCGTAGTACTCGTCGCGCTCGGCGTAGTCCAGCGATATCGCCTGGGCGATGCCCTCCTGGTTCGGTGTGCGGCCCGCCAGACCGTTCACCGTGCGCAGGTCGACCTCGAAGTACGAGTAGCGGAGTCCGGCGGCCAGGTCGCCCGAGTCGAGTTGAACCGACGGCCGCAGTGCAGTCTTCGCGAAGCGTGCCGCAGTGGGTGTGCTCGCCCTGCCGTTGGGTAGGATGGCACGGGCCGTCACGGTGACGCCCGCTTCATCGACCGGCAGTTGGACTTGCCCGGCGTACAGCGTCGACGCGCCGCTGGGATCGCTGCCGTCGGTGGTGTAGCGGATCTCGGCGTCGGGGACCAATGCCGCCAGAGTGAGCGTCACGCTGTCGCCCAGCGTGATGAGGTCACGCTCCAGGCCCGTGACGTTTGGGATGCGATAGTTCACGCCCATGGCGTCGAGCTGTTTCAGCTGGGCGGGCAGCGACGCGGCAAAGCGGTCCCATTTCCGGCTGTCCTTGGGTGACCAGACCACTTCGGCCAGGGCGAGCATGCGGGGCAGGGCCATGTACTCGACGTGGTCCGCGGTCTTGATGTACTCGGTCCAGACGTTGGCCTGGGCGCCCAGCACGTGTTCGGCCTCCTCGGGCGTCAATTCCTCCGGTACCGGCTCGAACCCGTAGACCTTCTCCAGCGGTGTGAAGCCGCCTATGGCCAGCGGCTCGTACTCACGAGGCCCCTGGTAGTAGTCGAAGTATACGTGGCTGGTGGGTGTCATGATGACATCGTGCCCCTGTCGGGCCGCCTCGATTCCGCCCGCCATGCCCCGCCACGACATGACCGTCGCCTGCGGCGCCAGACCGCCCTCCAGGATCTCGTCCCAACCGATCAGCCGGCGGTCGTGGGCGAGCAGGAAAGACTCGATCCTCCTGATGAAGTAGCTCTGCAGCTCGTGCTCGTCGGCCAGCCCCTCGCGGCGAATCACTTCCTGCGCCAGCTCGCTCTCCTCCCAGCGCCTTTTCGGCGCCTCGTCGCCGCCGATGTGGATGTAGCGGCTGGGGAAGAGCTCCATGACCTCGGTCAATACGTCTTCCAGAAACGCGAACGTCGCTTCTTTGGGACAGTAGATGTCTTCGTGAACGCCCCAGCGCGTCGAGACCTCGAACGGTCCATCGGTGCAGGCGAGCTCAGGGTAGGCGGCCAGCGCGGCGGTCGAATGGCCGGGCAGCTCGATCTCGGGTATGACATTGACGTAGCGGCTCCGCGCGTACGCCACCACCTCACGAACCTCGTCCTGGGTGTAGTATCCGCCGTAGGGTATCCCGTCTCCGATGTAGGGGTCGAAGTTCTTCTCGAGTATCGTCTCGGCGCGCCGGCTGCCGACCTCGGTGAGGCGCGGGTACTTCTTGATCTCGATCCGCCAGCCCTGGTCCTCGGTCAGGTGCCAGTGGAACGTGTTCATTTTGTACATCGCCATGAGGTCGATGTAGCGCTTGATGAACGAGACAGGGAAGAAGTGCCGGCCGACGTCGAGGTGCATGCCGCGGTAGCTGAAGCGTGGTGCGTCTTCGATGGTGACGGCGGGCACCTCCCATCCGCTCTCGGTACTCGACCCGGCCGGGTCGCGCCGCAGCAACTGGCTCAGCGTTTGTAGCCCGTAAAACAGCCCGGCGTGCGTCGATGCGGATATTTCGATCGAGCGGGTCGTGGCATGGAGGTGGTAGCCCTCTTCGGCCTCGACCTCCGGTGACAGGATCAACGAAATGGCGCCATCCGCAGCCGGTCGGCTCGCGGCCTGCAGTCTCGCTCCCAGCGAGCCCTCGAGCATCTCAACGGCGAAGTCGGCCAGCCCGCGCAGTTCGGCGTCGTCCGGGTCGGAGACGGTGACCGTCGTCGCCGGTGTGATGACGAAAGCGCCGGAACCCGGCCTCAAGTGTGCCGGGGCCGGGATCAACGGGTAATCCAAGCGCTCTTCGGATGACACCGAAGCGGTACAGGCGAGGCAGGCTGCGGCCAGCACGAGCCGCAAAGACCCTACGTGCGGTTTCCTCACATCGAGCTCCCGTTACCAGGTGTGCGAAACGTCGGCGGACGCGGTACTATAGTCCCCCGGTGAGAGAGCGGCCATGCCCGTTTCGGTCGCCCGCCGTATCCACACAATCGGAGGGAACGACGGTGATCAGTCACAAGTGTGCGTTGATCGCGATAGGCCTGGTGTGTCTCTGCGCGGGGCCTCTCGTGGCGCAGGAAGGTGAACCGGAGCGCGGGGTGGAATGGTACACGGTGGCTGGGGAGCGGCACGGCGTGAGCTATTTCGCGCGGCACCAGCACCCCGAGGTCGAGTACGAGGCCGGCGACGTCCTCGCCTTCGACCGCTACCACACGCAGGAAGTCATGTACACCTGGCTCAAGCGCTGGGCGGAAGAATACCCCAACCTGGTAGAGCTGTACGAGGTCGGTCGCAGCTTCGAGGGTCGTCCCATCCTCCAGGTAACGCTGACCAACAAGGAGACCGGCGCGGCGACCGACAAGCCGGCGGCGTTTTTCGAGGGCGGTCGTCACAGCGGCGAGGTGACGAGCTCGGAGTCGATCCTCTGGCTGATGCAGCACTTGCTACAGAATTACGGTCACGACGATGAGGTCACGGCGCTGCTCGACACCAAGACGATCTACCTGAAGCCACAGAACAACCCCGACGGCTCGAACCTGTACCTGCACACCGCGCAGCGGAATCGCAGCTCGGTCCGTCCTCACGATTCGGACCGCGACGGTCTGCTGGACGAGGATCCCAACGAGGACCTGGACGGCGACGGCGTGATCTACACGCTGCGCTGGCGCGCCCGACCGGAAGAGCAAGAAGAGGCGAACCTGGTCCTCGACGAGCGCGATCCGACGGGTCGACTGCTGAAGCGGGTGGCGGACGGTGAGGGTGAGTGGATGACGGCGAGTGAGGGTATCGACAACGACGGTGACGGCGATTTCAACGAGGACGGGATCGGCGGCCTCGACCTGCACCGCAACTACCCGGAGAACTGGCGGCCCGATCGCGGCGGCGATGCGACGCGGCGCGGTTGGACCCAGTTCGGGGCGGGCGCGTTCCCGCTCAGCGAGCCTGAGACGCGGGCGACGGTAATGTGGCTGCTCACGCACCCGCACGTGTCGGTGGCCAACTCGATGGATACGCGCGTGCCGATGCACCTGCGGCCGCCGTCCACCTCGAAGAGCGCCGAGCGGATGTACCCCGAGGACCTGGCCTACTACGAGTACTTCGATAGCGTCGGCATGGAGATCACCGGCTATCCGTGGGCGGGCGATGTGTACGAGACCTACAGAACGCGGGTCCCGGTCAATCCTGTGACCGGCGATTCGGCGCGGCCCGGCCCGCTCTTCGGCCATAGCCCCGACTTCGGCTACTTCTATTACGGCGCCATCTGGTACGGCGACGAGCTATGGAACGGCGGTCGGATGAAGGACTACAACGGCGACGGTCTCTACGACGAGGTCGACGCGCTGATCTGGGATGACGAAGAGAATGGCGGCCGCGGCTTCCGCGAGTGGGAGCCTATCGAGCATCCCGAGTTGGGGTCGGTGGAGATCGGCGGCTTCCATCCCAAGTTCTTCTCTCAGAACGGACCGCCGCAGGTGCTGGAGGACTGGATCAGCGTGCAGGCGCTGTTCAACCTCGAGATGGCGAAGCACCTGCCGCAGATCGATGACGTGGAGGCCGATGTCAGGCGGCTCGAGAGCTGGGACGATAGCACGGCCTACCGGGTGACGGTGAGCTGGACTAACAGCGGCAGGCTACCCACGGCGCTCAGGCAGGCGCTCTTGGTGAAGATCGTTCAGGAGGATCGCGTAGAGCTGGAGTTCGACTCGACGCTCGTTCGCCGTGAAGCACCGGCCGTCCGTATCGTTGATCCGACGAGGCAGGACAAGGTCATCCGCGCCGGCTTGACCCAGCCCGGCGAGCGGAAGTCGGTGGACTTCGTGCTCCACACCTACGGTGTGCCGGGCGTGGAAGGCGAGGTGCAGGTCCTGTCGACCCGGGGCGGCCTCATCAAGATCCCGCTGGTGCTGGGGCGTCCGCGTAGCTCGGGGGGCGAAGAGTAGCGTCGATACGGGTTAGCCCGGCGACGTAGGCCTCGACGTCCCCGTCGACCTCGAGGAAGAGATTGCGAACCCGCGCCGTGTCGAGCGGCGCGGGTCCCGCCTCGGTCGCGATCTGCAGACCGGCACGTGACGTGACGGCGCCGATCTCCAGGGGCCACCAACCGATCGCCGCCGCCGCTTCCACGAAGGCGTCGCAACGCTCCGCCGGCACCGTGAACAAGAGCTCGAACTCGCCGTGCGGTCCCGCCAGCATCATCCAGGGTGGTGTGCCCGTCGCGGTCGAGGCGGCAGCGGCGCCCGGGTGCAAAAGCTCCTCGACCGGACTTTCGAGTGTGAACCCCACGCCGTTCAGCCCCATAAGCTCATCGAGTGTCGGGATCACCCCGTCGCTGGTGTCCATGCAAGAGGACGCGAAGCGGCGCAAAAGCCGTCCCTCGCTCAACCGGGCAGCCGGCTGGTACTCGACACTCGCGCCTGCCGCGCGCGGGTCCCCGCTGAGCTTGAGCAGGGCGTAGGCGCTACCCAGCCCGAGGGGGCCCGAGGCGAACAGCCGCTCACCCGGCCGGCAGCCGCGCCGCGTCAGCGGCCGGCCCACCGTCACGGTGCCGATGGCCGTCGCGGTCATCTGCAGGCGATCCGAGAAGTTCGTATCACCGCCGAGGACGGCGAGGCTGCACGCGGTGCAGGCGTCGCGGACCCCGGCCTGCAGCCGGGCGACGAACTCGTCGTCGAGGTCCGGCGCGAGTGTCTGATTCAGCAGGACACCTAAGGGCTCGGCGCCCACCGCCGCCAGGTCGCTGGCGTTCACCATCACGGTCATCCAGCCGATCAGGTAGGGATCGTCGTAGAGCCCGACCTCGATCTCCTCCACGACACCATCCGTCGTCAGCGCCAGCACGACGTTCGTGCCGGGCAGCTGGATCAGCTCGGCGTCGCTCTCCCGCAGTCCGTTGAGCTGCTGGGGCGAGCGGGGCAGGCCGGCGGCCAGCCGTTCGATCAACGCGTTCTCGATAATCGTCGCCATCATGTGCACACCTGTATCAGGTCCGGGACCACCGACAGGTAGGCCCGGGATGTGGTCACCACCTCACCGTCGCCTTCAACGGCGAACGGGCGCTCGGCTTGGATCCTAAGCCGCGTCGCACGCCAGGAGCGCGTGCCCTTCTGGCCGCTGAACTTCCCGAACGCCAACCTGGCAAGCGCCAGCACGACTCGCGGGAAAGGCAAGTTCCTGAGCAGATGGACGTAGAAGTGGCCGCCGCCCGGCTCGTACGGCGAGTCGTAGCGCAGCGCGCCGGTGAAGTGCGGGTTCTTGACGACGCCCAAATTCCTGACCCGCGTATGCACCGAGTCGTTCTCGTCCACCGTGATCGACATCTTGGACGGCCGGTGGCCGACCAGGGTGCGAAGCGCCGCGTACACCATTCCGCGCCACGGTGAGAACCGCTTGAAGAAGCGGAGCAGTGTGTTGGGGTTGTTGAAGAAATGGTTTGCTTCCGCGGTGGTCCCGACGCTGACGTTGATCATCCAGCGCCGCGTCTGCAGCCGGTCCTCGGCGTCCCTGTACGTCAAGAGGCCCACGTCATGCCGGACCGTCGAGACGAAGTCGAGCTTGAACGGCACGCCATCGATTGCACGCTCACGGCTGAGCGGCTTGTGGAAGTCGTTGCTCGAGCCGAGGCCGATAGCGCCGAGCTTGATGTGCTCGACGGCGCCGCGCGGCGCATGCTCGAGTATCGCGTTCATTACCAGGTTCACCGTACCGTCGCCGCCTGCCGCCACGAAATCGGTCTCGCCGTTACGCAGCGCCTCGGCCACGACCAGGTCGACGGCGGTGGCGTTCGTCGTCACGACGAGCTTGAGCGGTCCGAGGCGATCGCGAATCCGCGGCTCCAGCCGGGTCCACTTCGCCCGGGCAGTTCCGGCGCCGGCGTTCGGATTCAGAATGACGATCATCTTTACCTCCAGGAGCAAGCTCGCTCCGTAGTCTTTGTGTTCTCTCAGTCTGCTAGATCTGCTCTCGCATCGGTCTCCGACTCATAGCCGAGTTGAAGGCGATGTAGAACACGATCAACCACAGGGCCCAGTCCGGCTTGAGCGCCGCAGCAATCGCCGACAGCTGCAGGATGAAGGCATGGACGGTGAGCCCGATGGGGCCGTGGGCCTCGCTCTCCTCGTTGACCCGGTGGAGGCGCAGCTGGGCGATAACCGCTGCAGTCATGCCGGCGACCAGGAACAGCTCGGCTATCACGCCGCCCGGCTCGCTAGTCGGCCCCGCCAGCGACAGCCATACGACAAGACCGCACGCGAAGGTGCCGGCGGCGGCGAAGATGTCGCTGACGATGGCCGAGACCTTCATCCCCGCGACGACCGGTAGCGTTCGGTAGCCGGTAGCGCGGTCGGCCGAGATGTCCTTGTAGTAGCCGGCCAGCACGAAGTTGGCGTAGCCGAAGAAGACGCAGAGGATGGTCGCCAGTAGGGTGAGCGACGCCTCTGCCGCCGCACCGGCCGCGCCGAGAGCGGCGAAGTAGCCGATCACGGTCAACACGCCGACGATCCAGGCGTTGTAGAACGGGCCGGCCCACGGGCGCCGCTTGAACGGCGTGTAGGTGGCGAGGCCGAGCACCGCGACTGCGGCCAGCGGGATGTTGAGCGGGTTGTAAAGCGCTAGTGTCAGGCCGATCGCCCCCAAGCCCACCAGACTCACGGCCATCACATCTCGGCGTCCGATGTCGCCCCGCACCAGCGGCCGGTAGGGTGCCGACAGCGAGTCGGTATCGACCTGGAAGCAGTCGGTGAGCGCCTGGCCGAAGCCGTACGACAGGAAGAAGGCCGCGGCCAGGAGCAACGTGTCGGCCGCCGGGATACCCGGCGCCAATGCCATTCCGACGATCCCGGCGATCCCCGACACGAAGAGCAGGTAAGGCCGCATGGTGATCACGTAGCCGCGCACGAACTCGCGGCTTAAGACCCGCGCCGGCCCCGCGGCGACGCCATACATCGTCACCACGCTCCTTTGTGTGCCAGTTCTGGCTCGCGCGCCCCGCGCTCGAGGATGCGGGCGCGGAGCCACGCACCCCAGGCGGCCAGCTTTGCCAGCCTGTCCTGCCAGCGACGGAACATCATCTCGGGTTCGGGTCGGCGGATCGTCTGCACGATCGCTTCCACAACATCCTCAGTGGTCGGCGTGCGACCGTTCGAGCTGACCAGCGAAACGTCGATAGGCGCATCGCGCATCTCCTGCGCCAGCGATAGGTAGAAACCGTGGTCTCCGCCCGGCCGTGCGACGTTGATCAGGTGACCGTCGCCGCGCTGCAGGAAGTAGGGCAGCAGTGTACGCGTCGTGTGGATCGTTCCGCGGATCCCGGCGAAGTTGACCAGGACATCGACACGTCCGAAGGCCAGAAGAGCTCCTTCGACCAGCTGTTCCGCCGAGTCGAGATCGGAGGCGTCGGCCGGAATGGCGACGATCCTCGCCCCGGCGGCGGCCAGCTCACGCCGTTGCCGCTCCAGAGCCGGCTCGTTTTTGTCGGCCAGCACCAGGGCGGCACCCTCGCCGGCCAGACGACGGGCGGCCGCGGCACCGATCGCTGTAGCCGAGCCGCTCAGCACGATCACCCGATCGCGAACGGCGTGGCGATGAGCTTTCCGCTCGTCAGCATCTCGGATCGCCATGAACCTCCAGCCGAACCACAGCGCCAGCGCGCCGCCGACCACGCAGAACGCGTTCACGGCAAGCTCGACCAGCGCGGTACCGGTAATCGGCGAGTAGTGTCCCTGACGCGCGTAGAAGGTCGCGTCGAGTAGCCCCAGGTAGAGGCTCACCGACCCGGCCGCTGCCAGCAGGAACGCTCCCGCGGTCTTGCCCTTGAACAGGGCGTAGGCCGCCGCGAACAGCGTGACGGCGAAGAAGGCGTCGGCTAGGGGGAAGGCGGCTTCGAACTCGGCTATGATCGGATGATCCTCGTCTCTCTTGGTCCTGTGTGACATGCGAATCACCTCCTCGTTACGCCGCAATGCTACAGATCGGGGGTCAAGGAGGAGTCAAGCGTTTCGCTTGATTTTGGCTTGATGGCTGGGGGGCAGGTTGGGCGCGAGGCTACCGAGAGGAGATGCCCGACATGAGTAAGCCGAAATTACAGATAATCGTGCTCTTCCAGAACCTGGGTGAGGGACAGGCCTACTTCGCCCGCTCACCGGCGCCGCCCCTCTCGGGGATCCTGGTGGCGGGCCAGACGCCGGACATCGTAGAGGTCGAGGTCCTACACGAGATGGTGCGGCCCATCGACTACGAGACCGACGCCGACTTCATTGCCTTGAGCTTCATGGACTTCTGTGCGCCGCACGCCTACGACGTGGCGGCCCGTTTCCGGAAGCTGGGTAAGCCCGTCGTCGCCGGCGGTAAGTACGCATCGACGTTCCCCGAGCTGTGCCTGCCGCACTTCGACGCCGTTGTGGTCGGCGAAGCGGAGCACATCTGGCCCCAGGTGGTCGAGGATCTGGTGAGCGGGAAGCTCAAGAAGATCTACCGCGCGCCCTTCGCGGCGTCGCTCGACGACATACCGCCGCCGCGCTACGACCTGGTCGAGCCCGTTTACGCCGTGCCCATCGTCACCGAGGCGACCCGCGGCTGCCCGTTCACCTGCACGTACTGCCAGCTGACCATCGAGAGCAAGCCGTACCGCGTTCGGCCCATCGAGGATGTGATCCGCGACCTCACCGCCACCGCGAAGCTGCCGTTCCACAGGCGCAAGATGGCGATGATCTACGACAACAACCTGGGCGGCGACATGGGCTACGCGAAGGAGCTCTTGCGCGAGATCGCCAAGCTCGATCTCTGGGCCGTCGGCGCGCAGTTCAGCTTCAACTGCCTCTACGACGATGAGTTCGTCGAGCTGCTCGACCAGGCGCGTTGCGGGATGGCGTTCATCGGGCTCGAGTCGATGAACGAGGCCAGCCTGCTATCGGTCAGCAAGAC
>JBDHJU010000013.1:0-79561 GCA_039586755.1 Gemmatimonadota bacterium | reverse complement strand
ACCATGGTCCACGTGGCCGATCGTTCCCACGTTCACGTGCGGCTTCGTCCGCTCAAACTTTGCCTTCGCCATGTTCTCCTCGCTCCTTCAGGAACGGTTCAAGCCGCGCCTCGCGACCCCTCGATGGACAGGGGGCGAGCGCCGGTTTATCTCGGATGGTGGGGGAAGGATTCGAACCTTCGTAGGCATCAGCCGGCAGATTTACAGTCTGCTCCCTTTGGCCGCTCGGGCACCCCACCACTAGATATCAATGGATGGAAAGACCGGGCCATGTGAGCCGGTGGTCCGGCCGGCCTCCGAGCCTCCCACCTTACGGCCAGACCGCGGGCACAGAGAAACGACGAACCCGGAGGGGCCTCGCCTCTCCGCCGGATCGCCCGTCTGCAGCCTCCAAACCGTCCAGCCGTTACTGTCTGGAGCTGACGGCGGGACTTGAACCCGCAACCTGCTGATTACAAATCAGCCGCTCTGCCAAATTGAGCTACGTCAGCGTTTACAATTAGCCGAGAATTGTACTTCAGAACCCAGATAGTGTCAAGCTTATTGGGCCAAACGCCAGCGGCTTCCCGCCGGCGAATCCTCGACCTCGATGCCCCGCTCGGCCAGCTCGGCGCGGATGGCGTCGGCGCGGGCGTAATCCTTTGCGGCACGGGCATCTGTGCGCTCGGCCAGCTTCGCCTCGACCCAGGTACGGAGCTCGTCCGAGACCGCCGCGGCCTCCTGCTCGGCCAGGGCCAGCACGCCGAAGACCTGGTCGACCGATTCGGCGGCTGCGAGGGCGGCATCGGCGTCGGCAGCCGGTACCTGGTCGCCGGCCAAGTCGAGGGCGGCGTTGGCCTCACGGACGAAGACGAAGAGGGCGCCCCAAGCCTCGGCGATGTTGATGTCGTCGTCGAGCGCGGCCTCGAAGTCGGTGAGCGCCTGGTCTGCGAGCTCGGGCAGGCGCGTCGCCTCGAGGCCGGGATCGTCCGAGCGGCTGGCCCGCAGGCGGCGGCGGAACTCCATCAGCCGCTGGACGGAGCGGGAGGCGTCGTCGAGGCCGGCGAGCGTGAAATTGAGCTCGGCACGGTAGTGGCCGGAGATAAGCAGGCGCCGAATGGCAGAGGGCTGGTACCCTTTGTCGACCAGGTCGTCCACGGTGTAGTAGTGGTTCTCCGACTTGGACATCTTGCGGCCGTCGAGCAGGGCGTGCTTGGCGTGGAGCCAGAAGCGCGCGAACGGCTCGCCTGTTGCTCCCTCCGCCTGGGCGATCTCATTCGTGTGATGAGGAAAGACGAGATCGACGCCGCCGGAATGGATGTCGAAGGGTTGCCCCAGGTGCTCGATCGCCATGACCGAGCATTCGAGGTGCCAGCCTGGCCGCCCCACGCCCCAAGGCGAGTCCCAGATGGCGACGTCTCCTTCCTCCGGCCGTTCGCCGCCCTTCCAGAGCACGAAGTCACGCGCATCGCCCTTGTCGTAGGCTGCGTCGCCGGTCTCGCGCCCCTCACGCAGCGCTGCTCGATCGAGCTGGGCCAGCTCGCCGTAGCTCGGGAATTCGGAGATATCGAAGTAGACCGAGCCGTCTGTCTCATAGGCTAGCCCGCGTTCGACCAGCCTCTGCACCATCTCCACCATCTGCGGCACATAGTCGGTCGCCCGCGGGTAGTGTTCGGCCCGTTCGAGCCCCAGGCGATCGTGATCCCTGAAGAACGCCTCGATGAACGGCATGGTCAGCTCGCGCAGGCTGACGCCGTTGGCGACTGCGGCATGGATCGTCCGGTCATCGACGTCGGTGAGGTTTCGCACCTGAACGACCTGGTAGCCCTTCCATTTCAGGTAGCGTCGCAGGATGTCCTCGAAGAGGAAGGTGCGGAAGTTGCCGACATGAGCGGTGTCGTAGACCGTGGGGCCGCAGGTGTAGATGTGGACCCGTCCCTCTTCGAGGGGTTGGAATTCCTCCGAGCGACGTGAAAGGGTGTTGTGGAGCCGTAGCGTCATGTGCCGAGATCCGTCAAGCTCGCTCGCCCGAGGCGTACGACTGGACCACCGCTTCGAAGGCGGCCGCCGGATCCTTCGCGCCGGTGACGGAGCGGCCGACGACTATGAAGTCGGCGCCTGCACGAGCGGCGTCCTTGGGAGTCGCGTAGCGGCTCTGGTCCGCCGGATCGTCACCGGGCAAGCGGATGCCAGGGGTAACCACCTTGAGGACGTCACCGTGGCTCCGCTTGATCGGTTTGACCTCGGTCGGCGAGGCCACCACGCCCGGCAACCCGGCACCCACCGCCAGCGAAGCCAAGCGGACCACCTCGTCGACCAGCGAGACGGGCGAGCGGCCGAAGACCTGCTCGACGTCCTCGCTGACCAGCGAGGTCAGCAGCGTTACGGCCACGACATCGGGTCCGTCCGGGCCTGCGGCCTCGCGTGCCGCTTCGAGCATTGCCTGGCCGCCGCTGGCGTGGACGGTCAGCATGTGAACGCCACGGCGCGCGGCCGCCCGTACGGCTCCAGCCACAGTGTTGGGGATGTCGTGGAATTTGAGATCGAGGAACAAGCGCTTGCCCCGCTTCTTCAGTTCGTCGAGCAGGCTGGGCCCGGCCTCGGTGAACAGGATGGCGCCCACCTTTACGATCCGGGCCTCATCTCCAAGAGCATCAACCAGCTGCAGCGCCTCTTTACGCGTCGGCAGGTCCAGCGCGACGATGATTCGGTCCTTAACGCGGTCAGTCATCAGGCCTCCAAAGCCCCGACCAGTTGAGACAGCTTGTCCACTCCCTGGCGAGCGCAGATCTCGCCTAGTCCCTCGATCGTCTCGGGCGCGGTGTACGGATCGACGAACATGGCAGTACCGATCTGGACGAGTGCTGCGCCGGCAAGAATGTACTCCATCGCATCACGAGCGTTGCAGATTCCGCCTATGCCAATCACCGGTAGCTTGACCCGGGAGGCGACTTTCCATGTTGCGTAGACGCCCATCGGTCGTATCGCCGGCCCGCTGATTCCTCCGGTTACATTACCGATCACCGGCTTACGCGCTTCGACGTCGATCACCATCCCGGGGAACGTGTTGATTGTGCTCAGGCCGTCTGCTCCATTGTCCTCGCAGATCTGGGCGAACACGCCGATATCAGCGACGTTCGGTGTCAGTTTGACCACGAGAGGCCGCTGGGTGGCCGCCCGGAGTGCGCCTACGAGCTGGGCGAGCGCTTGCTCGTCCGTTCCGAACATGGTGCCGCCCTCGACGTTCGGACAGGAGACGTTGATCTCGTAGCCCAGGAAACCGTCCTCGTCGTCTAGCCCGGCGACTACCTTGACGAAATCACCCACGCTCCAGCCGGCGACGTTCACCAGAACGCGCGCCCGGCGCAGGTTATCGCGTAGCCAGGGGAGCTTCTCCCGCTTGAAGCCCTCCAATCCGACGTTCGCCAGGCCGATGGCATTGATCATCCCACCCGGCGTCTCGGTAATGCGAATGGGCGGGTTCCCGGCCCGCGCCTCGGGCGTCACCGCCTTCGTCACGATCCCGCCAAGCTCGTCGACCGCGATGAGGTCGGCGTACTCCTCGCCGTAGCCGCAGGTACCGGACGCCAACATGACGGGATTCTGGAAGTCGACGCCGAAGACGTCCATCGAAAGATCTACCATCTGAGCTGCTCCGCCGTGAAGACGGGTCCGTCGGAGCAGACGAGGCTGTAGCCTTCTTCCCCAGTCTCCGGGTCAACCGTCTCGATGGCGCAACCGATACAGGTTCCCACCCCGCAGGCCATGTGCTCTTCTACGGCAAGCTGGCAGGGTACCCCGGCCTCCAGGGCCAGTGTGCGGACAGCCTTGAGCATCGGTGTAGGGCCGCAGGCGAGGACGAGATCAACCCCTTCGAGGTCGAGGCCTTCGGTCACGCGACCCTGGTGGCCCAGGCTGCCGTCTTCCGTCCAGATCTCCGGGTCGAGCCCGGAAAGCTCTCGGATCTTACCGGGATCGAACACCGCGGCGGCCCCGCGCTCGCCGTACAGCAGGCGAACCTCTGCTCCGCTCCGCTGCAAGGGTTCCCAACGTGGGAGCAGCAGAAAGGGTGCCAGGCCGACCCCACCGGCCACGCAGAGGACCACCTTCGCCCCGTCCAGCTGGAAATGCGTACCGAGCGGACCCAGCACCAGCGCCTCTTCCTCGGGTCGCAGAGCCGCCAAGCGCCGGGATCCGCCGCCGTAGACACGGATCAGGAGGCCGATGCGCTCGCCGAGCCCAGCTGCCACACTATTGGGACGTGGCAGGAACGGAACGCCCCACCCGCGAAGCCCGAAGCCGACCATCACGAACTGGCCGGGCGCCGCAGCAGCGGCGATCTCCGGCGCCGCCAGCTCCAGCCAAAACGTGTCTTCAGCGACCTGCTCGCGGGCGCGGACCGGGCTCCAGGCCCGGAAAATCTGCTGAGCTCTCATCAACACCTGTGAGTTCTGTTTGTTGTCGTTCCTTCGGCCGGCGGAGCGCGTACTACATCAGCGCAATACTTCTGCGCGCCTCGCCATCAGCTGTTCGTCTGCCAGCGTCTCCAACCGAGCCAGCTGCCGTCGCAGCCCCAGCTCGAGCTCCTCGAAGGTCAGGCCGTCACTAGGGCGCTCACCGAGGACCGCCTGCACGTAGGGCGAAGTCCTATAGTCGTCCCAGAGGCGACGGCGCAGCTCTTCCGGGTTCGGATCGATCTCAGCCGATGGTGCGGAATCTAGATCGCTAAGCTCCAGGGCCGCCAGAAGTGCCTTGGGGGCCCAGGCCGACTCGGGCTCCTCCTCGGCATAGCTCAGTAGTAGCGTGCGCGCCAGGCCGGGAGCCCCCAACTCATCGCGTGCGACTTCGGCCGCCAGCAGGTATGCCAGCCCGCCCAGCTCGATCCAATACTCCATTCGCGTCAGCGTATCCCAGAGGCTCATGACATCGGGTAGCCGGCGGGCTCGCTGCCGCATGAGACGTTCGAGCCTCTCACGGATCAGGGCGATCTCCTCGGCGCTCCTCGAGCGGGCCAGCGTGAGACGAGCGGCCGCCACCTGTGCTTCGACGGCCGTCCGCGTCTGGGGAGCGATGCGTGCCGCTGCCTCGAAGTCGGCGAGCGCCTGCTCCGTTTGGCCGCGCGCCAGGTAAAGATCACCGCGGAAATTCACCAGCGTCGCTCGGTTCTCACGGTCCAAGGCGGAAGACTCGACCTCGACCAGGCCCAGCAGGGCCGTCCCCGGAGTTGTCTCGGCCAGACGCTGAACCATCTCAACCACGGCACGCTCTTCGGCGTCCGACAGGTTGCGCGTCATGATCGCAGCCAGCACCGTCGCCGCCGCAGCGTCGTAGCCGGCGTCGACGAGCAGGCCTACGCGTTCGATGCGGGGCTGCACCCAGTCGGGCCTCAGCCTGGAGACGAGCTCCAGGTTGGCATCCGCCTCTGCGAAGCGGCCAAGCCGCGTCTGGGCCAGGGCGCGATTATAGAGAAGCAGCGAGCGTCGCTGAGTATTCTCCTCTTCAGCGAGCGCAAAGGAGAGCAGGGTGTCGGCGGCGGACGGGTCACCGAGGTGCAGCCGGGCGATCCCCAAGTATCCCGCCGACTGGGCGGTGTCCCCGCGAGTTAGGGCGTAGCCCCGCAGGCGATAGCTCGCCTCGACCGCTTCCTGCCACTCCTCGCGCAGTAGCCGGGCCTCTACGATGATGCGCACCGCGTCGTCGGCCCATCGGCTGTCGGGATTGGCGTCGACGATCGCTTCGGCTTTCTCGATGCTGGCGGCCAAGGTAGCGCGGCCGGTCGCCTCGCTCCCCTGTTCGACGTCCTGGCGACCCTGGTCGAAAAGCTTGCTGGCGTTGTAGTAGGAGTTGAAGTAGACGCAGGCCGATGCGCCGGTTAAACCGGCGGCGAAGATCAGGATTCGTGCCGCGGCCCTATCCGCCAGAACTGTAAGAAGACCAGACCCGCTGACCATAGTCCGCCAAGTAGTTCACCACCGCGTCGGCCAACGCATCCGCTATCTTCGCCTGATAGGAAGAGGACCGCAACTGCCTTTCTTCAGAACGGTTGGAGAGATAACCCACCTCGACCAGGACGGCCGGCATCGTCGCGCCGACGAGAACCTGGAACGGCCCCTGTTTCACCCCTAGATCGGGCGCGTTTACGGTGGCAGCCATGCTGCGATTGATCGAGGTGGCAAGCAGCCTCGATTCCTGCAAATTGGCGGTCGATTGCAGGTCGGTGAGCATGTAATTCAACGGATCCAGCGCGGCCGTTGAACCGCTGTCCTCGAACTGTAGCGATTCGTTCTCGCGCAGCGCGACCTGCAGCGCCTCGTCGGTCCTGGCGATCGCCAGGAAGTAAGTCTCGAAACCGCGGGCGGAATGCGGTTTCCGGGGCATCGAGTTCGCGTGGATAGAGATGAAGAGATCGGGGACTTGATCGCGCCCGCTCACCTGGAAAGCCCGCGGCCGATCGGCAAACGCGACCAGCGTGTCACGATCGCGGCTCAGAACGACCTCGATGTCGCTCTCGCGGCGTAGCCGGTCCGCCAGCTGCTTCCCGACGGCTAGCGTCACGTCCTTCTCTCTGGTGCCACCCACTCCGATTGTACCCGGGTCCCGACCGCCGTGCCCGGGATCAATGACCACAAGCCAGTGGTCGCGTTCGGGCGGCCGCACCGTCACCGTGGGTCGCTCGACCAGGCGGCCGTCCATGTAGCTCCATTGCCGCGGTCGGGCCGCGGGCAGCCAGTCGAGAGCCCAGCTGGCCGGGATCATGAGGTGGCGACCGCTAACATACGTGGGGTTCGGCAGCTGGAAGATCTCTTCGCCGACGACGAAGAACGGCGAACCGGAGTTGAATCGAACCGACTCGCCGTCCATCCGGATGAGGTTCCCGGCGTGTTCGTAGCCGAGGGCATCCGCCAACGCGCTCGCCCGAGCAGCAGGGTAGCCGCGTGATTCTTCCACGGGGACCGAGAACGACGACCCGTCCCTGACCACGACGAGGTTCTCCAGCAGAGGCGCCGCCCAGCCGAGGGTGCCGACCAGCAGCGCCGCCAGGGCCGCGCTAACGATTCTTCCGCGCACGTCCGATCTCCCGATCCGCCTCACGCCGCTTTATATCCTCCCGCCGGTCCTTGAACCCTTTCCCTTTCGCGAGCGCTAGCTTCAGCTTGGCTACCCCGTTCCGGAAGTAGACCTCCAGAGGTATCAGGGTGAGTCCGGCCTGCTCGACCTTGCCGATCAAACGCCGGATCTCCTGCTTGTGAAGCAGCAGCTTGCGACGCCGCTTGTGCTCGTGGGCGTCCGGACCCGATGGTCCGTACGGCCCGATGTGCATGTTGAACAGCCAGGCCTCACCGCCCTCGACACGGGCATAAGCGTCGGAGAGGCTCGCGTTCCCCTCCCGCAACGCTTTGACCTCGCTGCCGGTCAACACCAATCCCACTTCCCAGGTCTCTAGGATGTGATACTGGTGACGCGCTTTCCGGTTCCGGGTGACTAGTTTGGTGCTCTCCTTGGACATAGGGAGTTACGGCTGGAGGCCGTGGGGGGTGTTCTTATTATGACACTTTAACCATGACGGCGCAAGTGAAGTTATTCAAGCACTTCGATCTGTTGGCGCCGCACACGGCGCATCTCGTAAACCTGAGCGACCTCGGCGCCGAGGACAAAGACTATCGACAGGTAATAGAACCAGACGACGACCACCACCAACGTTGCGATGCCGCCGTAGATCGACTGAAAGCTGGCGAGCCTGGTCAAGTAGAAAGCGAATCCGACCTTGAGTAACTCCCAGCAGGTTGCGGTGAAGGCGGCTGCGGTCAGCGCCATGCGCCAGGGGACGCGGCGGGCGGGGACGTATTTGTAGAGGAGCAGGAAGAGCAGAAAAATGAAGGCGAGGGCGGTGAACCAGGCGGAGACGCGCTCGACGAGGCCTACCTGCTCGGCGGAAAGGCCCACGAAATCGAACCCCCGGGCCTTCAACAGGTTGAAGACGATCGTGATGCCGATGTTGAGGATCACCAGCACGCTGGAGACCAGGACCATCTGCGCGTCGAAGATCTTTCCCTGGATGACGCCGCGGCTTTGACGCAGATCGAAGATCTCCCTCAGGATCGCCCTCACCGAGCCGAAGAGGCGCGTCGACAGCCAGACGAAGGCGACAAAACCGATGAGTCCGATCGCCCGACCGCTGTTGACCACGCCCTCGATGACTTCCTCTGGGAGATTACGTTCCGCACCGGTTTCCACCGCCCCTCCTTCGAGCACCGGCACGATGACCTCGAGGTAGCTGCGCAACTGTTCGATCGGCTGGACGCCCGCCGCCTCCGCTGCGGCTTCCAGGGTGAGGCTGACCAAGGAGACCAGGATGAACAGGAAGGGTACGGCGGCGGCGACGACGCTGAAGGTGAGGCCGCTGGCCAGGACGAACACGTTATCGTCGTCGGCCTTCTCGAAGACCCGAACCGTGTAGTCCTTGAGCGTGGCCCAAGACTGAACTGCAGCGTGTTGCGCCCTCCCCAACCATTTGCGTGTTCGGGAGGGCGCACTAACGGGTTCGTGTGCAGCCAATGGCGGTTGTTTCGAAGGCGTTCAGCCGTTGCCCGGATCAGTCGGCGACCGAGTCGTCGCCGTCACTGCGCGATTCGGCCAATCGACTATCGAGCTCGCTGCGAGCCGCCCGCGCGGCTTTCTTGCCGGCGTCCAGGGCCTGCTGGGCGCGCTCGCGGCCCTCCTGGACCTTTCCCTTCGCCACCTCGTACTTATCCTCGACCTGTTGGCGCCCCTGGCTAAAGGCGTCCTGCAGCGTGTCCTGAAGCTCGCCCGCCTTCTCCTCGGCCCGATCGCGCAGACGGCGTGCCCGCTCCTTCAGTTCCTGCTGCGTCTCGGCACCCGACTTCGGTGCGAGTAGCAGTGCAGCGGCGGCGCCGATGAGCGCGCCCCAGACGAAGGGGATCAGCCCGGAGCCGGTGCGCTCGATCACCACGTAGGGGACGCCGTCGTCGTCATAATCACGCATAATTCTATCCTTTCACAAAGCCGCCCTATCGACCGCGTCCTGGCTAGTCGCGCAGGGCGCGGCGCAACTCTTCCATGTTCACCGGCCTGGTCAGCGCGATCCACTGGGCATTGTCGCCCTTCTCGGGACCGTGCGACAGCCCCTCTCTACATACTACGGTATCAGGGACGAAATCGTTCAACCGGTCCCGCCCCTCCGCGGAATCCGCCACCCGGACCTCGTGTCCTTCGCAGGTAAGTGCCCGCGCCAGCGCGTCTCGGTGGGGACCTGCGCCATCGATCAGGAGGATGCGCCGGGCGGCCATGAACGACCTCGCGAAGCCAAAGCAGGGGGAAATCCTTTGCGAACCGCGGTTTCTGTCTATGAAGATACCGAGGCCGGTTCGCTAATTCAACGTTCGGCATTGCGGATTCAGAGATTCCCAGTCACTCGACCTCCACCACGAGCCCATCGTAGGCCGGCTCGATCCCTTGGGGCAGATGCGCTTTGAGCTCAGAGTAGTCCAGCCGGTGAGTCAGATGGGTCAAATAGGTCCGCCGCGCCCCGACGCTCCGCGCTGCGGCGATCGCCTCCTCGACATTGAAGTGCGTCGGGTGCGGGTCGCCCCACCAGAGCGCGTTGATCACCAACGTGTCGATCCCCCGCAGGGCGGCGGCCGCCACGGCTGGGATGTTCTTCCCATCGACGATTACCCCCAAGCTCCCGCAACGGAAGCCATAGGAGTTCATCCGTCCGTGCGGGAAGACCAGGGGCGTAAGTCTGAGGCCGGCGATCTCGAGCTCGTCTCCGGCGGCGAAGGTCCGCAGTCCGATCTCGGGCGCGCTGGTGCCAGGATCGGGCATGATAGCTTCATCGAAGATGTAGTCGAAGCGGGCCCGCAGCGCGCCGGCGAATTCCTCGGCGACGTACATGGGGACCGGCGCTCCATCGCGCAGGCTGAAGATTCGCAGATCGTCGATGCCGTGCAGGTGGTCGGCGTGCATATGCGTCAGGAACACGGCACCCACCTTTGAGATCCCGGCGTTCAACAGCTGCAGCCGCAGTTCCGGAGGCGTATCGACGAGCAGAGCCGGGCCTTCGTCCTCCAACAATAGGCAGTGGCGCGAGCGGTGATTGCGCGGGTCGCCAGAGTTGCAGACCGGGCAACGGCACCCGACGACGGGGACGCCGAAGCTGGTGCCGGTTCCCAGGAAGCGCAGCCGCACGGGTCAGACGGTCTGGATGCGGACCATGTTGGTCGTCCCGCGTACATGGAAGGGGACGCCGGCCGTGACTACGACGCGGTCGCCGACCTCGGCGAGCCCGCGCCGAAGCAGATCGGCGCGCGCGGTCTCCCACATCGCCTCATCATCCGGCCCCGAGGGACAGAGCGCCGGCAGCACGCCCCAGACCATGGCGAGTTGGCGGAGGACCGCTTCGGTGTCGGTCACGGCCAGCACCGGCACAGGCGGACGGCGCGACGAGATCACGCGCGCCGTGAAGCCGCTCCGCGTATATGTGACGATCGCCGGGGCGTCTATCGCCCGCACCGCCTCCAGCGTTGCGCGAGCCACAGCCAGCTCGGTGCTGGACGGCTCGCCGGCCTCGGCCGCGCCCGGAACATCATACGGCGGCCCGCTCTCCAGTATCGCGCTTTTCGATTCGACCTCCCCGATGACCCGCGTCAGCGCCCGGACGGCTTCGACCGGGTGACGCCCTATCGCCGTCTCGGCCGACAGCATGACGGCATCGGTGCCGTCGAGGATCGCGTTCGCCACGTCGGAGACCTCGGCACGAGTCGGTCGGGTTCGCTCGATCATCGAATCGAGCATTTCGGTGGCAATAATGACCGGCCGATAGCGCGCATTCGCTTGACGAACGATGCGCTTCTGAACCAGGGGAACCTGCTCGAACGGGAGTTCGGTCCCGAGGTCGCCCCGTGCCACCATCACCGCGTCGCTCGCTTCGAGTATCGGCTCGAGCTCCTGCACGGCCACATCTTTCTCGATCTTCGCCAGAAGTAGGACATCCTCGGTGACCAGGTCGCGAAGCTCCCGCAGATTGTCGGCCGAACGCACGAAGGAGAGCGCCAGATACTCCGCCCCCAACTCGCGGGCCAGCTCCACGTCCGCATGATCTTTTTCTGTCAGGGCCGGCGCGCTCACACGCACACCCGGCAGGTTCAGCCCCCTACCGCTGACTACTTCGCCACCCACGACGACCTCGGCCTCGACCCGCGGTGGACTGACGTCCAAGACCCGGATCTCGATCCTGCCGTCGTGCATCAACAGGCGATCGCCCGCCGAGAGATCGAAGGCCAGCCCTGCGTAGGTCACCGGGATCTCACCCGCTGCCGCGGCACCTTCCGCAGCCAGCACAACACGGTCTCCCGGCCTCAGCTCCAGCGGGCGCTCCAGATTCGCTACGCGAATCTTCGGCCCCTGCAGATCGACCAGCAACGCTACCGGCCTTCCGAGTCGCGCCGAGCAGTCGCGTATGTGTCGGGCGGCCGTTCGTGTCTGTTCCGCTGAACTGTGGGACATGTTGAGACGCGCGACGTCCATCCCCCCTTTGCACAGCGCCTCCAGCATCGCCGGGTCGGACGAGGCGGGTCCAATCGTGCAGACGATCTTCGTCTTCAGAAACGACTGTGCGGGCGCGTTCATCATGAGCGCCTGGCTGCGAGGCGCGCCACCAGTGCAGGCAGGATCTGGCCCGCGGGCCCCTCGAGAAAGATGTCCACGTAGTGGGTGAGTTGAGACGGTTCGACGTTCACCTCTGCAACCATGGCCCCCGACGCAGACGCGACGAGTGGGAGGTTGGCCGCCGGCTGGACCATCCCAGAGGTTCCAACCACAAGCATGACGTCGCAGGCGCTGCTGGCGGCCTCGGCCTGCTGGAATACACCGGGCGGCAACATTTCGCCGAACCACACGACATCGGGTCTGACGGGCGACCCGCATTGCGGGCAGATCGGGGGCTCCAGCTCGCCGTCCGTGTCGCCTACAGGTTCATCGACCTCCACGGGGTGGTCTTGCTCGAAGCACTTGAAGCGATGGATGTTACCATGCATTTCGAGGACGTCGCTCGAGCCGGCTTCGAGGTGGAAACCGTCTATGTTCTGCGTCACGACGATGACCTTGGGGACCAGTTCCTCGAGCTCGGCGAGCGCCCGGTGCCCGGCGTGCGGAGCCCTCTGTCGTATGAGCCCGCGCCGGTAGTTGTACCATCCCCATACCCGACCAGGGCTATCCTGGAAGCCCTGGCGGGTGGCCAGCTCCTCAGGATTGTAGCGCTCCCAGAGCCCCTCCTGAGCTTCTCTGAAGGTCGCGATGCCGCTTTCCTTCGACATCCCGGCGCCGGTAGCGGCGACGACGAGTTGCGCCTCGGCGAGGGCCTCGACGACCGTGTCTAGCTCATCCATTTACGGCAAACCTCTCGCCCGGTCAGCAACGATGCTCGGCCGTACCAATCTGCCCGTGATTCGGTCGACATTCAACAGCGAACAGCCGATCTTCGACGCTCGGCTACCTTCTCGGCGTCCGAGGTTCGACGCGCGACGCGCGACGTTGTACGCTGAGCGTCCGACGTCCTGAGTCGGTCGTTGAAGAAGAGGCGAGAAGCGATAGGCGGCTGTCGATTGTCCGACGTCGGGTTAACGATGTTCACGCCGACCCCTCTCCGTACACCACCTCACCGCCGACGACCGTCGCCAGCACGTTTCCCGCGAGGATCTCTTCCGCCTGCGCCGTCCCAGGATCGATGTCCCAGGCGCAGAAATCAGCATGGTACCCCGGTGAGAGGCGGCCACGGCGGTCGGCGTCACCCGCCGCGATCGCAGGGCCTTCGGTGTAGGCCTTCAGCACCTCGGGACCACTCAACCGCTCTTCCGGATACCAGCCGTCGGACGGATAGCCGGATCGATCGCGTCGTTCCAGCGCCGCGTAGAAGCACTCGCGCGGATCCGGGTCCTCGACCGGCGCGTCGGAGCCGAAGGCCAGGACGGTGCCGGCATCGAGCAAGCTGCGAAGAGCCATGGTCCCGCGGCAGCGTTCGGGGCCCCAACGCCCTTCCGCCAGCCTAATGTCGGTGAGCAAGTGCGACGGCTGCATCGAGGCGACGACGTTCGAACGCGCCGCCCGCTCGAGATCACTCCGCTCGACGCATTGCAGGTGCTCGATCCGATGAGGGATCGCCAGGCCGCGGGAGCCAGCGCGCTCGAGTGTATCGAGTACCATCCGCACGGCGGCGTCACCGATGGCGTGGACGGTTGCCGAGAGGCCGGCGGCCAACGCGCGCTCGACGTCCGCCGCCAGTTCCTCCGGCTGCAGGCGCAGGATGCCACACCCTTCCGAGTCTTCGTAGGGCTCGAGCATCCAGGCGGTACGTGAACCGAGGGCACCATCGCTGAAATACTTGATCCCGCCGACGCGGAGCCGCTCGCTGCCGAAGCCGCTGGCGATGCCGCACTCGATCAGCGTGTCGATGAAACGCTGCGGGAAATGGTGGAGAACGCGAAGTCCGAGCTCGCCGGCGAGCTCCAGTCCCTCCAACATGCGGAAGGAGTCGGGTGCCTCAACCGAGTGTACGGCCGTCACTCCGAGGCCGTGGAGCGCCGCCTGTGCCTGCAGCAGAGCCGCTTTGCGCTCCGCATCGCCGGGGCGCGGCCGCCCTTCATACCACCAATCGAGGGCACGCTCCTTCAGCAGACCCGTAGGCCGGCCGTCGGGATCCCGCTCTAGCGTGCCACCGGGTGGGTCGCTGCGGTTTTCGAGGATGCCCAGCCGGCGCATCGCTTCGCTGTTCAGCCAGCCGGAATGCAGATCGTGGGCCACCAGGGCGACGGCTCGACCTTGCGACGCCGCATCAAGATCAGCCAGACCGGCCTCGGGCCGCAGAGCAGGGTCCCAACCCTTGAACTCGAGCCAGGTGTCCTGCGGCACAGATTCGGCCCGGCCCCTGACCGCTGCCAGCACCTCGGCCATCGCCCCGGCACCCGACAGGTCCGGCGCCGTCCGGCCGAGCGCCCACTCGATCAGGTGGACATGCGAGTCGCTCAGCCCGGGCACGACCGTCGCCGGCCGCAGGTCGAGCCACTCGCCGCCGCTGCCGACCAGCGAGCGAATCTCGTCCGCAGAGCCGAGGCCCAAGATCCTGCCCGCCCGAACCGCAAGGCACTCCACCTCGGGGCGCTCAGGATCCAGCGTGCGGATCTTACCCGCGCGCACCGCCAGCATGCGCTCGCTCGTCATCTTCAGCCTTCGGTGGGTTGACGCCGGGCTATTCGAGCGTGAGCTCGAGGTCGGCGGCCAGCTCCGGACGGTGACGGGCGATCCACTCGTGCAACATCTTCACCTGCACCATCGAGAGCTTCTGCAGCACCGGGAGGGGCAGTCCCGGGATCACCGCGGCCAGCGACCGCCTCAGCAGGTAGTCCCGCTGCTTCTTGCGCAGCGTGGCGGACATGGCCGGCCCGCTTGGGGTATCTCTGGTGGCGACGGTTGCCCACGAGGAAGGTACCGTCTGGGTCGACCGTGATCGATCTAGCCATCAGCCTTCCTTGCCGGATGTGTCGAAGAGACTCGTTCCCGGCCCTTAAAAAGGGCAGTTACGTTACAGTTTTAAGTGGATCCAGCGTTACGAATCTACGACACCGGCGGCTGAATCGCAACAAAGGAGAAAGACTAGCGTTTAAGCGACATCACCCCTAGGGCTGGGGGCTTCCATGACCCATAAGGGCACGCTCTTGAGGTGGTGCTCGTCGATCATGACCTCGAAGGAGTAGTCGCCGGGCGTCGGAAAGCTGATACCGCTGAGGCCCATAATGACGTGGGGCTTGATGGGTCTCCCCGGGGGTCCGCCGGGGACCTTGAGGGGCCCTTCTGCCTTGAAGAGTTGGGCGCCGTCGGCATCGATGAGGCGAATTTCCAGCTGGTGGGAGCCCTGATCGGTGAAGTCGGCTCGAACGCGCAGGACGAAGACCATGGCGGCGTGTCGGAAGGGAAACTCGCGGGCCCAAATGGTATCGAAGACCCCCAGGATGTTGAGCTTCCCCTCCTGGCTGACGTTGGCTGCGTCAGCAACGACGGCGAGGTCTAGCTCCATCGGGGTCGGCTCCGGGGCGGGATCAGCACTTAGGGACGCTTGCCACCGCTCTTCTTTTGGGAAGAAGACCCGAAGTTGCGCTCCAGCGGGCCGAAATGGCGCTCCAGCGGACCGAAGTGGCGTTCGAGGGGGCCGAAGTTGCTCTGGATCGGACCGAAGTGCCGAAACAGGGGCCCGAAGTGCCTTTCTTCCACTACCTCTTCGCTGGGCGGCACCGTGGGGATCACCATCCGACCGCCGGACAGACGCGCACAGTTGGCGAGAACCGTCCTCGTCGGGTTCGGAGTGTAGATGATCCTCTCTCCACAGACGATCGCAGGCCCGGTTGGCGCCTGCTGGCTCGTCACCTCCTTCTCCTGCACCAGTACGCAGCCCTTCGGTTGATTGCGGCCGCGGATCAGACCGTTGGGCTCCTTGCGGAGAACGCAGTCGCGCTGCCCCTGCTGGTTCTGCGCCTGTTGCTGGGCGCCGGCGATCTGGGCGGTCCCTGCAGTCAGCAGCCAGGCGAGTACAAACGTCGCTGCCCTTCTAAGATTCATGTCTGAAACCTAGGTCGTTCCGCGGCCGACTACAAGCGAGCCTCGCCTTCCCAGCCCCGGCGGGTCAAGGAGGGTCTACTGAGGCTGCTCCTGGAGTGAGGCGACGAGCGAGTCGACGTCTGGCAGGGCGCCACGGTAGCCGAGGTAGCGAGCGATACGGGAGAGCGGCGGCCAGTCGTACGGATCGATCGTGTACGCGACGCGCAGGTTCCCTTCTCCGCCACCGCGGACACCGATCGTGCGCTGTAACAGAGCCTGGCTCTTGAGGGCGCCGACATCATCCCGGTGGCTGTAGAAGAGATCGTCGTAGGTGAGCGCCGCCTCGCTGTTACGGCCGTCCCACGCGTGTCGATCGGCAAGAATCCGCAGGCGCTCGCGCACCGTCAGCCGCTCGCTGAAACGCCAGGCGGTTTCCAGAGCGTTGCGGGCACTGGTCCGCTGGCCGTTGAGCGCGTAGGCCTCGGCGAGCAGACGGTAGGCGAGGGCGAAGGTCGAATCGCGGGCGACGGCCTGCCGCGCTGCTGCGATGGCCTGCGGATAGCGTCCGGCGTAGTAGTGCATGCGCGCCTGGGCGTACGCGTCGAGCGCCGACGAGGACGTAGAGAGCACCTGTCTGGGAGGCAGGCTGGCCTCGACATCATCGCCGGGCTCACCGAGACGGCGGCGAACCGCTCGGGTAAGGCCCGCCAGCGTCTCCAACGTGCTCGACTCTTCAGATACTTCGGCAGCGACGCCGTACAACGTGTCGCCTGCCGCGTTGAACACCTGGAGGCTCACGCTGTCGACCGCCTCGTAACGTGTGATCCGACTACTAAGGACTGCGGTGTAGCCTGCCGCGCCGGCCAGGGTCAGCGCGTTCGCGAGAGGCAACGCCTCCGACCTCGAGCCCGCCGTTCTGCGATATGCGACTAACGCCCGCTCGCGTGGTACGACGTGGAAATAGCGCGCCTGGATCAGGTCGGCCTCGAGCACCTGACCGAGTGTCGCTACCGTCGCACCATCGGCGGTCGACGGTGCGCTCTCCCCTTCGGGGCCGACGATCTCGACGTCGGCCAGGAGCAGCCATTCACCGCTCTGCTCGAACAGGGGTCCCGCGAACATCTCGGCGATCCTCGAGACACCCGTCTCGACAAACGACGGAGTGCGAATCGTTACTCGGGGCAGAGAAACCCTGGGGAGAGACGGCGCCTGCACCTCAGGCAACTGCGAGGGCAGTTCCTCAGTGAGGCCGCCGATCATCCCGATAAGCCCGGGGCCGAATACGACGCCGAGCGCGACGAGTGCGAGAACCACCGGCACGTAGCGGAAGCGACGCAGCAGCGGGCCGATCCGGCGCCGCCGCCGGCGTCTCACCGGCGCTGGCGTCACCTCGACGAGCGGCACCTCCGCAGCAGGCGCAGCGAAACCGAGGCCCCCTACCTCCTCGACCGGAGGCTCGTACGCCGCAGCTGCGGACCTGGCGGGTCGAGGAACGGGCGGCGGCTCGATGGGCTCCTCGTCCCAGGGGGCGCCAACCGGGTGGTCGTCCCAGGGAGCAGCCTCGGCAATCTCGGGCTCCGGCGGCGCCTCGAGCACGGCCTGCATCGCTTCCTTCTCGGCCCGCTTGGCCTCCCGTTTCGCTTCCTTCTCCGCTTGCTTCGCCTCTTTCCTAGCCTCTTTGTCCGCCTGCTTCTGATCCTTCTTCGCCTCCAGCTTGGCCTGCTTCGTCTCCTTCTTCGCCTGCTTCTGAGCTTTCCGATCTGCTGTCCGCTGCGCCCGCTGCTCGCTCTTGACCTGTGCCCGCTGAGCTCGGCTCTCAGCCGCCCGCTGGCGCCTCTCCTTGACCCGGCCGCCCATCGCGACCAACGAAGCCCCCGTTTTCAGCCCGAGAAATCTCAGTCCGCGGCCAGCGACCTGTAGGCCGAGGACAAGCACGGCAAACAGCCACTGCAGCACCTCGACACCCACCTTGGCGAGATGGGCGCGGAGCGGCGCAAGGTCGTCCCACCACTGACGGACCATCGGACCCCACGGTTTGCGAACCGAGGTGACCTCGTGGCGCACGAACCCCTGCTCGGTGTGCTGGAATTCCCTGGCTGCCTCACGTGCCTGCTTGAGCGCCTCGTCGTCCTCCGGCTTGCGACGCGTCGGCGGCGGCGTGGGTTTTGGCTTGGGTTTGGGCGGCGCGTCTTTGTCCGCCGGGCCCTTGGCGCCGGGGCCGATATCGGGCGGCCTCGGCATGGGCGGCGGCGTAACCTTGGGCGCCGGCTCTATGTCGATCTCGAACTCATCTGTGGAGGTGATATCGACGATCTCGTCCCAAGCCTCCTTGGGTTCTCCCGATTTGCCGGGTTTGGCCGACGCCTGCTCGGGCATGGGCGGCGGCGCGCCGGCCTCGAACCCGGCCACCGCAGGTTCTCCCTTTTTCGGCGCGGGGGGAGCAGGTTTCTTGGGCGGAGGTGACGGCTCGATGTCGATTTCCGGCACCGACTGGCGAACGGCGGCGGGCTCCGGGTCGGTTGGCCGGGCGCGAGGGGCCGGCTTGGCTCCTTCAGGCAGGCCCGGCGGAGGTTTGACACGGCCCTCGGCGATCTCGCGCAGAAGCTTGTGCTTGGCGATTACCTCTTTTACCGGGTCCGCCGGCTGTGCTATTCCAGATTCCTCAAGTCGCTTCGCGTAGTCGGCGTAGGCGCGGGCCGCTTCGTCCTGCTGGCGCGAATCGGCCAGCGCCCCCAACAAGCCGGCCACCGCCTCGGCACGCATCGGCGCACGTGCCACCAGCACAGCCCACCAGGCGGCGGCGAGTTCCCACTTGCGCCGGCGCTCGGCGTCGCGCGCCGCCGAGAGCATGGCATGGTTCCAAGCCCGCTTGAGGCGGCCACGCTCCTTCTGCGCCCATTCATCGAAAGCCGGAGCCCCGGACTCGAAACCCTCTAGAAACTCGCCGACATAGAGCTCCTCGACATGGCCGGGATCGCCACCGTCGATGGCCGTATCGACTTCCCGGGTATCAAGAGTGACACCGCCAAACGCCTCGACCGTTTCGCCGGTCAGACGGATGTTGATGCCAGGCACGTTCTCTTTCAGCCAGGTGACCGCTCGGGTGAGCCCCTCCGTCTCCTTGTCTTCTTCCTGGCCGCGCCCCAGAAGGTCGGTGACCTCCGAGGGGTGCATAGGGCGCGCTTCGTGGAACAGGTATACGAGCAGAGCGAGGTGCTTCGGCCCCAGCTTCGCCGTCTCATCGACGCCTTGGCGCACGAGCCGAACGCCCCCGAGCGTGAAGAGCTCGGGCGCCTTTCCGCTGCTCGCGCGTGCAGCGCGGCCACCACGGCGTTCAGCCGATCCGCGCTTGGGGCTGTTCATGGCTGTACTCGTGCACTTTGCTGTCTGCGGGGGATGTCGGCGGCACCGGGCATACTACCCCGGAGGGGGCTCGGAAGTCCCCTAAGTATAAGCAACCGTTTCCGTTCGCGCTATCGGTGGCCCCGAGCGCGCCGCCGCTGGGCGCGATCGTCCACCCCGGGTGCTCCCCCACAGAAACGCCTGGCGCGGCGGTTTCCACCGGCCTCTTGGAGGAACGCCTAAGGAGTCTTACCATAAGTTGCTGCGCCGGTTCCGCTTAAGTACGAAGTGTGCACGGGATCTAACGGAACTCCGGCCCCAACACCGCTGTTAGTTGGCGCGGCGTCGGGCAACGTCCCGGCCGGCCACAGACCACAGAGATGAAGCTGTCGAGGTTTTATGCCAATGCTCACGCAGGAACGATTCGAAACCGGTCTCACGTACGACGACTACCGAAAGATCGTTCAGAAGCACCAGCGTCTCTGGGATGGAGTCTACGATCACCTCGAGCTGCCGGAGGACACCGTGTTGCGCGCCAAGGAGCTTCCGGGTAGGCGGCTCGTCGCCGTGCTCACGGAGGATTGGTGCGGAGACGCAGCCTCACTCGTCCCGATACTCGCGAAACTGGCGGCTGCGGCACCGGAGAAGATCGAGCTACGGGTCTTGGTGCGCGACGAGAACCTGGACATCATGGATCGCTACCTGAGTCACGGGGGCCGGGCGATTCCGGTGGCAATCGTATTCGACGAAAACATGCAGCAGCTCGGCTGGTGGGGTCCGAGGCCGGCGCCTGCCCAGGCCATTTTTCGGGAGAAGCTGAGGGCGCTCCGCGCAGGACAACTCACGGACAGGCGGGAGGAAGTGAACAAGCCCGTGCTCCGCTGGTACCGCGAGGACCGCGGCCGCCACACGATGGACGAATTCCTGGTGGTCCTGGAGCGGGGAGGTGAGCTGCGCGCCTGAATCTGGGTGCTTGACCCGGGCGCGTTAGGGCGCTGCGGCGCTCAGTTGCCGCGCCACTTCCTCCGCACCCTCCATCACTCGAAGGATGTTGCCACCGAGGATCTTCACTATATCCGGATCGCTGTAGCCACGCCTCACCAGCTCCTCGGTAATGGCTGGGAACTTCGATACATCCTCCAGCCCTTCCGGTGAGTTTATGATGCCATCGAAGTCCGAGCCCAGGCCTGCATGATCGATCCCGGCTACCTCGACGATATGATCGATATGATCGACCAGATCCGACACCGTGCCGGAGGGGATGGGATGCTCCTCCTCAAACTGCCGCATGGTGTTCTCGACCGCTGCGCTGTCCTCACCGAACTGAGTCCGCGCCTCCCGGTAAGCGCGTAGCATGTCGCGCGCCACGTCCGCCGCCTCCGGGACGACGAACCCGGAGTAGAAGTTCACCATGACGAGCCCACCGTTCTCGCTTATCTGACTCAAAATGTCGTCGGGCACGTTTCGCGAGTTCGAGTTCACCGCGCGGGCCCCGCTGTGTGTAGCAACGATCGGCGCCTCGCTGACCCGCAGCGCGTCGGCCATCGTATCCGCCGACACGTGCGAAATGTCGACCAGCATGCCGAGCCGGTTCATCTCGCGAACCACTTCTTCCCCGAACTCGCTCAATCCTCCGTGTCGCGGTTCATCGGTCGCCGCGTCTGCCCAGTCTGTAGAGTCGATGTGGGTGAACGTCAGGTAGCGTGCGCCGAGCGCGTAGAACATCCTCAGCACACCGAGTGAGTTCTCGATGGCTTGACCGCCCTCGACGCCGATGAGTGTCGCTATCTTTCCCGACCCGGCGATTCGCCGCACGTCAGCCGCGCTGAGTGCCAACTCGAAGTCGGGATAGCGCGCCACCATCTGCCGGATCAGATCGATCTGCTCGAGAGCTATGCGGGCCGCGCCCGGCCCCTCGCAATCCGACGGCACGTAGGCCGCGAAGAACTGACCGTCGACCCCGCCCTCACGGAGGCGCGGGATGTCCGTGTGGCCGTCCTCATGACGCACGGCGAGATCGAAGCTCGAGCCCACCTTCGCCAGCAAGCGCCACGGCAGGTCGTTATGGCCGTCGATTACGATTGCGCGCTTGTGCAGTTCGGCAGCGTTCCGTGCTGTATTCAAGCTTCTCGCTTTCAGCCGGCAAGTGGCCGGTGGTCGGTGGTCGGTGGCCGGTGGTCGGTGGCCGGTGGTCGGTAATTCGGGAACTCCATTCTAGAGGCCCCGGCTACCGGCCACCGGCTACTGCCTGCGGGCTACGCTCCGATCGCCTTGCGCAACAATCCGTCCAACGCTCCCGGATCCTCGAGGGCCAAGTCGTACGTCACCCGCACCGTCGGCAGGTCGATTTCGATCAGGCGCGCGAGATCGATCGGCGTGCCGATAGCGACGACATCGGCGTCCGATCTGCGAATCGTCTCGGCGAGCTCGCTGACCTGTTCGTCGCCATAGCCCATCGCCGGCAGGACCGGGCCTGTGCCGGAGTACTTTTCGAACGTCTCGACGATGGAGCCCACAGCGAATGGCCTCGGGTCAACCAGCTCCTTCGCACCGTGCTCCTGCGCAGCCAAACTGGCGGCGCCGAGCGCCAGTCCACCGTGGGTGAGACTCGGCCCGTCCTCGACCGCAAGCACGCGCTTACCTTTCAGGGCCTCGGGCTTGTCGACGGTCAACGGCGAACGGCCGTCGAATACCTGCGCGTTCGGGTTGACCGCTAAGATGTTGCGGCGCACCGTCTCCACGTCCTCGGCGCGCGCCGAGCCCACCTTGTTGATGATCACCACGTCGGCCATGCGAAGGTTCGCTTCGCCCGGGTGATAGACCAGCTCGTGTCCCGCCCTGTGTGGATCTGCGATCACGATATGCAGATCGGGCCGGTAGAAAGGCAGATCGTTGTTGCCACCATCCCAGAGGACGACATCGCCGTCGCCCTCTGCCTGGCGAAGGATCGCCTCGTAATCGACCCCGGCATAGACGATCGTCCCTTTGCTCAGGTGGGGCTCGTACTCCTCGCGCTCTTCGATCGTTACCTCGTGGCTCTCGAGATCATCGTAGGTCTCGAAGCGCTGCACTCGCTGTTTGACGAGATCGCCGTACGGCATGGGATGACGAACGACAACCGGCTTACGACCGAACTCGCGCAGTCGATCGACGATGTAGCGGGTCGTCTGGCTCTTCCCTGCTCCGGTGCGCACGGCACATACGGCGATGACCGGCCACTTGGATTCGACCAGCGTCTGCCGCGGGCCGAGCAGCATGAGGCCGGCGCCTGCAGCGAGGCAACGGCTGGCGACATGCATGACGTACTCGTGAGAGACGTCGGAATACGAGAAGGTGCAGAAGTCGATGTTCTCACGTTCGATAAGGGACTCCAGCTCGTCCTCGGGCAGGATCGGCACGCCCTGCGGATATTCGGGTCCTGCAATTTTCGCCGGGTACAGCCGGCCTTCTATGTTGGGAATCTGGGTCGCGGTGAATGCGACGACCTCGTAGTCCGGGTTGCCACGGAAATGGGTGTTGAAGTCATGGAAGTCTCGCCCTGCCGCGCCCATGATGACGATTCGTTTTTTTCGATCGCGCTCAGTCATAACTCCTCTTTTCGTGTTCGTATGCCGCTCCATGAACGGTAGCCGGCGGCCGGTAACCGGTCACTGACGACCGGCTACTAGCTACCGTCCGCCCCGAGCCACTCCACCAGCTCTGATAAATCCTTCACGACGTGGACGGGCTCCAACCCCTCGTCCAATCCCTCCCCTTGTCTATTAACCCACACGCAATCGATAGCCAGCTCTCCACAAGGATGGATATCGTGAAACTTGCTTTGCGCTACATGTAGCAGACGTCGGCGATCCCCGTCGAGACGCTCGAGCGCTTCCAGGAAATGCGCGTGTCCGGGTTTGTAGCTGCGGACGTGTTGCGCGGTTACCGTCCAGTCGAACTCGACGCCGATTCGCCGGACCGTTGCCTGCAACAGGTCGTCATCGACGTTCGAGAGGATCGCCAGCTCGTAGCGGTCCTTGAATCGCTCGAGCGCGGGGCGCGTATCGCCGAAGAGCGGCCAGTCGGGCAGGGACTCGGCGAGGAACCCGGCGCGTTCCGCCGCCAAGGGCCAACCCAATCGCGTAGCAACCCGAAGCGCCGTCTCACCCAGCACCTCCCGGTAGGGACGGTAAGCGTTCGACTGGACCTCCGGCTCCAGCTCGTGGTAAGCGGCGATCACATCTTTCGCGCCGAGCTCGATGCCGTCGCCTGCCGCAGCCTCGCTGAACGCCCTGGTGATGCCGCCGACCCAGTCGACGAGAGTTCCGTAGCAGTCGAAGCTCAGCGTGTCCCAGTGCATCCGTCCCACCCCTAGGCTCCGAATTTCGCCAGGCGCCCGGCATGGGCGAGCGCCAGCGGCATGAGATCCTCGGAGCGGCAGTGTCCTCCTTCGCCGCCACGGCACCACTTCTCCCCGAAGCGGTCCGCCTGGTCGCGTCGGCAGGTCGGCGACCACAGCAGGAAGGGCACCGGGTGCCAGCTATGGCTACACAACGCCGCCGGAGTGGAGTGGTCGCCGGTAACGAGGATCACATCGGGCTTGAGATCGACGATCCTCGGTATGTAGCCGTCAATCTCCTCGATAACTTCGACCTTGCGATGGAAGGCGCCGTCCTCACCCGCCTTGTCGGGGTCCTTCACATGAACGAAGGCGAAGTCGTAATCGGGCCATGCTCGGGTCAGAGTCTCGAATAGGTCGTCGCGAGACGGCCCGACATCCACCGAATCCATCCCGACCAGCTTGGCGACACCGCGGTACATCGGGTACTGGGCCACCGCCACCGAGCGCAGTCCGAACGTCTTCGGAAAGAGCGGCCAATCGGGCTTCTTCGCGAACCCGCGCAGGGTGATCATGTTGGCTGGATCGCGCCCGGCCAATCGCCCCCGTGCCTCCTCGACGAAACTCCGGACGAGGGTCACGGCGGCCTCCGCTGCCGGATCGGTCGCCATCACGTCGAGCGGCGGTACGCCTGTGTGGCCGGGGTCGGTGTCCGCCACGCCCTCGGCCAGCCCCTCACCGCGGAGCACCAGGAGAAAACGATGCTCGCGGACGGGCTCAACGAAGAGCTCTACCTTGGGCAGCGCGATCTGACGCAGCTCGGCGCAGAGTTCTGCGCAGCGCTCTGTGGGAATCCGACCGGCTCGGCGATCGGTGATTCTGCCCTCGGCATCCGCACTGCAGAAGTTGCCCCGCGCCGCCAGGTCAGTCGCCTGTAACTCGAAGTCGACGCCCAGGGCCTCTAACACCCCGCGCCCGATCTGGTAGCGGATCGCATCGTAGCCGAAGAGTCCGATGTGGCCGGGCCCGCTACCCGGGGTGATGCCCGGACTCACCGGCTGATGGAGTCCGACCATCCCCTCGGCGGCCAAGCGATCGAGATTCGGTGTCTCCGCTGCCTCGAGCTCGGTGGGCCCGCCCGGCTCCACCGCCAGGCCGCCCAGCCCGTCGAGCACCAGCAGCACGATCTTCGTTTGTGCCGGGGTCAGCAGCTCGTGGATGAGTTCCAGGTCCGCCATCTCTCGGCCCCCTGTCGTCAGTGCATCGTCATCACCGAAGCGTAGAGCTCGATCCCCGACCAGAGATTACCGAGCCGGAGATTCTCGTTCGGGCTGTGCTGGTTGTTGTCATGGTTGACCATCGGGACGGTCACCGTGGGCAGGCCGAGGACGTCGGTAAACCAGAAGAGCGGAACACTGCCCCCGGACGTCGGGATCTTCACCATGCTCTGCCCCATGTGCTCTTCCACCGAGCTGATCAGTTCCTGGGTGATCGGCAGGTCCATCTGTGTCCGGTAGGCCGGGTATCCGTCCGAACTCACGACCCTGGCGAGCTTCGGATGCCGGCGCCGCATCTCCGGGTCGGGCTCCTCGCTGACGACTTCGTACCCCTGCTTCTCGATGTGCGCGATCAGCCGCCCCAACTGATCACTCGGATCGACGTTCTTCACCAACCGCAGGTCGATGCTGGCTATCGCCCGGTCGGGAACGACCGTGCGCGCTTCGCCGCCCACCCAAGCGCTGCGCAGTCCCCTCACGTTCAACGACGGCAGGTTGATCAACGCCAGCCGCTGACCCTGCGCCTCCGGTTCGGCAAAAGCGAACGCGTGCATGCGTTCAGCGTCATCGTTTGGCGCCGCCGCGATCGCCGCGCGCTCGTACTCGCTCAGCTCCACCACGTCATCGTAAAACCCGTCGACCAGCACACGCCCGGTAGCCGGATCCTTCATTGTCGCCAGCAGGTGGGCGAGCCGCATCGCCGGATTGGGAGCCCAGTTACCGTAGTGACCGCTGTGCAGCGGCCGCAGCGGCCCGTAGAGGGTGATCTCGGCGCTGACTATCCCGCGGGCGCCGAACTTCATCGTCGGCAAGCCCGAGGGATCGGTCGGTCCATCCACTGCAATCGCCAGGTCGGCTGAAAGCAAATCGCCGTACTCGCGGGCCACGAAACCGAGATTGGGTGATCCCGCCTCCTCGTCGCCCTCGAAGATGAACTTCAGGTTCGAGGTAGGCCTGGAGAGGTTGGCCTGGATCGCATCGAGTGCGACCATCAGAGCGACGATGGGCGACTTATCGTCCGAGGCAGAGCGTGCGAAGATCCGCCAATCGTTCTCGAACCGTCCGTGGGCCGGAAACTCGATGATTTGCCCGCCAGCCTCCAGTGCGCCATCGCGCAGCACCGGCTCGTACGGATGATGCCCGACCCAACGACTGGTATCGATAGCCTGACCGTCGTAATGGGCATAGAACAAAATCGTCCGTGTCGCCCCAGGCACCTTCAGCTCGCCGTACACGTACGGGGCCTCGTCCGTCTCCAGGAGCCGACCCTCGATCCCGCGCTGCGCCATCATCTCTAGGATCGCTTCCGCATTCCGCCGTATCGCCGGAAGGTCCGCGGCGTTGTTGGGTAGGCTCAAGAACTCGACCAGTTCCTCGACGATCTCGACCTCGTGAGAGGTCCGATAGCTGCGGACGCCGTGGACCGCCTCAGACTGCGCGTACGCTTCGGAACCCGCCAGCATGCCGAGCGCGGTGAAGCAGAAAGCTGACGAGCAACGTCTCACCGTGGGACTCACCATCGTTCTCATCGCGGTTATAAGGTGGGAGCCTATTCCATTTTACCTATTAACTTCCGGGTCAGCAGCTGTTGACTCAACCGCTGGTATCACCTCGATGCGGTCTCCAACGCTCACCCGCCCTCCCGTCTTTACCCAGGCGAGCACCCCGCGTCGGCCCCGCAATTCCCCCTCAAGGCCCGGGCGTATGTCGTTCATGAGCTTGCAGGGATGGCACGGCCCGGTGACCCATAGCTCCACCTGGTCACCGAGGCGGAGACGCGTGTCGTCAGGCAGAGATGTTAGGTCGATACCGCGGGTGGTCACGTTCTCTTTAAGGATGGCCGTCTCGAGCCCGAGCGCGGCGAGCGTCTCCTCCTCGATGAGCAGCACCTGGCGCCGGCTCTGCGGCCTGGCGTGCGCGCAGCCCTCCAGTCCCTGATCGGCGATGAAGAACGCCGGTTCGACGGGGCGCATGGCCAGGTCATGGCCCGGACAGATCTGTAGCGACGTGATGACTCCCGAGCCAGCGCGCAAAGCCGCCCCTCCGGTCTGGTGTAAATCTCCGTTCTGGCGCGGCGGTAAAGTAGTGGGCGGGTGGCCGGTAAGGCTAGAGACGGGCCGGGGGGCAGGCGAAGAGCGGTGCGAGCCTTTTCAACTCGTCAGCCGGAAGGTTGCCGACCAGCGCGTGCTGATGCTCGCCGTCACGCCAGGTCGCCACGCCGAGGCCTCGCTGGCTACTCAGACCGGGGGTTCTGAAGCTCTCCTCGATCGTGCTGGCGCTGATGCGTGCCTGCTCCGCGGGCGAATCGCCCTCGTGCGGCATGAGGTAGTATGTGATCTGGCGGCCGCGGCTCTCATATTCGACCACTCCACCCCGGCGACCGTTCATAAGGCAAATCGTCGCTCGCCGAACCTGAAACTCGGGGACGTTGGGCGGCGGCATAGCGACGCCCAGCTCTCGGGCGAAGAAGGAGGCTATTTGCTGTCGATCCGCGGTCCGCAGCTCGTCCCGCTCGACCACACGCCGCAAGTAGTCCTCGGCGAAAGCGGTCGCCACCGGTGAGCCGCGACCCCCGTCGATCAGCCAGTTGCCGGTCAAGCCCAAGGCAAGGCCGGTAGCCAGCATGGCGGCGACGGCCCACGGGCGCCAAAGCCGACGCGCCCTCCTGCGGGGAGCGGGCGACCCGGCTCGCTCGCGAGCCAGCGCCGTGTAGAGCCGCTCTCTCAACTCGCGCGGCGCCCGCACTCGTGGCACGCTGTCGCGAATGAGCTGCGCCACGCGCCGGTCCTCCTCGAGGAACTCGGAGCACGACACGCACCCCTCGGCGTGTGCGAGCGCCGCCTCGACCTCGGCGTCGCCGACGCGCAGACCATCGGCGGGCCAAAGTGTCCTGCGAGCTTCGCGGCAGTCGACCATCAGACCTTCGCACCTCCGCTTGCCCGGCGGCTCAGTTCGCGGGCCGCTCTCCGACTGAGATTGCGTCGGGCTCGGTAGTGTCTTGCCCGCACCTCTTCCAAGTCGATACCGGTCATCTCGGCGACGCGCCGGTGCCTCAGTCGCTCCACGTCCGCCAGCCAGAGGACCAGCCGGTCACCGTCGTCCAGCTGCTTCCAGACGCGGGAAAACCAATCGAGCAGCACCCCATAGCCCGGCGAGCCAACCTCGGGAAAAGGCTCGATCGGTATCCGCTCAGTGCTCCGCACCGTCTCGTCGTACAGCCCACCGTCCGGCGCCAATGGGTCGCGACCCTGGCGCCGCTGTCTCTGCAAGAAAGTCGACACCAAGGCAGCCAGCATGAGGTGCCGAAAGTCAGCGCCGCTCTGCCTGTGCGGGTACTCGTGGAAGGCGCGGATCGACGCCTCCTGGACCAGCTCCTCGGCCCTGCCCTCGTCGAGCGTGAAGCAGAGGGCGGCCGAGTACAGATCGTCCAGATGACTTCCAATCATCTCTTCGAATGCCCGCGCCATGTGGCTTGACCTCGCATTCTGACACCGTGTTGTCCGAGGCCCGAAAGGGCCCCGATCAACTATACCAAGAGAACAACGGCAGAAGCGGAGAAGTTTCAGCTAGTTCGGAATCCGGGAATTAGGGAATGAGGTGTTCGGGCGTTTGGGAATCCCTGAATCCCAAACTCCCATTAAGGGGAAGGGCGCCCAAGCGGGCGCCCTTATTGGCCGGACAACGGTGGGGGACTGCTATCGGTTAGCCGCACTCCGAGTAGCCACAGGCGGTGCACTTCATGCACCCCTCGGCGAACTGGAGCGAGAACCCGCAGTCGGGACACGTCTCGATGAACGCCTTGATGTCCCGGCCGAAATGCTTGGTCGGGTCATCGAAAAGCGCCCTACTGATGTCGGGCGGTTCGGCGCTCTGGGTACCGCCGTTCCCTTTCGAGCCGGTCTGCGGGTCGGTGAGCGGCAGCACTTGCTGTTCGCCTTCCTTCTCGACCAGGTATTCCTCGATGGCCAGGGCGACGGCGTCCGGCACCGAGAGGATCTTCTTGGCGCCGAACCCTACCGCACGGTCGCAGGAAATGCCGCGCAGCTGCTTGCTGATCGTGCTGAGCGGAACACCGCTGCGCAGCGCCAGCGAGATCAACCGACTGATCGCCTCGGCGTCGGCCATCGCGGCGCCGCCTGCCTTGCCCAGGGTGGTAAAGACCTCGAAGGGCCGACCCTTCTCGTCCTCGTTGATGGTGACGTACAGCGTGCCGAGCGGCGACAGCATCTTGCGCGTGACGCCCCGTAGTTTGTCGGGCCGCTCGCGCACGAACGGCTTACCCATGAGCTCACCCTGCTTGGCGGATAGCTCACGCTTCAGCCGCTCGTTCTCCTTCGCCAGCAGCTCGAGCTCGGCCCGCAGCTCCTGGTTCTCGGCCGCGAGTTCCAGACTAGCGAGCTCGGCCCCAGAGGCGACTCCAGCATCCCCTGCCACGTCTTCGCCCTTCCGCCCAACCTCTGAGACCGAGCCCATACCGTTAACAGTGTCGAATGACTTCACGACTGCCTCTGCCGTCTTGCCCGTGGACAATACCTGGCCTTCCCGAGAGCCGTCGCGATAGACGGTCACGCCCTTGCAGCCGAGCTCGTAGGCCAGCTCGTAGATGGCTCGGACGTAACCCGGGCTCGCACCGGCCGGGAAGTTGCAGGTCTTCGATATGGCGCTGTCCACGTATCGTTGGAACGCCGCCTGCATGCGAACGTGCTGTTCCGGAGACACGTCGTGTGCGGTGACGAACGCCTCTCGTACTTGCTCCGGAACCTCATCGAAATGAATGTGGCCCTCGCACGCGATCCGCTCCATTAGTTGATCCGAGTACCACCCCTGCCGACGTGCGAGGGCCACAAAATCGTCATTCACATCGGGCATCAGCGTGCCCGCCTGATTCCTCATGAACGCCACCGCGAACAGCGGCTCGATGCCGCCCGAACAGTCCGCGATGATCGAGATCGTCCCCGTCGGGGCGACGGTGGTCAGATTGCAGTTGCGCAGACGGCGCTCCGGCCGCACCCTGTTGCCGCTGGCGGCCCGCGCACATGTGTCGTCGGGGCCCCAGATCGAGCGCTCCCATTCGGGAAAGACTCCACGCTGCACGGCCAACTGCTCCGACTTGACCTTCGCCTCCTCGTCAACGAACTGCATTACGCGCTCGGCAAGCTCCAGCGACTCGTCCGAGCCGTAAGGGATCTCTAGCCGCACCAACATGTCGGCCCAGCCCATCACGCCGAGGCCGATCCGCCTAATTCGCTGCGCCAGGTCGGTGCCGCCTAATTCGCTGCGCCAGGTCGGTGATCTCCGGAAGCGGGTATCGGTTCGCATCGATCACGTTGTCGAGGAAATGCGTCGACGTGTGGACCGCCTGGCGCAGCCCATCCCAATCCACAATCCCCTCTTTGACGAAGGCACCCAGGTTGATCGATCCCAGATTGCACACGTCGAAGGGCAAGAGCGGCTGTTCGCCGCATGGGTTTGTCGCCTCGTAGGAGCCCAGATGCGGAACCGGGTTGTAATAGTTCGCATGGTCGACGAAAAAGACTCCGGGCTCCCCGTTGGCCCAGGCTCCCTCGACGATCTTGTCGAACACATCCCTGGCTCGCTGGCGAGCTACCACTTCCCCGTTACGCGGGCTGACCAGATCATACTCATCATCGGCCTGCACTGCGCGCATGAACTCGTCGGTCACGGCTACCGATATGTTGAAGTTCGTGACCCGGTTGTTGTCGCTCTTGCAGCTGATGAAGTTCAGAATATCCGGGTGGTCCACCCTCAGGATCCCCATGTTCGCCCCGCGCCGCGTCCCACCCTGCTTCACCGCCTCCGTAGACGCGTCGTAGACTTCCATGAAGGATACTGGTCCGGAGGCGACACCCATCGTCGACCTCACCACATCCCCGCTGGGCCGGAGCCGCGAAAACCCGAACCCGGTGCCGCCCCCGGACTGATGAATCAGCGCCATGTTCCGCAGCGTCGTATAGATCCCCTCCAGGGAATCCTCCACCGGCAACACGAAACAGGCTGAAAGCTGGCCCAACGGACGACCCGCGTTCATCAACGTCGGCGAGTTCGGTTCGAACTGCCCGTCGGCCATCATGTGATAGAACTGTTCCGCTGACCCTTGCGCCTCCGCTCCGCTCGCTCCGTACTGCACATCGACCACCGCGATCGCCCGCGCCACCCGCCAGAACAGCTCCCTGGCCGTCTCAATCGGACGCAACTCGTCGTCCTTCACCAGGTAGCGGCGCTCCAGCACCGTCACGGCGTTCTCGCTCAGATTCGGATCGGGCAGGCCCGCCGGCGGCGTCACCGGCAGCCCGACTTCCTTACCCTTGGAGGCGACCGTAGCCGTCATCGAACGATATCTCTCCGTCCCTCTCTGCCCCTGTGTGTGCAATTGTCAGCGAGTGCTAAAGGAAATAAAAGGCCTGAGCGCGTCCGCCGCGCTAACTTCTCCCGGTTTGCTCTATCTGTTGAGTTGACCTGATTTCGCTCCGGCCTCCTGGCTGGTGGCGGGGGGAGGAGACCGCTCGCGTCCCGGTTCGGGTGCTGCCCACAATATGTAGTACCGCATTCAACCGGCGACCCCAAATATAGGGTCCCCTCGCGTATTGTCAAGGTTTTTTGTGCCTCGACGCCCGGCTGGCCGCGCGGACGCTGACCCCCGCCCTAGCCTCTTTGCTGACGGCTACTTATACCCCTGAGCGGGGGAAAGAGGCCGGCTTTGTGAGCCCGGGCCAGCTGGAGGTAGTCGCGCCACGTTTGTTCGATTCTTTGGCGCAGTTCATCGTCGACGGGTCGCACGACTTTCGCGGGCACACCCATGACGAGGGAGCCGGCGGGCACTCTGGTACCCTCTGTGATCAGAGCTCCGGCGGCGACGACGGAACCGCTTTCGATGACGGCACCGCTGAGCACGGTTGAGCCCATGCCGATGAGGCACTCGTCTTCGATGACGCAACCGTGGATGAGGCAGCGATGGCCGACACCGACGCGGGCGCCTATGAGGGTAGGCAAGCCGGGATCGATGTGGACGACGGTATTGTCCTGGATGTTGGTCTGCTCGCCGATGGTGATGGGTTCGATGTCACCCCTGACGACGCTGCCGAACCAGATACTCGCCTCGCGCGCAACGGTCACACGGCCGAGGACGGTGGCGTTCGGCGCCACGAACGCGTCGGGGTGGATGGTTGGCGTGTGTGTTTCTGTCATTCATGCTCCTTTCTGGCAATGGCCGGTGGCCGGTGTGTCGGTGGCCAGTCCACCGGCTACCGGTCACTGACTACCGGCTACCGAACGCGCCACCCCGAGTAAGAACTCGCGGATTCCGAGGAGCACGCCACGCGCGTACGCCTCCTGGTAGGCAGGGCTCCTGAGGCCGGCCTCCTGATCCGGGATCATCATAAACGCGCCCTCGGTGAGCACGGCGAGCACCCAGGTCGGCCGTACGAGTGCGAGGCTGCTGCGGCCGAAGCCGAGGTCACGGAGGCCCATGGTCTCGAGCAAGCTCTGTTGAAGTGCACGGGCCAGATCCAGCGAATGGCGGTGAAAGTAGTAGACGCTGGTCCCGTGACGCTCGAACGGATTTACGCCGTCGGGCAGCGCGTTGTTATGAATCGAGACGAGCACATCCGCGTCGAGCAGTTCGGCCAGGTGGGTGCGATCGTATAGTCGAACGACGCTGCGGTCGGCGCGCGTCAAGACCACGCGGGCTCCTTCTTCCTCCAACAGTCTCTTGAGCTTGAAGGCGATGGCCAGGTTGGCCTCGCCTTCATAGAGACGTGTCGGCCCTGTTGCACCGGCCGGCGGGTGACCCGGATCCACCACAATCGTCCGACCGGCAAGCGGTCGCTCCGGATCGATGGACGGCGGCTTACGGATCTCCAGGAGGAGAGCGCCGCGCCGGTAATGTGCGCGGTATCCCCACGGCTGTCGGCTTAGATCGATGTGCAGGAGATAGCGGTCGGAGGCGACCTGTTCCCAGCCGGCCGCCTTGAGGAACGGGTCGTGCGGACCGTACTGTAACCAGTTGGTGTTCGAGTAGGCGCCGTAGAGAGTAAGCGTTAGGCGCTCGCCATCGACCTCGATCTTGTAAGGCACGGGCGCGGCGATCGAGACGTCCACCCGAAGCCGGTCGGCTGCGCCCGTGAACCTCACTGTCCCAACCCCTACGCGCTCGGGCAGCGACGCGCCGCTCAACCAGACAAGCTCAGCCGCCGCGACCCAGGCCTCGGTTCGCCCATCGAGGGCGACCCGTACCGTTCCGTTGCGTCGGCCGGTGACGCGGCCGCGCACACCGTCGGTCCACTGCCAGTAGGTCGTGGCGCCCGGCCCGGCACGGCCGATCACGAAACCATCACGCCCTGTACCTGCCGGCTCTTCTCGCAATTCGACGAGGTGTCCCCGTCCCCCGAGGACCCAGAGATCGAGAGGCAGCGATGTGAGGGCGGTATCATCGGCGACGATGACCTCGAGTCTTGCACACTCCGACGGCAACGGGGCCTCGGCGAGCACCTCTTCCACGACGGATGGAAAGCCTGCACCCGCTAGCGGCTGCCCGGGGAGCAGCAACTCGGCCGAGTCCGTCACGACCGTTAAGCTGTCGCCGACCACTGCAGTGTCGAGCGGCGGCGGCGCGCAGTAATGAAGCAGGTCGGATAGGCCTGCGGGGCCCGGAGGGATATCCGGGCTCAACCTGCCGCGGCCCAGCGGCGCCTGCGCGATCAGTTCACCTTCAAATATTCCGGCTCCAGGCGTTGCGGCGCCCGCCGAGGGGATACGGCCGAAGGCCCAATTCGCGGCTGCGCTGCTCGCCTCCACCGAGCTCAGTTCGACGAGCGGCACCGTTTCGCCGTCCGGGGTCAGCAGGCGCACCTGTGCGCCGGGCGATGCGCGCACGCGTATTGGAACGATCTCTCCCTCTTGTACCCACCAGGCGCCACCGGGCACGACGCTCCGGGCATCGACGACAGCCGAGTCGCGGGGAAGCGGCACGACCGGCCGGGGCACGAAGACGGTTCGTACGGCGCTGGCACGCTGTGTCCCGAGAGTCGCCGCCAGCTCATACCGAGCGAGCGTGTCCTCCGGCGATGCCGGCACGGGCAGCCAGGCTAAGAACGCGCCGTTGGGTTCGACACGCACGCGCTCGCCGTTGATTCTCAGCTGCGCGTTTCCATCGCCGACCGAGCCGAAGATGAAGTTTGAGTCCCGAGCCGAGATGAAGCTGCTGTCGGCCGGGTATACCACATCGATGGCGAGGGGGCCGCTGCGCGGCGCTATAGGCGGCGGCCCGCTCAGGTCGGGCGCGCGCGCCGCACACCCGGCACACGCGACGGCCGTCAAAAGAAGAGCCGCACCCGATCGCATCTGCTTCGCACCGGCTACGGCACGCTCCATCTCCTGGGAACGGACTTTGGTGCTCACGGTGTCGCAATGTACGACCCGCTCTTCGGGCCGGTCAAAGAGCCTCCGCGATGCGACCGCGCCAACAGCAAGAACGCCACTGCCGCCGTCCCCAGCGCAGCCGCCCCGCGTCCCCAGGACCCCAGGACGAGCCAGCCGACCCCGAACAACAGGGCGAACAGAAGCACGATCCCGAGGATCCCGGACCGGACATCGGCGCCCAGGTCCTGTAGCGGTGCGAGGCCGGTGATCTGTTGCTGGCGCCGCCATCCGGGGCCACCGGGCCGCGTGCGCCGGTAGAATTCCGCCAGCGTTTCCTCCGACTCGGGCCGCGTGAGCAGCATGGTAGGCAGCCAGACGGCCAGCGAGCCGAACGCCGTTACCGCCAAGCGCACACCGAAATCGACCTCCCCGAACATCGGTAAATAGGATAGGAGTGCGATGAGCAGTCCGGCGAGCATCGCCGCCAGTTCACCCCATGCGTTCACCCGCCACCAGAACCACCTCAGGATGAGGACGGCGCCAGGCCCGGTGCCTATGGCGATCATGAAGCGGAAGACGGTACCTATATCCTGAGCGAAGAACGCGGCCATCGCGGCAAGCGCCACGATGATTATCGACGCGAGACGACCCACCAGCACTTTTTCCTTGTCGCCCGCCTCAGGATGCGCCCAGCGCCCGTAAAGGTCGTTGACGATGTACGAGGCGCCCCAGTTGATCAGCGTCGAGACCGTCGACATGAACGCCGCGAGGAACGACGCTATTACCAGGCCCAGCAAGCCTGCGGGCAGGTAATCGAGCATCAACTGTATATAGCCGATCTCGGGATCGGCGAGTGTCGGGTAGAGGATGAGTGCGACGAGGGCCACGACGATCCACGGCCAGGTACGCACGACGTAGTGCAGCACGTTGAACAGCCATGCCGCCTTCTGCGCGTCCTCCTCGGTCTTCGATGAGATGAAGCGTTGGATGAACATGCCGCCGCCATCGGTGTTGCGGAACGCCCACCATTGAATGCCGATGTAGGCGAGGAACGTGGTCATCGAAAGCTGGGCGACATCGGACCAGGGCATGAAGTCGAGCCGGTCACCCAAACCTTGCTGGGCCAAGGTCGCCCTGATACCGGCGATGCCACCGACGTCGGGCAGCGCGAATGCGACCACGATCAAGGCGCCGATTAAGGCGAGCCCAAACTGGATGAAGTCGGTTGTCACGACGCCCCAAAGGCCGGCCAGGCCGGCGTAGACGAGAACGAAGACGGACAACGCGACGACGATCCAGAGCCGCGGCTCTCCCGGCAGATCGATGGCCAGCGCATCCCAGAGGCCGAGCGCCTCGATCACCTTCCGCATCGCCAGCATGGCGTAGCCCATTCCGATGCAGTTAATGGGCACGGCGAAGATGAAGGCGCGGGCGCCACGCAGCAGGGCGGCCGGCTTGCCGCCGTAGCGCAGCTCGGTGAGCTCGACATCGGTGACGACCTCGCTGCGGCGCCATAGGCGCGCGAAGAGATAGATCATCAGCACGTGCGTGATGGCGAAGGCCCACCATTCCCAATTGCCGGCGATGCCGCGGCGCGCCACGAGGCCGGTGACGTAGAGCGGTGTGTCGACGCTGAACGTGGTGGCCGCCATCGAGGTCCCGGCCAGCCACCATGGGAGTGCGCGTCCACTGGTGAAGAATTCGGCGAAGCTCTTCGCACCTCGGCGCGAGAACCAGATGCCGATGAGAAGTGTGCCGATCAGGTATGCGGCGATGACCAGCCAGTCGAGGGCACTCATCCGGACGGGCCGCCCAGCAGATGCTCGGCGACCCCCTCCTGCATGAGCGGGTCGCCACACCAGGCACAGACCACGTTGCGGGCGCCCGGCAGCTGCTGGGCCAGGCGCGGGTGGCCGAAGATGACGACCATCGTATCGGGGGCACGTTCGAGGATCCGGTTGACTTCGCTCGCTCTTTCCGGTGCGAGCCAGGAGCGGCGTTTCCAACCTTTCACGTCCGAGAATACGGCGATGAGGTCGGTGGCCGGGACTTCTGTCTCGGACTCGACCATCACGGCCCCGCGCTTCTGCAACGCACCTCCCAAACGACCGCGATCCGGCTGCCTCGTGCCGGGCCCGGCCAGCGATTCCGGCAGGTCCACGATGTCGTCGTCCACGATATGGAGTCGGAACGTCTGCTCCGGTCGCGGCTGTGGTAGCATGCCGCGCAGTGTCCTTATCGAGGCGGCGGCCATCTCCAGGGCGCGGGCGTGGCTGGGAAGCGGGGCCCCCTCGCCGACGGCGACGTCCGCGGTCCCGCCGGCGATCTCGATACGCTCAGCCGACCTGGCAACCTGCCGGCGGTCGAGCTCCTTCGATTCGACCGCTGACTCCAGCGCCGCCACCGTCTCAGCAGGCGATGAAGGGTAGAGCAACACATCGCATCCCGCACGCACCGCCTCGACGGCCGCCTCCGTCTCGGATCGAGCGGCAGCCGACACCGCACCCATGATCAACGCGTCCGTGGCGATGAGGCCATCGAACTTCATCTCCCGGCGCAGCAGGCCGACGATCTTTCGAGACAGGCTGGCCGGGGCACCCGAGGGGTCGAGGGCCGGGTAGCTCACATGCGCCAGCATCACCGAGCTGACCTTGGCCTCGACGGCGGCGCGGAATGGAGCCAGGTCGGCCTCGAGAGTCTCGCGGGTCCACTTGACCGTAGGAAGCTCGGTGTGCGAGTCGGCGGTCGTGCGGCCATGCCCCGGGAAGTGCTTGGCGCAGGCATGGATACCTTCCTCTTGAACCGTCGCCACCCAAGCTCGCACGCGCTCCGCCACGATAGCCGGCTCGGACCCGAAGCTGCGACTTCCAACTATGGGGTTCAGCGACTCGACGTCCAGATCGGCGACGGGAGCCAGCACCCAGCCGATCCCTGCGGCGGCCGCTTCCTGCGCCGTTATTCGTGCCGCGTCCAACAGCGCCGCCGCGTCCGTCGATGCCAGCGCTCCAGCCGGCGGCAGTGGCGTTGCACCCTCCAACTGCTGGGCCGCGCCGCGCTCGAGGTCGGCAGCGAACAATACGGGTCGACCCTCGCGCTCCTGGGCACGCCCCACCAGCTCCCGCATCTTCTCCACGCTGCCGCCAAAGACGACGAAGCCACCCACGCCCAGGTCGAGACTGCGGAACACTTCGCGCCAGACCTGCTCCACATTGCGGTCACCCCAGCGGATCGCAGGAAATACGAGGCGGGCCGGGTTCATGGCGGCGTCAATTTCCCAAGGACGCGGGGTCCGGCGGCCCCGGTGACGGACGGCAGATTGCCGGGCTTACCGGCCTGGTGCAGGTGGGCGAGGATGGCAAAGGCCGCCGCTTCCTTCGCGTCGGGATCCCAACCCAGTGCCGACAAGTCGCTCACCGGAACGGGGTCGATCGCCTCGACCAGCATCTGCATCAGCCTCGGGTTGCGGGCGCCACCGCCCGAGACGATGCACTCGTCCGGACGAGCGGCGTCCTCGAAGAAATCGCGATACGCGTCGGCGATCGTCCGCGCCGTCAACGCGGTGACCGTGGCCACCAGATCGTCCGCGGCAAGGCTCAGTTCCCGGCCCCTTCGACAGACCTCCGCCGCGTATTCCGCGCCGTAGCGCTCGCGACCCGTCGACTTCGGTGGCGCCTCACCGAAGTATTCGTCAGCGAGCAGCAGAGTCAGCAGTTTCTCGCTCGGTCGTCCTCTCGAGGCACGACGCCCGTCGATGTCGTACCGCTCGGCGCCATCGCTCACCATCTCGACCACCGCGTCGATCACCGCCACTCCGGGCCCCGTATCGAAGGCGATGACCGGCTCGCTCGACCCTTCCGGCGGCAGCAACGTCACGTTTGCGATCCCACCGATGTTCTGGAGCGCACGTCGGCCCTCCGGCGTCGAGAAGATCAGCTGGTCGACAAGAGGTACCAACGGAGCGCCGTGGCCGCCGGCCGCAACGTCGCGCGCCCGGAAGTCCGAAATCACCGGTACGCCCAAGCGCTCGGCGATCACCGCCGGCTCGCCGAGCTGTAACGTGGCGCCTGCAGCGCCGTCGCCCGGCGGCTCGTGCCAGATCGTCTGGCCATGCGAGCCGACCGCAGCCAGCTCACCCGGCTCCACGCCGGCACGTGCCAGCAGCCGGAGCGCGGCTTCTGCGAACCAGCCGCCAAGATCGACGTTGAGGCGGCACAATTCCCGCGGTCCGCCCTCCAGCCCCCGTTTGATCGCCGCACGCTGTTCGGCCTCGTATTCGGTGGCGGCGAAAGCTTCGACGTACGCCCCCAGATGTCCATCCCGTTCCTCCACCTGAACCAGCGCCGCGTCGACGCCATCCAGAGAAGTCCCTGACATGAGGCCCAGATAACGAAGACTCACGGCACTAGTCGCTGACGAGGCGCCGGACTGCCTCTAGGTGACGGTGATCGTGCCAGACGCAATGGCGCAGCAACTGATAGATCGAGATCGGCCCGAAGGTCTCGTGCCGACCGACTCGCGCCCAACGCTCGGCGTCCGCACCCTCCATCAACCTCAACAGGGCGCTGCGACTATCGGCGAGTTTCTCGATGAGTTCGGCAACCGTAGCGTCGCGCGCACCGCTGTCGAAGATTTCGAGGTTCTCCACATCGTCGTCGCGATCGGCGACGAGGGGTGCATCTTCCTCCAGCATGGCTCTGATCCGGCCGCCAAAGAATGTATCCGCGACGTGCAGATGTTCGATCTGCTCTTTCGCGCACCACTTTTCGGCGTCGGGTCTTTCGCTCAATCTTTCTTCGGAGACATCGGAGACGAGTTCGGAGAGCACGTCGAGGAAACGGAGGAGCGCGGCCCTCACGAGCCCCAGGCTCTCTTCATCCGGTGGTGAAGTCGGGTAGTGGCTGTAAGGGTCATCCGAGTCGTCGACCTCTCCGGCCAACTCGAGTGCCCTGCGAACGAAACCGTCCGACTCGGCCAGGTAGAGGGCTGCCATCTCGCGGTTCACGTCGGCGTTCTTCATCACTACAGCCAACTTGAGCGAGCCACCCGCCTCGTCGATGCACGGCAGCGCCTCTTCTCCGGAGCAGCCTGTGGCCGCCATCATGATGCGCGCGCTGCGGTCGATCAGTTTCTCGCTCCAGGCCTGCAGGTCGACCATCAGATTGCCGTAGACCTTGCCCAGCCGGATCATGGCGCCGGTAGTCAGAGTGTTGAGCACGAGCTTCGTCGCCGTACCCGCTTTCATGCGCGTCGAGCCGGCGATCACCTCGGGACCGACCAAGGGCACGATGCACACGTCGACCAGCTGCCGCAGCTCATCGCCGGGCTCCGTGCAGCAGAGGAACCCGGTCCTCGCTCCACGTTCCGCCGCCCGGGTGAGGGCCGCCCGCACGTAGGGCGTCGTACTCGACGTGGCGATGCCGAAGACGAAGTCGTCAGGGCCCACGTTCGCCTCGTCGACAGCCGCTACCCCGTCCTCCGTACGATCCTCGGCACCCTCCTGACTGCGCGTAAGGGCCGCCGCGCCGCCGGCGATGATCCCCTGCACCATCTCCGGATCGGTGCCGAAGGTGGGCGGACACTCGGTCGCATCGAGCACGCCCAGCCGACCGCTGGTACCCGCACCTACGTAGACCAACCGTCCACCCCGCTTGAAGCACTCGACGGCGATCTCGATCGCCTCGGCGATCCGCTCACGCTCGGCCTGCACCGCGCCGGGCACGCCAGCGTCCTCGGCGTTGATGAGATCGACGATTTGCACCGCGTCCGCGAGGTCGATATCTCGCGTCCTCGGGTTGCTATGTTCCGTGAGCCTGGGGTCGAACAGATCGTCTGCCATGGTACACCGTTGCCGAAGTATGCCGAGAAACCTAACCTTCGCAGGTTCGCCCAAAAAGACTACAAGGGAGGAAAATGGAGCTGCTCTCCAGAGCCAACGCACTCGCCCCCGAGCTCAGCGAGATTCGGCGCGACATCCACGCCCACCCGGAACTCTCGTTCAAAGAGACACGTACCGCCGGACTCGTCGCCGAAAGACTGAAGAGCCTCGGATACCGCGTGCGGACCGGCGTCGGTGTCACCGGGTGCATCGGCGAGCTGGGGGGCGGGGAGGGCCCCACGGTGGCGCTCCGCGCCGACATGGATGCGCTGCCGATCCAGGAGAGCAACGACGTCCCCTACCGCTCGCAGGTCGACGGCGTCATGCACGCCTGCGGTCACGACGCGCACGTCAGCTGCCTGCTGGGCGCCGCGATGCTGCTGGCGGAGAGCGAGCGGAGCGGTGATCTGCCGCCGGGCCGGGTTCGCTTGATCTTCCAACCCTCCGAGGAGTCGACGGACGAGCACAACGTCACCGGCGCACAGGCAATCATCGCTGACGGCGCCATGATAGGTGTGGACGCGGTCGTCGGCCTGCACGTCGCCGCGGAGTCCCCAGCCCACGAGGTGCTCTTTCGGGCGGGCCCGCTCATGGCGGGGAACGATACATTGCTGGGGACGGTCCGCGGCACGAGTGCCCACGCCGCGCTACCCCACGAAGGGAGAGACGCACTGCTGCTCGCCAGCCATGTGATCCTGGCAGCACAGGCGATCGTCGCCCGACGCGTCGATCCTCTGCAACCGGCGGTTGTGACGTTTGGGACGGTGAAAGGCGGCACCGCATCCAACATCCTGTGCAGCGAGGTGCAACTGGAAGGAACGCTACGATATTTCGATTTCGACGTGCGGAGCACACTCCATGAGGAGTTGAAGCAGGTCTTCGCTGTAGCCGACGCCATGGGCGGCGAAGGGCTAATCGAGATTCGCGACGGCAACCCGCCGGTGATCAACGACGCGCGGTTGACCGAGGTCGTGCAATCCGCCGCCCGCTCGGTAGTGAGTGAAGATGCTGTGGCGACCGCCGATCTGATCATGGGCGCCGAGGACTTCGCGTTCCTGGCTCGCGAAGCGCCCGGCTGTTTCTTCTGGCTGGGTGCCGGCATCGAGGACGACCGGCGCAGCCATCATTCGCCGCGTTTCGACATCGACGAGAGTTGCCTGCCACGTGGGGCGGCAGTGCTGGCGGCGGCGGCTTGTAAGGTTCTGGCCGAGTGGTAGCGACCAAGGCACCTCCGCGATCGCTGCGCCGCCGCGTCAGGGCGCTGCACCGCCGCCTGGAGGATCACTACGGGCCGGCCGAGAAGAAGCGGATCGGCCCGTTGGACGAGCTGATGCTGACGATCCTCAGTCAGAACACGAATGACACGAACCGGGATCGCGCCTACGAGTCGCTACGCGCGCGGTTCCCCGACTGGAATGCGGTGCGTGTTGCGCCGCGGAAGGAGGTCGAGCAGGCGATCAAGTCGGCCGGTCTCTGGAAGCAGAAGGCCCGGACGCTACAGGAAACGCTGGCTGCATTGCATGACGAGCAGGGGGATCTCGACCTCTCGCACCTCGATGATCGGACCGACCAAGAGGTCATCGAGTACCTCACATCCTTTCGCGGCGTCGGTGTGAAGACAGCGGCATGCGTGCTCTGCTTCGCAATGGGCCGATCGTACATGCCGGTGGATACGCACGTCCATCGCGTCGCGCGTCGTCTCGGCCTGATAGAAGAGCGTGCCACCGCCGACCAGGCACATGAGCTCCTGAACCGCGACAGCTCCGTCCCGCCCAAGCTGCGGTTCTCATTTCATATCCAGCTGATACGTCACGGGCGCGCGGTCTGCCGAGCCGGCCGTCCTGCTTGCGACACTTGCGTTCTGGGGGGGCTCTGCCCAAGAATCGGCATCTAACCCGCCTGCACAGACGGAGTAGAAAGGAACGGCATATGCGGCGCTTCAGCCTCCTCCTAGCGCTCTCTTTCCTCGCGGCCTGCGCGCCGCCGCCAGCGGGTAGCGGTGCAGGCGGCATGGCGGGCGCGGTCTTTCCGTTCGACTGGGAGTTCCGTGGCCTCGACCCGATCGGCACAGGCACCCAGGGAATGGTGGCCACCACCGACGTCCGTGCGACGCGGGTCGGCGTTGACATCCTGGAGGCCGGCGGTAACGCGGTCGATGCTGCGATCGGCGTCGGCTTCGCCCTCGCCGTCGTGCACCCCACCGCCGGCAACATCGGCGGCGGTGGCTTCGCAGTCGTTCGCCTGGCCGACGGTGAGACGGCGGCTCTCGACTTCCGCGAGATGGCGCCCATGCTGGCCACGCCGGAACGCTTTCTTGACGATGAAGGACGACCCACGGATGCCTCGGTACTCGGACACCTGGCGGCGGGCGTGCCCGGCACGGTGGCGGGGCTCTGGGAGCTGCATCAGCGCTACGGATCTCTGCCTTGGGAGGACCTGATCGCGCCGGCCATCGAGCTGGCCGAGAACGGCTTCGTCGTCAGCGAGGCATTTCACGACGGTTTGGCCGCCAGACAGGCTCGTTTCGCCGAGTTCGAGACGACACAACAGGTCTTCTACCCGGACGGCGAGCCCCCCCGTGTCGGGTCGACCTTCCGGCAGCCGCTGTTGGGTGAGACGCTTCGCCTGATCGCAGCCGAAGGGAAGTCGGCTTTCTATCTCGGTACGATCGCCGACATGATCGTCGACGAGATGCGGCGCGGCGGCGGTCTGATCACACACGAGGACCTGAGGCGCTACGCAGCGAAGTGGCGAGATCCCATCGTATTCGAGTACCGCGGCCATACGATCACATCGATGCCACCGCCGTCGTCGGGCGGTATCACGATGGCCGAGACGCTCAACATTCTCGAGGGCTACAACCTGAGAGAGCTGGGCTTCAACTCGCCGGAAGCGATCCACCTTATCGCCGAGGCGTTTCGCCGGGCGTTCGCCGACCGCAACTACTACCTCGGTGACCCCGACTACATCGAGATGCCTGTCGATCGACTGATCAGCGACGAGTACGCGGCGGAGCTGCGGGCCGGTATCTCACGCAGCCGCGCCTCACCGTCTGAACAGTTCAACCGTGTACCGGTACTGCAGGAAGGATCGCACACTACGCACTACTCGATCGTCGATGGTGAGGGTAGCGCAGTCGCGCTGACCTACACGATCAACTCGGGCTACGGCTCTGGAGTCGTGGTGGCGCGAGCCGGCTTCTTCCTCAACAACGAGATGGACGACTTCGCGATGCGGGCCGGCTACGCGAACCAGTACGGTCTCATCCAGGGCGAGGCGAACCTCGTAGCCCCGGGCCGACGAATGCTCTCGGCGATGACCCCCTCGATCGTCGTCGACCCGCAGGGTGAACTGCGCCTCGTCGTGGGCTCGCCCGGTGGCCCGCGGATCATCACCGCTGTCGCGCAGACGATCATCAACGTCATCGACTTCGAGATGGATGTGCGCAGTGCCGTCGACGCACCACGAATCCACCATCAGCTGTTGCCCGACGCGATCATGATCGAGCGCAACGGTATCGACGAGCGGACCCATTCGGTGCTCGAGAGATTCGGGCACACGGTCACGCCTCGGCGCGGGTACTTCGGCGACGTGCAGCTGATCATCCGCGCGGCAGACGGCACTCTCCACGGCGCTTCCGACCCGCGGAGCAGCGGCAGCAGGGCGATCGGATATTGACGTGCTGAAGCAGCTTAAACCGCTAGTCCCCTACGCACGTCGCTACCGCAGCCGCATCGTCGCGGGCCTCAGCCTGGTAGTGGTGGCCAACCTATTCTCCCTTACCTGGCCCTATCTGCTGAAGCTGGCTATCGATGCTCTGGAGAGCGGGATCACGCCGGCGGGCCTGGCGGCTTACGCCGGGGCGATCGTCGGCTTCTCCCTGCTCGGCGGCGCCGGTCGCTACCTCATGCGCCAACTGATCAACGGTATGAGTCGCCGCGTGGAGAACGATCTGCGCGACGACTACTTCGCCCACCTCTCGAGGCTGGCACCCGACTTCTACGGGCGCGTGCCGACCGGCGAACTGATGAGCAGGGCCACCAACGACATACCGGCGGTACGCATGGTGATCGGCCCGGCGATCATGTACCTGGTGAACACGACGGTCATCTCGATCATCGCGTTGACGATGCTCACCTTGATCGACCCGCGCCTGACCGCCCTGGCCATCCTGCCACTCGCCTGCGTTCCGCCGATCACGATCTACTTCGGGCGCGAGATCCACCAGCGCTTCGAGGCGATCCAGGCGCAGTTCGGCCGCATCTCGACGATGGCTCAGGAGAACCTCGCCGGCGCCCGCATCGTCCGCGCCTACGTCCAGGAGGATGCCCAGGCCGGTCAGTTCGCTCAGCTCAATCGCGATTACCTGAAGCGCAACCTGGGGCTCGCCAAGGTCTGGGGTCTGTTTTTCCCGGCGCTGACGCTGCTCACCGGGCTGGGCGCCGTGATCGTGCTCTGGGTCGGAGGTCGCGATGTGATCCTGGGTCGCATCACTATCGGCGACTTCGTCGCCTTCGCCTTCTACCTGCTGCAGCTCACCTGGCCGATGATCGCACTCGGCTGGGTGATCAATCTGTTCGAGCGCGGCTCCGCATCGATGGGCCGCATCCAGGAGATCATGGGCGAACAGCCGTCGATCCGTGACGCGGAACGGTCGATCGAGATCGACGCACCGCAGGGCGGCATCGAGTTCAGGAACGTCTCGTTCCGCTACCCGGGCACGGAGCGCGACGTCCTCCGCGATGTCTCGTTCACGATCGAGCCGGGCCAGACGGTCGCTATCGTCGGACGAACCGGATCGGGCAAGAGCTCTGTCGTCAGGTTGATCCCGCGGCTCTACGATCCCAACCAAGGCGAGATCTTGCTGGACGGGGTTCCGATCAGAGAGATCCGCCTGGAGCAATTGCGGCGTCTCATCGCCATGGTGCCTCAAGAGCCCTTCCTGTTCTCCGAGACGCTGGGCGCCAACATCGCGTTCGGCTTGCTGGACGGCGGCGAGCAGGAGCGCATCGAGGAAGTCGCCGCGATCGCTCAGCTGGCCGACACGATTCGCGATTTCCCCAAGGGCTACGATACCCAACTCGGCGAGCGCGGCATCAACCTGTCGGGCGGCCAGAAGCAGCGGGCGACGTTGGCGCGTGCGCTTACCCGGGACGCACCCGTGCTCATCCTCGACGACGCTCTGTCTTCAGTGGACACGCATACCGAGGCGGCGATTCTAGACGGTCTGCGCGATGTGCTCATGCGTCACACGAGCATCATCGTCTCGCATCGCGTGACGGCAGTGAAAGACGCCGACCTGATCCTCGTCGTCGAGGAAGGGGAGATCGTAGAGCGCGGCACCCACTCCCAGTTGCTGGAAGCGGACGGAGTCTACGCGCGATTGCTCAGACGCCAGCTGTTGGAGGAAAGTCTCGAAGTAGATGCGGGCGCCGCCTGAGGCGGGGTCCAAAGCACTAGCGTGCCTCGGTCGGCTGGGGCAGCGGACAGAAGAACTCGGCCGGAAGGGGCAACGGTTCCTTGGTACCGTGGCCGACGCAGGTGTACTGTTCGTTGTCGAAGCTGCTCGTCTTGCTGAAGTGCTCGGTGTCGCTGAAGGTCCACGTCCCGCTCTCGTCGTTCCCGGGATTGGTCGCCTCCCAAGTGAACACGTCGTTGCACAATTCACCCTCGAGGACCACGCCGACGTCGCCGGGGAGAGTGGAGGCGACGATCTCTGCCGTCACCTGGGTCAGGTCGGACAAATCCTGTGTTACCAAGAACCGGTCGCTACCGGTGAGACAACTGCCGTTCTCGCACCGGAAGGTCCCGTTCCAGTGGCCCGCGACGAACATCGTCGTACTGCAGAGGGCGGTGAACTCCATCGAACCCTCGTTGGCGCAACCGAGCCCCGCAACACCCAGCCCCAGCATCGCCCACACCGGGATGAGCCGAGCAGACAGACGTTTGTGCATGAGATTGTATCTCCGCGCTGCATGGCGGGGCCGTCCGCACGAGTGGAAACCACGTTTCCCGGCCAAACTGCGTGCACAGGAGTCCGCCTCGCTAGTCCCGAGCCTGGCGCTGGCTACGCGCTGCCACTGAGGCTAGATACGCTCCAGCAGAAAATCGGGCGTGAACTGGATGAGCCAGCCCGCCAGGACCGTGAACTTGCCGGTCACCAAGAGCAGCCCAACCAAGATGAGCAGAATCCCCGCCACCCACTCGACGTAGCGGACGTAGCGCCGGAACTTCTGGAACCAGGCCAGAAACGCGGTGAGCGCCAAGGCGCTCAGGACGAAGGGGATCGCCAGCCCCAGCGAATAGACGAACAGAAGTCCCACCCCTTGAGCCACATCGGCGCGGGTCGCCGCCAAAGTGAGAATCGCACCGAGGATCGGACCGATACAGGGAACCCAGCCGGCACCGAAAGCCACACCCACCGCCACCGTCCCTGCATAGCCCACCGGCTTGCTCTGGAACTGGTAGCGCTTTTCGCGGCTCAAGGCGGGAATCGGGATCACGCCCAGCAGCAAGATGCCGAACAGAATAATGATGACGCCGCCGATGCGGGCGATAACATCCTGATAGACGCGGAGCAGCTGTCCGACATATGTCGCCGAGGCGCCCATCAGCAGGAAGATCAGGGTAAAGCCGGCCACGAACAGAAGCGAATGAACGAGCGTCACCCGCTTCACTTCACCGCCGCCCTGCTCCAGCTCCTCCAGACCGAGCCCGGTGACGAAGGAAACGTAGGACGGGACCAATGGGAGAACGCAGGGACTGAGGAAGGAGAGCAGTCCGGCTAGGAATGCAACCAAGATTCCGATCGATGTTCCGTCCTGCATCTATCCCCTCAGAGCGGTGGCCGGTGCGCCGGTGGCCGGTAACTGTGAACGTTCGGTTTGGGATTTCCCAAGTTAGCGGCTACCGGCGTACCGGCTACCGATTACCGGCCTCCCAATAGCCAATCATCTTATAAACCAACTTCGCCACCAAGAAGTCGGGCGCCACGATTCCGGGCAGCGGTGCCAGCTCCACCACATCGGCGGCAACTACGTTCTTCTCAGCGAAGACACGCCGCAGCAACGTCGTCGCCTGGTCCCAGGTTCCCCCGCCAGGCTCCGGGGTGCCGGTAGCCGGTACGAGGGCCGGGTCGAAGAAGTCCACGTCGAAGCTCATGTACACGTTCTCGGGCAGCGCCGCCAGAACCCGTCCCACCCAATCCGACCTGCCCAGCTGCTCGCCGTACACCATCGTGAGGCCAAGCTCACCGATGAGCCGTTTCTCCTCCATGTCGATGGCCCGGATCCCCACACCGACGGGCTTCACCCGGTCCACTACCCTGCGCATGACGCAGGCATGACTCCAACGGGTTCCGTGGAAGCTGTCGCGCAGGTCGGCGTGGGCGTCAAACTGGAGGATTCCCAGTTCGGCGTCCAGGCGATCGGCCCAGTAGAGCACCGGTACCTGGGTGATCGTGTGCTCGCCGCCCAGCATGATGACGAACCGGTCGCCGGCGCACGCCTCGGCGTAGCGCTCCCGCAAATCCGCCAGCGCCGCCTCCGGACCGCCAGCGGTCAGTTCGACCATCGGGTAGGTATGGATCCCGACGCGGAACGGTTCGGAATCGAGCTCGTGATCGTAGAGCTCAACATGCCGTGACGCCTGGAGAATCGCCTCGGGACCGCGGCGCGTCCCTTCCATGTACGACGTCGTGGCCTCGAAGGGGACCGGCAACAGCGCCACCTTCGCCCGATCGAGACCGGCGAAATCTTCCCCTAGCCCGAGGAAGGCGTACGGGTCTTCCCAAGAAAAGTCTGACATGGCTCGTTTCAGGGTAGAAGAACCGCGGCGGTGACGGCGCTGACCCATTTGCCGTCCTCAGACCCCTCCGCGGTCTGCGTGACGTTCTCCGTCTTCACTATCTTGCCGGACACCTGCCACTGCGCACGCTGTTCATCCCACGCCGTGTCGGGATTGAACGGGACCCCGAGGATCGTCGCCAGCATGCTGGCGGCCAGGTCCTCGGCGTAGTCGCCCGCCGTCCTCTCGTTCTGCCCGTAGGCGTGGTGCTCCGAAAGATACCCAAACTGATTCGGATCCTTCGGAATCGCCACGCCGATACTGGCCGCCACGAGCCGGCTCGGCTCATTGGTGTCGAGCCGCGACATCACGGCGAAGGTGATCTGTCCCGGCGTCATCAACTCCAGTCCTTCCTCGCGGCCGATCAGCTCGCAGTGCGGGGGAAAGATGGAGGAGACGTTCACCAGGTTGTATCGAGCGATTCGGGCATCGCGCAGTGCCATCTCGAAGGCCGAGAGACGCTCGCGGTGCGTCCCCACTCCCCTGGTCAGGAAGATTTTCCTGGGTACGAAAGACAAAGATACCGACACCGTTCAGCCCTCACGAAAAAAGCGCGGGCCTGTGCATCCAGACACCGCGCGTATTCGAGTTCAGCCCCGGATCGGGGCCCGGGAGCGAATGTAAGGGATACAGCGCAACTCGTTCGACTAGTTCTGGCAGCTCGGGCAGTAGCCGATCAGCTCCAAACGGTAGTCGATAATCTCGAAGCCATCGTCGCTACGCAGGCAACGAATGAGGTCGTTGTCGTGACTGCCGACCACATCCCTGACTATGCCGCACTTCAGGCAGCGGACATGGTCGTGGTCCTCAACGCGACCGTCGTAGCGAGCCGGCCCGCTTCCCAACGCGAGCTTCTGAGCTATGCTGGCTTCCACGAACGCTTCGAGCGCTTTGTACACCGTCGCCAGGCTGATATCCGGCAGCACCTCACGCACCTGCGTGAAAATCTCATCGGCGGTGGGGTGTGTCGTGACGCCCCTCAGGTAGCGGTAGATCGCCGCCCGCTGCGTCGTATGCCGGTGGCCTGCCGCTTCCAGCGCTGTCCTCAGTCTCTCTTCCGAGGTACCGCTTGGCGCGACTTCCATTTCACTGTTCCAATTCGCTGGGTGAGCCGTTCCCGGGAACGTCCCACTCAATAATAGTACTAAAAGTTACTTCAGGTAAGACTCTGCTGTCAATCAGAAGAGCGCTGCGATCCCGGTCAGCGCCGTTACCATTCCCCGAGCCGTTCCCGGAACCGTTCCCGTTCGTCAACCGCTCGATGGCCGCCTCCCACGCCTGGGATTCGCCGCCAACCTGTAGCACTTCAGGGACGCCGGCGTCGGCGAGTCGGTGAAGCAGGCGGTCGGGAATGTCCGCCACCCAACGATGCGGCGTGGTTCCCTGCTCACGAATCCGCTGAACCCATTCGAATTCGTCGCTTTCCGGGTCCTTGAATTGGGCGTCGACGTGCGATGTCAGAATGCGGCGGCGATCTTCCCCTCCGTCGAAGCACACGAGAACAATGAATTCGCAGGCGAGATCGCGGTTGGGGAGCGGCGGGAAAACCCACAGCTCGTCGATGTTCGAGGCGGGAATGTTGTCTGCGATGGCTCGAAGCCGCAGGTCAAGCGGAAGCACTCGATCCGGCCTGGTAGGACCGCGTACACCTTTTAGGAGCATTCTACGCCTGGAGCCATTCGCACTGCCGTTCCTCTGATGCAAGCTCACCGGCCTCCACCTCCCTCACCCAGCATCATAAGGCTGCTGCGCCTACACCCGGCCGACGGGGATGCCCTCATCCCTTCAACCGGGAAGATCACGCGGTAGGCCGACTTACGGCCTTTGTTCACCCGCTAGCTGTCCCAAGATACGGCTCTAGGCGCCGACTCTCAAGCCCGGGTGGACTCGACGGCAGACCGGCAGGCCGCCAGCACCAGCGCAGTGGCCTCGCCTACATTCTCCGACAACACGGCACCGGCCGCCCTTTCGTGTCCGCCGCCTCCGAAGGACCGGGCCACAGTCGCCACGTCCGCCGCCCCCACCGAGCGGAGCGAGACCTTAACTGCGCCGTCCTCGAGCTCGCGAATCAGAATCGCGACGTTTGTCCCCGACAGGTTACGCAGATGCTCGAGGACCCCCTCGTATTCCTCCAGCGGGCCGAGCCTGCGTGAGACGTCCAGGTCCAGAACCGCCCAGGTGATCCCGTACTCCTCATCGTGCTGCATCCCCTCGAGCGCAGCCTGCAGCGTGCTCAACTCCGCCGGCCTCAGGCTCGCGAACAGCGGCCGATAGAGCGCCTCGGGGTCGGCGCCGGCCTCGATCAGGGCTGCCGCCGTGCGGTGCGCCTGGGGTGTGGAGTTGGAATAGCGAAACGAGCCCGTATCGGTCACCAGGCCCACGTAGAGCGCTCGGGCCGTCAGCGGCCCGACCGGGTCGCCGGTCTGAAGAAGCACGTCGAAGAGCAACTCGGCCGTGGCGGCGGCGCTAGGGTCGATGAGCGACAGGGAAGCCTCGATCTCGCCGGCGGCGATGGCGTGGTGGTCGATGACGACGGTGCGCTCACGCTCGAAGTGGGCCGCGAACCCACCCAACCTGCTCGGCTCCGAGGCATCCACAACGACCTGAATGGCGGCGCTACTCAGGGCCTCGAACCCGGCCGCATCCGGCTCGAGCGGCTCGACGCCCTCAGGCAACATGAAGCTGTAACGCTCGGGGAACGGCGTGGCGGCGAGCAGGCGAACATCGCAGCCGTCACCAAAGTGATGGGCGAGCGCACAGGCCGAGCCCCAACCATCGCCGTCACCGTTGACATGTGTTGAGACGGCGATCGACGCGGAACCTCTCAGTCGCTCTGCGATGCGCTTTGCCAGATCGAGGCGGTGGGTCGGCGAATCCAACCTAATCTAGCCTTTTGTACCTCTGCTGCTCCTTCCAGCGGCGATGCACCTCGCGATTCTCTACCCATGGCTTGCGCTCGAAGTAGCTCCCCGTCAACTGCTTCACCTTCCCGGACAGCAGAATCAGAGCGAACAGGTTGGGCAGAATCACTATGCCTAAGAACACGTCACCCAGCGTCCAGGCGACCGCCAGCGTCAGGATCGCCCCGACGAAGTGCATGGTGACGAAGACGAACTTGTAGGGCAGCACGGCACGGTGCCCGAACAGGTAGTTCGCGCAGCGGTCGCCGTAGTAACTCCAGGAGATGGCGGTAGAGATAGCGAACAGGAAGACGCTCAACACCACAATGTAAAGGCCGATGTTGCCGGGCAGTCCTTGCTGGAAGGCGATCATCGTCAACGGTGCGCCGCTCTCGGCGGCGTTGCCGAACAGCGAGGTAAGCTCGTTACCGTCTTCAGCCACGGCGACGTCGCGCTCCGTATCGACGATCCCGTTGAAGAGCCGCGTCTGCTCCTCGTCGCTGTAGAGCCGTTCGACGATGACTTCGTGCCAGGTCAGTTGGACCGCCCCAGCGCCCGTGTCAACGTAACGGCCGTCGGCGATTCTTATCTGAGCCGCGTCATCGAAATCGTCGTAGTCGCCGTCGGCCTGCTCGATCACATACGCAATGTCGCCTTTGTCCAGGGTGATCTCGGTGGGGACACGGACATCCCAGACGCCCGTCATTATGATCACCATCCCGGTCATCGTGCAGATCAAGATGGTGTCGATGAACGGCTCGACGAGCGCTACAACGCCCTCGGAGACGGGCTCGTCCGTCTTGGCCGCGGCATGGGCGATGGGCGCGGAGCCCTGACCTGCCTCATTGGAGAAGAGTCCCCGCTTCACGCCCCAGATCATCGTGAGCAGAAAGACTCCCGCACCTGACCCGGCGATACTCGCCGTCGGATTGAACGCCTCGCGAAAGATCAGCCCAAATGTGGGGATCACCTGATCGGCGTGAAGCACGATGATGGTGAGCGCACCGGTCACGTAAATCACCGCCATCGTCGGCGCCAGCACGCCGGTGACCTTGCCGATCCGCGTGATACCGCCGATTACCACCAAGGCGACGATGCTGGCCGTAATCAGACCGGTCACCCAGACCGGCATGCCCAGTGTCGTTCTAAGCGTGTCCGCCACCGTGTTCGCCTGGATGGCGTTTCCGGTGAGGAACGCCGTGGTACCGAGCATCCCGGCGAAAAAGACGGCCAGCGGCTTCCAAGAGGGACCCAAACCGCGCTCGATGTAGTACATCGGGCCGCCGGAGACCGTACCCTCCCACTTGTACGGATCGGTGTCCTTCTCCACGTCCCGATAGCGCTGGGCCAGTGTCACCTCGGTGTACTTGGTCGCCATCCCGACCAGCGCTGTAACCCACATCCAGAACAGCGCTCCGGGGCCGCCCCAGTGAATGGCGAGCGCGACGCCGGCGATGTTGCCGATCCCTACCGTCGCCGAGAGGGCCGTGGTCAGCGCCTGGAAGTGAGAGACGTCACCCGGCTCCGCGGGATCGTCGTAGATCCCCGAGGTCACAGCGAAGCCGTGACCCAGCTTGCGCAGCTGGAGAAATCCGAGCTTCACGGTCAGGAACACCCCGGTGCCGAGCAAGGCGACGACGACCCAAGGGACCTCTTCCCCTGCGACCGGAATCCCGCGGTTCCAGATGTAATCGGACAGCGTGCCGAGGATGTTCTCTAGGAGTTCCATGTGATTTCGGTGTTTAGTGAAAGGCCGTCAGGGTCGCGCTACTCTACGGGAGTGGGCTGGAAGTGTCAAGCAACGACCGGTCGGCTACCGGGCCCGCGGCGCGATCTTCGCCCAGGTCGAGGCGAGATGGACGAGGTAACTGGAATAGCGACCGAAGATGCGGCCGGCACGCAGCGCAGCGAGAAAGCCCTCCCGACCATCGAACTCCGGCACCTCGATCACGCCGCGCCCGATCTCGCGCAGCGTGTGGGCGTCGGAGCCGGCGCCGCCTGCCAGGCCTCGCTGCACCGCCCATTGCCTCGCCTTTTCGTTGAGCGCCGGCTTGTGAACGCGCGCGTTGAAGATCTCGACCACATCGACATAAGGCTCGATCGTTTCCAGCACCTGGGGGCCGAGACCTTTAGCGCCGGCGAACGGATGTGGCACGTAGACCAATCCGCCCTGCTGACCGATCGCCTGGGCGGTTTCGATCGCCGGCGTTCCTTTGCGGATCTTCTCTGAGATGAAGAGCCCGATGACATCGACTCCTTCCGCGGTCTTAACCTCTTCGCCGACGATCACCAGCTCTGGTGCCAGGTCGCGAGTTCGGAAAGCCCCCTCGATCTCGTTGTGGTCGGTGACGGCGATGCGGTCGAGCCCGCGGGCGCGAGCCGCGGCGATCACATCTGGGAAGTCGCTCAGGCAGTCGTGAGAAGCCCGTGTATGGATGTGAAGATCGAGTCGCAGCGTGCTCACGGCGACCGGCTCAACTTCTCGATCTCTTTCCAGGTCTCCCACGCTCGCCGCTCGAGTGTCGGAATGTCGGAGTCGTTGTCGATGATGAAGTCGGCTCGCGCTCGTTTTTCCTCAGCCGGCATCTGTGCGGCGGCCACGGCGCGGGCCTCATCGGCGCTCAGTCCACGCTTGCTCACCAATCGTTCGATCCGCACAGCGAGCGGCGCGTCGACGAGTAGCACGGCGTCGAAGTCTCCGTCCATCGACTTCTCGTAGAGCAGCGGCACGACGCCGATCACGATGCGGTCGCCACGTGCTTCCGCCTCGACGAGGAGCTCGGCAAAGCGCGCGCGGATCGCGGGGTGGAGGACCGCCTCGAGCTGGTCGCGGGCCCCGGGATCAGCGAATACGACCCGGCGAACGACGGCGCGGTCCAATTCGCCCTCTTCGGTAACGACCTCTTCGCCGAAGATTTCCCTGATCCGCGCCAGCGCCGGGCTGCCCGGCTCGACTACCTCACGGGCCAGAACATCGGTATCGATGACCGTCGCACCCCAGCTGGCGAACAGGGCGACGACCGTCGATTTGCCGGCGCCCACGTTTCCAGTCAGGCCAAGGCTTAGCACGACACACCCCTCGTCAGGTTCCGCCCGCCGCAGTGGAATCCAGAAGGCCGCCACCGGTTTCATCCTCGACGCCCAGCTCCTTGATGAACCGGTTGACCAGCTCCTCCACCTTGAGGCGGACGTCCTCGGCGGACAGATCGACTATCGGCACGCGCGCGCCGGCCATCATCCCGTGACCGCCAGCACTCCCATCTCTGTCTACCACGCGTCGCAAGAGGTCACCCGCCGCCGCATCGCGCAGCGATGTCCGTATCGAGATGACGATGTCTTCTTCGAACTGCCCGATGCAGAACGACCAGTAGGCACCCTCGAAGCGCAGATAGAAATCGGCCAGTTCAGCCACGAGATCCGGATAGTCGAGCATGCCGATATACGAGATGATCACCGGGCCGCGCGTCCGCGCTCGCTCGAGCGAGCGGTGCAGCGACCTGAAGTAGGGGCGCCCCAGGTCCGGGTAGCGGATGCGGGAGATCAATTCGCGATCGGCCCCGGGGTACAGCGCCAGGCTCGCCTCGATATCGGCCTGCTCGGCCTCGCGTCCCAGGTCCTGAGTCTCCGACTGGATGCCATAGAACAGGGCGGTCGCGACGTCCCCCACCAACGGGACGCCGGCGGCCTGTAAATACTGCGTCATTATCGTGCAGGTCGAGCCGCAACCTTCCCTGACATCGGCGAACTTCACCTTCTTCGTCTCGGGACGGATAGGGTGATGGTCGATGACGATCGTCGCCTGCCGATCCTCCGGCAGCGAGTTGTTGAGCGTGCCCGGCTGCGTGTCGACCAGCGCTATGACGTCCGCGTCGTCGAAGCTCACCCGACTGGTCTGCTTGACGGGAAGCTGCAGCTGCCTGACCATCGTGCGATTCTCGGCACGACCGACGAAGCCGCCGAACCCGATGCGCGCCGTGAGGCCGTCGAACGCCTCTGCCAGCTTGAGCAGAGCGAAAGCGCTGGCCAGGGCGTCGGGATCCGGGTTGTCATGAGTCAGGATGAGCATCTGAGCGCCGCCCTCCAGCACCGCCTTCAGGTCGGCTAGCCTCGGCTTGCCGCATCCGACTCCGCTGTTCACCTGCGCTCTTTTTTTCACAGGACCTCTCGAGGCTGAGTTCTCCCGGGCTCAGTCGGAGCAGTCCCCCAGTGGGTATGGGTGCCCGCAGTTCAGGCAATGGCCTGCCTTACAGCCGCGCGGGCGATCGCTGACCCGATGGCCGCAGCGCAGGCAGCGCGCCTCACGCTCGGCCGTCGCGGGTTCGCCTCGCTGGGAGGCGGCCTCGCTCACGCGCTCCACTAGATCTCTCCGGTCAAGAAGGGGTTGGTGCGGCGCTCCCTTCCGACAGTTGTCTCTGGGCCGTGTCCAGAGTACAGCAAGGTGTCATCGGGAAGCGTGAGGAGTTTCTCGTTGATCGAATCCATTAGGGTCCTGTAGTCGCCACCCGGTAGATCGGTCCGGCCAATCGAGCCGGCGAACACACAGTCGCCCACCAAGGCGAAGCCGTCGCCGATCAAGCAGACGTGGCCCGGCGAATGTCCGGGCGTGTGACGAACTTCCAACGTCCCCTTACCCACCTCGATGACTTGCCCGTCCTCCAGCTCCCGATCGGGTTCGGGTTGTTCCTCGAGCTGCAGCCCAAAGCCCCGGGCCTGGATTGGCGCGGCGCGATACAGCCCGGCATCCGCAGAATGCAAATAGACCGGAACTCCGGTCTCGCGCTTCGCCCCAGCCACGCCGCCGATGTGGTCGAGGTGCGCGTGTGTCAGCAGGATCGAATCGATCTCCGCCCCCTCGTTCGCGGCGGCAGCCAGCAGCCGCTCCGCCTCGGCGCCCGGGTCGACCAGCGCACAGCGACCCGTCTCTTCGCAGATCGCCAAATACGCGTTGGCCTGCAAGGGCCCCACCGCAAAGCCCAGAACCTTCACCCCTCCTCCATGTCTTCGAGAAGATAAGGTCAAGCCGGAGAAGATAGAAAGGAAGGCCCGCTGGCGCGGGCCCCCTACATCGTCGCCCCCGCTCGTTAAACCGCGAACGAGGACCCGCAGCCGCAGCCGCCGGTGGCGTTCGGATTGCTGAAGGTGAAGCCGGAACCCTGAAACGAGCTGTGATAGCCGATCACCGTGCCCTGCAAATATTGAGCGCTAAACGGATCGACGAACAGACGGATGCCGTTCGAGACGATGATCTCGTCGTCCTCGCGCGGCTCCTCCTCCAGGTTCAGCCCGTACTGGAAGCCGGAACAGCCACCCGGTAACACGGCGACCCGCAACCCGGCCTCCCCGGGCGTCAGGTTCTCCTGCCCCAAGAATTCGAGCGCTTTCTCGGCGGCCTCGCTGGTGAGGCTGACCGAAGCAGTCTGCTGCGTCTGAGCCATCTATCTCGTTCTCCCTAAAGTTCTTGCGCTGTCTGCGCTATCGGTGATCGAAACCGGGATACTACTCGTGCCCGCCCATCTGTCAACGCAAAAGCCGGCCGTTGGGTTGCAGCAACCGCCCTCTCTTAACGCGCCGCCTGCCGCTCTTCCTTCCGTTCGGTGATGTACTTTTCCGCTGCGATCACAGCAGTGGTCGCATCCCCGACCGCGGTCGTGATCTGGCGAGTCAGTTGCGCGCGGCAGTCACCGCCGACGAACAGCCCGGGAATCGAAGAGCGCATATCGCGATCCGTGATCAGGTAACCGCCGGCATCGTGATCGGCGTGATCCTCCAGCAGTCCCGTGTTGGGACGAAAGCCGATGAAGACGAAGAGCCCGGTGGCGTCGAGCGTGTCAAGCTCGCCGGACTTTACGTTTTTGAGCTGCAGCCCCGTCATCCCCTTGGCGTCTCCAAGCACCTCCTCGATCACCGTATCCCAGATCACCTCGATCTTCGGATTCTCGAAGATCCTCTTCTGAAGAATCTTCTGGGCTCGGAGCTCATCGCGGCGGTGAACGAGGTAAAGTTTTTCGACGTAGCGGGTCAAAAACTCGGCCTCCTCGGTGGCGGCGTCGCCACCGCCGGCCACCGCGATCGTTTCGCCCTTGAAGAAGGCTCCGTCGCAGATGGCGCAATAGCTGACACCGCGCCCAGCGAACTCTTCTTCGCCGGGTACGTTGAGCTTGACCGGTGTGCCACCGGCGGTCAGGATGACCGCCGGCGCTCGGTATACCGGCCCCTCCGCCGTGGTGATGCGGAAGTCGCCGTCCTCGAGCTTCTTGATGCCGGTCACCGTAGCAGTGTCGATCGGCAAGCCGAACTTCGTTGCGTGGTTCGCCATGCGTTCGGCCAGTTCGCGACCTTCGACCTCGGGGAGGCCGGGGTAGTCATCTATGAGGTCTGTATTCAGCAACTGGCCACCGGGCAGCCCGCGCTCCAGGGCGACGGCCTCCAACTCCGATCGTTTCGCGTAGAGTCCGGCGGTGAGTCCGGCAGGGCCCGCTCCGATGATGACCAGCTCGAATTCTCTCTCTCCCGCATCGTTCGTCATCTCTCGATCCCTTATCTTCAGCGCGCCGATCCAACTTTCACAGGTTGGCGCGCTCCTCTGCAGCATCACGCAATCTAACGTACCACTCGTAGGGGACCGGCTGCGAGGCCAACTGGCCGCGACGGCCATCGTGTGGGCCATGCCAGTCCGAACCACCGGTCTCGAAGAGTCCGTGCTGCTCGACGAGCCGGCGAAGCCGTCGCACCTCGTACGGCCCGTGCTCGGGATGAAGAGTCTCGAGCCCGTCCAGTCCGGCGTCCACCAACGCGCGGATGGCCGACTCGCTGTGACTCTTGCCACCGTGAGCCAGGATGGCCAGGCCGCCGGCGTCCTGAATACGACGGACTCCCTCGGCCGGGCTTAGACGCCAGGTCGGCACGTAGGCCGGCTGGCCCGCGGCGATGAAACGATAGAACGCTTCGTTGTAGGTCTTCACCCAACCGCCCGCTACCAAGGCGCGGGCCACGTGCGGCCGAGCGATCAGGCCGTGCTCGGACGTCTGCGCTCTTACATCGTCCAGCGTCACGTCAACACTCAGCCCGTTGAGCTTTTCCACCATCTTCTGGGCGCGTTCGACGCGTAGCTCTCGGGCGTTCGCCAGGTACGCGGCCAGCTCGTCGTGGCCCGGATCGACGAAGTAGCCGAGCAAGTGCGTCGATCCGTTGTCATCGTAGCAGGAAAACTCGATCCCGGGGACGAAGGGGAGCCCTATATCCGCAGCCGCCTCCGCCGCCTCCTCCACACCGGCCAGAGTGTCGTGATCGGTCAGAGCCACCGCCCGCAGACCGGCCTCCTGGGCCGCGACGATGACCTCCCCCGGCTCCAGCAGCCCGTCCGAGCGATTGGAGTGCAGGTGGAGATCGATTCTGTCGACGACGTCACCCGGCGCGTCGAACCGGTCGCTATCTATCACGCCTTGGACCACCCCTAAGAACAATCTCGGGTTCCCGTAACACAGAGGCCGCGAGCCGGTGGGCCCACGGCCAACCGCGCTAACCTACCCGGGCGGTACAGAGAGGTCAACGGAAGCCGGATTGACAGGCCCGGTGGGGCGGCCGACTTTTAGCCCGGACAAAAAATATGGCGAATAGGCAAAGTGGCGACCGGTCCCACGCCGTAGAGGACTATCTCAAGGCTATCCGGCACCTCCAGCGGGAGAGTTCGCCGGTGAGCACCACAGCCCTCGCCCAGCTACTCGATCGCTCACCGGCCTCGGTGACCAACATGATCAAGAGCCTGGCGGAGCACGGCCTCGTGGATTACGAGCCCTACCACGGTGTGCGCTTGAGCGAGGCGGGCGAGCGTGAGGCGCTCAGGATCATTCGGCGACACAGAGTGATCGAGGCGTACTTGATCGAGAAACTGGGCTACTCTTGGGACCGTGTGCATGCCGAGGCCGAGCGTCTCGAGCACTCGGCATCGGACGAGCTGGTGGAGCGCATGGCGGAAGCGCTCGGACACCCCGAGCTGGATCCCCACGGCTCGCCGATTCCGACGGCCAAGGGAGAGGTGACCGAGCTCATGCACCCGGCGCTATCCGAGGTGAGTGAGGGTAGCAGTGTGATCGTCCAGGAAGTAAGTGATGCAGACGAGGGACGGCTTCGTTACCTTGCCGAGCTGGGTCTCTACCCGGGCACATTGGTCGAAGTCGTGGAACACGAGCCGTTCGAGGGGCCGATCCGCGTGCGCGTGGGCGGGCAGGAGCGCTCGCTCGGCCGCGGTTTGGCAGAGATCGTCAGAGTAGAGTTGCAGGGCGAGGCAAACGATGGCGGTACAGACGATGACGCCGCCAACAACTAGAATCGGAGATTATGGCCAACATCAAGATCGACGGCGACGTCTGGAAAGCGCGCCTGGGCCAGGAGCGGCCGCGCCCGGGTGTGCGTCTGGTTCTCTTCCTCAGCCAGCCCACGGGCCAGCGCCCGTACCGTGTCGTCGAGGTGCCCGAGGACAGCTTTTCCTCACAAGGCGACGTCGACAAGCTCTCCAAGAAGCAGCTGCTCGAGCTCTACGAGCGGAGCACATCGATGGATGTCCCGGTCTATCGGTCGGACGAAGTGAACGACGTCAGGAAGGGCAGCGACTGAAGATCGTAGCGAACATCAAGGAAGAAAGCTGTCGCTCTCTGAGAGGTTTCGAACCGTAGCCGCGATCAGTTCCGCCGCCCGCTCGAGGTCCTCCAGCGCCACCATCTCATTGGGAGAATGCATGTAGCGGTTGGGTACCGACACCAGAGCCGTCGCTATGCCCATCCGCGCTGTCACTATGCTGTCGGCATCGGTGCTCGTTCTGCTCGGCGTCGCCTCGATCGAGAAGGCGATCTTCTCGCGCTCCGCCACCTCCACCAGGCGCTCGAAGAGGACCGGATTGACGGCCGAGCCCCGGCTGAGCACCGGCCCACCGCCCAAACGATGATCGCCGTAGCCCTTTTTTTCCGCGCCCGGGTAGTCGGTCGCGTGGGTCACGTCGATTACTATGGCGACCTGCGGGTCGAGGCCAAAAGCGCCGGGCCGCGCACCGCCTCCCCCTACGCCGATCTCCTCCTGGGCTGTTGCAACGGCCACCGCCGCCGCCGCCGGCCGATCGGCGGCCAGCCGGCGCAGAGCTTCGAGCGCCACGAGCGCGCCCATACGATTGTCTATGCTACGCGACGCGATTCGCCCGTGCGGCAGCTCGACGACATCAGCGGCCAGTACGGCCGCGTCACCGACGCGCACCAACTCGCGCGCCTCCGCTCCGTCTGCGGCGCCGATGTCGATCCAGAGGTCCTTGATCTTCGATGCTTTGTCGCGATCGTTTCTTTCCTGCAAATGGATCGCCTTCTTGCCGACCACACCGTGGACTATACCGCTGCGCGTGAGGATCTCGACACGCTGTCCTACTATGATCTCGGGATCCCAGCCACCGATGGTCGAGAAATAGAGGAAGCCGTCATCATCGATGTGATTGACCATCAGGCCGATCTCGTCGATGTGGCCCGCCATCATCACGCGGGGCGCGCCCTCCAGGTTGACCGCCGCAAAGCTGTTTCCGGCGACGTCGCCCCAAACGCGATCAGCGAATTGCTGAGCCTCGTCCCGCCAGGCCTGCGCCGGCGCGCTCTCGAACCCCGAAGGTCCGGGAAGGGCCAGCAAGTTCTTCAGAAACTCGACCGAATTCGCCTTCATGGTAGTCCGTGCTCTCGCTTGCTGTGGCTATCCATCAATAGAACGATGCCGGACCCGGGTCACTCGTGTCCGGCCACTCGCCGTAAACCCCCTCGCTGGCGCTCTCAGCGGCGGGCATGTCGGCCCGGCTGGCCAGCGCTTCTTCGGCCGCCGCCTCTATCTCGGCAGTTACGGTCGCCTCGACCTCCGCCAAGACGGCGCGATTCGATTCCAGTGCCGAGCCCGGCGCCACCGGCTCGCCAGTACTCAGGTCGAGCGCCCCCTCCACAAGCCATGTCTCGTAGCAGCCGATCGGATCGCGGCGTCCCCAGAAAGCGAAGACCTCGGGGGGGAACAGTTCCCGCGCCTCGCCTTCGTCGTGCGTCGCATGACCGCCCATGCGGAACGTCTCGGCGGAGAGCAGGACAGGGCCGGCGCCCGAACGACACTTTTCGACCGCCCAACGCGTGGCGGCATAGGCGTCCAGCACGTTGTTGCCGTCGAACGCCGCAGATGCGGCCCCATAGAGCCGCGCCCACTCGGAGAAGTCGGCACCTGCGTGGTGCTCGTCGAGCAGCGTGCCCAGAGCTACCTGGTTGTTCTGTATGATGAAGATGACGGGCAACTTCTGCACCGCCGCCAGATTGAAAGCCTCGTGCACTTCACCCGTCTTCGTCGCGCCGTCGCCCACCCAGGTGAGCGCCAGCCGTTTGGATTCCTGCAAGCGAAAGGCCAGCCCGAGTCCAGCAATCACCGGTGCGAGACTACCTACCAGGCTGACAGGGGTGATGACACCGTACTCGCGCCCGCCGATATGAAGGTCGCGCCCGCGGTTTGGCGAATCGGCCGTGGCCAGGTACCCCCGGAACATGTCCGCCACCGACATGCCCATCTCGTGACAGGCACCAGCGTTGCGAATCATCGGGCCAACGACGTCGCCTTCCGCACCGCTGCGGTCGAGCGCGTGCACCGGACCGACGGTCGTCGCCTCTTCGCCTGTGCCCAGCCACGCTTTCGAGATCACGCCCTGGCGGACCCAGCGCTTGAGGAAGATGTCGTGGAGGCGGAAACGGACCATCCCGGCATAGAGAGCCACCAGCCGCTCAGCCGTCAGACGCTCGATGCAGTCACGCCTGCGGAAGTCTCCTTCGATCGTGGCCCGGAACCGCCGCATGACCTCCGGGTCGGGCGACCAATCGACGTATTCGGGCGGGTCGAACGCGGGATACCTTTGCACCTGAGCCGCTCACTCCGCCGGGTTCGGAGCCCTGATCTCGATCAGGTCAGCGGATTCGGTAAGCACGTCGCCGAAGCGCTCGGCCGCGGCGATCAGTGCATCGCGCAAATCGGCGGCTTCAACCTCGAATACCTCGTACTGCTGGACCTGTCGCAGGTAGCGGATCGTGACTCGGTACAGACGTTTTTTCTCGCTCATGATGTCCACCGACCAGCATACCCTCGGACTGCATATACCGGCAAGACGGGTCTATTAGCGGGATGGGACGCGACCCCGACTCAGTGGCTCTCCTCTTCGAGGAGGGCCTGGAAGATCTTGCGCCGTAGCTCCGGAGGCGCGCTCGTGTGACCCTGATCGGACACGAAGCGCAGGAACGCTTTCTCGAAGTTGTAGCGCGGATAGCACCTCCGGCATTTCTCGAGGTGCGCCCTGATCTTCTCCCGCAGTGCAGGGTCATCTAGCTCGCCGTCGAGGTATTCATAGAGCTTCGCCATGACTCCACCGCAATCGATGCCGCCGGGCTGCGGCATCATCTTATCCATCATGTCTCTGATGAACCCCGTCATTTTATATAGCCCATTTCCGTTGCGTATTCATAAAGGCGCTGCTGCAGACGGCGCCGACCTCGGAAGAGACGCGACTTCACCGTGCCAACCGGCAGCTCTAGGATCTCGGCGATCTCGGCGTAGCTCAGCCCCTCGACGTCGCTCAAGACGACCGGCATGCGGAACTCCTCCGGCAGCTCCTGAATCGCACGCTTCACTTCCTCATCGACTATGGAATGGAAGAAAGAACCCTCGGGATCCCGATCTTGGACTTCCTCGAATACCGAGATGTCCTCCACCGCGTCGAATTGCACCGGACTCGGTTGCTTGCTGCGGCGGCGGAACTGGTTGATGAACGTGTTCCGCATGATCGTCACGAGCCAGGCGCGACAGTTCGTACCGGCCTCGTATTTGTCCCAAGCCCGGTACGCCTTCGTCACAGTGTCCTGGACGAGGTCCTCGGCGTCCGAGGAGTTCCCGGTGAGGCGAAGCGCAACGTTGTAAAGCGTGTCCAGATGGACTAGCGCCTCAGTCTCGAACTCCTTCTGCTTCCCCCTCTCGTCTTCTCCCATCGGTCACTTCAGATGGTTGGAGTCAGGCCTAACGCCCTCTATGTAGCCTGCCATTTCCCCCTTGGCAACGCCAGATTGACGGAATTTGTTCTCCTCGGAGTCACGGTCGGGATTCCGGGATTTTGGGAATCGGGGATTCGAGGACTCCCGACCGCAAGATTCTGGATTCGGGGGATTGGGGATCCGCTGAGTCAAGAATCCGTGGCATGCGTGGAATCCGGCTATCAGGGACTGTGGGAAGTCAGGGAGCTGTCTCCGCTGCCGAGTCCCCGAATCCCCGACTGGTTTACGCCCGCCTGCCTTCCCTATATTGTAGGAGACCCTACTGTCCCCATTGCCAAGGAACGCGGCTGGCGCTAGGCTAAGAGCGCCGTCCCACCAACTATCTCGGAGAAGGAGTCGGCTATGCGATTCGGGCAGCGGCCGATGGCAGTGCTGAAGAGCCTCTCCGCCTCGCAAGTGGATGCGTTGCGGGCGATCGGCTCGGTGCGCAGTTACCGCAAGAACGAAGGCGTTTACGAGCTGGGCCAGCCCGCCGACAACCTGTATGTGGTGATCCGGGGCCGTGCCCGACTTCGCGATCGCGATTGGGAAGATCGCGACATCACGGTCAGCTTTGCCGCCGGGGGCGAGCTGTTCGGGTTGGAAGCACTGGCGGGTATGACCTACCGGGTCCTGTCGGCGACCGCGGCGGAGAGCAGCGAAATGCTCTCGATCGGCACCGAAGCGTTGCGGGATCTGCTCGCCCGCGACCCGGCGCTGACCCGTGCCTTGCTCCGCTATGCCGCAGAGATCATGACCCACGTTGACGAACGGATCAAGATGCTCGCCTTCCTCGACGTGCCGTCACGGCTCGCCGGAACGATAATCTGGCTGGCCGATCGCTACGGGTCGCAGGGCGAACGCGGGATCGAGGTACCCTACTGGTTCACGCACCAGGAAATAGCCGACCTGATCGGATCGACGCGGGAAACGGTCACGACCGTATTGGCTGAGTTCAAGCGTCAGGGGCTGGTGGACAGCCGCAACCATCACTTCCTCATCCTCGATCGACGCGCGCTGACCGAGCGGATCAAGCTACCGCAGTTCGGCGACGCAGTTGGGGAGTAGGTTCCGCGCCGGGTCGTCGCTGCTCGGTGCGATCGCGCGACACTACGACTCCCTGGCTCTCCTCTACCGAACCTTCTGGGGCGAGCATATTCACCACGGCCTCTGGCTAGCCGACGACGAGTCTCCCCACATCGCCCAGGAGAATCTCATCGACCTTCTGGCAGAGCGCGCTCGGATGGGACGCGGCGAGCGTGTTCTCGACGTAGGCTGCGGTTACGGGGCCTCCGCTCGATGGCTCTCGAGCAGATTCGGTTGCCGGGTCACGGGCGTGACGATCAGCGCCGCGCAGGCCCGACTCGCAAAACGTCTGAACCTGCGGCACGGGCATGTGCCGTCGATCGACATCGTTCGAGCCGATGCCGCCGCCCCACCGATTCACGACTCGACCTTCGACGTCGTCTGGGTCGTCGAGTGCATCGAGCACCTGCGGGACAAGCGAGGTTTCGTGGAGGAGACCGCAAGGGTCCTGCGCCACGGCGGCCGCCTCGCACTCTGCACCTGGCTGCGTGGGGACGGAACGCCTGTTGATGACTCCCTGGTCCAGAGCGTCTGCGAGGCCTTTCTCTGCCCGTCTCTGGCATCGGCCGAGGAGTATCGTCTCTGGTGTGGGGAGGCAGGCCTGAGTGTTCTCCGCATCGAGAACCTGACCTCTCAAGTCCGGAAGACCTGGGATGTCCTCGGTGACCGCGTCAGTCGTCCCTGGCTGGCGCCGCTGAAGCGGATGCTGCTCGACCCTGCCGGCCGCCGCTTCGTCGATGGATTTTCAACCATCGCCGAGGCCTACGACGGCGGCGCGATGAGCTACGGCCTGTTCGTGGCCGGAAAGTTTTAGGGAAAGCCGCGCTTGCGTCCTCGATAGACGAGTGCGCCTGTAGCCACGTCGCGCAGCTCGAGGCGCGCCACGACGCCGTCATAATCCAATATTGCACGGTAACCGGGACAGCGGACCGTCAACTGCAGCGTGACGGGGTCCTTCTGCTTCTCGCGACGATAATGGTTGCGCAGCCGAAGCCCCCCGAGCAAAGCCGCTGCCTTGCACTCACCCTCGCTCACCTCCAGGACGCGGTAGCTGAGCTCACCTTCGACGCCGCCTGAGTGTGTGCGAACATTCGACCAGCGCATTGCGGTCGTGTCGATCGCCTGAAGATCTTCCTGGAGGATGTCGAATGCGAGCTGTGCTGCCGTCGTTTCCGATAGACAGACCACGATCAGGGCGGTGAGTGTTACGGTCTTGATCCAGCTTCGTTCTTTCACCCTTCCCCCAACGTCGAGTGAGCTGGGCTGCCGAGCGATGGAGGGAACCTAGCAAGAACGCCCGGCGGATGTCAGGGGTTGGGTACGGGCCCGGCTAGCCAGGCAGCTTGGCCGTTCCGCGAAGCTCGGCGATTACGGCTTCGAGCAGTTCGCCGGCGCGCGCCATGCTCTCACCGTTTGGACCTTTGCTGCGCACGAACGCAGTCTCTGCAGCAGCTGCGTTCAATTCACGGTAGGCTTCGAGCGTTTGCCGTGCGAGCTCGCGCAGTCGTTTCTGTTCGGCCTTCGACTTCTGTCCCGCCATGTCATTAACTCCATCACTCAGTTACGTCACACCCCAGGCTGCGGCTACCTGGGCCGTGCCTGCGGCGCGCGCGGTGTTGAGCGCGCGGCTGGCTGCCGCAAGCAGCAGATCGGGGCAGGCCTGTACCTGCCCGTTCTTGCCTTCGAACCCGGCGATGCCGGCACTCAGTGTCACCGGGTACTCACCGTCGACTCGCTTCGACAGCGACAGCGATGTGAACCTTTCCGCCAAGCGCAGGCCCCCGGCCGACGGTGTATGCGGCGCCAGCACCATGAACTTCAGAAACTCGAGGTGTCCCACCACGTCAGAGTTGCGCGTCCCGTGGTGAAGTGCCAACGAAAACTTCAACTCTAGATCGTAGAGCGGATCGGTGGGCAACCTCACATCGTCGGGCGGCAGATCGACCCCGAACACAATACAAGACAGCGGGTCGTTCATGCGCCGCGCCAGCGAGACCAACTCACGTAGCCGACGCTTGATCCCCAGCGCCGTGTAGTGCCCGGTCTTGATGTCCAGCAGCATCCCCGACTGAATCCCATCCACATCCCGCTTGAGCCAGATCCACGTCCCCAGCTTCGCCGCCAGCTCCGCCGCTTGGCCCGGCATCTCGATGACGTCCCAGAAACCGTCACCCAATGCCGTCGTCCGACCTTCCAGAGACAGACGCTCATCGCAGATGCCGATCAGCGGCATCGTCGGCCGTCGGCGCATATCACGTAGCTGCCTGCCGATCTCGATCCGCGTGCTTACCGGTAGCCACCGGAGGTCGAGCAAGACGGCGTCGCTCCGCCTGTCGCCCAGGAAGCGGCCAAGCGGCTCGGGCCGCGTTCGCTGATCGAGCCGGTAGCGCTCCGAATGCAGAACGCCCGACAGCGCCGGCACCAGCGCCTCGTCGGTCGTGATTACCGTGACAGTCGCCGGCCCAGGCGGGGAAACCGTCCCTGCGGCATCCGGCGGGAACCGCTCTTGGACCTTCGACATCGCCACCACCCCTCCGCGTTGTGTTTGAGCCTTGGGCACTCGCCCGAGGGGGACGCAAGAGGTGAGCCGAGCCGGTCCGTCGCTCGCTTTCGCAGCTTAAAATATTGCTATTAATAGATTTATGGACACAGGCTGGCGGCCGGAGATGGGCCCTCCGATCGGAATTCCCTATCCTTGGGATGCAAAGTTTTTCGCCCGCTCAGAGGAGCTCGTCGGTCTCTTTCGCGTACTCGAAAATCGCCTGCACTTCACGGTCCCAGGCCGCAGCCGCCTCTGGATCCGCAGGGTTGTTGAGGTAGGCCTCCGCGACATCCGCCGGGAGCTCGGCCTTGGCGATGGGGCGCGAGTGGATCCGGAGCAGCCAGCGGTCGGGCGGCGCCTCACCGGTACCCGGCGCAATGGGATTGACGTTCCAGTAGCCTCCACGGTTGCGGAATTCCTTCATCAGAGCATCGCGAAGACGGTCTCGAGCATCATCAGCCATAAGGATCCCCCTTCCAATCTCAGTCGCCGGGCGCCGCAGCCGGTTGTCTTTCGACCTCACCACGTCGCCCGCCGCAAGTCGATTCCTCCCCCGGCGCTTCTACTTCGCCGGGTGCCTCTCGCGTTATCGACCTGTGCAGTATGAGCTTCAATGTGAATAACAGACCGAGAGCAATATGCGCAAACGCCAAAAGACGCAAAACTCCGACGTGGGTAACCACTTGAATCAGATAGCCAGTGAGCACCATCGGCAGCGTGGTGAGCAGAGTGAAGATTCCACTGCGGCGCCCACGAGCGATGCGGACTTTGTAGTGCTTCCAGATGTGCCGGGTCGCGATGAGACCCAAGGCGAAGACCAGGAATGGAGTCGCTACAACGTGCGTCTTTAGGAAGACAGGCTGCAACGGGTGGTTTATTACCGCCCAAGGGTCGTCGCTCTGCATAAGATACTTGGTCCAGAGAAGACCGACGCCAGTGAGCGCCGACGCAGCGGCGGACAGCCACAGAGCCCACCTCTCGAACCGATTCACCGTGCACCCTCGCTGTCGCTAGTCTTGGCCAGCGGGTTAATCACAGAGTGCAGCGCCAGGATTCGGCGAGACGCTGCGGTTACGGCGCCCGCGGTGAGGGTAGCCCCTGTGATGTTGTGTATCGAGCCCCTCAGCGAGAGCCGCTCAGTCAGCCCCAGCCCTTCGAACTGACCCAACCAGTTATCAGGCGGCCGGTACTCAGGCGGCTCTGCGAACCTCAGCACCTCGATCCGCGCAATACGCGATTCCGGAGTGACTACGAACATCAAAACCTCGGGCAGTGTGCGCACGCGGTGCGCGTCAAAATAGGCTACACCGAGCAACTCGCCACCTGCTCGTCCTACGTAGTAGGAGATCACCCGCCCATCTATACGCACATCCTCGCCTGCCAACTCACGTACCCGTTCCAAGTCCGCGTCATCCAAGAAGGCCGTCTGCCGCTCGACGACAGCCGGCTCAGGAAACGCTAGGCGAAGGGCCTCGTCTTGCGTGAGGGTCTGCTGAGCCTCGGTGGCCGTAGCAGTCGCGCCAAGCAGCAACAGCACACCGGCAAAGGCTCGGGTCTCAGAAAAGGTAGCCAAGCGCAACATTGAATTGATCAACGCCGGTTCCCGCTCCGTTCCGTCGGAACTGATAGTCCGCCTTGACCGCCAGGTTGACGATCGGCTTCCACGCGACCCCCAGCGTCACGACCTGCTCGTCGTTCGCAGGGTCGGCGGCGAAACCGTCGGGTACTCGATCTTGAGTGTTGATCGACTCGTAGCGGAGGTATGGGATTAGCCCCTGATTAGTCTGCGCCAAGCGCAGCACGTTGTAACCTGCCTGCAGGTACCAACCCACCAATCTCTCCCCCACCGACTGATCGCCGCTCAGCTGCCTAGCGGCGTTGATCTCCTCAACGTCGTCGACGCTGGCCAGTGCTAACAGGGCGCGCAAGTCCAGGCCGTAGGCCCGGTACTCAGCGTGGGTTTCCCATATCACAGTCGGCGCGTCGATCGTCGCGCCGTCGATCGGAGATTCAGCACCCTGGCCCGAGCGACCCGCGTATATCGAGGTGCCCACCAGAAAGCCGAGCAGCCCGGTGAAGTCGACGCGAGCGACGCCGGCAAAATCCTCGGCGACGGCCTTCGAGCCCTTCTGGCGACCACCCCTCAGGCCTGCCGCGCTGAATCCAGCAGCCTTCGAACTGCCACCGCCTACAGCATCGAGCCCGTTCACCAAATACCCACGGTAGACGAAGCCGCCGGCCTCGCCGAAGACGCCCACGCCGTTCTCGCGCCAAGTCGTCGGGATGATCCGCTGCTCCGTCTCGGGCCGCTCGGTGCCCAGGAACGTCGGCGGCTCGTGCAATTCGTTAATGAAGCCCATAGGAATCAGTACCAGACCTCCTCGGACCCCAAGCAGGTTAGTGGCCCGATAGTCTAGGTACGCGAATTCGACGGATACCGACCCCGATTGGCTGGTCGAGGCGTGTTCCAGTTCGATCTCCGAGTTGAATAGCAAGCGATCGTTGAACTTGTAACCGAAGTAGAAGACAGCGCGCAGGAAATCGATTTGGTCGGTTTTGCCCGACGGGTTACCGTCCTCCGTAAGGTCTGAAAAATTCTCGTAGAGCGCTTCTCCGTAACCGCCGATCGATACGCCCTGGGTGGTCCGGTACACCTTTGACGCGGCAGGGCCGAAACCGTAGAGGCCCGTGTCGGCGGCCACCACTACCTCCTCCCCAAGCCGCAGCTCTTCAATCTCGCGGGTGAGCGCCTCAATCTGCCGCCTCAACTGAGCCAGCTGGGCGCTGTCCTGTACCGCAAGCTGCTGCTGCAGCTGCTCGACTTGGCGCTCGAGCTGTTCCACTCGCTTCGCGAGATCTTCGTCTTGCCCGCGCGCCGCCTGAGGTGCCATTGCATGCGCGAGCAGGGCGCCCAGCGCGAGCACGGAGCCACGTCGAATCGACCCTGGCCAATGTAGCTGCAAGATCATTCCTCACTTTCCCTTAACCACGCCGCCATGTTCTCGTTCCAGTCGGCCACGATCTCACCTTCCGCCTCCCAGAGGAAGAGAACGCCAATACCTTCTCGCTTCGTCGCCCACGCGGCCCCCTCCTCGGGGCCTAGCACGAACAGCGTCGTCGAGGCGAGATCCGCCACCAGCGGGTCGTCGGCCACGACGGTCACACTACCCCAAGCCGGCTTCGGACGACCGTTTCGCGGGTCGAGGATGTGGCCGTGGGGCTCGCCGCCGCCTTCCACAAAACGCTCCGACGCGGCGCTCGTGGCCACCGAGCGGTCGTTGACAACCAGCCACGCTGCAGCCTCAAAACGACGCGACGGGTGCGCTACCGCAATCCGCCAGCCGTCCCGCCCGGGTGGTGAGCCGACGGCCAGCAGCTGACCACCGAAATCCAGCAGCGCAGATCTGACCCCATTGGCCACCAGGACACGCCGGGCAGCGCCGAGCGCCGCACCCTTGCCGAAGCCGCCCGCCGTTATCCAGCTCCCCTGTTCAGCCCGGACCAAGCTCAGCGTGCCAGGCCGAAAGCGAAACGAACCGAGACCGCTCAGTCGCCGCGCCTGCTCGAGCTCTCCGGCGCTGGGTCGCCGGCCCCGGCCCCTCAAATCCCAGGCCTCTATCAACGGCCCAACCGCGGGGTCAAAGGCACCGTCACTCGCCCGCGCCCATTCCCATACCTCCGCCAGGAGGTCGAAAACCTCTCGCTCGACCCGAACCGGGATGCCCGGAACACTCCGGTTGAGCCTCGAGACCTCGCTGTCGCTGCGCCAGCTGGAGAGTAGGCTTTCCAGACGAGCCACCTCGGCAAAGGCGGCCTCGATCGCCGCCACCCCCAGTTCTCGGTTGGGCGCCGCCACCTGCACACGAAGCCAGGTCCCCATCAGGAACGCCTCACGCTCCACGAGGACGCTCGGTTCAGCCGGTCGCTCCTGAGGGTGGGCTCGAGCGCCGGCCATGGCGACGGCCAAGGCGATGGTCATTCGAGCAAAGGGATTAGTCATGGCGGCCCGGGCATGAAATTGAAACCCATTCTCACCCACGCCAGCTTAGCTCGCCGCCCCTACACCGTCAAGAGGCTGCCACCCAGCCAGTTCGTTCGAGCGGAGCGGTCTCGAGGCGTGCGGGTATTCCTGGTGAGCCATGTCCACAGCCGGGGAGCTAGCGAGTGGTCGGGTTGCCAACCACGGCTCGAGGCAGCCTGCGGATTCACCACAAAATGCCGGATCTCTCCTTGCGTGCCAGGGAAGAACCCGACCATAATGTCCGGGGAATCGTTCCAGCCTCCCTGCCCCGGGGGCCTTCTCCAGGCCGATTCCCCGACAAGGAGGCGTCCCTATCTCTTTCGATGCAGTTCCTGTCCGCCAGCACCTCTTACCCTTACGACCCAGGAGGCCGTAATGGCAGACCGTAAGTTCACCCGCCGGGACTTCGTGAAAGTAGGAGCTGGCGGTGCCGCCGCCTTCGCTCTCGGCTGCAAGAGTGCCATCGGTGCAGATGGTGTCGCTCAGACCCCGATGCCGGAGCGTCCGTTCGGCCGCACCGGCTACAACGTTCGACTGTTCAGCCTCGGCGGCCAGGCGACGTTGGAGAGATCCGGCACTCGCGACGAATCGATCGCCATCATCAATCGCGCGCTCGACCTCGGCGTGAACTACATCGATACGGCCGCCGCCTACGGCCGTGGGATCTCGCAGACCTACATCGGGGAGGTCATGGCGACGCGGAGGAACGAGGTGTTCTTGGCTACCAAGACGCACGACCGCACACGTGACGGCTCGCTGCGTCTGCTCGAGGAGAGCCTTCGCCTGCTGCAGACCGATCACCTCGACCTCTGGCAGCTGCATAACGTGCGTACCCAGGAGCAGTTGGATACGATCTTCGGTAACAACGGCGCGATCGAAGCACTACAGCAGGCGCGCGACGAAGGGATCGTGCGCTTCCTGGGCATCACAGGCCACTATGACCCGGCGACGCTGGTGAGCGCGATCAATACCTTCGACTTCGACACGATACTTCTGGCGCTGAACCCGGCAGACCCTCACTTCTTGCCCTTCGCCGAAGAGTTGCTTCCGCTGGCCGTCGAGAAACAGATGGGGATCATCGCGATGAAGATCCCGGCCCGCGGCCGCATGTTCCGGGAGGGTGGCGTAACCACGATGAGGGATGCGCTCTCCTATGTGATGACCCATCCCGTGAGCACGACGATCGTAGGCTGCGACAACGTGGACCAGCTTGAGGAAAACGTCTCGATCGCCGCCGACTTCCAGCCGCTCTCCGCGGACGAGATAACGCGGATCGAAGGATTGACAGCCAGCTACGCGCAAGACGCCGCTTTCTTCAAGAAGGGCGGCGCAGGCTTTGGCCGGCGCGGCATGGATGATCAGGGTTTCATCGATTGAGCGAGCTTCAAGGGAGGACGTGATGACCAATGAGAGATAAGAAAAAGAAGGACACAGGGGCAGCCCCCGTCGAGGACCTGAATCCTTTCCACATCGCCGTAAGTCAGTTCGAGCACGCCACGCGCTACATACCCGACCTCGACCCCGGCCTGGTAGAGTTCCTGAAGCGGCCGCGCCGAGTGGTCACGGTGGAATTCCCCATCGAAACCGACGACGGCGAAGTGCACAACTTCATCGGCTACCGCTGCCTGCACAACCGGGCGCGGGGCCCCGGGAAGGGCGGTATCCGTTATCACCCCGACGTCACCGAAGACGAGGTACGGGCCCTCGCCTTCTGGATGACCTGGAAGTGCGCGGTGCTCGACGTTCCGTTCGGCGGCGCCAAGGGCGGCATCATCTGCGACCCGAAAGAGCTTACCAAGGACGATGTGCGGAAGATCACGCGCCGCTTTGTGGCAGAGCTGGGTGACATGATCGGGCCGTTCACCGATGTGCCGGCGCCCGACGTGAACACCAACGCCGAGACGATGGCCTGGATCTACGACACCTACGAGATGATGCACAAGGGTAAGAACAACCTCGGTGTCGTGACCGGCAAGCCCGTGGACATAGGCGGCTCCTACGGCCGCAACGAGGCGACCTCCCGCGGCTGCCTGTTCTGCACTCAGCGCGCGCTCGCTAAAGGCCTCGTGCCGGGGCTCAACTCGGTCATGGGCGCGACCGTTGTAATACAGGGCTATGGCAACGCCGGCGCTATAGCCCACGACCTTTACGCCGCCGAAGGCGCGAAGATCGTCGCGATCAGCGATTCGCGGGGAGGCATCCACAACCCGAACGGAATCAGCCACGCCGAGGCGGTGAAGCACAAGAAAGAGACCGGCTCCGTGGTCGGTCTACCGGGCAGCAAGAAGGTGAGCAACGAGGAACTGCTGGCGATCCCGTGTGACATACTCATCCCGGCGGCTCTCGAGAACCAGATCCGCGGCGACAACGCGGCGAACGTCCAGACGCGGTTGATCGCGGAGGCGGCGAACGGACCAACGACACCGGCCGCCGACAAGGTCCTGTTCGAGCGAGGGATCCCCGTGCTGCCGGACATCCTGGCCAACGCCGGCGGTGTGACGGTGAGCTACTACGAGTGGGTCCAGAACAACGAGTACGAGCAGTGGGAGGAGGACGACGTCAACCTGAAGATGCACGTCAAGATGGAGCGGGCGACCGATGTGGTGCTCGCCAGGCAGCAGGAGATCAACTCGTCGCTCGATACGCTGCACGCCGAGCGTACTAAGCACGGGCACACCGACGGCGCGCTGGAGCCGGTGGATCTTCGCACCACCGCCTACGTGGTGGCCATCGAGCGCGTGGCCCGTGTGACCCTCGAACGCGGCATCTGGCCCTAGACCTCCGCCAGCGTCACTTCCTCCACGCCGGCGCGACCCAACAGGGCCGCGCCGGCGTATGCTGTTGCGGCAACCAAGAACAACAGGTTGGACCCCACCTCGAGCGCGATCAGTGCGGCGAGCGGCGTCGCCACCACCGAAGCGAAACCGTTCGCGGCCCACGCCCAGGCTACCCTTTCCGTATTACCCCGGCCCAGCGAGCGAAGCCCCAACGGAAACGGGAGGCCCATCACAAAGGCGAGGGGCGCAAGAACGATCAGCGCGACGACCGCCCGCACCAGCAGCGGCGCGGAAACCAACAGGTGGACCAGCCCGAGCAGAAGCGCCGCAGAGCAACCCAACATCCCGGCCAACATCAGCCCGGCGACCCATCCATACTGCCCGGGTCGCCCGTCCGACCAGGCGCTGCCCAGGCCCGAGAAGACGAGAAAAGCGACCAGGACCGCCGCCACGGCGTAAACCGGGTGACCCAGCAGCAGATTGAGCTGCTGGATGGCGGCCACTTCCGCCGCCAGGTAGGCGAAGCCGATGGCCAGGAAGTAGCATACCAGTCGCGGCCAGCTCGCCGTCACCGTCGTTCGAGCTCGAACCAGTACCGGCAGCACCATCAACAGCCCGGCAAGGATCACGCTCTGTATCAGAGTCGCGATCAGCGCCACATAGCCCCATTCGGCGAAGGCCAGCCACGACCCTCGATCGCTGCCGAAGAAAGCCGCCAGCGACCCGGCCCGCAGGAAGTGGTGGGGATATGGCCGAGCGTCATCGACGGGAGACACACGAAAAGGGTAGGCCGCGGCGAACCGCTCCATACTCTCCTCACCCCCGATGACCGCTGCAGCAGCGCGGTAGAGCACCGGCTCCTCCAAGACGTTGAACCCTGTCGAGGGAGCTTCGATACCGGGATACCAATCGAGGTCGAACCGTCTCTCCCGGGCCCAACGCATCAGGTCGTGCACCTCTTCGGACCTGAAGCCCGACGGTTTCACCAGAACGGTAACCGTCGCCCAGCTGTGCACGACGACCAGCTTGTCGATGAGGTTCTCAGGTGCGACCCGGCTAAGCGCTTCGCCCGCCGTAAGGATGACGCGCACGCTCTCACGCGGTGGAACCATCAGCCAGCGGGTGATCGCCAACACGCCGTCTTCGCTCAGACGCTCGAGGTAGGCGACGTACGCTTCCGCCGTATGGAGGAAATCCTCGTTGAGCGCGTAGACGCCGGCCGCCGAAGTACCGAACGCGAGGCCGGCACTCAGCGTTATGAGGTCGAACTCCTCCCTGGAGCCCGCCACGAAGCTCCGCGCATCGCCGGCCGCGGTCACCACCCGCGCTTCACCGAGACGCGCTCGACCCTCACTCGCCCATCCCGACAGCTTAAGCAACTCGGGATGCAGTTCCACCGCGGTCACCGTAGTAGCGCTGTGGGCCAAGGCGTTCCAGATTTCCGTCCCACCACCCGCACCAACCACCAGTACATCGTCACGACCCCCCAGCGCGTAGGGTGCGGCCGAAGGCAGCCAGTCCAACATGTCCCCTCCTGCGCCCGCCTCTTCCCAATTGCTGACCGCTCCCGCCGTCTGCCCGTCTACGAACAGCCCCGTCTGCGTCGGGAACGTCCCGCGGTAAAGAAGCGACAGTCCGGGAGCATGACGGAACGCCGACGCATCCACCGCCACGACCCAACCCAGCGGGCTCGCCCGCTCGGCAACGCGGCGCGCGTCGGGGAACGCCTCCACCTGCGGCAACCCTTTGTAAGGAGTTACCTCGATATGCCAGAACGGTCGCACGAACGCCGCCACGGCGAGTGCAAGGCCAGCGACGGCTGCGACGGAGGCGATTCGCTTCCGTGCAGTCTGTCGCACTGAGGCAATCGCACCCAGCGATGCAGCCAAGGCGGGCGTGGCCAGGGCCCGCTCGGGTAGCGCGATCCAGAGAATCGCCAGCGCCAGGCCCGCCCCCAGACCGGCGCCCAAGAAACCCGCACCGTAGAGTACGCCGACGCGGTCCGGCTCCAGGGTGAGCGCCAGCAGCACTACCGATGCACCTACCGCGAACGGTGTGGCGAGCAGGAGGTAGATCAGCGCGAGCCTCGGCCACGCCCATGCGTCCCACGGCAGTTGTGTGGCGTCCAGCGGCACGCGATGCACGAGAGCCGCGCTGGCCAGAAGAGCGACGGGGGTCAGTAGCGCCGCCCAGGTGAACCAGCGTTCCGCGCGCTCTCTGCGCGGCACGGTCAGGGCGAGGAAGGTGCCGGCCGAGCCGAACCCCAGCATGGCGATACCGATCGCCATGTAGGCGAAGTGGTGAAACTGCTCGATAGCGAAGACCCTGACGAGAAGGATCTCGTAGGCAAGTGTGCTGGCCGAGATGAGAGCGACGGCCAGCGGTCGGCCAGGTGTCGTCACACGATTCAGCGTAACCCCTGCAGCATCGGCACGAAACGCACCGGTAGCAGACTACGGGTGCGAACGTCTTCCTCCGAATGCTTCTCCACCAAGATGAGGTTCTGCACCCCGTAGACGCTCCCCACCGGGATCACCATGCGACCGCCCGGCCGCAGTTGCTCGACCAGCGCCGGCGGGATGTGGCCGGCGGCGGCCGTGACGATCACCGCATCGAAAGGCGCCTCCTCCTCCCAACCGTAATGACCGTCGGCGTGTCGGACCGTCACGTTCTCAAAACCTAGCCGCTCCAGCCGCTGGCGCGCGCTCGTCGCCAGCGCCTCAAAGATCTCGACTGTGAATACTTCGCAGCCGATCTCCCCCAGAACCGCCGCCTGGTAACCGGACCCGGTACCGACCTCGAGGATCTTCATCCCCGGACTGGCGTTCAGGATCTCGGTCATGAAGGCGACGATGTACGGTTGCGAGATCGTTTGGCCGTAGCCGATGGGGAGCGGGTGATCGTTGTAGGCCCGCCCGGCAGACTCGCGGGGCACGAACTCGTGACGCGGTACGGAGCGCATCGCGGCGCGCGTCGCCGAATCACGGACCCCGTACGCCTCGATCAGACGTACCATGTCCTCGCGCTGGCGCTCGTAGGCGTCCCGCTCCTGCGCCGCCACCCGGCAAGCCGTGGTGAGCAGAACCGCAAACGCCAGCGCGCCAGCTCGACGTGCTCTCATCTCTCTATGAATAGGAGCGTAGGGTATTCTGTCTTAGACAAGTTCCCACCCACACAAGGTGGGCGTCAACCCCGCAGATACTTCAGTCGCCCGCCGAGGCGACGAGCCTTTGATCGGCTACCGGGTAGGCGCTTATCTGTTCTTCGAGATCGATCCCCATCCGACGGCGCGGCGACTCCGACTCCAGCTCGGCATAGTACTCGCCGCGATCGATCAGTTCGCCCAGCAGAACGCTGGCGATCGTCAGCGCCCGACCTCCTGCCGGCTCGACCAACCAGAATGCCACCGGTATCGCGAAACCGAAGACGACTCGCGCGAAGCTCGTGCCCGGTCGGACCGGCCGGCCCGCCTCTGTGAACTCGGTCTTCCTTTGGACGTAGAGTGCCAGCTTGCCGACGCCGAAGAGCGCCGCGAACCATGAGCCGGCGAAGACCGCGGCTAGAAAGAGACCGGTCCACAGCACGCTGGCGCTGTGTTTGTAGGCGGGACGCGGAGCTCGCAGAACGCTGTAGACCTGATCGGCGCAGTACAACCCGAGAAGACCCACGAGCGCCGCGGCGGCGCCCAACGCACGGTTCCCAGGAGCAATCCACAGATAGACCACGCCGAGCGCGAAGAAGCTCGACATCGCCACGACCTCGCGGCTCAACCAAGAGCGCCTGACGTTCAAGATCGCCCGGTAGGCTCGACTCACCTTGCCCAGGTGGAACGAGCCGAGCGCCACGGTTATGACGGCTGCGTCGACAAACACGATCGGCTCGATCGAGAACGCAGAGGTCAGCGTCGCGACAACGGCCGCTACCAGCGTCGCCGTCAGAACCGTGAACGCCATCAACGTCCATTCCGACTTGAGTGTGACCCCCGTGGTCGGGTCCTCGGCCGGCGCCACATACGGTTCGGCGACCGCTGGCGCCGTCATCACTGGCAGCCGCCGGCTCTCGTTCAAGGGCTCGATCCGCAGCCGCGGCCCCAGATCGGTAGTCGGGAACCCGGGGATGCTGTTCTCGAGCTCGGCCTCCGAAACGTCCGCACTATCGAGAGCACCGGTAGGACAGAGTGACGCACACGATGGCTTCAGCCCATCTCGCAATCGGTGGTAACAGAAAGTGCACTTGGTCATGACGCCGCGCGGCGGCTCGAAGACCGGCGCATCGTACGGGCAGGCCCAGGCGCAGTATCTGCAACCGATGCACTTGCCCTCATCCAGCAGAACCGCACCGCTCTTCTCGTCGCGCGAGTAGGCGAGCGCCGGGCAGGCGAACATGCACGCCGGCTCGGCGCAGTGGTTGCAGGCGAGTGACAGATGATAGAGCGGCACGCCGGGATGCCGGGTGCGATTGAACGTGTCGATGCGCCGCCAGCTGCGCTCGGGCTCGAGCTGGTTCTCGATACTGCAGGCCAGCCGGCAGGCGCCGCAGCCCGTGCAACGGTTCGGGTCGAAGAGAAAGCTATTCGCCATCGCCCAGTCGCTCGACCTCGACCCGGTTCTCGTGGAACGCTGCGCCGTGTCCCATGTCGGTCTCTCGCGCAGCCGAAGTGAAGTTGACGGTGCCCCCCTCGCTGATCCACCAGCCGTTGGTGACGCACACGCAGCCGCGCTTGAGTCCGTTGTCGAGACGCGCCTCGATCTCGAGCTCACCCCGTTCGTTGAACACGCGCACCCAATCACCGTCGCCAACCCCCCGATCGCGTGCGTCGTCGGGATGCAGATAGGCCGTCGGCGTGTCGAAACCGTCCGCTTTCCCCCGCGACCGACGGATCGACTCACCGGGCTCCTCATAGGTCGGCACGCGAGCCACCCCCCAGCGCCGCTCCGCCTCTGCGGACTCGAGCTCGATCTTACCCGAGGGTGTGGGGAAGACGAGGTCGGAGAACGCCACGTCCTGGCCGCCCGGCGCAGGCAGCGGGCCCTCGCGCAGAAGCTCGAGGCTGAGCTCCGGGAACGGCTCCATAGCCTTTTTTAGGTACGCGTCGACTTCATCGTCGGCGACGGGGAAGATCGTGGGATCTTCACCCTCGGCTATGCCCAACCGCCGCCCCAGCAGCCTGTAGATCTCCGTTTCCGGCTTCACCTCACCCGGCGGATCGATCACCTTCTGTTTGAGCTGCACGTAGGCGTGCCAGTAGGCGCCGATGACGTCCGATTGCTCGAACATGGTCTTCGCCGGCAGAACGATGTCGGCTTCACGAGCTGTATCGGTAAGGAACTGCTCGACCACGACCCGGAAATCGAGGGCGCGGAACGCCTCGAGCACCGTGTTCGTCTCCGGGTTCTGGGTGACCGGATTGCCCCGTTCTACCCAGGCCATGCGCAGCGGCGGGTCCTGAGTCGCCAACATCTCGGCACCGAGGCGCGCGGTGGATATCGAAACGCGCACCACGCCGTCCGGTTTCTCTGGTGGATAGAAGGCAATCGGATCCAGCACGGGCTCGAAGATGTGACTCTGCAGGTTCGCGTAGACCCAGCCGGCGCCCGGCTTGCCTATGTTGCCGGTAATGGCAAGGATCGCGAGCAGCGCCCGCATCGTCTGCCCGCTGTTAGTGAAGCGTTGCATGCCGAAGCCGGGGCTTATCGTCACCGGTCTGATCGTGCCGAAATACTCCGCCAGCCGCTCGATGTACTCCACCGGGACATCGGTGATCTCGGCCGCCCGCTCGGGCGTGAAGTCGGCTACGGCCTCGGCGAACGCCTCGTAGCCGAGCACGTGCCGATCGATGAACCCCCGATCGATCCAGCCCGACTTGATGAGCAGGTGAGCGATCGCCAATGCCAAAGCACCGTCGGTCCCCGGCCGCGGCTGCACGAGCAGCTCGGCGCGCTCCGCCGATTGGGTCCGGCGCGGATCGATGACGACCAGCTTCGCCCCCGCGTCGAGCGCCCGGTCGATGAACGCCATCTGATGGATGTTCGTCTCGGCGGCGTTCTTCCCCCAGAGGACGATCAGCCTCGCGTCCGCGATGTCCCAGGGCGCGCTGTGCTTGTTCGCGCCGAGGGTCAGACGCGCCGCCTCCAGCCCGGCCGGCCAGCAGAGGTCGCCGTATGTCGCAGTGCAACCACCATACAGCCGCCAGAACTCCCTGCCCGCCCCCTTGAGCAGGCCCTTGGTGCCGCTGCCGCTGTAGTAGAGGATGCTTTGCGGGCCGGGGTCGGCTTTCAGCTCGACCAGTTTCTCGGCGATCGTGTCGAGAGCGTCGTCCCACGAGATCCGCTCGAATTCGCCGCTCTCCGGCACCCGTCTCAGCGGGTGGAGGATTCTATCTGGCGAATGGACACGCTCGACGTAGCTGAGGCCCTTGAGGCAGGCGCCACCCGGCGTGGCCAAGTTACCGGAGTGCGGTTCGATGCGGCGGATGCGCCCGTCCTCCACCTGGACCTTCATGGCGCAGGTGCTGTAGCAGTTGCGTGGACAGGCTGTGGTATAGACT
>JBDHJU010000158.1:0-5031 GCA_039586755.1 Gemmatimonadota bacterium | reverse complement strand
CCCCAGCGCGCTGCGATGCTCATGCAGGGCACGATGGACCCCTCGCCGGTATCGATCTCCGGTCAGGCCTGTCACCCCGACGACTTCATCACCGAGCTTTTGGTAAACGGGGTCGACATTTCCGTATCCGGCGCGCAGCGGTGTGAGGCGTTCGAGCTCAGTCAGGAGAGCCGCTGGGGGATGTCCGTCATCAGCGGCCGCGTCGAAGCGGAAAGCGGGCCTCCCGGGTTTCTGGCACAGTCGTATCTGCGCAGCCCGGCCTACTTCGCGCCGGCCGCGGCGCCCGACCCCGAGGCCCAAGTCGAGCACGCCCTCTTCGTTCAGTTGAACCAGGAAGCGATCGACGACAGGACATCGACGACATGGCCACGCTTCTGTCGCTGGCCACGGGCGGCATCGATCTCAGCGCGCTGATCGATCCGACGACCCCGATCGCTCAAGAGGCGGGCTACGACATATACGTGACGGGGCTCAGCCACGACCAGCCGTCGCTCAGCTTGCTGGCCATCGAAGGCGGGCTCCACTTCGTGTTCTTGATCCAGAACCTGACCCTCCCACTCGTCTTCGATTGTCCGTGCGAGTTTCCTTGTGATTGCTGGTGGGCAGGTGGCGACGGTACCGGCACCGCTCACATCGGCGCGGTCAACACAGAGAGCGACATCAGTCTGAGTCTGGGCGCGGGGGGGGAGCCGAACGTGATCTTCCAGAACGTCGTGACCCAGATCAGCGACCTGGACATCACGTCGGATAACTGGTGGACCAATATGCTGATGACCGTTGTCGAGGTGTTCATCGTCGACGTACTGGTGGCCGACCTGGAGAACGAGCTGAATACTATGATGGCGGTCGAGGCGGCGCCGCTCATCGAGGAGGCCCTGGCCAGTTTCAGACTCCCTGAGGCGATCGCGCTGCCCGGGGGCGACCTCAGCCTCGGCGTCGTGAGCGGGTTGAGCTGGCTCGAGTTCACCACAGGATACGGTCAGATTGGGCTGCAGGCGCAGGTGGTGCCGCCGACGCTGGGGCACGCCGCAGGGCAGGGGGCCATCCAGGCGGGCGGGGCACCGCCCAGCTTCGCGGCCGGCCCGCCCATCGCTGCCGGGCTCAAAGACGATCTCCTGAACCAATTCTTCTGGGCCGCCTGGCAGGCGGGGGCATTCGATCTCAGCGAGGTCGCCATCGGTCAGGGCGTCACCATCTCCACGTTCGCCCACCTGCCGCCAGTCGTGATGGCGGGGCAGAGCGGCGACCAGATCGAGATCGGCATCGGCGATCTCCAAATCGATGCAACCGTCGATCCCGACTTGATACAGGGTGCCGGGGGGCTCACACAGCCCGTCGACGTCGAGCTCTATGTGTCGGCGCTGGCGACCCTGTCGCTCGGCGTCGACGCCGGCGGCCTGACCGTCGTCGACCCAAACGTTGAAACCTGGGTACAGGTCACAGCGGCGGAGGGGGTGCCCGACCCCCAGGCGGCGGCGACCCCGGTGATGGCCCTCGCCGAAGCACTCCTGCCTTTCCTTCTGGGCGAGCTGTTCACTGCCTTGCCGTTCCCCGAGCTCGACCTCAGCGGCATCGAGGGTGTTCCGCCGGGGACGATACTAGAGGCGAGCTTCGGCGCCATCGACCGCCAGGGCCGCTATCACCGGCTGAGCGGCAGCCTCGAGCAGGGCGGTGGCACCTGAGGAAACGCGGACCCCTGAGTTCTCCGACCGACCGCAGTTTCGTGCGGGGGCGGATCGGGCCTGGTGGCTCGACTGGTCTTCAAATCCGCCCCCATACCGCCACCCACATCCAAAGATGCCTACCTATGCGGGGTTTCGGGCGCGCCGACCCTGCCTGAGTTGCACCCGATGAGACCCGTTACAGGAAAGACACGGTAAAGACGACGGGCACACTCTGTCACCCCTGATCAGGTCCAGCCGTCAGTCGTGCGGTGATTGATGCCGGAGCACCGAGGCCGCAGCTTTGGGCACAACCGGATGCCGGTCACCCCACCGTAAACATCGGCCGGGTGGTTCTATCCATGACGGGCACGTGGGCAGCAGGTATCAAAGCATCATCAACAATCGATAAACAGTATTCCTGATGGGCGTGTTGCAGCGCCGAGCTGCCTTCGCCATACTTCTGCTATCGGGAAAGGGCTGAGGATGTAGCGAGTGAGTCTCGCAGGTCTGGGAGACCTCAGCCGTGGTAATCTGCAGTGACAGAGTCTTCCGTATTCAAGCTGGCCCATCTTCACCGCCAGCTAAAGTGACACCTGCGTCGTTTTCCCAATCGCCTGACGATCTTCGGTCTCACAACACACCTCAAATCGGAGCGGCTTTGTGAGGAGATACCTATTTCCAACCCTAGGGTTATGCGGGACGCTGCTGCTTGGCGGGTGTGCCACCGATGATGAGCCCACGGCCCCAGTCGGAGCGCCGGAGCAAGCGATCTCAGACGGCGTGCACGAAGGCAACACGCACTTTTTCTTCTTGCCACCGATGGTGCCGACCCCGGACCCACCCCCAACGGGCGAATTTGACGGCACCCTGGCGCCGGATGTGTGGATCTGCATCTGGGATGGCTCCGAGTGCCGGGCGGACGTGGCGATGTACAACACCGAAACTGGACCCGCCTCCGAGACCATCAGGGTCGTGCATGAGGACGAACACTACATGGTCAACTGGCACACTGATGACATCCTGGAGAACTTCGGGCTCGAGGAGGGGGAAACCTATCGCATTCGGGTCCTGGTGGGCTTGCAGGTGCTTGGCTATGCGGACGTGGAGGTGGTGAGCAGCGGGGGAGCACTGAAGAACGTCGATACCGAGGAGTTAATCCCGCTGAAGGATGGCCGGACTCTGCCCATTAAGTTCCGGATCGAGGAGGGCGCGCTTGTCTCAGGAGAGCTCGTGAGTGCCGGAGGCAATCACAGCTGCGCGGTGGACGTGTCGGGTGATGCATACTGCTGGGGGTCCAATTTTCAAGGTCAGCTCGGCACCGGCTCGCTTTACCCGACCTTGGAGCCGACGCCGGTTGCCGTGACTGGCGGACACAAGTTCCAGTCGGTCAGCGCGGGGGCGAGCCACACCTGTGGCGTGACGACGGACGGCGACGCGTACTGCTGGGGCTTCAACTTGTACGGCCAGCTCGGCACCGGCTCGGTCTACCCGTACTATCAGGCAACCCCGGTGGCCGTGACTGGCGGGTACAAATTCCAGTCGGTCAGCGCGGGGGCTCAATATACGTGTGGCGTGACGACGGACGGCGACGCATACTGCTGGGGCTTTAACGGGTACGGTTCGCTCGGGATCGGGTCAGTCGGCTATATAGTTGCGATCCCCGTGGCCGTGACTGGCGGGCACGAGTTCCAATCCGTGCGCGCGCTGTGGTGGCACGCGTGCGGACTCACTACGGACGGGAACGGGTTCTGCTGGGGGTACAACTATCACGGCCAAGTCGGAGACGGGACGGACAGCAGCACGGGAACTTCACACGAGCGGAAACCGAGTCCCACGGCTGTGGGCGGCGATCACACGTTCCAGTCGCTGGACGCTGGCTGGATTCACTCGTGCGGAGTGACGACGGCTGGCGACGCGCTCTGTTGGGGATACAACCGTCATGGCCAGGTCGGCGATGGGACGACGAGCCCAGTGTGGCCCTACAACAAGCCCAGCCCGACAGCCGTGACGGGCGGAATCACTTTCCACCACGTGAGCGCGGGCTTTCACTCTTGCGGGCTGGCGACGGATGGCGCGGCGTACTGCTGGGGGTATAACCGCTTCGGCGAGCTCGGGGACGGGACCTTCTCGAGCTGGCCGGACTATGGAAAAGCGAACCCGGTCGCCGTCATTGGGGGGCAGACGTTCCAGTCGATAAGCGCGGGCTACTACCACACCTGCGGCGTCACGCCGGCGAATGACGGGTACTGTTGGGGGTGGGGCGGCTACGGCCAGGTAGGCAGTGGGACCTACACTAACAAGTCGTCGCCGGTCTTTGTGCTCGATCTGGACCCGCCCACACCATAACCGCTTTCCGGAACGAAAAAACAGAGGGCAGCTTCGGCTGCCCTCTTCTTCTTCTAGACGCCAATCGATGCCGATCGGAAAGTCCCGCTCGCATCGCCGATCCCCTGGCTAGGGTAGCGCACTCAAACCACCGGACTGGTTTCGAGAACCTGTCGGGTACTCACACCTCTTGCACTGTCAGGCGTTTGAGACGATTTGCCCGTGTCTTGCCTCTGCAAGAACGCAAGAGCGGCAAACGAGGTTTTGGCTACCCTCTGCGGTCGTCAGGCCGTCTGAGGATAGAGAGGTGAATCGCCTGGGGTCGACCTAGCCCCCATCTCCCCCCAGGGCCCCGTATGGATACACGTTAGCAGCCCGTCTCAATTCTGCGGTGTTTTCGGGATTCCTGGTGGGAAACGGTGAATACGAAGGGTCAGGTATGGATTTTCGGGGAAATGTCCGCGCAATTGGTTCGGTATCAACGGGTTACGAGGGCGAAAAGCAGGGTACTAGACCTGGCTAGCAAGCCTGCGGACTGTACTAGGCGTGATCGTGACGCCGCTACTGCAACCTCTTGCTTGGGGGGGCACTAGTGAAAATGGTCGTTAGGCCGCGCGACCCCACCCGCTCGTACACGCCCTGTCAAACGATGTTGCTAACGCAAGAGCCTGCAAAGGCGCGTGTCAGTGGGCAATTCGTACCGAGTAGATGTTGTCTTTGTGATCCGTGCACAGATCCCACACCTGCTCCGGCCAGCCGGGGTGACGCTCGTTTAGTCGTCCGATGTACTCGCTCCAGAAGTCCAGAAATGCCCGGTGACTCTCGACGCTGTAATAGATGTTCCAGTTCCACTCGTCTCCCCAAGAGTGAGTCAGTATACCCCATCCCAACAGTTTCCCCTCTTCAAGAAGCTCATCCAGCACCGGCGCGAAGATGGAATCCATCGCCGCATTGACAATAGGGACGTTCTGAGCCGGACACTTGTTCTGGGAGAACACGACGGTACCAGGCTGAGGTGCCTCTCCTTCCTCTTGTGCGGCCA
>JBDHJU010000157.1:0-3402 GCA_039586755.1 Gemmatimonadota bacterium | reverse complement strand
GACATCGTGCAGGGCGCGGTGGAGTGCAACATGGGCGGCGGCACGCCGGTCGGGCCGAAGGCGTGGCGGGAGTGGAACGTCAACGAGCTGACCGACCTGGGCAACTACGACGAGATCTCCGGCTTCCCGGTCTACAAGGCGCTGCTTTGCGACGTGGTGAGGGTGGAGGCTGCCAAGGACGCAGCTCAACCTGCCCCGCTGCGACGCTCCGCCACCGCCTTTGCTCCCGCCGCGACCGCGCCCTCCGCACTGCCGCGTAAGAGGATCGACCTCGACAACAACGCCACCACACCTCTCGATGGATCAGTTCGCCAGGCGATGCTCCCCTACCTGATCGACCGCGGCGGCAATCCGTCCAGCATCCACGGCGGCGGCCGCGACGCGCGGAAAGGGATGGAGGGGGCCCGCCGTCACGTGGCGCGGCTGATCGGGGCACGCCCGCGCCGCGTTCTCTTCACGGGCGGCGGTTCGGAGGCGAACAACCTGGCGCTGAAGGGCCTCGCCTTTGCGCGCCGGGAGAGGAGCGGCCACCTGATCACCAGCGCGATCGAGCATCCCTCCGTGCTGAAGACGGCGGCGTTTCTGGAGTCGGTCGGGTTTCGTGTCACGATCCTGTCGCCCGAGGAGCAGGGCCGCATCGCCCCGAGCCACCTGCGGGAAGCGCTCACCGACGACACGTTCCTAGTATCGATCATGCTGGCCAACAACGAGACCGGCACGATGCAGCCGATCCGCGAGCTTTGCGCAGTGGCGCACGAACGCGGCGTCCCGTTTCACACCGACGCCGTCCAGGCCGCCGGCAAGGTCCCCGTAGACGTGGAAGAGCTGTGCGTTGATCTGCTAACGCTCTCGGCCCACAAGATGCATGGACCGAAGGGTGTCGGCGCGCTCTTCGTGCGCCGCGGCGTTGCCCTGGAGCCTCTCGTTCATGGCGGCTCCCAGGAGGGTGGGCTTCGCGCCGGCACCGAGAACGTCGCCGGCATCGTCGGGATGGGAAGAGCGGCCGAAATCGCGCGCGGCCACCTCGATCGGGGCGCGAAGATCCGGGGGCTTCGGGATCGCCTGAGGGACGGCATCCGCGAGCGGGTCCCGAAGGCGCGACAGAACGGCGACCCGAAGAATGGTTTGCCCAACACCCTCAACCTGACCCTGCCCGGCCTGCGCGGCGAGTCGCTGGTCGTCGCCCTCGACCAGCGCGGCATCGCGCTGTCGTCCGGCTCGGCGTGTAAGTCCGGCTCGCCGGAGCCGACTCACGTCCTCCTCGCCATGGGACGGACCGCAGAGGAGGCCCACTGCTCGGTGCGCTTCTCGCTGTCCCGCGAGACCAGCGAAGAGGACATCGACGAGACCCTCACGGCGCTGGAGAGCGTGCTGGAAGAAATGGAGACCACGGTGCGCTTCCTTCCGTGCAAGTGAACTGCGCCTGGTCGTGATCATGTTCGAACTCAGCGGAGTCTCGAAGCGCTACGGTCAGACGGACGCCCTCCGCGGCGTCGACGTCGCCGTCGAACCGGGCCGCACGACGGTCCTGATCGGACCGAGCGGCTGCGGCAAGTCGACGCTCCTGCGCGTGATGATCGGTCTCATGCGGCCGGACGCGGGTGAGGTGCGCTTCGACGGCCAGATCGTCGGCGACGACAACGTCCTCGAGCTGCGGCGCCGGATGGGCTACGTGATCCAGGAAGGGGGCCTGTTTCCCCACCTCAGTGCGCGGGACAACGTCACGCTCATGGCGCGTCACCTCGGCCAGGACAAAGGCCGGATCGAGGAGCGCCTCGCCAAGCTGCTAGATCGGACGCGGCTGTCGCGCGAGATCCTCGATCGTTTCCCGATCCAACTTTCCGGCGGCGAGCGGCAGCGCGTGAGCCTGATGCGCGCGCTGTTCCTAGATCCCGCCGTGCTGCTCCTGGACGAACCGCTCGGTTCGCTCGATCCGATGGTCCGGGGTGACCTGCAGGATCAGCTGCGCGAGGTCTTCCTGTCGCTCGGCAAGACCGTCGTAATGGTCACGCACGACCTCGGCGAAGCAGGGCTGTTCGGCGACATCGTGGTGCTGCTGCGCGAGGGGGAGATCGTCCAGGAGGGCCGCTTCCAGGACCTGCTCGACGCCCCTGCGGACTCGTTCGCCCGTTCCTTCGTGACGGCCCAGCGCCGCACACATCTGGGTGAGAACGAATCGTGATGCGTCGCGAGATCGTCATCGTCCTTTTCGTCGTGGGGCTCGCCGGGCCGGCGGCCGCCGCGGAGGGCGCGGTGGTCGGGGTCGGCTCGAAGGCCTTCACCGAGTCGGTGATCCTGGGCGAGATGGCCGCCCAGCTCGCGGAGGACGCCGGGTTCCAGGCCGAGCACGTGGAAGGGCTCGGCGGGACGCGCCTGCTGTGGGAGGCGATCGTCGCCGGCAAGATCGACGTCTACCCTGAGTACACCGGGACTCTGACCGAGGAGATCTTCGCCGGCGAAGAGCTGTCGGGCGATGACGAGCTGCGGGAGCGTCTGGCGCGCTTCGGCCTGAAGGCGAGCCCGCCGCTCGGTTTTAACAACACGTACGTGCTCGGGATGAAGGAGGAGCTGGCGGCGCGCCGCGGCATTCGGACCATCGGCGACCTGCGCGGCCACGGTGATCTCGTCCTGCGCTTCAGCAACGAGTTCATGAAGCGGGCCGACGGCTGGAAGTCGCTGGCACGCCGCTATGGTCTGCCGCAGCGGGACGTCCGCGGCCTCGAGCACGCGCTGGCCTACGAGGCGCTGGAAGAGGGTGTCATCCAGGTGACCGATCTCTACGCCACCGACGCGAAGATCGAGAAGCTCGGGCTGCGGCGGCTCCAGGACGACCTGGGCCACTTCCCGCGCTACGACGCGCTGTTCCTGTATCGGGTTGAGCTGGAGAAGCGGGCGCCTTCGTGGGTCGACGCGCTGTGCTCCCTCGGCGGGAGGCTCGACGAGACGACCATGGCGGCGCTGAACGGGCGGGTCGAGCTGGACGGCACGCGCGAGGCCGCGGTGGCCAGCGCGTTTCTCGCGCGATCGCTCGGGACCGAGGTCGCAACCGTCGAGGCGAGCATCGCTCGAGAGATTGGAGGCTACACCCTGGAGCACCTGCGCATGGTGGCCGTCTCACTCTTCTGGGCCGTGCTGGTGGCGGTCCCGCTCGGAGTCCTGGCGGCCAGGCGCGCCCGGCTGGGGCAGCTCGTGCTCGGTGTGGTCGGCGTGATCCAGACCATCCCCGCGATCGCCCTGCTGGTCCTCCTGATCCGGCCGGTGGGCTGGTTCTCCGACGAGCTGGGATATCCGCAGGCGGTCGTGGCGCTGTTTCTCTACTCGCTATTGCCGATCGTGCGCAACACCCACGCCGGGCTGCGCGCGATCTCGCCACCGCTCACCGAGTCGGCCATGGCCCTGGGA
>JBDHJU010000002.1:0-137005 GCA_039586755.1 Gemmatimonadota bacterium | reverse complement strand
CTCCTTTTCATCCCGCGGCAGCTCGCCGCCGTGCTCGCCGACGATCACGCCGGCGGCCTTGTGCAGGTTCCGCGCCCGGGCGTAGTAGCCGAGCCCCTCCCAGGCCTTCAACACGTCATCGAGCTGCGCGGCTGCGAGCGACCCGACGTCGGGAAAGCGCTCTAGGAAGCGCCGGTAGTAAGGGATGACCGTGTCCACCTGCGTCTGGACCAGCATGACCTCGGCGACCCAGACGTGGTACGGATCGGACGTGCTCCGCCCGGCGGTGCGCGTCGTACCAGGAGAGCAACCGCCTACGCAGGTTGGAGACGTTGGATTCAGTATCCACTATCCAAGACTCGGTGATTCTATGACCCGGGCATCCGGGTTGCGGGCGTCGGGCGGGTCGTCTCGCTCCGGCCTCCCCCGCGCTCGCGGCTGCGCCGCGATCGCGGGGTCGCTAACACCAGCTCCGCTCAACGACCCGCCCGACGCCCCGCAACCTGTTGGAAAGCACAGGCCGCCCGGCGGCAAGCTCGAAGTAAGCCGGGAGGAGCCGGGGGACCGACTCGCGGAGCTGGTGTTAGCGACCCGGCTCGGATACATAGGCCAAAACTGTGGGTGCTTTGCGCGATGAACATTCGGGAACCGCTGACGCCGACTGCCGGGTCGGCCGGAGCGAGCGGTCCCCCGGCTCCGACCCTTCTTTTTGCATCAGTCGGCATCGAAGTTACGATCGAGCGTACCCCAGTAGACCACGCGGGCGGGCCCTTCGAGCTCGAGGTCGGAGAAGCCACCGCCGGGCTCGCGTCGGAAGCGGACGGTCAGCCGGTCGCCGCTCCTGGTGGTGACTTCGACCGGCGACTCGACGCGGCCGGCCGCGCAAAGAGCCACGGCGGCGGACATCGAGCCGCTTCCGCAGGCGAGGGTCTCCGCCTCGACGCCACGCTCGTAGGTGCGAATTCGAATGCTATGCCGGTCGATGACTTCGACCAGGTTGACGTTCGCACCGGCGGGGCCGAGCTCGGGTGCGGAGCGCAGCGGTCGGCACAGCGGTTCGATTGGTCCGTCTGGCAGCGCGTCCAAGGGGACGACGAGGTGAGGGATGCCGACCTCGACGAAATGCCCCGTTCGCTCGCCTTCGCCGCCTGTTACGGATCGGTCGAGCTTGACGGTTGGCCGGATCCGGTAGCACAGAGACACCTCCGAACCGGCGACGCGCGCCTCGATGTCGCCGTCGTCCGTGTCGATGAGCATCTGGTCGGCTGTCAGCCCTTCGAGCGCGGCGAACCGGGCGGCGCACCGTGTACCGTTCCCGCAAGTTCCAAACTCACGGCCGTCCGGGTTCCAAAAACGAACGCGGACGTCGGCGTCCGCGCGCTCGCTTGGCGCGACGACTATCAGGCCGTCGGCGCCTACCGAGGTCCCCCGTCGACAGAGTTCCAGCGCCAGCTCTCCGAGATTGGGCACTTCAGCGGCGGCTGCCGCGTTAAGCAGAATGAAGTCGTTCCCGGCTCCCGAAATCTTGCAGAAGCTGAGCCGCATATCGGCCTTATCGTTGGGCAGCGGACTCAAAGCTCGGCGGGCGCTTCGTCGTCGGCTGTGGGCTCATACTCGACTTCGTCCTCCGCGGGCGCCTCGATTTCCGCTTCGCTCTCCGGCTCCGGCTCGGCCGCACGCCGGCGCCGGCCCAGCTTGATGGCCGTACCGGCGACGCCGATTACGAGCCCGGCGAGCAGCGGGACCAGCGTGATCAAGGCGAGCGGTACCTGAAAGTGGAACCACAGGAATGTGACGTCGACCGACTCGAGATTCTGGCCGGCAAAGAAGATGATCGCCGCCGTGAGCAACATCAGAGTGATCTCTCGCGCCCTGGTCATACGGTCTCCCGTGTCGCGGGACATGTCCCGGCTGAGAAAGTTGTCAGCTGTTGCCAGGACAAGCTAACTTGGCCGGGCACCAAACGGTAGAACTCAAGCGATTAGCTACCATGCGTTTCACTACCTACACGAAGTACAAGGGGCATCTTCTCGAGTCGCTCAACCTGCAGGGGCTGCTCGATGGGCTCGCGGACTTCCTTCTCCAAAGCGGGTTCGCCGGTGGACCGTACTATCACCCGTTCTGGGGTGACTTCGGGGCCGACGAGCCGCAGGACAATCTCGAGGCGCTCAAGCAGGCGATCCTACAGAAGCTGTTGGAGACTGGGCAGGTCACGCCCGAGATGCTGAAGGCGCTGGCCGAGGATCCGGACGAGGAAGGCGCGCGTCAGCTGGCGGAGCTATTGGACGATATCGTGCGACGGCTGATCGAGGAGGGCTACCTGAGCACGGAACAACTGCCGCAGATGCCGACGGAAGGACAGCCGGTGACCGGGCCGGGCAGCATCGGGAAGGGCGCGTCCCGTTCCATCAAGTTCAACCTCACGCAAAAGGGCCTTGATTTTTTGGGCTACAAGACGCTAAAAGCACTGCTCGGTTCGATCGGCAAGTCGAGCTTCGGCGCACACGATACTCCGGAGTTGGCGACGGGGGTCGAAGCGGAAGCGGTGTCGAAGAAATATGAGTTCGGCGATACGATGAACCTCGATGTACCCTCCACGCTGAAGAAAGCGATCGAGCGGGAAGGGCTCGGTGTGCCGATCAACCTGGACTACGATGATCTGCACGTGCACCAGTCGGAGTATCGCTCGTCGTGCGCCACCGTCCTGATGCTCGACTGCTCGCACTCGATGATTCTCTACGGCGAAGACCGCTTCACGCCGGCCAAGAAGGTCGCACTCGCCCTGGCGCATCTCATACGAACGCAGTATCCCGGTGACACTCTGAGGGTCGTACTGTTCCACGACAGCGCCGAGGAGATCCCGCTCGCACAGTTGGCCACGGCGCAGGTCGGCCCCTACCACACGAACACCGCCGAAGGGTTCCGGCTCGCGCGACGCCTGCTCCTCGCGCAGAAGAAGGACATGCGCCAGATCATCATGATCACCGACGGCAAACCGTCGGCGATAACCGTCGGTCCGGGGCACGTCTACAAGAACCCGATGGGGCTCGATCCCCGCATCCTGAGTGAGACGTATCGCGAGGTGACGCTCTGTCGTCGCTCGAGCATCCAGGTCAACACGTTCATGCTGGCGCAGGACTACGCGCTGGTCGAGTTCGTCAAGAAGGTTTCGGAGCTCTGCCGGGGGAAGGCTTACTTCACTTCGACCGTTACGCTAGGCCAGTACATCATGATGGACTTCCTGCGCCGCAAAACGCGCCGCGTCTCCTGAGAATCGTGCGCATCGAGGAGCGGGAGGGCGGTGTGCTGTTTGCAGTGCGGGTCCAGCCCCGCGCGTCTCGTACCGAGGTCGCCGGCACACACGGCGAGGCGATCAAAATCCGCCTGGCGGCTCCGCCGGTCGAAGGCGCGGCCAACGCCGAGTTGGTGGCGTTGCTCGCCAAGCGGCTGGGAGTGTCGAAAGGGGCGGTGAGGATCGTAAAGGGCGAGCGCGGACGGGACAAAGTCGTCGAGGTCGATGGGGCATCTCGAGCTGATGTGCAGGCGCTGCTCCGCTAGCCCGGGCTCGGCCGAGGAACGGTTGCCCACGTGAAACCAGGCCCGCGTCTGCGCTCAATGACCGTCGCCGCCTACGGCGCGCCGGGCCTCGTGCTCGCTGCCCTGGCCCTCACCTTCTACGTCTTCCTGCCCAAGTACTACGCCGATGTCCTCGGCATCGACCTGACCGTTCTCGGCGTCGTGGTGCTGTTGTCGCGGGTCTGGGACGCGGTCATCGATCCGGCCATTGGTGCGCTGTCCGACCGCACCCGAACGCGCTGGGGCAGGCGCCGCCCCTGGATGCTGGCGGGCGCTGCGCCCCTCGCCATTTGCTTCGTCGCCCTCGTAGTGCTTCCTCGATCGGGAGAGCCGCTGGCCGAGGGACTTTACCTGGGCGGCCTCACCTTCCTGTTCTTTCTGTTCTGGACGATGGTGACGGTGCCGTACGAGGCGCTGGGTGCGGAGCTGTCCTTCGACTACGACGAGCGTAGCCGACTCCTGGGCACCCGGGAGGCGGCGGTGTTGGCCGGGACGCTTATTGCAGCGGTGATTCCTATCGCGGTCGGTGTGGGTAGCGATCTCACGGGTGACCTGGCGCAGGAACGGGCCCGCTACCTCGACATCGCGCTGATCTATGCGATTCTCGTGGCCGTGGCCATCGGCGGCTGTGTGCTCGTCGTCCGCGAGCGCGTCTGGGCCGAGTCACAGCGACCCAAGGCCTTTCTTAAGAACCTCGCCGGCATCTGGCGGAACCGTCCCTTCCGGATCCTGTTGGGCGCCTATGCGGTTAGCGCCCTGGGCTTCTCTGTCGCGGCGACAATCATCCTGTTCTACGTGGAGTACGTGCTGGGGAGTACGGCGGGCCCCTTCTTTCTCGCGGTCTACCTGGGTATCGGCGCCGCGACCGTCCCGGTCTGGATTTTCTTGGCGCGGCGGTTGGAGAAGCGGCGTGCCTGGCTGCTCGCGCTCGGCGTCAACACGGCTGCGTTCGTCCCGGCTTTCTGGTTGGGGCGTGGAGACGCGGGGATCTTCGGCGTCATAGTCGTGCTGTCGGCGCTGGGTGTAGGAGGTGTGATGGCGATTCCGCCGTCGATGCAGGCGGACGCGATCGACTACGACGAGTGGACGACCGGCACGCGGCGCGAGGGTGAGTACATCGGATTCTGGTCTATCGTGAAAAAGCTGGCCGCGGCCCTGAGCGCCGGCCTCGCGTTTCCCATCCTCGACTTCTCCGGCTATGTGCCGGGTTTGGGTCAACAGGCGCCGACGGCCGTCTGGACGCTGCGGCTGCTCTACGTAGGTACGCCGAGCCTGTGCAACTTGATCGCCATCGGGATCGCCTGGCGCTATCCTATCGACCGGAGGACGCACGAGAAGATTCGCTCTGAAATCGACTCCCGGCTGGCGCCGAGCACGACACCTCTAACGGGAACAGCCTGATGTTATCCATCGCCCTGACTGGTTTGGCTGCAGCGGTCGACATGATGACCCTGGTCTGGGTCCTGAGCTTGATCAAGCGTGACGCAGGTATCATCGACGTCTTCTGGGGGTCGGGCTTCGTCCTGGTGACCTGGCTCTACTTCCTCATGACCGACGGCGCAGAGGCGAGGAGGTACGTCGTTTTGGCCGCGGTGACCCTCTGGGGCCTGCGTTTGTCGCTCTACATCCTCAAGCGCAACTGGGGGAAAGCGGAAGACTATCGCTACCGCGAGATGAGGGAGCGCAATCCGCGCACCTTTCCCTGGCGGAGCCTCTTCACCGTGTTCTGGCTGCAAGCGTTTCTCCTCTGGGCCATATCCATTCCGCTCCTCCAGGCTCAAAACAGCGCCGTGCCCGCGGGCCTGACCTGGATCGACTGGGTGGGCGTTCTCTTCTTCGTCGTCGGCCTCGCCTTCGAGGCGGGCGGTGACTGGCAGCTGGCGCGTTTCAAGCGCGATCCAGCCAACGCCGGCAGGGTCCTCGATCGCGGGTTCTGGCGATACACGCGGCATCCCAACTACTTCGGCGACGCGATGGTCTGGTGGGGGTTCTTTCTTTTCGCTGCGGCGACGCCGGGTTCGCTGTGGACGATCTACGGCCCTGTACTCATGACCTTCCTTTTGATGCGGGTGTCGGGCGTCACGCTACTGGAGAAGAGACTGGCGGATGTGAAACCCGGGTACCGGGACTATGTCGAGCGCACCAACGCCTTCTTCCCCTGGTTCCCGAAGCGGAAGAGCTAACCATAGTACCGAATACTGAATACCGATTAGCGAAGTAGGTCCAATCAAAACTTCACCAAACGGCATTCAGCATTCGGTACTCGCTGCCCGGTATCTGTAGAACCGGACCGTTGCGCTGACGGTTCCGGGACCACTCTCTTCAGCGGAGAGAGTTTGTACCGCAGAGCGGAGGCTTCGGCGAGGTGTTGTGAGGCGTGTAACGATAGCTGTTTCGACGAACCTGCTGATGCTGGCGGCGGTCCTCGCCTGCCCGATCCAGAGACCGCCCATCCCGCTGGAATACTACGGTTTCCGGGCGGCGCTCCAGGAGAGTGTAGCCGATACCGCCGTCGCCGAGATGGAGGGCGACCCGCCGATGCAGGACAGGCTGGAAGACAGGCTCCCCGACCTGGCGGCCATCCTGACCACGGACTCGTTGGTGGCGACGCTGGACGTGGATCCCTTCCTCTGGCCGCTGGGTAGCGCGGTCGCCGCCGTACTGCTGAAGACGCTGGACTCCGATCACGCGGGTGGCAGGGTGCGCTCGGCGTATGAGAACCCGGATGGCCAACGCCTGGCCGTCGACGCTATCGTCATCGGCTTCGGTAAGAGCCTACGTCGATTGCGGGCTGGGGAAGTGGAGCGCCGGGGGTCGGCGCCGCAACGTTGAGCTAGTCGTCTGCAGCTTCGGCGGCGAGGCGTTGCTCCAGGTCTATCCCGCGTGCAGCGAAGATTCGCAGCACGACGTCGCCGATCTTGTTGTTCGGGGTCGAAGCACCGGCGGTGAGACCGATCTCCACTTTACCGTCAGGCAGCCAGTCAGCGTCGCTAACCACGCGGTCGGTTCCCACGACCTTGTGGCTGATCGTTCCCGCCTGCGGATCGATGCAGGTTGAATCTTCCAGGTGGTACGTCCGCGTATGCCGCGCGCATATCTGTGCCAGGTGGTTCGTGTTGCTCGAGTTGTAGCCGCCGATCACGATCATGATGTCCGGCGGCGATTCCATCATCCTTATCACGGCGTCCTGTCGGTCCTGCGTCGCGCTGCAGAGCGTGTCGAAGTGACGGTAATGCGCGTCGAGTTGCTCTGCGCCGTAACGCTCCGTCATCGCCGCGCGAAACTCCTGCGCGATCCGCTCGGTCTCGGACGCGAGCATGGTCGTCTGGTTCGCCACGCCGATCTTCACCAGGTCGCGATCGGGGTCGAAACCGTCGGAGCAGGCGTGGCCAAAACGTGCCAGGAAGTCATCGCGATCGCCGCCGTTGATGATGTAGTCACAGACGATGCGGGCCTCATCAAGATCGCGCACGATCAGGTAAGCGCTACTGTGACCGCTCGCCTGTGATGCGGTCGCCTTCGTCTCCTCGTGGAAATGCTTGCCGTGAATGATGGCGGTATGGCCGTCGCGAGTGTAGCTCTCGACCCGCTTCCAAACATTGAGCACCGAACCGCAGGTCGTGTCCACCAGCAGGCAGCCGATGTCCCGCAGCTCCTCGAAGTCGCGCATCGTCACACCGAATGCCGGGATGATCACAACGTCTTCGGGTGTGAGCTCACCGTACTCGAAGCGGCCGTCTTGGCCCGGCATCAGGAATTCGATGCCCATCTCCCGCAAGCGATTGTTGACGTGCGGGTTGTGGATGATCTCGCCGAGCAGGAAGAGCCGTCGGTCCGGGAACTTGTGGCGCGCCTCGTAGGCGTACTGTACGGCGCGGTCCACACCGTAGCAGTATCCGAACTCCTCGGCCAGGCGGACCGTAACGTCACCCGAGGAGACGCGATAACCACGCTCGCGCAGCCGATCGACCACCTGCGAGTGGTATTCGCCCTCCAACACGGGCAACACCGTTCGCTTTAGCCCGAGTCCCGTACGGAAATAGGTTCTGCTCTCGTTCATCGGATGAGAAGGGTACCGGGGTGGGGTGTCGAACGCAAGTTTCGAACTGATTTGGATGTCGAGAATACTGACATCCAGTGACGGGGTGTCGGAGCGCCTTACTTTCGACAGCCCCGGGAGGTAGTATTAGATCCTGCCCCGGCCAGCTGAGAACCGTTGGGAGGCGACGATGGTGCGGAAGAAGAAGGAATACACGCAGCGGGAAATAGGCCAGCACAAGCTGCGGCCCGAGAGCTTGATGATGAGCTACGGCTTCCGCCCCGAATGGTCGGAGGGCGCCATAAAGTGTCCCATCTTTCAGACTTCGACCTTCGCTTTCAAGAGCGCCGAGGAAGGCAAGGCCTTCTTCGAGTTGGCTTACGGGCTGCGCGAGAAAGCGCCCGGCGAAAGCCTCGGCCTCATCTACAGCCGACTGAACAACCCGGACCTCGAGATCCTCGAGGATCGACTGACGCTCTGGGACGAGGCGGAGGCGGCGGCGGTCTGTACCAGCGGGATGGCGGCCATCGCGACCGCGGCCTTCACGTTTCTGCGGCCGGGCGATGTGCTTCTGCACAGCGAGCCGCTTTACGGTGGGACCGAGCACCTGTTCACCCAGGTGCTCCCCCAGTTCGGGATCGATGTCGTTAACTTTCCCGCCGGTCCGGACGGCCGGGAGGCCGCTGAGAAAGCATTGAGCGACAAGTCGGTTGCGGATCGAGTGGGGATGATCTTCGTCGAGACGCCGGCAAACCCGACCAACGATCTGGTCGACATCTCTCACTGCGCCGATCTCGCCAAGCGTTGCTGCGGTAAGCGGAAGCCCGTCGTCGCCGTGGACAACACGTTCCTCGGCCCCCTCTTCCAGCATCCCCTCAAGTTCGGCGCCGACCTTGTGATCTATTCGGCCACCAAGTTCATCGGCGGCCATAGCGATCTGATCGCCGGCGCTGTCCTGGGATCGGAGGAGTTGGTCGCCAAGGTCCTCGAAACGCGGACTTTCTTAGGGACCGCGTCAGGCCCCTGGACCGGCTGGCTCATCCTGCGCAGCCTGGAGACGCTGAAGCTGCGTATGACGTCGCAGATGAAGAACGCTCGTTACGTCGCCGACTTCCTGGCCGACCATCCCAAGGTCGACAAGGTGAACTACCTGGGTCACCTGACCGAGGACGATCCACAGTTCGAGCTGTATCGGCGTCAGTGCCTCGCGCCCGGCGCCATGGTGGCGTTCGAAATTCACGGCGGCGAGGCCGAGGCCTTTCGCTTCCTCAACTCTCTGAAGCTCGTTCACCTGGCGGTCAGCCTGGGCGGAACCGAGTCGCTTGCCGAGCACCCGGCGACGATGACGCATTCCGACATCCCGGCGGCGGACCAGCCGCGCATGGGGATCACGCCGGCGCTGGTGCGCATCTCCATCGGTGTTGAGCACTACGAAGATGTGATTGCCGATCTCGATCAGGCGCTCGCCGCCGTGTGACTAGTGAACTTTGAACATCGTACAGTGCTCGATGTTCAGTCGATAGCCCGCGCCCGCTCGGCCGGACGCCTTTGATCGCGCAGCCACCTGATCGTCCTCCTGATTCCATCTGAATAGTCCACCTCCGGTACCCATCCCAGATCGCGGCGGATGAGTGTGCCGTCGAGCAGCGTCGGGCACTCCCGCAGGTAGGACAGGTCGCGCAGGACACGTCGGTCGGGGCGGAGTGTGTCGAGGAGGTTCAGGGCGGCGAGCGGAAGGGAATAGAGTCGCGCCGGCAGGCCCGCGGCCCTGAACACCCGTTCCGCGAATTCGCGCGGGGTGGTGGGCGCCCAGCCTGGAGCGGTGTAATCGACGCTGCGAGCCTCTCTTCGACCCAGCGGCGCCACCAGCGCCCGGGCGGCGTCCTCGATGTAGAGCAGCTCGATGGGGCGGTCGAGGTCGCCCGGGAACCAGACCGACTTACCCGCCAAAGCGCGCTGGAAGATCGAGTAAGTGAGGCCGTGTGTGACGCCGGGACCATACACGTCCGGCAGGTGGACCACCGTTCCCCCCTCGGCCGTCACCGCCTTCTCCAAGTCCGCCAGAATCTCGCCCAGGCGCGCCGGGCTCGCTTTGGGATGGTCGGGCCCCACGCGCTCGCTCTGCGGCGGTCCGTAGACCCAGAGGTTGCTGGGGAACACGAACTGGCCACCCGGGCGGAGCCCCTCCAGGGTGAAGCGGATCGCGTCCCAGTTGTGCACGAACTCCTGCGCCGGGAAACCGACGCAGTGGATGACAGCGTCCGCGTCCTCCAGGGCCGCGGCTACCGCAGAACGATCGAGAATGTCACCCTCTGCGACCTCGACACGATCATCCGCGATATGGCTGCGGAAGGCCTCGGCGCTGCGGGCGAACCCACGCACCTCGTGGCCGGCCCGGACGAGCATCTTGACGCTGGCGATGCCGATCCTGCCTGCAGCGCCCGTGACGGTGACTCGCATGGAGCGCAAAATAGCACCGCTTTCGGCAGTGCGCGATGAAGCTACTGCCGCGATGGCAGGGACCGCATCCTCGCGACCGGAAACAATGCCAGCCTGGCGCGGGTTTGTTGGCACGGACGGTGCATAAATGAGCCCAAGCCCCTAGCTTTGGGGGTGGAGCCGAAAGGCGGCTCCCGCGTCAGGCTTGTTGCTAAAGGAGAATTACGTTGACGGATATAGAGAATCAGGCCCACGACAGATTGCAACTGCCGGTCCTCCCCTTGCGAGAGACGGTGGTCTTTCCGGGCGTCACGGCGCCGATCGTCGCCGGGAGAGACAAGACGCTGCGTGCTATCGACAAGGCGCTCGAAGGCGATGAAGAGCACAAGTTGATCTTCGCCGTGGCGCAGCGCGAGAACGTGGATGAGCCGACGGCCGACGTCCTCTACAACATCGGTGTGATTTGTCGCATCGCGCAGGTCCAGCGCTTCCCCGGCGGCCTGCAGTTGTTGCTCGAGGGTGAGCGGCGGGCGACGGCGCTCCACTACGAAGAGACCACCAGCGGAAACCTCGAGGCGGTGGTCACACCGCTCGCCGATCAGGGACCGCTCAACCTGGACGATGCAGCCTTCCAGGGACTCTTCCGCGAGGTGAGCGAGAAGGCGGCCGACCTCGGCCGGCACCGCGGTGTGCCGGAGGAGATTATCGAGAGGTTCATTCGCGCGGTGGAGGAGCCTAGCGCCCTCTCCGATCACGTGGCCTACTACATGGAGCTCGGCGCATCCGACAAGCAGGAGCTTCTGGAGACGACGTCGGTCGAGCTGCGCCTGCGTCGCATCCTGGTGCATCTCTATCGGCAGATAGCGATGCTCGAGGCGCAGGAGCACATTCGCTCGAAAGTCCAGGAGGAGCTGGGCGAGCGGCAGCGAGAGATTTACCTGCGCGAGCAGCTGCGGGCGATCCGGCGCGAGCTGGGCGAAGAGGACACCGACGCCGAGATAGAGGAGCTACGCGAACGACTCGAGGAGCTGGAGCTACCGGACGAAGCTCGCGAGGAGGTGAACCGCGAGCTCAGGCGACTGGAGCGAGTCAACCGCGAGTCGGCGGAGGCGCAGGTCATACGCACGTACCTGGAATGGATCGCCGACCTGCCGTGGAACAAGAGGTCCGAGGACCAACTCGACATTGAGAAGGCCCGCGTGATCCTCGACGAGGACCACTATGGCCTCGACGACGCGAAGCGGCGGATATTGGAGTTCCTGGCCGTGGGCAAGATGCGGCGCGAGCAGGCTTCCGACGAGGACGAGAGAGCGAAGGCGATGGCGTCGGGCCCGATCCTCCTCTTCCTGGGCCCGCCGGGCACCGGCAAGACCTCGGTGGCCAAGTCCATCGCTCGGGCGCTCGGCCGCGAGTACGTGCGCGTCTCGCTGGGCGGCGCCCGCGACGAGGCCGACATCCGCGGCCATCGCCGCACCTACGTCGGCGCCATGCCGGGCCGCATCATCCAGGGGATGAAGCGCGCCGGCACCAAGAACCCGGTATTCCTCTTGGACGAGGTGGACAAGCTGGGCGTCTCTTTCCAGGGCGACCCGTCGGCGGCGCTGCTCGAGGTCCTCGACCCCGCCCAGAACAACAGCTTCACCGACCACTACCTGGGCGTCGGCTTCGATCTCTCGGAGGTGCTGTTCATCTGCACGGCCAACTTCGGCCATCAGATTCCCGCGCCGCTCTTCGACCGCATGGAGTCCACCGACTTCGGCGGCTACACCGAGCTCGAGAAGCTGGAGATCGCCAAGCGCTACCTGTTGCCGCGCCAGCGTGAGGAGGCCGGGCTGCGCGAGGATCAGCTCACCGTCTCCGACGAGGCGATGCTCGCCGTCATCAACGAGTGGACCCGCGAGGCCGGCGTCCGGCAGCTCGAGCGCGAGTTGGGCAGCTTGGCCCGCAAGGCGACCAGCGAGATTGCCGCGGGCAGGGCGGAGAGCATCGCGGTCGATCGCGACAACCTGCGTGAAGTGCTCGGCAAGCCGAAGGCGCACCCCGAGAAGATGCTACCCGAGCCGCAGGTCGGCGTCGCCACCGGCATGACCTACACCCAGGTTGGCGGTGACATCATCTTCGTCGAGGCCAGCGTCTATCCAGGTAACGGTCAGCTCGTGCTCACGGGCCAGCTGGGCGAGGTCGCTGGGCGAGGTCATGAAGGAGAGCGCCCGCGCCGGGCTCACCTTCGCCAACACGCACCACAAACAGCTCGGCATTCCCCAGGAGCGGTTCAAGGACATCGATGTGCACGTGCATGTCCCTGCCGGCGCCGTACCCAAGGAAGGTCCGTCGGCTGGTATCACCATGGCCACCGCCCTGGTCAGCGCACTCTCCGATCATCCGGTACGGAACGACTTGGCCATGACCGGCGAGCTCACGCTCACCGGCCGGGTCCTGCCTATCGGCGGCGTAAAGGAGAAGGTCCTCGGCGCCTGCCGCGCCGGTATCTCCGAGATCGTGCTACCGAAGGAGAACGAGCCCGACATCGAGGACATCCCGGAGGAGGTGAGCTGCAAGCTCAAGTTCCACCTGGTGGAGACGCTCGACGATGTTCTGGTCGTGGCCCTCGAAGGAGTTTCGCTGGAGGACGGCAAGCTCGTGTTCGACAAGTCGGCTGCCCCGGCGGGCGCCGACGCGAGCGTGCTCATCGGGCAGGAGTCGAGCCCCCAGCAGCCCGACGCTCTAAACTGAGCGGCCGGTGGGCGCTGCCGCCAAAAACAGGAGGCCCCGCTTGACGCGGGGCCTCGCTGCATCGGAAAGTACGTCGGATCCGCGACTACTGTACGACGAACGTTGTTTCGGGGATGCTGTTCGCCGGGTCGAACTCGTAGCCGCCGTGGATGACGTTGGTCACGACGACGCTGTAGATGCCCGCCTGAGCGTTGCGCGGGACCTTCCAGGTGAAGAGCGCCTCGCCGGTGGCGTCGGTGTAAGCTTGCTGCGCCGCGAGCATGCCGCCGCCCTCGTCCCGGATTTCGGTAAACACCTGGGCGCCGGAGACGAGCGCGCCGTCGATGTCGCGAACCCTGGCCGCGTAACCCACCGTCTCGCGGCCGGCGAACGTTGTGCAAAACGTAGTGAAGTTCCCCTTCCGGTCGACGCACCAGGTCGCCAGGCTGCTCAGGTGCATCTTGGGCGCCGGCGGCGTGACCTTCTTGCCCCACTCCGCAGTGGCCATGACGTAGGGCTCCGCCATGGTGGTGTTCAGCCAGGCGTCCAGAAGGAAGAGCCCTTCGTCGGCGAGGAACGGGAAGCTCCCGTCGTTGGCCAGGTAGAGGAACTGGATGTACTCCCAACTGGTGGGCTGGTACAGCAGGTTGATCTCGGCATAGACCGCCTGTCCGCCCGCCGTGGGCAACTTGAGCGAGACGACATCGAAGTAATCGTAGACGCCGCCCGTTCCTGGGTTACCGAACTGCGTTGCGGGGGCCGGCAGCGCGTTCCGCGCCCGTGCCTCGTCGTAGCTCATGTTGTACGGCGGGATGCGGTTGTCCTTGACGACCGTGTTGTTGAGCACGAAGTGGAACGTCTTGAAGGCCGTGCCCGCTGGGCTGGTTGCCAGATCGTCCAGAGTGTACGTGACCTGGCCCGTCAGCCGGTCGAAGGAGAGCGGCATGGCCGCTGGGTATTGGAGCGAGCGCAGCGTGGCGGCCCAGTCCTGAGTCATCCCGGGCTGCGCCTCGTAGATCTTCGTGTTGGGATCGCCCAGGTCGAGGATCGACCTGACGGTCAGTGTCCTGGCTGGGCGCCCAGCGACGGCGGGGAGCTGCACATCGATGTCGCCGTAGGCGCCGTCCTCGTGAATCTGGACGCCGTTCGCGTCGTACCACTTGATGTTGAGCCACAGGCGCCGGCCTTCGGGGTAGCCGGAGATCAGCTTGTGCCCTGTGTGGTTGACTATCCTGACCGTGTTGTTCCCCTCGTCGACCGTCAGCGTCGCCGCCTGGCTCAGCTGTTTTAGCGCCCGCGTCTTGCCGGCGTTGAGCGCGTCGATCTGTAGCGTCGTCAGACCGCCGCCCAGCCGTAGCTGGCCCAGCCCGTCGAGGTACTGGATGGCGTCGGGCACCCAGTAGTTGCCGCCGGTCATGTCGTGGAGCGGAAGGTCGTCGCGGATCTGCACGCCTTTCTTGTTACAGCCGGCGCCCTGGACCGGTCGCAGGTGGCAGGTCTGACAGGTGTAATAGCGGAGCGCGCCGTCGACGTAGTCCGGCCCGGAAGGGGTCGCCGTGGCGCTCTGGTAACCGGCCAACAGCGCGCCGCCCTGGAGATCGGCCGGCAAGGTGCCGTAGTCGGAAACCAAGAGGTCATCGACCCCGCTGGCGATGAACTCGCTGAACGTCCGCTCAACGATTCCGTACTGGTACGGGAAGTTGTTGAAGGCGGCCTTCCCGTCCACCGCCCCTCCCAAAGCACCGTTGGCGGTCACGGGGTCCGCAGTGGGTTGCGTACCGTTGTTGGGCGCCAGGTTGCCCACCGCCGGGTTCGAAACGTCGTGGCAGGTGCCGCAGAAGTTCTTATCGCGGTGGAAGAGGGACGGATCCGCCTGGTGCCGTGCCGTGGCGTCGCTGTACGGGCCGAGCTTGGCGCCGCCAGCAGACATCACGAACATGCCGCTGCCGTAGTAGCCGACGGGTGGGCTGCCTTCGTCGTGGGCCAGGTACGGTGGGTTCTGGACGCCCGGGAGCAGCGGTTCCGACCCATCGGGATTGACCATGGTGTGACAGAGGTCGCACTGCACACCGTGGCTATCCTTCTCCATCAGCCCTGAACCGTCGGTGGGTGTCGAGCGGCCGTCCAGCCAACCGTCCGGCGAGTGGCAGCGGATACACAGGTCACCGGCACCACCCGTGCCCGGCAGGAAGTCCTGCTCGAGAACAGTGGGTCGCGACCGGCGTTGGCCATCATGCTGCCGCGCCAGTTGAAGGCGGGCTCGACGGCCAGGTCGTATCCGCCGTGACAGTTGTCGCAGCGGTCGGGCGTCTCCAGCGAGGCGACCTCCCGCGGCTGTGTGCCGGGCTGCTCGACGTCGGTGGGAACGACATCGGCGACGAGCGCCCAGCCGCTGAGCCCGAGGATGAGTCCGAGGGCCGAGAGCTTGCGTACAGACATGACGGAAACCTCCCTTTTGGGATGGAAGGGCTGTGTGTGTGCAGTATGGCCGCGCCCGGCAGTCCCCGGTTCCGCCGGGCCTTGGAGACGTAAGAAACCGCTGATTGTGTGGCAGAAGTCATGCCGACAAGTTGGTCGGTGCTGCATACTCTCCGCCCCTGACAATTCTGCCACACGCCCGAACGGGAGTCCTTTGCCATCGTTAGCGTTAACCAGACGGGCGAAAAACATTCGTTCCAATAATCGTATTCCATAGTCGCTCGCGACTCGCTGGATGCGATGCTGGATTGTCGTTGGCGTACAATGGTGGGGTGAGCGTCTGCCACACCCGGCGAGGCTGGTGTGGCGTCGCCGCGCGGCGCTCTGTCGCCGAAAGTATGTGTGAGCTAAGGTTCCCCGAGGTCCAATTCCGGCCAGGCTCGACGTCGATCCCCTCTCGGAGGCCCATGACAGACGCATCACGCGACACGCACCCAAGCGCTACACTTCGGCGCGGCTTCACGCTCGTGGAGGTCATCGTCGTGATGGTGTTGCTGGTTTTGGCGACGGCACTGGTCGCGCCGGCCTTCATCTTCCGTGACGATGGGGGGGACTCGCCGCTGGCCAGCGTGGTGAGCGGGGTGCAGAAGCTAGCGGCGCGGCGCGGTGAGACGTTGCATCTCAACGTCGCCGCCGACGGCAGTTGGAGCGTCGAGGGCGCGGCGTCTCGGGAGGCCGGGCTCCTGGCGGAGGGTGATCTGGGCCGCGACTACCGCGGCCCTCGCTTCACGCTCATCGTGTCGCCGCTGGGGAGCTGTGGGTTCGACGTGTCCAGCGCACGGGCGGCGCGCCAGATCCAAATCGAGCCTCTCACCTGCGAGGTCGGCTCGCCGTGAGGCGCAACGGGCTGACGCTGCTCGAGACGATGGTGGCGCTGGTCATCCTGGGGCTCGTCGTGCTGGGCTACCTGCAGGTCTTCGGCGCCTCGGCCCGGGCGACGGAGAACGCCCGGACCTGGAGCCGGGCGGTCATCTACGCCGAGACCGGGATGGAGCTGGCGAAGCTCGATCTCGATGGTGCGCTGAGGCGGGGGCGGGAGTCGTTGGAGGGCGGCTACGAGCGGTGGATCACCGCCGAGCCCCAGGGCCCGGGGCTCGCGCTGGTGACCGTCACCGTCGTCTTCCCCGACGGTGGACGCTTCACGCTGAACCGGCTGGCCGAGGCCGAGCCATGAAGCGGCCCGCCGGCTTCACGCTCCTCGAGCTGGCCGTGGCCATCGCCATCACCGGCCTCGTGGCGCTCCTCGTCTACGGCGCGGCGAACGCGGCGCTCGAGACGCAGTATCGGATAGAGGAGTCGGAGCGGGCGCTCCGCGCCGAGGTGGCCTGGCAGGCGCTCCTCGTCGATGCGCTCCGTAACGTCCGCTCGCCGGTGGGCGAAGATGAGATGACGCTGCGCTTGGAGCCCGGCGCCGACTTCCAGGGCCGGCCTCGGGACCGGCTCATCTTCGTGAGCGCCGGCGGCACGCCGCCCCTCACGGGTGATACCGACTGGACGGTGACGCTCGAGGCCGGGGACGCCGGCGGCGTCCGCCTCTTCGCTGCGCCTTTGGGGATCGATGCGCCGGCCCACGCCATCTTCGGCGCCCGCGGCGCCACCGGCCTCGACGTCAAAGTCCTGGGCCGCGGGCCCGACGCCGAGTGGTCCGACTCCTTGACGAACATTCGGGAGCTACCGCGCGCCGTGACCCTCATCTTCTATACCGACTCGGGCCCGGCCTTGCCGCCGATACTGCTCAACATCCCCGTGGAGGCGGGCGGGTGAGCGGGCGCGCCTTCCGCCGGCTCGCCGAGCGGCGCGGTGTCGCGCTGATGCTGGTGCTCTGGGTGGTCATCGTGCTGAGCGCCATCGCCCTCGGCGTCGTCGCCTCCTCCCGCGCCCAGACGAACCTCGCCGGCACCCTGCGCTCGCGAGCCGTGGCGCGCTATGCGGCGGAGAGCGGGGTCGTGGCGGCGACGATGGAGCTGACGGAGATGTTCAGGGCCGCGGAGACGGATGAAGAGCGGGCGCAGGTGTTCAGCCGCTTCGAGGAACGGCTCGCCAGTTTGGGTGAACGGCAGCTGGGGTCGGCCCGCTACCAGGTGGCGGTTCTCGACCTCAACTCCCGGGTCGACCTCAACCGTTCCTCGGAGGTCGTGCTCCTCGGCCTGTTCGAGCAGTTCGTTGGCGTGGAGGAAGCGGAGGCGCTGGTAAACGCGCTGTACGACTGGACGGATGAGGACGACGAGCCACTACCGGGCGGAGCCGAGGCACGGGAGTACGTCGACGCCGGCTCACCCTTCCTGCCGACCAACCGCCCGCTCCTGCGCCTAGATGAGCTGGCCCGCATCGAAGGCATTGGAGACTCGCTCGCGGCAAAGCTCGCGCCGTACGTCACCGTCTGGGGTGACGGTCTGGTGAACGTGAACACTGCTCCCGTGCCTGTGCTGACCGCGGTGCCCGAGATCGGAGCGGTCGCTGCCGAGGAGTTCGTCACAGCGAGGGAGCGGCAAGGGGTAGTGGGTTCCAGGCTGGCGCTCTACTCGCGGCTGTCCGAGCTCAGTCCGGACCCGGTGAGCGCGCAACTCGGCGACATCGTTACCATGCCTCAGCGGATCCTCATCATCAGCCGCGGCTGGGAAGAGGGCCGCCCACTCACTCACGAGATCCAGGCGGCCTTCGATGTACGTGTGTCGAGATTGATAACCGGACCGGTTTTGCGGGTGCGCTATTGGACTGAGCGGGGGCTTTGAGCACCTGCAGTTCATTACGGCCTGCCATCCTCGGCCCGCCAGGCTACGATCTTTCACGACGGCGACATAAGCACATCGAGGGCCGCCTTCCGGCGGCCCTCGATGGTTGAGGTTGCTGTGTACGGCCGGCTTCGAACGTGCTATCCCGCCGGCGCGCCCGGCGGTATCGGCCCGACGTGGAACGGCCGCATCATCTCGTTGTCCTCGTGCTCGACGATGTGGCAGTGCCAGACGTAGAAGCCGTCCAGATCGTAATTGGCCTTGATTCGCGTGATCTCACCCGGGTAGGCGATCACAGTGTCCTTGAAGCCCGCCTCCCAGCTCTCCGGCGGCTGCGTGCCGTCGGCGCCACGCCCCAGGACCTTGAACTTGACCTGGTGGACGTGGATCGGGTGGGCGTCCACGGTGCGGTTGTGGATATTCCACTCCTCGGTGGCGCCCACCGCCGGGATCTCGGTGATGAGATCGCTCCAGGTCAGCGGAGTGCTAACCCCACCCGCGTACGTACCCAGCAACGCTGCCGTGGGCCCAAAGACTCCGCCGTCGGCGCAGTCCCAGACGATATTTCCACTCGCTTCCTGGGAGACCCGCACGCTGGCTGACTCCTCCTCGTTGAGCGACACCTCTCGGGTCACATCGGTTGCCGGGAGAACCGGCTGCGCGGGCAGTAGCAGCGAACTCGGCGGTATGGTCGTGTCGGGGCTTGTGCTCGCCTTCACGACGAACTTCATGACCTGACCGGTGGACTCCCAATCGGACAGGTCCTCCGTACCGATGCCACCGAACGGCGCGTCGGGACCGTCGTTCACCAGGTAGATCTCCGTGCCAATGGGGAACCCTGAGAAGTCGACGATGACGTCGGCCCGCTCGGCCGGAGCCATGAGCAGATAATCCAGCTGGACCGGCGCGGGCAGGAAGCCCTGTTCGGCCCCGATCTGCCAGAACGAGTGCCCGGGCGTGTTGAAGCCATCGTTATTCATTCGAGGCGTGGTGGTCATCTTGAGGACCAGGAACCGCGAGTTGCAGCCGTTCAGGAAGCGGAAGCGATAGCGGCGCTGCTCCACCTCGAGGAACGGCCAGGTCTGGCCGTTCACCACCATCATGTTGCCGAAGAACTCGGGGTTCCAGATCGGCGACACGTCGCTGGGCAGCCCGTCGCAAGCTTCGTCCGGGATGAACGGGATCTGCAGCTGCGCCGGATCCAGCCCCTCGAAGAACGCCCGGTTGTCCGGATAGAACAACGAGCCATCGGCGTTGAACGAACGATCCTGGATGGCGATGGGAATTTCGGTAAACTCACCAAACGGGTCGATGCCGGGGCCGGGGCTGACGTAGCCCAGGTCCATGTCGTGCGGGCCACCCCGAAGCAGGTAGTAACCCGCAGGGCCTGCATACACATTGAGCCGGGTCATGCCCAACGTGTGGTCGTGATACCAGAGGGTGGTGGCAGGCTGGTCGTTGGGGTACGTGAATGTGGCGAAACCCGACCCCCAGCCCGCATTGTACTTGCTGTTGAAGTAGTCGAAGAAGGTCCCGGTGGTGTGCTGAACGTAGCCAGGGATGTTGTTGGCATTCGGCAGATACCAGGCCTCGGCGTAACCGTCGCTTTCCTCGGTGGTGTGGGCCCCGTGGACGTGGGTCACCATCGGAACGGGCCCCGTGTAGGGCGCCGGGTCGGTGCCCCGGTGGTCACGCGGTCCGGCGGGGTTGGCCCAGTGTAGAGTCTGGTCCACCGGCAACAAGTGGGGGCGGTAGTTGCCGCTATTGTCCACTAGTCCGTTGACCCACTTCACCACGGTCGGCTTGTTGTACTTGGCCTCGAGCGTGAACGCCGGGTAGAAGTACCCATTAGCCAGGGTGGGTGCCTTGTTCGCCGGGCCGTAGCTCCAGACGTCAGTCTGAGGGTGGTTGGCCATTGGCACACCGGGTACGTTTGGCAGGATCTGCTGAGTGAACTGCTTCACGGCGATCTCGTAGTACTCGGCGTTCTTCATCGCCCCGCGTTTGACCTTGCTCGTGCGTCGCATCACTGGGGGCTTGGCCAGCGGCGTCACGTACTTGGCGACGCCGGTGGGGGGCAACGTCCCGCCCGGGATCTGGGCGTACAGCTTCCGGCCCAGCTGCCAGGGCAGCATCAGCGCCCCACCGGCCATCGCGGTCAACTTCGCGAAGTCTCTTCTCGTGAGCTTCATAGTCGCTCCTTCAGATGGTTGGGATGTTCCTAAAGACGAACACGGTTGAGAGAAACGCTACGTCGAGTCTCCCGCCGCGCATCAATCGTACGGCGGCGGGTAGCTCCACTTCAGAAGTCGCGGTAGACACACCACGCCCACGCAGCGGCAGCGCCGCTTAGAAAAGAACACGGCCGCAGCTACAGGGGCACGACGGGGGGTCGGACAGGCCCTCATGTATTAGCTGTTCGTAATTCTCCCGGTCTCAGCCGGGCCACGCTGTCGGTTGGCGGGAGGACCGCGATCGCGGTCAGACAACGTGGCGACTCAGATACCCGCGAACGGGTGTCGCAACTTGTCCCTTCAAAAGCTGACGAAGGTGTTATTGGGCGATAGCAGTAGCAATTATCGTGCAGGTCGTGCCAGCGTAACAAACAGCGACCGAAGCGCGAAGTAGATGAGGAAATATCACATCTCTATGCAGTAACAGATGTGTAGGACGAGAATGGGTCTCAATCTACTGGGGGATTCATTGTTGCACCGCCACAATCCGCTGTAGCAGAGCCGCACTAAGACATCAACCGGGCCGAAAACTCGACCCGGTTGATGTGTCTCGCGATGGTGCGACGAGGCGCCGCGCCGCACTCAGTCCCGTGAGTTGGCCGTGTCAGGGGGTGTCAGTGCCTGGTCGAGGGCTTCGTTCCGCAGGCGCTCGCGCTCGCGCTCCAGCAGGGCGGCGGCGTCCTCGTCGGTGAAGACGACGTAGGGCGTGACGAAGATGGCCAGCTCGGTGCGGATGCGCCGGGTGGACGTGCTCTTGAACAGGTAGCCGAGGACCGGGATCTCCTTGAGCAGCGGGACGCCGGTCTCGACGTCGAAGCTCTGCTCGTCGATGAGGCCACCGATGACGACGGTCTGGCCGTTCAGCACCAGGGCGCTGGTCTCGGCCTCGCGGGTCGAGATGATCGGTGCTCCCAGCGCGGCGGCCACCGTCTGCTCGGTGAGGTTGCTCACCTGCTGCAAGATACGGAAGGTGACGTAGCCGTCCTCGTTGATGGTGGGGATGATCGTGAGCTCGGTGCCGACGTTTCTGTACTGGACGATGCGGTCGACGACGACGTCGAGGCCGGTGCGGGTCGACTGGCTGAAGGGCACCTCGCTACCGACCAGGATGCGGGCCTCCTCGTTGTTGAGCGCCAGGATGTGCGGTGTCGAGAGGACCTGAACGTTCGCTTCGGCGGCGAGAGCGCGGACCACGGCGCGGACGTTGACGGTGTTGAGGCGAACGACCCGGAAGGCGAAGTCATCGATGAGGCTCAGGGCGCTGTCGGGAACGTCGGCGCCCAGGCGTCCCAGCAGGCTCACGTTCTCGCCGGTCACGCTGTCGGCGAAGACCGACCAGTTGATGCCGTACTCGAGCTGGTCATCGAGGACGATCTCGGCGACCAACACCTCGAGCAGCACCTGCGCTGGCCGGACGTCGAGGGCCTCGATGGTCTCCTCGAGCACCGGGTAGTTGGGCGGTGCTGTGCGTATGACCAGCGAGTTGGTTGCCAGGTCCGGTACGATGGTGGTCTCACCTACCAGTCCGGCCATCGCCTCGGCGGCCGCGGTGTCCGCTGCCGGTTGTAACTCGAGTGGCAGTCCCATCTCGCGGCGCTGTTCCAGCGACTGTAGCTCGCGCTGCCGGAACGACTCGAGGGTGCGTGAGAGGCTTCGGTCGGCCAGCGCGTCGACGCGTGGTCGGCTCTGGACCGCGGGTACGCTGGCGCCGAAGATCTGGGCGAGGGTGGCGGCCAGTTCGGGCCCGCTGGCGTGCTTGAGCCGATAGACATAGGTGCGCAGGCCGCCTTCGCCGTCGGAACGCACGTCGAGCTGGGTCAGCAGTTCGAGGTAGCGGGCGACGTTGATCCCGCGGTCGGTGATGAGCAGCGAGTTGGAGCGGGGCACGGTCTCGATGCGAGCGGTCGGGCTGGCCAGCTGCTGGAGGACGGCCAGTCCCTCGTCGGCGCGAATGAACTGGAGCGGCACGATCTGCGTGATGAGGCCGAGTGGCGGTGGCGACGGCAACTCCTTGCCGAAGCCGATGGGGCCGGTGGCCGGCGCGCTTGCGGCGGGCATCACCTCGGCCACGGGTCCGCGCTGAACGAGGACGAGCCCCTCGCTCTCGAGGATCGCTTCGAGCACGGCGCCGACCTGGTCGGACGGTACCGGCGCCGGCGTCGTGTAGGTGACGCGCTTCGCCTCAACCTCTTCGCTGATCAGGACGTTCACCCCGATCACGGTGGCCAGCGAGCGAATCACGTCGCGCACGTCGGCGTTCACGTAGTTGAGGCGCGTCTGCTGCGCTCCTGCGGGCGTAGCCAAGGCGAAGAGCGTCGCCAAAAGCAGGAGCACCGGGCGCCGCGCGCGGCCCCCACCTGGACACGTAAGGTTGTGCTTCACGGTGACCTCCGGCCGGAAGACGGGAGTGTCAGTACGGTACGGCCGCCGTCGCCCTCCAGAACGACGGCCGTCTCACCGATCTCGATCAAACGCAAACCCCGGACCAGATCACCCTCGCGGTAGACCTCGGCCCCGGGGATGGCGGGGTCGGCATCGATCAGCGCCACGGCGCCCGTCGGACCCACGGCGACGCCGAACAGGCGGAGACGCGGGGCGGATGCGCGGGCCGGCCCCGGGGCGGGCGTCGCCGCAGCGAGCTCTGGCGGCACGTAGCGCTCGCCGGGCGGCGTGCGTTCCTGGCTGAACACGTTGGCTTGAACGATCTCCTGAAAAGCCAGCAGCGCCTGGGCCCTTTCGCTGGGGCTGGGCTCGGCCGCCGGCTGCCCAACGTCGACCGGGGCCGCGCTGGGTACCGTGGGCCGGGCCGGTGCGAGGCGCAGGCCGAGACCCGCCAACGCCAGCACGCCGGCCGCTATATACAGGACCCGCGTCACGTCCCTCATGCCGGCCCTTCCTCCGTGACGTAGAACCCGTGCAGCGAGACCGTCCAGGACAGCATCTCGGGGCCGGTCTGGCGTCTGCGCTGCGTGGCGCTGACGCTCAGTCCGTCGATCACCAGGAGCTTCTCGCCGTTCTGCAGGTAGAACAGGAAGTCGACCAGTCCGTACACGTCGCCGTGCACGACCAGATCGGCCGGTACAGGAATGAGCCCGGCCGAATCGGCTTGGAACTCCCGGGCGACATCGACGCGATCGAGGGTAATGCGGCTCTGCTCGGCGTAGCCGCGCACCAGCGTTTGCAGACTGGATGCGGCCAGCGCCTCGGTGCTGCCGGCCAAGAGCCGCTGGGCGCGCCGCTCGCGATCGTTCTCGAGCCGCTCCGTCGTCTCGCGCAGCACGACCTCGTTATCGACCAGCGCCTCTAGCCGCGCCAGCTGCTCCGCCTTCGCCGTGATGGCCGACTCGCGGGCCGACCAGCGGCGGCTGAACGGCAAGACGCCGTAGACGACGGACAGCGCCAGCAGGCTGACCAGGGCGCCTGTGGCAATCACGTGCCGCTCCCGCGGGCTAAGGCGCCCGAACCGTTCGGAGAGCCAGTGAGAAGTAGTCATAGGTCTCGTTGCCGATCTGCGCGCGGCTCGTGGCCGAGCGGAACTGCACGTCCTCGAAGCGCGGGTCGTTCTCGAACAGCGGGATGAGCGCGGGAGCGTCCCGGGCCCAGCCGTCGATGTAGAAGTCGGGCGGCTCGGCCTGGATGGTGCGAATCCAGGCGTCGGGCGGCATACCGCGGGAGAGCTCGAGCAGCGCGCCCAGCAGGTCCGCGCGCTCCGCCTCGATGTCGGAAATCGCCTGCGCTTCGCGGCCGAGCGCCGCCGCCCGCTCCTGCAGCGTCAGCACCTCGGACGCCTGGTCGCGGAGCGCCGCGATCCGCGCATCGAGGTGCCCCTCGGCCCGGGCCCTGTACGCGTCGAGCGAGCTCAGCAGGAAGAGGGCCGCAGCGGCGCAGCTCGCCGCCGCGGTGATGAGACCGGTGCGGCGGCGACGACGGTGCCGGCCTTCGAGCTCGGGGGTGAGCAGCGACTCGCGCCACGCGCTCTCGGTCCCGAGCGTTGCACCGTATGCGCACAGGTGAGCCGGGCCCAGGTCGGCGACGCCGGGCAGCGGCTTGACCTCTCGACCGGGCAAACCTTTCACTAGCTGGCACGCCTCCTCCTCCTGCCAGGGGTCGAGGTAGACGTCGCGCACGCCCTCGAGATCGACCTCGGCCAGTTCGGACGCCGCCCCGGCCAAGTCACCGTACCGCCTGCGCGCGTTCCGCAGCCGGCCATCGATCAGCTCGAGGGTCTCGACGCCGCGCCCGGCGCTGCCGCGCCGCAAGACCAGTCCGTCGGTGACGCCGACGCTCTGGAGCGCGCGCGCCAGCGCGAGCGGGCCCGGCTCGATGCGCTCGACGCCGAGCTCGGCGAGTGCCGCCATCCAACTGTCGAGTGCCGGCTCGGAGGCCGCAAAGACGAGGTCGTCAACGTCGCGGGTGGCGAACACCAGCTCCTCACCGCGCACGGCGAAGTAGCGGTCGGGCTCGAGGCCCAGGATCCGGCGCCGCTCGTCACTGGGCAGCGCCGGCAGCTTCACCCGCTTGACCTTCAGCAGCTCCATGTCCACCGCGACACAGACCTGGCGGAACGTGCCGAAGCTGTCGCGCAGCGCGGCCACCGCCGGCCCGGGCTCCTCGGGATCCCAGGCGACGTCGAGAACCCGCAGACTCCGGCGCGGCCAGCCGGAGACCAGCACGGCCCGGATCGCCTCGCGTCCCAGCTCGAGCCCCAGGCGTGGGCTCATGCGCTGCCGTTACTCCCAGCTCGTGACATCGGCGTCCTCACCCTCGCCGCCCGGCTGGCCGTCGCGGCCCAGGCTCAGCAGATCGTAACTGGTCGGGTTCACCTGGCCGGGGCTGCGGTAGATGTACGGTGCGCCCCACGGGTCGAGGGGCACCTCCTTGCGCAGGTAGGGCCCGCGCCAGTTGGTGGGCACAGGGGCCCGGGTCGGTGCCTGGCGCAGCGCTTCGAGACCCTGCTCGGACGTCGGGTAGTTCCCGTTGTCCAACCGGTAGTTGTCCAGTGCGACGTTGAACAGCTCGATCTGCGTGCTCGCCGTGGAGCTCTTCGCCTCGGAGACGCGGCCGATGATCTGGGGGCCCACCAATCCGGCCAAGAGACCCAGTACGATTATCACCACCAGGACCTCGATCAACGTCAGGCCACTCTCGTCTGCGCTGCGTCTTCCGTTCGTCTTAACCATCGTCAGAATGCCGTTGTGTTGATGCTGTAGATCGCCTGTAGCATGGCGAGTGCCACGAAGCCCACCAGCGCTCCAAAGATCAGGATCATCGCCGGCTCGATCATCGAGACCAGCGTCCGCAAGGCGCGCCGCACCTCGCCGTCGTACGTGTTCGCCACCCGCAGGCAGAGGTCGTCCAGCCGGCCGCTCTCCTCGCCGACGGCGATCATCTGCAGTGCCAGCGGCGGCAGCGTACCCGATAGCGCCGGCGCCAGCGCGCTGCCCTCGGCCACGCCCTTGGCGGCGCTCGCCAGGCCCTCGCCAATGACCGCGTTGCCCACCGCGCTCCTGGCTATCCTTAGCGCCGGCACGATGGCGACACCGCTCTTAAGCAGGATGCCCAGCGTGCGTGCGAAGCGCGCAGTCACGTACTTGAGCTCGAGGTCGCCGGCCCACGGCAGGCCGAGCCGCGCAGCGTGCCAGCGACGCCGTGTCGCCGGGCTCTGGAAGGCGCGGTAGCCGCCGTAGCCGACCGCCAGCACGAGCCCCAGCCACAACCACCACCAGCCGGCCAAGAGCTCGCTCCCCGTAACCAGGAGCTGCGTGGTCAGCGGCAACCGGCCGCCCACCTCCTCCAGCATGACGGAGAAGCGGGGCACGACGAAGAGCAAGAGCACCGCCACGCCGATGCTGGCGACCACCGCCATCAGTGCCGGGTAAAGCAGCGACGACTGGACCTGCGAGCGCAGCTCCGCCGATTCCTCTAGGTGGGCCGCCGCCTCCTCGAACACGGTCTCCAGCGCGCCGCTCGCCTCGCCGGCCTCGACCATCGCCACCAGGACGGCCGGAAAGAAACGCGGGTGACGGCCGAGTGCGTCGGCCAAGCCGGAGCCGCTCTGCACCGAACGCCTGACCTGAGCGAGCACCTCGGCCAGTCCCTCGTGGGTGGCGTGCTCGGCGGTCACCGCCAGCATGCGGTCGAGGGGCAGGCCGGCCTCGAGCAAAGTGGCGGCGTCCCGCGTCCACCAGGTGACGGCGGCACGGCGCCCCACACGACGACGGGTTTTGCGGACCGCCGACGGTGCGGCCTCCACCGAGACCGGGTAGAGTCGCTGGTTGCGCAGCTCCTCCAGCGCCTGGTTACGGGACGGCGCTTCGAGCACGCCCTCCAGGATTTGGCCCTGCGGGGTGGCCGCCCGGTAGCGGAAGCGGTCGTTCACGGCGCCACCTCGTCACGGGTCACCCGCAACACCTCCTCCAGCGTTGTGACCCCCCTGGCCGCTTTCGCGTAGCCGTCGGCGCGAAGCGAACTCATCCCCTCTGCGTCGGCGACCGAGCGGATCCGGTCGAGCGGCGCGCCCGACACGACCAACTCACGCAGCGCGTCGCTCATCGGCATCAGCTCGTAGATCCCCGTGCGGCCGCGGTAGCCGGTCCCGGCGCAGGCATCGCAACCGTGCCCGCGTCGGAACTCGGAGCCTTTGGCGTCCTTACCGGTGACGCCGGCCCGAGCGAGCTCATCCGCCGGCGGCTGGTACGGCTCGGCGCACTCCTCACAGACGACACGGACCAACCGCTGGGCCAGGATGCCCTCCAGCGTAGCAGAAGCGAGGTAGGGCTCGACGCCCATGTCTACGAGACGTGCCAGGCCGCCGGCGGCATCGTTCGTGTGCAGTGTCGAGAAGACCATGTGACCGGTGAGCGCCGACTGGATGGCGATCTCCGCCGTCTCGGGATCGCGCATCTCGCCGACCATCAAGACGTCGGGGTCGTGTCGCAGTATGGAGCGCAGCGCGTTGGCGAAACTGAGCCCGGCCTTGCGGTTGATGGGGATCTGCGTGATCCCCTCCAGCTGATACTCCACCGGATCCTCGATCGTGATGATCTTGACGCCCGGCTGGTTGATCGAATCGAGCGCCGCGTAGAGCGTCGTTGTCTTCCCGGAGCCCGTCGGGCCCGTCACCAGAATGATCCCGTGCGGTCGAGCGATGATGCGTCGCCAGCTCTCGAGCACCGATTTCGGCATACCCAGCTCGCCCAGGTCGAGTACCCGCGACCCGCGGTCGAGGATACGCAGCACCACGCTCTCGCCATGGATCGACGGGACGGTGGAGACGCGCAGGTCGACCTCGCGCTCGGAAAGACGCAGGCGGATGCGACCGTCCTGCGGCAATCGCCGCTCGGCGATGTTCAGGTTCGCCATGATCTTCAGGCGGCTGATCGCGGCGGCCTGGTAGGTCTTGGGCGGACGCGAGACGTCGTGGAGAACGCCGTCTATGCGATGGCGGACCCGCAGCCCGTCCGGCGTCGACTCGAGGTGCAGGTCGCTGGCCCGCGCCTTCAACGCCTCGAGGATCATCACGTTGACCAGCTTGATCACCGGCGCCTGTGCCGCCAGCGCGCGTACGTCGTCGAAGGCGTCCTCTTCCTCGGCCACGACCTCGACCTCGGAGCCCTGGAGCGCCGCCACGTCCAGCCCGGAGCCCGACCCTGCGGTCGACATGATCGCCGCCTGGATCTCCGCCTCCGGCGCCTCCACCAGCTTCACCGGGCGGTCGTACGTCCAGGCCAGCTCGTCCAGCGTGCTGGGGTCGAGCGGCGCGCCGGCCGCGATCACCACCGCACCGCCGGACTCTTCGAGCGGCAAGAGACAGTGCTCCGCCAGGTACTTGGGCGATAGGCGACGCGCCAAGGGGCCGGCCACCGCCGCCCGCAGGTCTCGGGTGAGCGGCACCGAGCCCCCGGCGGCGGACGGGTCTGCCGGGGTGCGCTTCGTATCAGCCATAACGGGTGTCTCTAGCGGGAACAGATGAAGATAGAGGCGCGGCGCGAATTGGAAAGGGAGGGCGGGGGGTAGGGAATTTGAGAATGGCCGCGAGGCATTCCAGGCGGCCATTTCCATTCCAATCAGCGGATCCCGTCAGAACACCGAGACTTTCAGATAGCGCGCCGGGTTCTCCCGGATATCCCGGGTCAGCAAGGCGGCATTCTGGGCCGCGGCACGAAGATCCTCGTAGAGGCCGGGGTCGTTCACCAGGAGACCCAACGTGCCTTCCCCGCGATCGATCTTTTCGGCGATCGATCGTAGCGACTCGGCCGATTGGCTCAGCGAGGCCGCCGTCTCGGAAGCCGTCGTCGCCAGCTCGCGCATGTCTTCGACCAGGCCCTCGATCTCGGCGCCCTCCAGCGTCCTCTCCAGCGACTCCGCCGTGGCGCGCAGGCTTTGGCTCAGGGCTGCGAACTCGTCGCTGCTCTCGCTGACCAGTTGCTCGAGGCCACGGACGGTGCCGGGTAAGGCGGCCACGCTGCCGTGGACCTGGTCGATGGTCGAGTCGGCCAGCAGCCGATCTACCTTCAGCAGCAGGGCCTCGGCCTGTTCGCCGAGGTCTCCCGCCAGATCCATCAACGAGGGTGCCCTGCCGAAAGCGAGCGTGTCGCCGCCGCTCGCCATGGTGCTCGATGTACCCGGTTCCAGAGTCACGATGACGTCGCCGAACACACCGACCGCCTGGAGGAGAGCTCGGGTGTCCTGGGGGATAACGAGATCGCGATGGAGCCAGAGCTGCACGACGATTCGGTCGGCGCCCTCCAATCGGACCGAGCGGACCACGCCCACCTCGACACCGGACATGTGCACGCGGTCACCCCGCTCCAGACCACCTGCATCCTCGAGGATCACGGTGACGTTGTAGCCGCGTTCCCCCAGCGGCTGTCCCGTGAGCCAGAAGTAGCCCCAGCCTAGGATGATCGAGCAGACGATCGCCAAGAGCCCGATCCAGATTTCCGCCTTTTGTCTCCTGCCTCGCCGAGCCACAGTCGTCTCTCCCTAGGCCGCGTTGATGGTCTCCACCGAGGGGCTCACAAAGCGCCTGACGATGGGGTCTTCGCTCTCGCGGAAGTCATCGACCGGGCCCTTGAATCGGATCTTCCCCTCGTACAAGAGTGCGATGCGATCTGCAACGAGAAAGGCGTTGTCCAGATCGTGGGTGACCATGATGCTGGTGACGCCGAGCTCTTCGCTCAGGTGTTCGATCAGGTTGGTGATGATGAACGCGTTCTCGGGATCGAGTCCGGTGGTAGGCTCGTCGTACAGCAGGTAGTTCTGGTGGCCCGCGAACGCCCGGGCGATCGCCACCCGCTTCTGCATGCCTCCGGACAGTTCGATAGGATAGAGATCGGCTACCGATGGGTGCAGGTTCACCAGGTTCAAGCACTCGGTAATGCGCTCTTCGCACTCCTGCTTCTTGAGCCGGCACCCGTCGACATCCATTCCCAGCTGTATGTTTTCGCCGACCGACAGCGAGTCGAAGAGCGCCGCTCCCTGAAACACGTACCCGACGCGCTGGCGCACCTGATTCAGCTGACGCCGATTCGCGGTGGTGATGGACACGCCGTCGACGACGACATCGCCCACATCCGGCTCGATCAGTCCGACGATGTGCTTGAGCAATACGCTCTTGCCCGTGCCCGAGGGCCCGAAGAGGGCTAGCGTGCCGCCCTCCTTCACGCTGAAAGAGACGTCATCCAGTACGACGTTGTCTCCGAAGCTCTTGCTGAGTCCCTTGATCTCGATCATCTACCCAATCCTCGATCACCCAAACGCCTTCAACAACCTGGCCAGAACGGCATCCCAGAACATGATCGCCACCGTCCCCGATACAACCACCGAAGTCGTCGTTCTGCCGACGCCTTCTGCGCCACCTGTCGCCCGCAGCCCGACGTAACAACCGATAAATGTGATCGTGGCGCCGAACACCGCCGCCTTGATCAGCCCGAACCATAGCGCGAAGTCGTGAAAGTAAGTTCGCACGCCGTAGATGAACTCGGCGCTCGTGATCGGCAGCGTCAACAGGGCGCCGAACCAGCCCGCCGCGATTCCCACGAAATCGGCCAGCACGACCAGCGGCGGAAGCATCAGTGTGCCGGCCAGCACCCGGGGCACGACAAGTTGTTCCACAGGGTCCCGGCCCACCGCCCGCAGTGCGTCCACCTGCTCCGTAACGACCATCGTGCCTAGCTCGGCTCCGATCCGTGCCCCGATACGGCCCACCAGAACCAGCGCCGTCACCAGCGGGCCGAGCTCGGTCAGCACGCTGGCCGCGACCACGCTGCCGATCACCCAGATCGGGACCGTGCCGGTGAACTGGTAGCCGCTCTGCTGTGAGGTCACGGCTCCGGCCAGCGCGGCGACCAGAACGACCACCGGAATGCTGCCGATCCCCATGTCGTACATCTGGGTCATCAGCGCCCGGTAGTAGCGGCGCGGTCGTGCGATCGCCACCACGGTCCGGAACGTCAGCAGGGTCAGCCCTGCTGAGTGGCGGAGGACGGTGATGACGCTGCCGCCAACCGCCGCCGGGATGCGAGCGATGAAACTGCTGGTCTCTGCCGGCCTCTGCCGTTCGTTCTCAGTCATTTGGGAGCAGAATCTAGGCCCACCTGGGGGCCAAAGAACGTAGGAGTATATACAAGAGCCAGGGACGTGCCTAGGCTAGATCCCTCACGCGACCCTCTAGGATAGCCTCTGGCGCGGGCCGCGAGCCGCTCGCGCAGAGGTACTAGCCCAGCGCGGCGTCCAGCTCGTCGTACAAGCGCGTCACGATGTCGATCCCCTTGTGATACAGCTCGAGCGACATCCACTCGTTCGGCGAGTGCAGGTTGCAGCCCGGCAGCGCGAAGCCGAGGTGTAGCACCGGCGTATCGAAGATCTGCTCGATCATCGGCACGATGGGAATCGATCCGCCTTCGCGGATGAACAAAGGCTCGCGACCGAACACACCCTCGATGGCTTTCGCCGCCGCTTTGAAGACCGGCCCCTCCGGACTCACGGCCCAGGGTGGGGCGCCTGCGTAGAAGTCGATCTCCATATCGACTCCCTCGGGTTTGAGCGAGCGAACGTAGCCCTCGAACGCTTCGCGGATCGCGTTGGGGTCCTGATCCGGAACGAGCCGCATCGAGATCTTCGCCATCGACTTCGCCGGGATGATCGTCTTGGCGCCCTCGCCGGTGTAACCTGAGAGCATGCCGTTGACGTCGAGGGTCGGGCGCGCCCAGATGCGCTCGATGAAGTGCACCCCTGCCTCGCCATCGCCGATCGCCGGAACGCCGGCTTCCTCGCGGAAATCTTCCTCGCTCATCGGAATCTCGGCGTACGCCTTCTTCTCCGCCGGGCTCGGCTCCTTCACCGCATCGTAGAAACCGGGGATCGTGACCCGGCCGTTCTCGTCCTTGAGCTGCGCGACGATCTTGGCCAGCGCGTTCGCCGGGTTCACTACGCCGCCGCCGTATTGGCCCGAGTGCAGATCCTGGCTGGGGCCGCTGAGGCGGACCTCCATGTAGACCATCCCCCGCAGGCCGACGCAGATGCTGGGGAGATCTTCCGCCAGCATCGGCGTATCGGAGATGACAGCGACGTCGCAGGCCAGGCGCTCTGCGTTCTCTCTGATATGGTCCTCGAGGTTGACGCTGCCGACCTCTTCTTCGCCTTCGAACAGGAACTTGAGGTTGACCGGCGGCGTGCCTTTCGCCTCGCGGTAGGCCTCGAGCGCTTTCATGTGGACGTGGATCTGGCCCTTGTCGTCGGCGGTGCCACGTGCGTACATGCGGCCCTCTCGTACCGAAGCCTCGAAGGGCGGCGTCTTCCACTCGTCCAGCGGTTCCACCGGCTGCACGTCGTAGTGGCCGTAAACAAGAACGGTGGGTGCCTTCGCCCCCGCTTCCATTAGCTCGCCGTAGACGACGGGATGGCCCTTCGTTGGAATTACCTCCGCCGCCATGCCGAGATCGCTCAGTTTCCCCTTCACCCATTCGGCGCAGCGGACCATGTCGTCCTTGTGCTCCGATCGGGCGCTGACGCTGGGAATGGCGAGGAACTCCTTGAGCTCATCCTCGAACTTCTGACGGCTTTCTTTGAGCACGTTCTCTAGAGACATGGGGGTCCATTCCTTCGTTTCAATGTCGAAGCTCCTCCGGGGGAGCCTAACATAAGGTGGCGCCCGGTGCCCGGCTACACGGCTCGGGCCCTGGATCGGGCTTGCCTCGGGACTTACCGGAGGTCCTTGCCCGAACCGACGACATTCCCGAGTTTTGCCCACACCCCAGCCAACGCCGGTTGACCCTTCTCAGTCTCGGAGGAGAACGATGCTGCGATATGCGCGCGCTTGGTTCGCTTCGGTTCTCGCGCTGGCGGTCGCCACTTTGGCGGCCTGCTCGGCTTCCCAGGCACCATCTACCACGACCCCGGCCCCCAGTCAGGAGGGCACCGGCGTCCCCGCCGTCCAGGAAGCGGCTCCCCTGCTCACCGGGGTGGAGGCCGTAGACGCGGCGGGCCTCGGCAAGATGTGGACGTTCGACAATCCGCCGCTCGATTACCTCGAAGAACGCTACAACTTCCGGCCGGCGCCGGAATGGCTCGAGCACATGCGCCTGTCTTCGTTGAGGAGCGGCGGCTGTTCAGCCTCTTTCGTTTCGCCGGACGGCCTGGTTATGACCAACCATCACTGCTCGCGCGGTTGCATCACGGCGGTCTCGGACGCCGAGCATGACTACTATGAGGACGGCTTCCACGCGGCCACGCGCGAGGAGGAACAAGTGTGTCCCGGGTTGGCTCTCGACCAATTGATCGAGATCGAAGACGTCACCGGGCGCATCGATGCGGCGGCGCCGGCCGGCGTCTCTGATGAAGAAGCGACGCGGCTCAAGGCGGAGGCGCGGGGGCGTATCCAGGAAGAGTGCTCGAGCGCTACCGGTTATCGTTGCCAGGTCGTCTCGCTCTATCACGGCGGGATCTACTCGCTCTACAAGTATCGCCGCTATAACGACGTGCGACTGGTGTTCGCGCCGGAGGGACAGGCTGCCTTCTTCGGCGGCGACCCCGACAACTTCACCTATCCGCGCCACGACCTCGACGTCACCTTCTGGCGCATCTACGAGAACGGCGAGCCGTTTCACCCGGAGCACTACCTGAAATGGAGTGAAGCGGGAGCAGCGGAAGGCGAGATGATATTCGTCACCGGTAATCCGGGGACGACGCTGCGGCTGCGGACCGTGGCGCAGCTCGAGTACTTGAGGGACGCCGGCTACACGGGGCGGCTACAGTCGTACGAGGAGCGTCTCGCCGTCTACAGAGAATTGGCGGCGCTGGACGAGGAGCTGGCACGCCAGTACCGCAATACCATCTTTGGCCTCGAAAACTCTGTGAAGCAGTACGTGGGCTACGTCGAAGGGTTGAACGATCCCGAGCTCATGGGAAGCAAACAGGCCTGGGAGCGCAGCTTCCGGGCGGCGGTGGCGGCGGATCCGCGGCTGCAGGCCGAGTACGGCAGCGCTTGGGACGAGATAGCGCGAATCAACCGCGAACTGACCCGACTCGGTCCCGAGTCGCGCCACACATCCTTCGCCAACTCCAGGACCCTGGGGTTGGCCCGGGACATCGTTCGTTATACGGCGGAGATGGCGAAGCCGGCAGCCGAGCGTGAGTGGAGCGAGGAGGACCTCACCGCCGTCCAGCGAAGGATCTTCTCCGACCGGCCTATCGATCAGGACTTCGAGGAGAAGCTCCTGGCCCTGCGCTTGGCCGCCGCCCGTGACGCGCTTGGCGCCGAACATCCCTGGGTGCAGGCTGCCTTGCAGGGGCGGGAGCCGCCGGACGCGGCACGCGTCCTGATTCGCGAGTGCGGGATGTCAGCTGTAGAGGCACGCCGCGCGTTGGCGGAGGGTGGCGTCGCTGCCGTGGAGGCGTCCAGCGACCCGGCGATCGTGCTCGCCCGTACCGTCGATGCGCGGGCCCGAGAGCTGGGGGCGCAACTGGAAGAGTTGGGAGCCGTCGAGGCGGTTCACGAGGGACGCGTGGCCAGGGCGCTGTTCGAGGTCTACGGCACAATGTTGCCGCCCGACGCGACGTTTACACTCAGACTGCAGGACGGTGTTGTCCGCCGCTATCCATACAATGGGACTTTTGCACCGTACAAGACGACGTTCTACGGGCTTTACGATCGCGCGGCTTCGTTCGACTACAAGGAACCGTGGCACCTGGCGCCGCGCTGGGCCGAGCGGAAGGATCAGGTCGACCTCTCGACGCCGCTCAACTTCGTCTCCACCGCCGATATCATCGGTGGCAATTCGGGCAGTCCCGTCGTCAACCGTAATGCCGAAGTCGTCGGTCTGGTGTTCGACGGCAACATCGAGTTCTTCCCCGGCAGGTTCTTGTTCAGGGAGGACGATTCGGGCCGTACGGTGTCGGTGCACTCGATGGCGATCATCGAGGCGCTGCGTAAGATCTACGACGCCGGCGCGTTGGCCGACGAGATTCAGGGCGAGAACTGAACCTTGAGGAAGAGACATGGCTGAGACGACAGGACGACGCAGACTCTCGCCCAAGGCCTACGAGGAGATTCCAGGCGACCAGTACGAGCCGTTCATCGCACCTGACGAGCGGATCTTGGAGTTCAGCTGGCGTGCCGTGTTCACGGGTGCGGTGTTCGGGATCATGTTCGGGGCGGCCAACGCCTACTTGGGGCTGCGAGTCGGGCTCACGGTCTCGACGTCGATACCCATCGCGGTCATGACGGTAGCGGTCTTCGGCGCACTGCGTGGTGTCTGGGGTCGGTCCACGATCCTCGAGCACAACATCTCGCAGACGGTGGGATCTGCGTCGTCCAGCCAGGCGTCAGGGCTGATCTTCACGATCCCAGCGCTCTTCCTCTGGGGGTTCAGCCCAGGGGTAACAAAACTGCTGGTTATAGCCCTTGGGGGCGGTTTGCTCGGTGTGCTCTTCATGATCCCGCTAAGGCGTTTCCTGATCAAGAACGAGCACGGCAAGCTGCCGTATCCTGAGGGGACGGCCTGCGCCGAGGTGCTGGTGGCGGCGGATGCAGGCGGAACACACGCTCGCAATGTCTTCTACGGCCTTGGGGTGGGTGCTCTCTACCAGTGGCTGATGCGAGGGCTGGTGATGTGGCCTCAGGATTTCTGGCAGAAGGTGCCCTTTCTGCCGAGGGGCGAGGTGGGCATCCGCGTGAGCCCGGCATTGCTTGGCGTGGGGTACATCCTGGGTGCGCGAATCGGCCTCATCATGGTTGGCGGAGGTGCGATTGCTTCACTGATCATCATCCCGGGCATCGTCATTCTTTTCGGTGATGCGACAACGCCGATTTACCCCGAGACCGAATTGTTGATCTCCGAGATGAGCCGCTACGACTTGTGGCACCGGTACGTGCGCTACCTCGGAGCGGGGGCGGTGGCCACGGCAGGGATCGCCACGCTAGTACGGTCGGCCCCCATGATCGTCACATCCTTCAAAGAAGGGCTTCGGGGCCTTCGAACCCGTGTCGAGGGCACCCCCCTGGCAGCGGTGATCAAGCGGACCGATGATGATCTGCCCCTGAACTTCGTGATGATCGGCGTGGCCGTCATAGTTGTCCTATTGGCTTTTCTTCCGCAGGTGTTCGGGGTCTTCGAGTCCTACGCGGCGCGGATACTCGGCGCGCTCTTGGTTGCCATCTTCGCCTTCTTCTTCGTGACCGTGTCGAGCAGGATCGTCGGGCTCGTCGGCGTGACCTCGAACCCGACGTCCGGGATGACCATTGCCACTCTTCTTGGTACTAGCTTGGTGTTCGTGGCACTCGGATGGACGGACGATGTGGGTAAGGTCGCCGCCCTCTCGATTGGTGCCGTTGTAGCAATATCAGCATCGATCGCCGGTGACACGTCGCAGGACCTGAAGACGGGCTTCTTGCTTGGGGCGACTCCGAGGCGTCAGCAAGTCGGCGAGCTCATCGGTGTTCTTACCGCTGGGTTCTTCGTTTGTATGAGCCTGCTCGCCTTGGAGCGCGCCTACGGGTTCGGCGGCGAAGAGCTCCCGGCTCCCCAGGCTAACATGATGATGCTGGTGATCGATGGCGTGCTGCAGCAGCAAGTCCCGTGGGGCTTCGTCCTGGTGGGTGTCGGGTTGGCCTTGCTGGCGGAAGTGGTCCGGGTGCCGTCCTTGCCGCTGGCCGTTGGAATCTACCTGCCGATCACCACGATGATGCCGATCTTCGTCGGCGGGATGATACGTAAGGTACTGGAAGATCGTCAGCCGGATGCCGAGTCCAAGCATGAAGTACGCGAGCAAGGAGTGCTCTTTGCTTCAGGTCTGGTGGGCGGTGTGGGGATCATGGGTGTGGGTATCGCATTCTGGGCCGGGTTCTCGGGCCGGATCCCGGAGGGCATAGGGTACGAGTGGATGGGCCCCTTCGGCCGGTTCGTCTCGCTGGCGATCTTCACGCTGCTGGCGTACTTGATCGTGCAGGCAGCCCGGCGAGCCCATAGGTTGGCGCGCTGAGCGCGCTTAGCCACGGCGAGGCTGGCCCAAGTAACGGAGGCGGATTAAGTTTTTGGCATGAGCGGTGAGGGGAAGGACCCGGCGGGTGGGAGGCCCTCGAAGCCGGCAGCCGATGTCGAGCGTGTAGGAACGCTGACACGCCTGTCGGATGGCAGGCAATATACGCTGGGCTTCGGCAGCCTGCGTGTGGGCCGCCAGAAACGCGCCGACCTGGTCGTCACCGACAAGACCGTCTCCCGGCATCACGCCGACGTCTGCTACGAGAGCGGTCGCTACGTCCTCTACGATCACAGCACGAACGGCACCTGGATCAACGGCACGCTGGTGGCCGTCGCCCAGCCGCTGCGCAACGGTGATACGGTGAAGTTCGGGAAGATCGAGTTCCGCTTCGGCTTGAAGGAAGTCCCGGCGGATGAGGCCGCCGCGCTGGTCGGAGCGGAGACCGCGCCCAAGCGGATCCCCGGGGCGTCCACGGTCATCATGAAGGGGGGAAAAGGGAAGCGGCGCACGGGCCGTAGCGTCCTGAGGATCGCGCTCGCGGTCATTGGGGTCGTCATTGTCGCGCTCGTGTTGGTCTACCTTCTGTTGCCCGACGTGGCAGCGAACATCATCGAGAAGCTGCCCCCGGGCCTGCAGGGTCTGCTGGGCGGCGGTTCCGGGTAGAATCGCATCTCGAGCGGGGAAAGAAAGGCGGGCGGTCCAGATGGACCGCCCGCCGCGCTTTGGTCCCGAAAATCCGGGGTCAGGTTCCGCCACCGAGGCAGATATCGGCAGCTGGCCCAAGCAGCGAGAACAGATGGTCTACGAACGCGCCTGCGGCCTCGAAGAGCTCGCCCAGCGCCGCTATCGCTTCCTGGTTGAGCACATTCCCCTGGGCGTCCGTGATAACCGGCTGGTCGAACGTGCCGCTGATTAGAGCTGCGTTCGCGCAGTTGTCCGCCGCATCACAGAACCTGACCCGGCCGGTCAGGTCGCCCAAGTCCGCAGCGAGTTCGAATTCGATGGTGTTGTTCCGGGTCACCCAGAAGTTGGCGCTGAAGGTGCCGGTCTCGCTCCCGAACTCGTCGGTACTGGGGGCTTCGGCATCGAAGTGGATCGCAAGGTTGGCGCTCGGAACGTCGAGGTCGAAGTCTACAGCGATCGCGCCGGTCCCGAAGTTCTGCTCTGCGAAAAGATCCAGGTTCACCTGGGTCTGGCCGTCAGTTATGAATCCCGACGCCGTCAAGGTTCCAGTGAAGCCCACTATCGAGCAGCCGACCGAGTAATTCACGACCGGCGCCGCGTCCGTGGGCGCAACGACGATGCGCAGTGAGAAAGTCGGGTCCGCGCTCTCATCGACGAAGTCGACGTAGCCGACGGGCTCATTGACCAGGACTTCCCACCCGCCGAACGGGTCGAACGCGATTCTATAGAGCATGAACCGAACGTTGTCGGAGCTCGGGTAGGGGTCCTGTTCCAGCAGACCGCCGGGCGCGTATCCGGGCAGTGCCGGGTTCCAGACAAATACTGTGTTGTTCAACTCGGTTGGGATGAGTGGACCGGCCATAGCCGTGCCCGGCTCGACCGAGCACGACCCCACTTGCTGCGCGCCCTTGGCGAGAGACTGCGCCAGGTTCCTGGGCTCCACGGTCTGTGCCAGCGGTGCCAGGATGCCGCCACCGAGCGCCCCGCCGATGGCATCGCCCACGGTATTGAAGCTCACCAACGGCTCGTTCCCCTCCAGCGACCCTAGAATGTCGCCAACGAGGGCGGCCGTGCCGCCGGGATCGACGTCGTCAACGCCGGGCCCGGTCGAGTCGTCGCTACACGCGACTGCAAACGACAGCACCAGTGCTGCCGCAGCGAAGCGCGTGAGCCAGTGATACGTCGGCTTTTTCACGTCTACCTCCCTGTGAAACACAACGTCATTCGGTAGGCCCGAAGCCAGGGCCCACATATGAAAGAAAGAATCGACGAAAGTGAGGACAGGGTCACCGCGTTACCTGCCGGCGGCGTCGCTGAGGGGGTCAGCTCAAAGCCAAGATACAAGAAAATTGGCTTGATGCAAGGATTTCTGCTGCGTTCCCGGACCTCGGTCAACCGGGCTTCGAGGCGGAAATCCGGAACGCGAGGTAGCCCGCCAGGAACAGCGAGAACAGGTCTAGGGCGCCATACCGGCTGGTGAACGCGGCAAGTACGGCGCTTTGATCTGAGAGTATCTCCATGACGCCGGTGATCTGTGTGCCGGCCTCCATGGCGCTGAGTGCCACAGCCGCGCCAACCGAACCGAGCGCCGACCCGAAAAGGGTCCCCAGGATCCCGACGACGCGGAACGGCATCGTGTGGCCGGCTCCGCGCAGGCGCACGTTAAAGCCGACCATCACTGCGACCGCGAGGGCGAGGGGACTGGCGCCGGTGGCCGCCGGTATCGCCAGCAGAATCCAAACGATGGCGCCGGCGATCGCGCCGAGGAACGCTGCGCCGACGGCGCGGAGCAGGCTGGGTCCTTGCTCCGCCGGCACGGGTGCGGCGATGGCTTCGTCCAGCGCGCTGGGCGAATCGAGCCTGATCTGCTGGCCTGCAGCTGTTTCGATAACGGCCGTGGTCGCCTCTGCATCAACCCCCATGGCGGCGACCTCTTCCACGTCGGGCAATGCCCGGCCGAACTCTTCCTCAGGGAAGAACGGAGGGTACGTCGCTTCCCCGTCCGCTTGCGGCCCGGACGGCGGCATTGCAGCCGCCGGCGCCGGATCCTCTTGTGCGCCGATGAACTCGACCTCCTCTCCGCCGCCCTCGACCAGCTGTTCCAGCTCACTGGCGGCGGGCCCCTCGGAATTGGCATCGAGTCCGTCCGGTTCAGGGAAGGCGGGCTCGAACTCGAGGCCACCAGGCTCGCCGGGTGCCGCCGGCTCGAACTCCAGGCCGCCCGCCTCGCCGGGGAAAGTCGGCTCGAGCTCTAAGCCGCCAGGCTCGCCCGGCATGCCCGGCTCGAACTCGAGGCCGCTTGCCTCACCGGGAAAGGTCGGCTCGAACTCGAGCCCCGCGGGTTGGGCGGGCTCGACGGGAGCGGCTGGGGGCGCCTCGTCGGCCCACGGGTCCGGCGGCGGGGCGGGTTCCGGCGGCGCCTGTTCAGCCCATGGGTCCGGAGGCGGCGGCTCGGGCGCGGGCGGCGGCTCGGGAGCCGGAGGCACGGCGGCGGCCGGCTGTTGTGGCTGCGGAGGTGGGGGCGAGGGCGGTGGCGCTATCGGCGGCCCCGGCTCCGGAGCTACCGGTGGTGGAGCCGCTGGGGCTGGCGGGGTCGGGCTCGGCCTCACCGGGGGCGGTGCCTTGGGAGCCTGCGGGGGGACGGTCACATCGGCGCTGGGTGTCACGCTTTCGGGAAAGCCCTCTTCGCCGAGCTGCTGCTCGAACACCAGGCCGTGTTTGCTGAGCTCGTGGGCGACGCGCTGAAAGAATCTCTGGGAGACCTCGCCGGGCGGCTGTGCGGTGAGGATTCGAATGATCGTTCCTTGCGCCGGTCGGCCGTGATCGGCGGCGAATTTCGGGCTGCGTGCGTAGCGGACGTAGGTCTTGACCTTGGCGGCGAGTTGCCGATGCATGAGGTCGGTCTCGTGCCACGCTCGGGCTTCCTCGATGACGAGCACGAGCTTTCCGGTCAGTTCATCCACCGTGGTCTTATCGACCGAGGTGGGGTCGGACATCATCCTCCCACGTCTCCTACTTCGTGGTGAGCAAAGGCATCGCAGCTAGATGAAAGCGGGGGAAATGGACTTCACCAAATCTCTTTGATACCGGGCGTCCAGTCCACCTGGGCTGAGGTGTCAGGACCCGCCGCTGCCCTCCGCAGCCGCGTCTATCCGGTAGACTATGCCACCCGATTCGCTAGGTTCCGCCACCGCTCGCCCCTCTGACACCAGGGCCAAAAGGGCCATCTCCGCGTCCCCCTCACTCAAGCCCGATTGAGCGGCGGCCTCGGCAGCGGTGATTCGGTTCCCCTGGCCCAGCGCCCGCCAGATTATCTGGTCCTTGAGGCTGTCTATCCGCTCCGCCTCCGGGTCGCGGCGACTCACCGCCGACCTGCGGAATAGAGCTAGTAGTATGGCGCCACCGATGATTGCGATCGCGAGGCCCAACAGGAGGTATCCCATCAGAGCCAGGCCGCCCGACGAGTCTTGGACTACGTACGATGTCCCCAGCATTCCGCCCCCCAGCACTTAGCCAACTCGCTCGAGAAGACCTCTCGATACGCTGACAAAGCTAATATTTAAGGGAAGACGAGGCCAGTTAGGGTCTTAGCCGATCGGTATTTGCGGCCTGCCGGAGACCGTCACGGTACAGGTGGCCCCACACTCCACAACCCCTGAGGCTTGAAAGCGACGTACGCGGCGAACGCGGCGGCGCAGGCCAGAACGAACCAGGCCAGGCGGGCCGGTGCGACGATGGGGCGCCCCGACTCCTGACGCCGCCAGATCTCCGGGAACGTTAGGGCGAACTGCAGGAGCAGAATGAGCAACGTCCCCGGTCGTAGGTACTCGCCCCAAGGGTGGCCGAGGATGAGGCCCGCCACCAGCACACCCAGATCTTCGCCGATTATCAGGTTGATGGCGACATGGAAACCTTCGCCCCTGCTGGCCAGGCGGGCCGCATAGGCGTATCCGCCTCCGAGCAGCAGGCCGAGGGCGAGGGCGGGTGGCAGCATGGGCATCTCGCGCAGCTCGGCGAGTGGCACGTAGGCAAGGTGTGTTATGGAGAGAGCCAGCAGGATCATCGTAACGGCGATGGAGCGCCGAACTGGAGGGGTCTCTTCGGATCGGCTCATACGATGGTGCGGTTAACGCGATTGGGGCGCCTGTTCGATCGGATGCTACTTGCGGTGGGTACCGCACACAAGGCGGACGCTGGGGGTGCGCCGCGCTGGCCTGCCCTGCCGGCGTCGGATAGTTTCACGGACCATGAACTACACGAGTTCTAGGTGCGGGCACGGTTCCGGCCGCTCCAGGATGCCGGTCGTGGGGCGGCTGCTCGTGGCCTCCCTGGCGGTTCTGCTCATGCTCCCGGCCTCTGCTGCGGGGCAGGGCGCCGTGGATCCCCAGCACGGGATCGTCGGCGTCGCGCGGGCGCTGCGCGGCTTGGGGAGTGTCAAACGGGTCCTTGTCATCGGCGCCCATCCGGACGACGAGGATACCGCGCTTCTGACCTGGCTCGTGCGTGGCCTTGGGGCCGAGGCAGCCTATCTAACGTTGAACAGGGGTGAAGGCGGCCAGAATCTGATCGGCCCCGAGCTCGGCGTCGGGCTCGGTCTGGTGAGAACCGGTGAACTGGTGGCGGCTCGCGGACTGGACGGCGCGGACCAGTTCTTCACACGTGCTTACGATTTCGGGTTCTCGAAGTCGGCCGAAGAGACGTTCACCTTCTGGCCTAGAGACTCCTTGCTGGCCGACGTGGTCGCGGTCGTCCGTCAGTTCCGACCGCAGATCATAGTCTCGATCTTCAGCGGGACATCACGCGATGGCCACGGCCAGCACCAGGTAGCAGGGATGCTGGCGCGGGAAGCTTATGAGGTCGCCGGTGATCCGGAGCGATTCCCCGGCCAGCTGGCTGAGGGGTTGCGAGCGTGGACTCCGCTGAAGCTCTACCGTTCGGCGCGCTTCGACAGGGCGGCGGCCACGCTGGAGCTTGAGACCGGTACCCTCGATCCACTCTACGGCCGGTCTTACCACCAGATCGCTATGGCCAGTCGCAGCCGCCACCGCTCTCAGGACATGGGCCGCATCGAGACGCTGGGCCCGCAGCGAACGGCCGTACGGCTGCTGAATTCAAGGGTGGCGGCAGAATCGGGCGCGGGCGAGAGCTCCCTGTTCGACGGTGTTGATGCGACCTTCGCGAGTATGCTGGCGATGGTCGGAACGGGCGAGCTTCGTGATGCGCTCGCCGCTGCGCTCGACGCCTACGCTCAACGCCTGGAAAGGGCGCGCGCTGCCACAGGTGGAGTCCAGACGGCGGGCGTCGTCCCAGTTCTGAGCGAGGCACTGGGTCTACTGCGGCGCGCCGCCGAACTGGCGGAGAGGGGCGGATCGGAATCGGAGCAGCTTCGCACCACACTGGGTGATCAGGAACGACGACTGGGCGCGGCGCTCTTGGCTGCAGCGGGCGTCATCGTCGAGGCGTTCACCGATGACGATCTCGTTGTCGCCGGCCAGAGCCTGGAAATCAACCTCGAGATCTGGAACGGGGGAGAGAGCGCGGCGGAGGTCCGTCGAATCACTCTGCACTCGCCGGCGGGCACCCAGCATGCTTCGCCTGGTCCAGTGCCGCCGGCGACTCTCACGCGGCATCGGTTTAGCGTGACCGTCCCCGCTGCGGCTCCACCTTCCCGACTCTATTTCCTTCGCGCTCCCCTGGACCGTGGGTTCTACAGCTGGCCGGCGGCCTCGACTGAGCGCGGCACGCCGCTGGGCAGACCCGTCGCCAGCGTGACGATCGAGGTCGACGTCGCCGGTCAGACGGTCACCCGTGAGGTCGAGGCCGTCTATCGGTTCGCCGACCAGGCCAGGGGTGAAGTCCGCCGGCCGTTGTTCGTGGTGCCCGCTGTGGGCGTGCACCTCGAGCCGGGCGTTACGGTCTGGCCGCTGGACAGAGCTGGCGGTACGAGCTTCACGGTAAGAGTTCGTGGTGAGGAACCCGATGGAGTCAACGGCCGAGTGCGACTCGAGGTGCCCGAGGGTTGGAGCGTCGCGCCGGGCGAAGCAGACTTCGGGCTCAGCGGGCCGGGGTCCGCTGCGACCGTCGACTTCGACTTGAGCGTCCCCGCGGGAATGGAGCCGGGGCCCTACGTCGTGTCGGCGGTTGCAGAGACGGATGACGGGCGCACCTATCGCGAGGGCTACTCGATAATCGACTACCCCCACGTTCGCCGCAGTTTGCTGTTCAGCCAGGCTCAAGCACGTGTCGAAGCGTTCGAGCTGACCATCAAACCCGATCTGAAGGTCGGCTATGTGCCGGGTGCCGGTGACGCAGTTGCCGACGCGATCGCAGCCATGGGCGTCCCTGTGGAAGTCCTGGATGACCGAACTGTGGCCACCGGCGACCTCTCTGCCTACGACGTCATCGTTCTGGGTATACGGACCTACGAGACCAATCCGACGCTGCTGGCGAACAACGAACGGTTTCTCGACTGGGCGCGCGCCGGCGGCACGCTGATCTCACAATACCAGCAGTACACCTATTTCAACGGTGACTATGCGCCCTACCCGCTGCAGGCACGCCGCCCGCACGATCGCGTCAGCGACGAGCTCGCGCCGATGAGGATATTGGTCGCAGATCACCCAGTCCTCAATCGCCCCAACCGGATCGGGGCACAGGATTTCGAAGGGTGGGTGCAAGAACGCGGTCTGTACTTCCCGCACCAGTGGGACGCGCGTTATCAGCCGCTGCTCGAGAGCGCCGATCCCGGCGAGGAACCGAAGCGCGGTGGCTTGCTGGTGGCACCGTTAGGCGACGGCCTGTACGTGTACACAGGCCTGTCGCTGTTCCGGCAGCTGCCGGCCGGGGTCCCCGGCGCTTATCGGCTGCTCGCCAACCTGCTCAGCCTAGGGGGATGATGCGTCGTTCTGCGCTGGCCTCATCGCTGATCGCCACAATATGGCTGTCGGGCTGCTCCGAGCCCGGCAACGTGCTGACTGTCTACTCGCCGCACGGCCGCGATCAGCTGGAACTGTTCAAGGAGGCGTTCGAGCGCGCGAACCCCGGAGCCGAAGTCCAGTGGGTGGACATGGGCTCGCAGGAGGTGCTGGACAGGGTCCGGTCCGAGCGGGCGAACCCGCAGGCGGATGTCTGGTTTGGCGGCACCGAGGAGCTTTTCGGTCGGGCGGCGGCCGAGGGCTTGCTGGAGCCCTATCGTCCCCAGTGGGCCGAGTCGGTCTTACCCGAAGCGCGCGGGCCGGACGACCTTTACTTCGGTGTGTATCTCACGCCGGCCGTCATCACGTTCAACAGTGATGCGGTCGCCAGGGATGACGCGCCCCAGGACTGGGATGAGGTGCTCGACCCCCGCTGGAAGGGCAGCGTGCTCGTCCGAGATCCGATGCCGAGTGGGACGATGCGCATGATTTTCCAGATGATCATGTATCGGGGTCTCGAAGCGACCGGAGACACTGCGGCGGGTTACGAGTGGCTGCGCCGGCTGGACGCGCAGACCAAGGAGTACGTGCTGAACCCGGCCATCCTCTACCAGAAGCTCGCCAGGCAGGAGGGCCTGCTGACGCTGTGGAATCTGCCGGACGTCTTACGCGTGCAGGCTCAAGGCTTCCCGCTCGACTACATCGTCCCGACGAGCGGTACGCCGGTATCGGTTGATGCGATCGCTGTCGTGAGTGGCGCCGAGAGCCGCGAGTTGGCCGAGTCTTTCATCGAGCTCGTCGGTTCTGTGGAAGGGCAGCTGCTCGCAGTGAGGAACGCGTACCGCAACCCGACTCGGACAGACCTGCCGATCGATTCGCTACCTGATTGGCTAATCCGTGTAAACCAGGAGCTCCGGCCGATGGAGCTCGATTGGGATCTGCTCGAAGAGCGCGGCCGGGAGTGGATGAGGTACTGGGACGCGCATATCCGCGGTGGCGGTTGATGCAGGCCTTCCTGGAGCTCGATCATCTGACCCGTACGTTCGCAGGCACGCCGGCAGTACACGAGCTGTCGCTGTCGGTCGGCGAGCATGAAATCGTCACCCTGTTGGGCCCCAGCGGATGCGGCAAGACAACGACGCTCCGCATGATCGCGGGGTTTGAGACACCGAACTCGGGGCGGATCGTGCTGGACGGGCGCGACGTTACACAGCTGCCGCCCCAGAAGCGCGGCTTCGGGATGGTCTTCCAGCACTACGCGCTTTTCCCGCACATGAGCGTTGGGGCGAATGTTGCGTTCGGCCTCGAGACCGCCGGTCTCACCCGAGCGCAGATCGACGAGCGGGTGGCGCACGCCCTCGAGCTCGTGCGCCTACCGGGCGCCGGAGATCGGTCGATCGGCTCGCTGTCCGGCGGACAGCAGCAGCGGGTGGCGTTGGCGCGAGCGCTCGCCCCACAGCCCAATGTGCTGCTGCTGGACGAGCCCCTGTCCAACCTGGACGCGGCGCTGCGCGAGCAAACGCGGCGCGAGCTGCGGACTCTGGTCAAAGAGATCGGCATTACAACGGTATACGTCACACACGATCAAGAGGAGGCGTTCGACCTGAGCGACCGCATCGCGGTGATGCGCGAGGGGCGGCTCGAGCAACTCGGCCCGGCGGAGGACCTATACCACGGCCCGGCCAGCGAGTTCGTTGCCACCTTCCTCGGTCGCGCAGGCGCGGTGACGGGACGAGTGGACACGGTCGACCGGGGTGGGGTAGTCACGTGTCGACTGGCCGGTGGTCCGACATGGAAAGCGCTGGCACCGGCCAGCGGTGGGTCGTTGCAGCCGGGGGCTGAGTTAAGGTTGTTGGCGCGACCCGAAGCTCTAACGTTCGCCGACCCCGCCGATGAGGCGTCGCTGTGCGGCGAGTTGAGGGACCTGCGTTTCGCGGGATCGGTTTATCTCTACACGGTGGCGGTGGAGGGCGGCGAGCTCGAGGTCCAGGCGCGCGCCGACCAGGCACGACTCGGCGACGTCGTCGCCGTGGCTCCGCGTTCGGCGCCTACCGGCCTCTTCGCCTTCGCGGTGGGGAGCGACGGACAGGACTCATGAGCGCCTGGAGCGGCGACGGCGGCCGGCGGCTCGGACCCAAAGACCGGCTCCTGGTGATCTCGGTCTTCGTGATCCTCTTCTGGGCGGTCGTCTACCCGAACCTCGTCGTACTCGCAGGGAGCCTGCGCGGCGAAGAGGGATTCACGCTCAGGCACTACGCCGCCTTCTTGGGCACCGCGTCGGAGCTGCGCGCGCTCTGGTCGAGCTTCTGGATCTCCGCGCTTACCGTGGTCTTCTCTGCACTCATCGGTGTACCCCTCGCCTTGTTGTTCGCCCGTTATGAGTTCCCCGGCCGTCGCCTGCTGGGTGCTTTGGCGGCCATGCCTGTCCTTCTGCCACCGCTGGTCGGCGTGATCGCGATACTCTTCTTGTACGGGGAAAGCGGGATCGCGACGCGAGTTGTGCAGGACATCCTCGGTTTGGAGTCTCCGCCCTGGCGCTTGCGCGGCTCCGGAGCGATCCTCGCTGTGCACGCCTACTCGATGTACGTCTACTTCTATCTGTTCACTCTGGCGGGACTGGCGCGGCTCGATCCGGCTGTGTTCGAGGCCGCGGCCTCTTTGGGCGCGGGGCGATTCCGTACCTTCGGCCGCGTGACCCTACCGCTGCTCACGCCCACCCTGGCGGGCGCAGCGCTGCTCACCTTCATGACGTCCATGGCGTCGTTCAGTGCGCCCTACGTACTCGGCGGCGGCTTCCGCGTGATGACCACGCAGATCTTCAATAGCAAGCTGCAGGGTGAGATCGGCATGGCGATGGTCGAGACCGTGATGCTGGCAGTTGTCTCGCTGCTCATACTCTGGCCGTTGGCCCGTTGGGAGGGGGCGCGCGAGTATGTGTCGCCGGGCAAAGGTTCGGCACCGCTGCGGGTGCCGGTAAAGTCACGTTGGGCGGCGATCGGCGTGCCGACGCTGGCGGGAGCCGGCGTGCTCCTGTTGGTTCTGCCCCACCTCACGCTGTTGCTGGTCTCACTGGTCCCCGATGGCAGTTGGACGGTGCAGACGTTGCCGCCCCGTTACTCTCTGGAGAACTACGCCCAGCTTTTCGCGGAGGCGCGCACGTTCCGGCCGATCCTGAACTCGCTAGTCATGGCTGGGGGGGCGACGATTATCGCGGTCGTCGTCGCAATCGTCGTCGGTCGACTCGTCGTGAGCTGGCGCGTTCCGGGTCGCCGACTGCTGGAGGGGATGCTGGCGCTGCCCTGGGCGCTGCCCGGTACCGTCCTAGCCATCGCGCTGGCGACTACGTTTAGTGTGAATCAGCCTTGGGCAGGACGATTCGTAATGGTGGGTACCGCTTCGATCCTTGTGCTGGCATACACGCTACGCGTGCTGCCCCTGACAGGACGGGCGGCGCTCGCCGGCTTCCGCCAACTCGACCCGAGCCTCGAGGAGGCTGCCGCGTCTCTGGGCGCCGGCCGCTGGCGAACGCTGCGGCGCATCATAGTACCAGGCCTGCTACCCGCTATCGCGGCGGGCGCTTCGCTCGCCTTCGTCACCGGGCTCGGTGAGTTCGTGGCCTCCATCGTTCTCTACACACACCGAACCCGGCCGATATCGATCGAGATACTCTCTCGCCTCAGAGACTTCGATCTCGGTGCCGCCGCCGCCTACGGTGTGCTGCTGATGGTACTCGTCGCCGGCGCCTTCGGATTGGGTCAGCGCTGGATTCAGGGAGAGCGGGCGGAGACAGGCTAAAAGATGCGACGGCCGCCGCGCGGGAGACGCGGCGGCCGTATAGAAGGAACCGCCACTCAGCGGCGGTCGCCCCAAATGTTCGTCTTCTCGACCTCCTTGTTGCCGGAGGCTACACCCCCGGCTACGCTTGCCCCGAATGCAGCGGCTGTGAAGCCGGTTAGGAGTGGAAGGGCCGCGACCACGGGGGCGGCCAGGATAAGCGCACCGGCGCCGGCCAGCCAGGGCGCGGCTCCGCGCCGGGCCTTCGGCACAAAGCGTAACTTCTTGACCACAAACTTCTTCGTGTACTTGTAACCGCCGTAGGCAAGGCCACCGGCGAGGATTAGCTCAAGCATAAACATCGGCTCCGGTCCTCACAGAATAGTATACTGCCCGTCTCTATAGAGCACTACGGCCCCTTCGGCCCCGAGGATTCAAGCCTGCCCCCACCGCTGAGCGAACTCGGAATCCGTGGCCTGCGTTCCCTTTATAAGATTCGGGAATTTGGGAATCGGGAATTCGGGATTGCGAGAGTTGGGGAATGGCAATTGGAACGCCGGCAATCCGTGGCATCCGTGGTATCGGGGATGTGGGGCATCCCGGAATCCCGAATACCACGGATTCCCATTCCGCTTCCGGGATTCCCGAGTTCTGGAATGCCGAATCTCTCCGAATCCCCGATTCCCCAAATCTCCGAAAGGATGGTATTTTGAGAATCGGTGCCGAGGATGCAGCGCCTCGGCCCAGGCCCACCAAAAGCTACGTGGTACCGTGAGGTTGAGATGGATCTCCTGAACAAAGACGAAATCGGGTCGCTTATCGATGAACGCGGGGATCTGTGCGTCTCGATGTACCTTCCCACCCATCGTGTGGGCCCCCAGACGCAACAAGATCCGATCCGCCTCAAGAACTTGCTCAAGCAGGCCGAAGAGCGACTGCGCAACAACGGACTCCGTCGCGCCGACGCGGACAAAATCCTCGAGCCCGGGCGAAAGCTGCTGAACGACAGAGTCTTCTGGCAGCATCAGAGTGACGGGCTCGCCGTTTTCGCATCGCCGGACACGTTTTACAGCTATCGGCTACCGTTCGGCTTCACCGAGCTCGTGGTGGTCACCGATCGATTTCACGTCAAGCCACTACTGCCGCTGCTCAGCGGCGACGGACGCTTCTACGTTCTGGCCTTGAGTCAGAAACAGGTTCGCCTGCTGCAGGGGACGCGGCATAGCGTTGGCGAGGTGAACCTGGAGGATGTGCCTACGAGTCTTGCCGAGGCCCTAGGCGACGAAGAGCGGGAACGGCAACTGCAATTCCACACGGCCGCGCGAGGAGGGTCGGCGATCTTTCACGGTCACGGCTCGGCGGGCGACGAGTCGGAGCACAAGAAGGACCTGCTCCGCTATTTCAAGCGCCTCGATAGGGGCCTGCAAGACCTGGTGTGCGCGGAGCGCATCCCTCTCGTACTGGCCGGCGTCGACTACCTGCTGCCCATCTACCGCGAGGCGAACACCTGTGCCCAGCTGATGGATGAAGGGATTGTCGGGAACCCTGATGGGCTTTCCACTCAGGAGCTTCATGACAAGGCATGGTCTATCCTGGAACCACACTTCGCGAGGGCGCAGGCACGTGCGTCGGCGAAGTACAGGGAATTGGCCGGGACCGGCAAGACGTCGGGCGATCTGAATAGGATCATCCCGTCCGCTCTCCAGGGACGCATCGACTCCCTGTTCGTCGCGGTGGGTGTCCAGCAGTGGGGCGCCTTCGATGCCGGCGAGCTGGAGGTGCACGAGAGTCGGCAGCCGGGCGACCAGGACCTCCTCGACCTTGCCGCGGTGCAGACGCTGGCGCACGCGGGGGACGTTTACGCGGTCGCGCCGGACGAGGTCCCGGACGCGCGGAGCCCGGTTGCAGCGGTATTTCGCTACTGAGCTGACCGACCCGGCCCGGAACCCCGTGCGGCCTGAGGCGTAACAGCTAACCGAGGCCTACCCCGCCGAGGCCGCCGCCTGTCGGCGGTCCAATCGCAGCTCGGCGACCATGATCCCGTACCTCGGAATAACAGTCCTCCTCAGCGCTCTGGTCAGCGTACTCACCCTGCACTTCCTGGTGGACCTGCTCGTCGCGGTATTGGGTGAGGAGAAGTCTGTCTCGTCCGGTTCTGTCAACGGCTGTAACGTCTGGCCCTGGGCAGTAATGATCTCGACCGGCGTCTGTTTCGTCGCCTGGGGTCGCATCGGTTACCTTGGCCTTTGCTACGCGCCCAGTGGCACACTTTTCGTCGCCCTGCTCGTCGCTATTCGATTGCGATTCGGCGACCGTGCAGGCCGACGGAGGGGTTTCTCGGTCGAGGGAGGAAAGGTGCACAGCACGAAGGATGGCAGACAACTCTTCCCGCAATATCTCGTTGACGAGTCGGCTTACTATTGCACCGGTCCCGCATCCGGCTACTGCCTGTATTCGATCAAGCTGAAGAGCGCCCAGGGCACGCTGGCGTCAAATGGGTACGTCGATAGGCAGAAGATGCAGAGAGACCTCAAGGTGCTGATCGAGGAGGTTGGCATCAAACGCCTCAGCCTGACTTTCGTCGCGCGAGAGGGTCCGGCGTTCCGCACCCATAATTTAAATGACGAGTTGGCGGGAATCATCCTGACTCGGGGGACCGACTTGCCCGGCGATGAATACGGTTGGTGGCGGCAGTTCGTTCAGCCGGGGTTCGAGGAGAATGTCGTCGCGGAGGTGTCGCCGAGCACTCTTCAGCGTCGTGTAGGGGCGCTGGCCTCGAGTTTCGCCAGGGACATCGCTAGGAGTGAGGTGTTACGGCGCGAGGTCGAAGGCTTGCTCGCTTTTGCCGGCGAAGCCCGTTCGAGCATCCGGGTGATGTCGCCGGAAACATTCTCCGAATTCGTCAAGGACTCCCCGGTGGAGATCCGAATCGCGGCGCCCCGCTCGGCTCAGGCTGCCGAACCGGAGTGAGTCTCGCCGCCGCCCTCATCTCAGGCGGGCGGCCCTGCCTTCTCCACCCTCACCGCGCAGAACTTGAACTCCGGGATCTTTCCGAAGGGGTCCAGCACGTCGTTCGTCAGTATGTTGGCGGACGCCTCGCGGAAGTGGAACGGCACGAAAACATTCCCTCGCGACACACCCGGCGTCGCCCGTGCCCTTAACGTTATTGTCCCGCGCCTCGTGCTCAGTTTGACATAGCCGTCCGGGTCCACGCCTAGTTCGGTCAGGTCCTCCGGGTTCATCTGGCATGTCGCCTCCGGTTCGATGGCGTCCAGCGCCTTGGACCTCCGGGTCATCGTCCCGGTATGCCAGTGCTCGAGCAGCCTGCCGGTGTTGAGGATGAAGGGATACTCCTCATCGGGCAGCTCCGCCGCCGGCTGGTAGTCGACGGGAACGAACTTGCCGCGGCCGCTCTCGGTGGGGAAGCCGTCACCGAAGAGCAGCTGCACTCCATCGCTTGTCGCCGGATCGGGGCAGGGCCACAGTTTACCGGCAGGTTTGAGGTTCTCGTAATCGAGACCCGAGTAGCTTGGGGCCAGCGAGGTGAACTCGGCGAAAATCTCATCGGCGCTCTTGTAGCTCATCGGGTAACCCATGCGCGTCGCGATCTCGCAGACCAGCTCCCAGTCGACGCGCGCCTGACCCGGCGGCTCCATCGTCTTCTGTCCTACCTGGACGCGGCGATCCGAGTTCGTGTAGGTGCCGAATTTTTCGAAGAAAGAGGTCGCGGGCAAGATGACGTCTGCGAACTCGGCTGTCTCGGTAAGGAAAATGTCCTGCACGCAAAGGAACTCGAGGTTGGCGAGGGCCTTCCGGACCTTGTTCCCGTTGGGGTCCGATAGGAAGGGGTTTTCGCCCATCATATACATGCCCTTGATGCTTCCGACCAGTGCCCCGTTTATGATCTCGACGACGGTTAGCCCCGGATTCGGATCGAGCGACACACCCCACGCCTTCTCGAACTTCTTCTGTGATTCCGGGCTCGCCACCTTCTGATAATCCGGGTAGACCATCGGAATCAGGCCGGCGTCCGAGGCGCCCTGCACGTTGTTCTGACCACGCAAAGGATGCAGGCCGGTCCCGGGCCGACCCACATTACCAGTGAGCAGGACCAGGGAGATCAGGCAGCGGGAGTTGTCGGTGCCGGTTGTGTGTTGAGAGATGCCCATCCCCCAGAAGACCAGAGCGGAGCCTGCGCGTCCGAACACGCGGGCGACCTCTCTGATGCGGTCCGCCGGGATGCCGCAGATATCCTGGGCCATCTCCGGGGTGTACTTCTTCACCAACTCGCGCAACCCGTCGAAGCCCTCGGTGAAATCGCGGATGTAGTCGTGATCCACGAGGTCTTCCTCGATCAGCACGTACATCATTGCGTTGTAAAGCGCTACATCCGATCCAGCTTCTATCTGCAGGAAGTGGTGTGCGTGCCTGGCGATTCCCGTCTCGCGCGAGTCGATCACGATGAGCGTCGTGCCGTCCGCGGCGGCGTCCTTGATGAAGGTCGCAGCGACGGGGTGGTTCTCCGTCGTATTGCTGCCCGTCACCACGGCGACATCGGCGTTGCGCACGTCGGCGAACACGTTTGTAACGGCGCCGGACCCGATCGTCTCGAGTAGAGCGGCCACCGACGAAGCATGACATAGGCGCGTGCAGTGGTCCACGTTGTTCGTACCGAAGACCGCGCGCACAAGCTTCTGGAACAGGTAGGCCTCCTCGTTGCTGCACTTCGCCGAGCCGAACCCGGCCAGCGCCGAGGGGCCGTCCTTCTGCTTGATCTCCTTGAGGCGCCCGGCGGCAAGGTCCAGGGCCTCCTCCCATGTCGCCTCGCGGAAGGCGGGCATCACCTCGTCGTAGTCCACCAGGCCGCCCGGCTTCTTGCGCCGCTCGCCCTTCACGGCGGCGGAGAGTGGGCCCTTCGGATAGAAGTCGTCCCTGCGTATGAGCGGGACTGTCAGTCGCTGCGGGTGCTTGGCGTAGTCGAAGCCGTAGCGCCCCTTCACACAAAGCCGCGAGTCACTGGCGGGGCTCTCTCGCCCCTCGGCGAACACGACGGCGTTGGCGTCCCTGTCTACGTGGTAAGTGATGGCGCAGCCGACCCCACAGTACGGGCAGACCGACTGCACGCTATCCAACTGTTCCCGCGGTTGGATCGGCACCATGAGCTTCTTGTCCGTCAGCGCCCCGGTGGGGCAAAGCGCCGCGCATTCACCACACGCGACACAGGTGCTCGAACCCATCGGCACGTTGAAATCGAAAGAAATCCGCGACCCGTAACCCTTTCCGGTACGCCCGATGACATTGTTGTGCTGAACCTCGTCGCAGGCCCGAATACAGCGGTCGCAGAGGATACAGGCGGAATGGTCCACGTCGATGACCGGGGAAGACAGATCTTGGGGTCGCCCGTCACCGGTCGGGAGGTCGATCTCCGACCGCTCGATTCCGTAGTCGCGGGCAAGCGCTAAGAGCAAGTCATCGCCGGTCTTCTGCTCGCGGAGCGATTCCGTCGCGTAGTCGGACAACAGAAGTTCGATTAGCGTCTTGCGGCAGCGTTCTACTTTTTCAGAATTGGTGTGAACGTTCATCCCGTCGGCTGCCTCGCGAATGCAGGCCGCCGCCAATACCCGCTCACCGACGTCGACGACACACATGCGGCAGACGCCAACCGGCCGCAGGCGCGGGTCGTGGCAGAGGCCCGGGATCTTGATCCCCAACTCCTTCGCCGCGTCCCATATCGTCGTGCCTGCCGGTACAGTGACCTTCCGGCCGTCGATCGTCAGGTTGATGGTCTGAGTGGTCTCCGCCTTTTTGATCATCGCGCTCCTCGCCGGTCACCGGTCCTGCGACTTCGCAAGGTAAGCGTCCAGTTCGTCGCCCCAGTACTTCAACGCAGAAGTAACGGGGCCGAGTGCCACCTGGCCCAGTCCACAAATAGAAGTCTCAGCCAGCGTCTCCTCGAGAGTCGGTAGGATGTCGCGCAGCGCGCCGTCTCCGTTTCCGGCCAGTATGCTCTCCAGCATGGCAACGACCTTCTCCGTTCCGGTACGGCACGGCACGCACTTGCCGCACGACTCGTTACGGAAGAACCGCGTCACGTTCGTGGCTGTTTCTATCATGTCGGTGCCCTCGGCCATCACGACCAAAGCGGCGGCGCCGAGCATGCTACCCGCTTTCGCGATCGTCTCGAATCCTATTTCCGTTTCAACGGCCTCGGCGGGCAAGAAGTTCGAGCTGGCCCCGCCTGGCGCGAACGCCTTGAGTGCCTTGCCGTCTTTGACTCCGCCGGCCCGCTCGATCAGCTCCGCCACAGTCGTCCCCAAGCGGATCTCGAAGACTCCCGGGTTCTCTACGTGACCCGAGGCGCCGATGAACTTGAGACCGGAATGACCCCGGATACCCTGCGCCTTCCACCAGTCGGCGCCGTTTTTCAGGATGGTCGGGACCAGGGCGAGCGTCTCGACGTTGTTGATCACTGTGGGCTGCCCCCGCAGTCCCTTCTGGCCGGGGTAAGGGGGCTTGTTGCGCGGTTCACCGCGCCGGTCCTCCAGCGCCTCGAGTAGCGCGGTCTCCTCGCCGAGGATGTAACCGCCGGGCGAAACGAAGATCTCGATGTCGAAGTGCTCACCCAGGACACCGCGCGCCCGTGCGTCTTCGAGTGCCAGCTGCATCGCTCGACGTTCGGGCTCGTACTCGTTGCGCACGTAGACGTATCCCTGTTTCGCTCCTGTGACTAGAGCGGCGAGACACATCCCCTCGATTACCAGGTGGGGAAGCTCTTCGTGGATCACGCGGTCCTTGAATGCGCCCGGCTCGCTCTCGTCTGCGTTGCAGATGACATACTTAGGTGTGGCGGCCTCCTTGCTCACCAGATCCCATTTGAGGCCTGTCGGGAAACCGGCACCGCCCATCCCGCGGAGGTCGGCTGTCTTGAGCGTTTCGATGATCTCAGGAGCGGCGTCCCTCCCGCGCTCTCGGTAGCTCTCGTAGACCGAGTACTTTTGGCCGGTTTCGCCGCAGTAGTCGATGCGCCAACGACGGGTGTGCACGCTGCGCGCCGGCGGTAGTCGCTCTGGCGCGCGCGCGTAGTACGCAAGCTCCTCAGGGCTGACGCGGCCGACGGGAACGTCATTCACCAGAGCGGCTGGGGCGAACTCGCAACGCCCCAGGCACGAGACCTCGTGGACATCCACGTCACCGTCACCACCCAGCAATTCTCTGACCCTGGAGCAATAGTCCCGGCACTCCAGCAGGTGACACGAGAGGTCGCGACAGATGGCGACTTCCGTCTTGGGTGGCGGGGCGGTGCGGAAGTGCGTGTAGAATGAGACGACTTCCTCTACGCGATAGAGAGGAACTCGCAGTCGCTCGGCCAGCACCGCAAGGTCGTCGGCACGGAGGTAACCCCGCTCCTCCTGCAGCCGGTACAGTTCACCAATAAGTCCCATCGCTCGTGCCTCCCTGGAGTCAGGGATCAGCTTGGGGCGTGCCTTTGTCCGCTCCATCCAGCGGGTCGACTACGGCCACAACTCGCTGGCCGCGCTTGGGCTGAGGTGGATCCTTAACCGTGAAGATGGTCAAATGACCACCCTCGCCGATAAGGAATAAGGGGATCGCGCCACGGTAGCGTTCTCTGAATGTTTGGTAATCAAAGGTTTCCGTCAAATTCGTCGTCTTGATGTCGGCGCCGGCGTCGAAACGCGCCGTCAGCTGCCAGTAGGAGGCGCTCGGTCCGAACAAGAAGCGGCCGCGGAGATACTGTGAGACGACCTGCTTCTTCGTGGAAGCTAGTTGCTCCGGCGGCAGCTGGTAAACCCTGTTACTGCCAAACACCTCGCTGAAGTGAAGAGCAGTTAGCGAGTTGACCTCGTCGTTTGAGGTGAGCGCCAGCAGTTGGCCGATCCCCTCGAGCTCTATGTTGTCCAGGGTACCCTCGGTCAACGCGCTACCGTAGTAGACCGGCAGGCCAGCCATGCGGGCCTCGGCAACATTCGTGTAGTTGGTGTCCAGGAGGCGGACCGGGATGCCCTCGTCCTTGAGCTCTCGAGCTATCTCGCGTGCCCAAGGATGGGCGCCGACGATCAGTGCGCCCTGCGGGTCCGTCTGCGCGACTCTGAGCCAGCGCGCAACCGGTGCAGCGGTCAGGCCGTAGATGGCGACCGTGCCGATGATTATCATGAAGGTGATCGCGACCAAACGGTCGGCGCCTGCATAGCCGGCCTCGGCGAGCTCGAGGGCGAAGATCGATGAGACGGCGGCGGCCACAATCCCTCGGGGTGCGATCCACGATAGCAGTGCGCGCTCCCGCCAGTCGAATTCCGACTTGAAAGATGAAAGTGCAACTGCTGCGGGACGCACCACCAGGATGAGTGCCGCAAGAAAGCCCAGCTCCCGAAGACCGATCTGTCTCAAGGCATCCACCTGCAGGCGCGCCGCCAGTAGGATGAACAGGCCCGAGATCAGAAGGACCCGCAAGTTCTCCTTGAACTCCAAGATGTGCCGGACATTCACGACCCTCTGATTCGCCAAGGCGACACCCATCAGCGTGGCCGTGAGTAGCCCCGACTCAGGCTGCAGGATGTTCGAGACGGCGAAACTCGCCACCACCACCATCAGCGCCAGGGGACTCTCCAGAAACTCGGGTACCCATTGACGATGCATCAGCAGGACGAGTAATCCGGCGCCCAGCGCCGCCAGCACGGCACCGATGACGATGGTCTTCGATAGTGCCAACAGCACCACCGTGGTTGCCGCCTCCACCCCGCCGGCCAGCACCGCCTCGAACACCAGGACCGCGAGTACCGCTCCGATAGGATCGATAAGAATGCCTTCCCACTTCAGCGTCGACCCCACCTGATGCATCGGCCGCACGTGCCGCAGCAGCGGCACGATCACCGTCGGCCCTGTCACCACCAGAATCGCCCCGAGCAGGACCGCCGGCTGCAGGGCGAGCCCAATCACGAAGTGCGCCGCCGCTGCGGAGAGCACCCATGTTAGAAGCGCTCCCACTGTGACCAGATTCCGCACCACATGGCCGATCTCGCGCAGCTCCCGTAACCGAAGGCTCATTCCTCCTTCGAACAGGATGATCGCCACCGAGATAGACACGATCGGGAACAAGAGCTCGCCCAACATGGCGTCCGGGTCCAGGAACCCCGTTGCCGGGCCGGCCGCAAAGCCGAACACCAAAAGCACCAGGATCGACGGCAGGTGAATCCGCCACGCCAGCCACTCGGCCGCGATCCCGAGGGTGACGATACTGGCCAACCCGATGAGTAGTTCCTGGCTCATAGTACCTGCGCCCTCCCTGGCTTCGGTTGGACTGCTAGCCTACCGCTCTGCCACTCCAGCCGTCAAGGTGGCTGTCGCGCTGCAGACGGGGCAGCCCGGGAAAAGCGCTGGCGCTGCCATTTTGACATTGCCCGGGTCGAGGGCGGTGCGTTGCCGGGGGCCGTCACTCATAAGCATTTGCCATACAGAGGGTTACGGGCAGGACTTCGGGGTGGTTCTGGGTGGCACGTGGCTTGCCTTCTGAGAAAACGAGTACTTCAAGAGGACCGGCGGTGCCCGAACCCGGAGGTGGGCCCGCCTAGCTGAGAACTCAGAGTCACAACTGGAGGTGACGATCGATGGTCAGGAACGGATGGCTGGTAAGGCGAAGGCATCCCGTCGGGCGGGCGCGAACGGAGCTCGACCGCGTGTTTGATGAGACGTTCGGTGACTTCTTCCCGCGGCGGTGGCTTGGTGCGGAGTGGGCGAACGGCTGGGTGCCGTCGCTGGATGTGAGGGAGAGCGATGAAGCGATCGTGGTGGAGGCCGAGTTGCCGGGTGTGGACGCGGAGAAGGTGGAGGTCTCGATCACGGACGATGTCCTGGTGATCGCGGGTGAGAAGAAGGAGGAGCGCGAGGAGGAGCGTGAGGGCTACCGCCACTCTGAGCGTCGTTTCGGATCATTCCGGCGTACGGTCACGTTGCCGACGTCGGTAGACCGCGAGAAAGTAGCTGCCGATTACGACAATGGCGTCCTCACGATTAGACTCGAGAAGTCAGAGGAGGAGGTCACCAAGAAGATTCCGGTCACATTAGCAAAGAACTAACTCAAGGCCCACCATTCACGCTGACAAAACGCCGCCGGACTTCCTCGTGGGGTCCGGCGGCGCACGTTTATCGGGGTTGCCTTGGGACTAGGCTAGTCGTACCAGGGGGCGTCTGCTGCTTTCGGCAGGCTGTCCGCTTCGGGCAGCGTGTCTCCTGTGGCGCCGGCGCTGTCGGGAGTGAGTTGTTCGGCCGGCTCTGCGTAAAGGTCGGGCGGCATTACGCGCGCGATCTGTGGGTCCTCGAGGAACGGCTGGTAGCGCGAGAGGCTCAGCGTGATCCGGTCACCTTCGTCGACCAGCAAGGCGATCTCCGCCACCCGCTTCTTGAACGTCACCAGGGTGGCCCCGGCCGGGGTGACGACGGTTAGCAGCAGGCGGTCCCCCTCCAGCTGCTTGGCTGTGACGACGCCGTCGAGCGACTCGCGCTGTCCTGCGATCGAATCCGGCAAACGGCTGCCTAGAAAGGCTCGGCCCACAAAGGCCAGCACGATGCCGAGGGCCAGCCCGATGAGGAATGTCGTCAGTGTACGACGAGTAGGCATGCCTATTCCTTCCTTTGTCGTTGGCACCCGAAGGGCGCCTTCCTACATAAGTTCGTCTGAAACGGTCGGATACTCAACCGCCGCGGAGCGGCTTGCGCGAAACGCCTGTGCTGACGACGTTCCTGCCACCGGGTCGCTCACATGTCGTGCCGGCCGGTTCCTCATCGTCTCTGGCGGAACGGGGCCGGCTGAAACGGAGTCAAAACACCCTCGCCTGCCGTGGCGTTCACTGAGCAGAAAATAGGCGACGAGCGCGAGTCGATAGCCTGGCATGCGCTTCCAGTCCCCGACGTACTGAGGCTGCTAGGTGCGGCTGCGGGAGGGCTGAGCGGCGTCGAGACCGCTGCGCGACTTGAACGCTACGGCCCGAACGCTCTGCAGGTCGCACGTCCGATTTCCCCCTGGAAGATCCTCTTTGAGCAACTGAAGAGCCTCGTCGTCCTGCTGCTCTTCGCCGCGGCCGCCGTGGCGCTGGCGATCGGCGACCTCCTGGAAGCGGCTGCCATAGTGGTCGTGCTGGTGATCAATACGGCGGTGGGCTTCTGGACGGAGTGGCGAGCCCGGCTGGCGATGGATGCTCTGCGTCGCCTGCAGGTGCAGGAGGCGGTTGCGCTGCGCGACGGCGAGGAGAAGCGGGTGGATGCCCGGTGCCTCGTTCCAGGCGACGTGATCGTCCTGGAGTCGGGCGCGGCGATCCCGGCGGACGCGAGGGTTCTGTCGGCCACCGAGCTATGCATCAACGAAGCGCCGCTGACCGGAGAGTCGTTGCCGGTACGCAAGAACCCGGATGCGGTCGTCGAGGAGGAAGGGGAAGAGGTTCCGCTGGCAGAACGGGCCTCGATGGTCTACAAGGGCACCCTCGTCACCACGGGCTCGGCACGGGCCATCGTGGTCGCTACAGGGGCAGCCACCGAGATCGGGCATCTCAGCAAACTCGTTCAGGAGACCGAGACCGGCGAAACACCGCTCGAGCGCCGTCTTGACTCGCTGGGCCGGCGACTCGTCTGGTTGACCCTCAGCGTCGCCGCGCTGGTCACGGGGCTGGGCCTAATCCGTGGTGAAGAGCTGTGGCTCATGGTCGAGACGGGTATCGCGCTGGCGATTGCCGCCGTCCCCGAAGGGCTGCCCGTCGTGGCGACCATCACCCTGGCCGTCGGGGTGCGGCGTATGGCGCGGCGCCAGGCGTTGGTTCGCCGCCTGACCGCGGTCGAGACGCTGGGCTCGGCGACGGTGATCTGTACCGACAAGACAGGCACGCTCACCGCCGGCGAGATGACGGTGACGGCACTGGCCATTGGTGGTAAGCGCCTCGAGGTGACCGGTGCGGGCTACGAGCCTGTAGGAGAGTTCCGGATCGACGGCGCGGTCGTCAGCCCCACCGAGATGCCGGGCGCCGAACTGGCCCTGCGGATCGGCGCGTTGGCCAACCGTGCAAGCGTCAGGAAGACCTATGAGGGTTGGGCGGTGGTCGGCGATCCCACCGAGGCGGCGCTTCTGGTTTTAGCTCGGAAGGCGGGTTTGAGGCGCGAGGACCTGCAGGCGGAGTACCCGGAGGTGGCCGAGCTTCCGTTCTCGAGCGAGCGACAGCTGATGGCGACCTTCCACCAGGCGCCGGACGGCAGGAGCGTCGCCTGCATCAAGGGTGGACCGCGCCGCATCGTCGAGGAATCGAGCAGCGCTCTAAGCGACGCAGGCGCCGTTCCTCTTGATGACTCCGCGCGCGCCGCTCTGCTCGACGATAACCGCGAGCTCGCAGCTTGCGGACTGCGCGTGCTGGCGTTGGCCTACCGGGAGCTCGATGATGATGAGAGTCCGGGACCGGGGGCCGTGCACGACCTGGTCTTCGTCGGCTTCGCCGGAATCCAGGACCCGCCTGCGGAGGGCGTGCGCGAGACCATCGCGCGCTTCCATAGCGCAGGCGTCCGCACCGTGATGATTACCGGCGACCAGGCCGTCACCGCCGAGGCCATCGGCCGCGATCTCGGAGTCCTGCGCGGCGACGACGAGACCGTCCGTGGGCGCGAGATGTCGAGCCTCTCGGAGGCGGAGCTCAGCGAGCGGGTCGGCCGGGTGGCTGTGTTCAGCCGCGTCAGCCCCGAGCACAAGCTCCGTATCATCGCGGCGCTTCAGGGCCGGGGCGATATCGTCGGGATGCTGGGCGATGGGGTCAACGATGCCGCGGCACTCAAGAAGGCCCACATCGGAGTGGCGATGGGCCTGCGCGGCACGGATGTCGCCAAGGAGACAGCGGACGTCGTACTGCAGGACGATCGCTTCGAGACGATCGGCGTCGCCGTCGAGCACGGCCGAGTCATCTATGACAACATCCGCAAGTTCATTTTCTACCTTTTCTCGTGTAACCTTTCCGAGGTCGCCACGCTTCTCGTGACAGGCTTAGCGGGCATGCCGCTCCCGCTCCTACCACTCCAGATCCTCTGGCTCAACCTCGTCACCGACGTGTTCCCGGCCCTGGCCCTCGCCATGGAGCCGCCCGAGCCCGATGTAATGGGGCGGCCGCCCCGTGACCCGAAGTCGGCGATCCTCTCGCCATGGTTCCTGTCGAGCGTCGTCACCTTTTCGCTGCTCATCACATCGGCCACGCTCGGCGTCTTCATCTGGGCGCTGGAGTTCGATGGGGCGGAGCCGTCGCACGCTGTTACTCTCGCCTTCATGACGTTGGCACTCGCGCAGCTCTTCCATGTGTTCAATGCGCGGAGCGCCAGACCGGTGGTGTTCGGGCGTCGGCTGTTCCGCAACCGCTGGGTGTGGGGCGCTCTCGTGCTGGCCATCGGGCTCCAGGTTGCCACCGTTTACAACCCACTACTCGCCCGGTTGCTCAGTACTTATTCGCTGAGTCCACGCGATTGGCTCGTGGTGCTCGGGGCATCCCTCATGCCGCTCGTTGTCGGGCAGATGCTGAAGCCGATCTCCATGGGAAGCTCGCGGACACGGTCGACGGTTACGGCGCGTGCCTCGGGGCACTAAGTTGCGGCCATGTTAAGAGATCTGATTTACTCGCTGAGCCCGGTGGCCGTCTGGCTGCTCTTCGGCGTCTGTCTGCTGGCGATCCTGTTCAGCGGGACACGCCTGTCTCGCTACGGCGACCTGATCGGAGTCCGCACTGGCCTGGGCGGAGTGTGGGTGGGCCTGATCCTGCTGGCCGGCGTCACCTCGGCGCCCGAATTGGTGGCTGGTCTGAGCGCGATCCTCGTGGTAGGGGAGCCGGATCTGGCTGTGGGCGCGGCCCTGGGCAGTTGCGTATACAACCTAATAATCATTGCGATTCTCGACTCCATCTACAGGCCTGGGACGATATACAGCGGGATTCGGCACGGCCACAGTCTATCTGCCGGCTTCGGCGTGATCATGTTGGGGGCGGCGGCTAGCGCGATCTTCATCCAAACACACGTCGGGTCGGTAGCACTGGGTCCGATCGGCCCCTATACGATCGCCGCGCCGTTGATATACGTACTGGCGATTCGCAGCGTCTTTTTCTTCGAGCGTGAAGAGAATCGGGTCGCCAGGGCCGCCGAATTGGCCGAGGTCTCCAGGACGCGGGCGAAGCTGGCCTCGCTCAACTTGTCGCGGGTCTGGTTGCTGTTTGGCATCAATGCCCTCGTGCTGGTCCTTGCGGCGACCGAGTTGCCTGTGATCGGCGAGGCGCTCGCCGTGGCGATGGGGTGGGAAGAGACCTTTGTCGGAACTATCTTCCTGGCGCTCGTCACCTCTGTGCCCGAGATCGTCATCTCGATCGAGGCCGTCCGGATCGGTGCCATCGACCTCGCCATAGGTGGAATTCTAGGCAGCAACCTGTTTGACTTACTGATCCTCGCGATCGAGGACTTGGCCTACGTCGATGGGCCACTGCTCGCCGCGGTCGGTGACGAGCACATCCTGACAGCCATCGCTGCGCTGACGATGACAGGTATCGCACTCGTTGGTCTATGCTCGCGACCCAAAGCGAAGATCTTCCGGACCATGGGCTGGGCAAGCCTGGGACTGCTCGCCGTCGGTTTGCTCAGCGGCCTTGTCCTCTACTTGGTGGGCGTGAATACCTAGGTCCCAATGACCCGAACTGAACGAGTCATCGTCTACGAGAAGCCGACTTGACCCGCCAGTCGCAAGCTGGTGAAGCTGCTCCGTGAGAGCGGCATCGACTTCGATCGCGTCGACTACATAGTCCATCCGTTATCACGCAGAAAACTCGGACAGCTAGTGAAGAAGATGGGAGTCGCTCCGCGTGAGTTGCTCCGCACGAAAGAGCGTGTCTACAAGGACCTGAGCTTGGGGCGCTCCGGCATCGAGGACAAAGAGATCCTCGATGCTGTAGCTAAGCATCCCGAGCTTCTACAGCGACCGATCGTCGAGAAAGGCGATCGAGCCCTCCTCGCACGGCCCGCCGAACGCGTGAGAGAGATCCTGTGAGCGTGCGGTGAGAGGAGTCGAGTTGCGGGCGACCGGTAGACCCAATGTGCTGGCGCCCTCGGACCTGCCCGAGCCAGAGCCCGGCCCCGGCGAGGTACGCGTCCGCCTGGATTACACTGGCATCAACTACGCCGAGATCCTGTCGAGAAAAGGCCTCTATACCTGGGCGCCCCAGCGGCCCTACGTACTGGGGATGGAGGGTGCGGGGGTGATCGATGAAGTTGGCGAGGGCGTGGATGCAGCGCGGGTCGGTCGCGAAGTGATGGTCGGCACCCAGTACGGCTGCTACGCAGAGAAAGTCGTCGTTCCCGTGGAGCGGGCCATCCCGGCCATCGAGTCGTTCACGAAGGAGGAAAACGCGGCCTTCCCCGTGAACTACATGACCGCCTGGGTCGCTCTGGCGGAGCTGGCGCGTGTCGCGGAGGGGGATAAAGTGGTCGTCACGGCGGCGGCCGGCGGCGTGGGCACTGCGGCGGTTCAGTTAGCGGTCAGGCTGGGCTGCGAGGTCTACGGTCTCGTCGGCTCGCGCGACAAGTTGGACCTGGTACGCTCTCTCGGCGCGCGTGGGGCGTTGAGCTACAGAGACTCGGATTGTTTCCAGCGCTTGCGTGCTCTGAGCGGCGGCGCCGACGTCGTCCTGGAGACCGTCGGTGGGCGCGTCTACCGGGAGTCGCAGAGCCTGCTCAACCCGTTCGGACGGATAGTGGTGGCCGGCTTCGCCGGCCTCGACCTAAAGAGGTGGAATCCGCTTTCCTGGTGGCGCACCTGGCGCGACCTGCCGCGGGCACGTGTCAGCGCGCTGGCCGAAGCGTCCACGGGCGTGATGGCCACGCACCTCGGCTACCTGCTTAACGAGCCCGCCAGATTACAGACGATCTTCGACCGGCTGCGGGCGTTCGTGGCTGAGGTGGGAATCAAGCCGGTCGTCGGCAGGGTCTTCCCGTTCGAGGATGTCGCCGAGGCACATGCGTTCGTCGAGTCCCGGGCGAGCGTGGGGAAGGTGCTACTGCGGCATGGGCGAGGTCCCGACTGACGGGCCGGGAGGGGCGGGGGACCGCTCGCTCCGGCCGACCCGGCAGTCGGGTTCCGTGCTGCCCGCGAGGCCAACTGGCAACTCACCCCCCGGGTTAGGCCTCAAGATCGGAGCCGGGTCGCTAACACCAGCTCCGCTCGTCGGTCCCCCGGCTCCTCCCGACCCGGACCGACACCCCTACTCACTGGGCCCCAGGATCACCGCGTTGAGCAGCAGCCGGTTCGCTCCCCGCCAGAAGGCGCGGAAGTTGATGTCCTCGGCGAACGCTATCACGCGGCCACCACCGACGTTCTGCTCGTAGGCGAACACCGCACCGTCTATGCGCTCCAGCGTCTCGGGCCAGGCATGACCGGAGATCTTCGGGCCGTACGTCGCGATGACGGTCCTGCTCGATGAGGGTGGACCCTCGGGCGGCAGGTAGATGCGGGTCGAGTTCACCAGAACCGGCAACTCCATCCCCTCGAACCCCGCCGTCATCCAGTGATGCTCGTTCAATGTGGCTGTAAAGATCGCACCGGGAACTCCGAACCGTTGCGCGTCCTCATTCTCCTCGAGGTCGTACCAGGAACGGAGATCGATTAGCTCGAGGTCGCGGGCGAAGTCGGTGGCCGACGCCAGGGTGACCAGCGTGCCCCCGTCGCGGACCCACTGTGTGAGGCGCTCGACGCCCGAGTCGCCAAGCTCGCGGCGGAGCGCAGCCCCGGAGACCGAGGGGACGATGATCGCGTTGAAGCGATCGAGGTTCCGGTTGGACACGGAACCGACGCGCAGCACTGTGATCGGTATCTCGTACTGCTGGTCCAGAGTGTACCAGGTCGAGCCGAACGAGTAGCCCGAGATCGGGCCCTCGGCGAGTATGGCGATCTTCGGCTCGTGTGCTTTGGTGACCGACCAGACCGAGCCGAGGACCGGGAATCCGGGATCCGCCAAACCGGTATCGGTACCTCGGACCGTCAACCGGAAGCGCTCCGCGACCTCGCGGATGGCGTCGTGCACCGATTCGTCGTTCTGGCTGACCCGGACGATCACGGTCCCGCTGGCGATGTCCCGCCCGGCAATCCTCGTGGGCTTTTGGATCGCCGCCGTCCGATAACCCTGCGCCTCGAGATGGTAGAGGGCGGCCAGCGAGGCGACCGCGGATCCGTCGATCAGGTAGGCGTATCCGGGTCGCTCCTCCAGTGTTCGCGCCGTGGGCACCACCTGGCCGGTGACCCTATCGGCCGACAGGCCGCGCGCATCGCTGGAACTGTAGCCGCCTACGTTGAATAGCAGCGGCAGCGACCACCCGGTGATGTCGTAGAACCGTGGGCTCTCCGCACGCTCGATCCGCGCTCGCGCCTCGCGCAGAAACTCTTCTGGTGTGGGCGTGTCCGGTTCGAGCAGCGTGCGGACCAGCCGGCTCAGAGGTTGGGCCGCTTCGACGACGTAGGTGCCCGCCGGGAAGTCGCGGGCACCCACCGAATTACCTTTGCGATCGCGGACGTTGTTCAGCCGACCCGCTTGCGACAGGACGCTCACCTCGATCCCGTTCCGCATCAGCATGTTCACCAATTCGGCGATGAGGAGAGGATCGCCCTCGGGCGCGATCAAGTAGCGGCGGATGCCCTGACCGCCCTCGGCGAGGTCGGCCCGTAGCGACTCGTAGAACTCGCTGAGCAGTCTCGAGCGCTCGCGCACCGATGTGCGGGCCGCGGTCCAAGCAGCCAGATACTGGTATTCGAGCGCGTACTCGAGAGTCAACGTGGTCTCGTCGGACCGGTTGATCGCGAGGCCGCGGCTCGATCCCTTCTCGTAGAGCATGCCAACGGCGCCCAGGTAGCGCATCGCCGTCGTGTAGCCAGGGTAGAAGTAGTCGAACAACTCGCGCGTTGTGTATTCGAAACCCGCCGAGTCGAAGGCGGCGGCGTAAGCGTGCATGTAGATGTCAAACCAGCGCTTCGAGTGTTCGGGGAAGTACGGCGCGTACGGATCGACACCGGGGTCGAAGAAGAACTCGGAGTCCGTTCCCATCTCGTGGGCGTCGATCACGACCTGCGGGCGCCAGGCCAGCATCGTCGGGACCCGCGCCTGTGTTTCTCGCTGCGTATGTGCGAACCAATCACGGTTCGTGTCGAAGTAGTAATGGCCCGTCCTGAACTTGGTGCCCTGCCAGCGGGTGAAATCGTTGTTCCAGTCTTCGCGCAGCGGGTTCGGTACGCGCCCCAGGTTCTGGTGATTCAGGTTCGCAAACGCGTCGCGCCCATCCGGATTGAGCATCGGGTCGATCAAGATCACCGCGTTCTGTAGCACCTCCATCGTTGCCGCGTCGCTCCGCGTCGTCAGGTGCTCCAGTAACTTCAGCAACCCCGCGGTACCGGAAAGCTCGTTGCCATGGATCGACCCACCGTACCAGAGGATGACCGGCTGGTTTTCCATGATGCTCGCAGCTTCACTCGGGCTGGTGGTCCGCGCGTCGCTCAACAGATGCGCGGCCTGCCGGATATCCTCCAACCGCGCGTGGTTCTCCGGCGCGGTGACGATCGCGACCAGCAGAAGCCGCTCCTCCCACGTCTCGCCCTGCTCGATCACTCGCACGCGGTCCGAGACCTCGTCCAGCGTCCTCAGGTAGGCGACCATCTCGTGATGGAGCGTGATCCGCTCGCCGAGTTCGTGACCGGTGACTTCGGCGAAGCTAGGGATTTGTGCCGCGGCCGTCGTAACGTTGGCGGCGATAAGTAACAGCGCGGTTGAGGCGACGGCTAGCAGGCGCATCTTCATTTGGGTTACCCCCGTCTGGGTGTTCGGACAGACCGATTTTTAGTAATCGCGGCCTGAAGGGCTATGTCGCGTGGTCAGAAGGTTCCCGGAAAAGCGAACCTATGCCCCGTCTGCCCATCACGCCAGACGGCCTCAGCTGGCATGCCGAGCTTGGATTACCGAGCACTCGACAGGTCTAGCGCGTGGGAACCGCTCTTCGATATTCGTGCGTTCTCCGAATCGGTAGCATGCCCAACCATCGACCCTGGAGGTTGAAGTGCGAACGAAGCGATTAGCCCTGGTAGCAGCCGTTTCCGCGCAGCTGGTCGTCGCCGCCGTTGCTGGGGCCCAGGAGTTGCCCGCATCCGGCGACGATGCAGTGGCGCGGCTCGACGCCTCGCCGCGGCATGGCGAGTGGGTGAAGTACGTGGCGGCCGCCGGCGACTCGGTCCTGGCCTGGGTGGCCTATCCCGAGCGCAGCGACGAGGCTCCCGTCGTCGTCGTGATCCATGAGATCTATGGACTCAGCGATTGGATCCGCGGCGTCGCCGACCAGCTGGCGGCGGAAGGCTTCATCGCCATCGCGCCCGACCTACTCAGCGGGAAGGGCCCGGAGGGTGGTGGCACCGAGTCCGTGGATCGCCAGGGCGCCGTCGCTCTGGTCCGTGGCCTCGATCGCGGCGAGGTGAAACTGCGGCTCGATGCCGCCGCCGAGTACGCTATGTCGTTGCCGGCCGGCCGCTCCGGCTTCGCCGTCATCGGCTTCTGCTGGGGCGGCTCGACCAGCTTCCGCTACGCCACCCAACAGTCGAACCTCGGCGCCGCGGTCGTCTTCTACGGCTCGTCCCCGGCCACCGAAGCGCTGGCGAACGTTGAAGCGCCGGTCCTCGGTCTCTACGGCGGCGACGACGCGCGGGTCAACTCGACGATCCCGGCGGCCGAAGAGGAGATGAACAGGCTGGGCAAGCGCTACGAGTACGAGATCTACGAGGGCGCCGGCCACGGCTTCCTTAGCCAGCAGTCGGGGCGCGAGGGTGCGAACATGCGGGCGACGGAGATGGCGTGGCCGCGTGTGGTCGCTTTCTTGAAGGCCGCGCTCGGCGACGGTTAGTCGCCGAGCCCGGCCTCGCCGGTCCTAGAAGGCTGAGCTGAACCCGACGGTCCAGCGGGTCGTCTCCTGCTCGATGTCCCAGCCGCCCTCGAACAGGGTGCGGATGTTGGTTCGCCACAGCCAGCCGAAGCCCGCGCTGAACGTTTGATAGCGCTGGATATCGCTGGGCCCGCCCAGCCGTGCGTCGAGGAGCGCATCGCTGCACCAGATATAATTCCAGAGGGCGAGGGCATAGAAGCGTGAGTTGGGGAACCTGTAGATCGCTTCCGCGAAGCCGCCGTCCGTCTGCACCCGCGGCTCTGTCGAAGTGAACGTCGGGTTGCTGTCGTCGCGGTGGATGTACTGGGCGTTGACCTCGAGGTTGCCGAACGTCACAGTCGCGTCGGCCCCCGCCATCCAGAGCTCGTTGCGAACTGTGCCGGGGTCCTCGGAATCCGACTGACCGTAGTAGCCCATGACACCGAGCCGTAACTTGGGTAAGGCCGACCAGTTCAGGTGGCCGAAGACGTCGAGCGGCGCGTCGTTGTCGAGTTGCCTGTTGTCGTTCGCCGGCCCTTTCCCGTTGCCGTTCACCACCGTGCCGGTCAGGACGACGTTTGGGATGTCCCAGGCGGCGGTGACACCGCGATCGTATGTCAGGTCCTGAGGCTGATCTCCTATTCGGGCTCTGTAGATCGCGTAGTCGTCGAATTCGAGTCGAAGCTCGCGCTTGAACATCGGGTCGGAGACCTGGAACTGCCCCACCGCAACATCGAGGGGTGCCCCACCGATGTCGTTGAAGTAGATGAACGCGTCTTCGATGCCTCCCACTTCGCCACGCTCGAACAAGAAGAAGTAGAAGTAGTACGACACTCCGCTGAACAGACTACCGCCCGAGAGGATCTTGACGTTGTAGGGTGTCTTGAAGTCCCTGGAGAAACCGTCGTCTGTGAACCCCTGAAGGTAAGCGTCGAACCGCACCGCCAGCGGTATGTCCTTCATCAGCTCTAGCATCGGGTCGCCCGTGTCGATCGTGTCGCGCGGCTGTTCGTCCGCAGCGAAACGGAAGCCGTTACCGGCGAATGCCTCGCCGAAATCGTTCAGCGTCGGGACAGGATTATGGCAGAGCTGACAACTCACCCTGTACTTGCGGGCGAAGGCGGGTATGGCGCTCGCATCGGCGCTCAACAGAACCGTCAAGACGAGACCCAGGGTGAGACGGCCGATCATCGACTGGACCGGCGACTTCCATGTTCGACTATGATTGGTTGACACAGCCGCACCTCCAGTGTTGGGATCATCGCACTTTGAAGAATGGCTGATACTCTGTGTCTACTTCTTTTTCAAGCCCGACGCAACATCGGTCTGCGGGTCGCTGTCTCAATCGTCGCGGCACACCGCGTCCGCCTCGACCTCGATCAGCATTTCGGGATCGATAAGCCCGCTTACCTCGACCATCGTCGTGGCAGGCCGGTGGTCACCGAAGAACTCGCTGTGGGCACGGCCGAACTCCTCCCAGCGGCTGATGTCGGTGACGAACATGCGGGTGCGGACGACGTGGAATAGACTGGCGTCCAGCTCCTTGAGCGCTCGCTCGATGATCTCGAAACAGCGTTTCGCCTGCGCGTACGCATCGCCGGGTGCAAAGACGCTCCCATCGTCGGCGACCGGGGCCGTGCCGGTCACGTAGATGTGCGCCCCCGCGCGTAGGGCCCGGCAGTAACCGACGATAGACTCCCAAGGAGCGCCCGTATAGGTGCGTCGGAATTCCATTGCAGGTGCCTCTACTCTCCTCTGCTAGCCCGGTATCCAAATCTGTTTGGCGTAGACCAGTTCTGCCCTCACACCTAGGGGTAGCTGGCCGGGCGACTTGGTGTAGAACGCAAGTCCTTTGTAGCTGGTGAGGTACTTGTAGCTGGTCCGTCCGAAGATCTTGCTGGTCGCCATCACCACGACCGCCTCATCGGCGCGGTGGACGATCTGAAGGAAGTTCTCGGGGTCCATCCGCACGATGGCGCCCGACGCTTTGATGGCCTGGGCGATCGCCGCGGCGGCGGCGGCTCCTCCTCCGTGCATGCGACGTCCTCCTGCTGGCTCAGATAGTGATTTCGCCTTTGGATCCACGCATATTGGGCCCAGCGGGCGGACTCCGCAAACGTGACATCCGGGAGGCAGGCTTGGGCCGACTCGATCGAATAGCTCTGCTCTTCTCGTACTGTGTAGCCGTGGGCCTGGTCATGGCGGGCTGCGGAGAGGACGAACGGCGCCCGTTGACGCTCGGGGTTCCCACCACCGTCCAGGATTCCGGATTGCTCGATGCTCTGTTGCCCGAATTCGGCCGCATGCACCCTGAGTATCGAGTGAGGTTCGTCGCTGCCGGTAGTGGTGAGCTTCTGGCGCTGGGCGCACGTGGCGATCTCGACGTCTTGCTCAGCCATTCGCCAGCGGCAGAGCTGGAATTCGTCGACGCCGGCCACGGGACATCGCGACGCGAGGTGATGGAGAATGATTTCGTCATCGTCGGGCCGCCCTCGGACCCGGCGGCGGTCCGACCGCTGGACGACGCGGTCCTGGCCCTGGCGCGGTTTGCCGCGGCCGGCACCCTGTTTCTGTCACGCGGAGACGACTCGGGCACTCACCGAAGGGAACTCGAGCTTTGGGCTGAAGCGGGCCTCGACGCGGGAGGGCCCGGCTATCGCGAACTGGGCCAGGGCATGGGCGCGTTATTGCGGGCGGCTTCGGAGCTGGGTGCCTACGCGCTCTGTGACCGTGCCACGTTCCTCAACCTGAGCCAAACGCTGAACCTCGAGATCTTGGTGGAGGGCGATCCTCGGCTCCGCAACATCTACAGCGTGATATTGGTCTCCCGAGCTCGAGAGCCCGACGGCGCACGTGCGTTTGCCGATTGGGTGAGTTCGGTCGCCGGCCGGCGTGCCATCGCCGGCTACGGTCGAGAGCGGTTCGGCGACTCTCTCTTCCGGCCTACCAGCTGAGCTTGCCCTCCTGGCTCGTGTCGATCTCGTCTGCGTCCCCGGAGCCGAAGAGGAACGCCTGAACGTTCCTGCGTAGAAAGTCACGGGCCTCCATCGTTCGTACGTCGAGGGCATAGTGGTTGATGAGTTGCATCTGCCGTTGCAGCCACTCGTCCCAGCAGACCTTGCAGATCTCGGCGTGAATGCGTGTGCCCAGGTCGTCGGGGAATGGAGGGCGGTCGAGTTGGCCGCGCTCCGTGCCGCAGCGAGTACAGTTTATATCGGGCATGGTCCGTTGCCTTGCTGACGTTCGGGTAGACGGTAGCCGGTGAACCGCCGACCGGCTACTGTCTACCGGTTACCGGCCACCGGCCGTCGGGCCGGCGGCTCCGTGCAAGCACACACCTCTGGTCACTAACTCTCCACGGGCGCCATGGGTTCACAGCACGTACTGCGGCGCGTCGTTGTCGTCCTCGACGAGCCGCAAGACCCGGTGAACATCGGGATGGTCGTTCGCACGATGAAGAACATGGGGCTGAGCCGGCTGCGTCTAGTGCGTCCCGGCGGTTTCGACCCTCACAGGATCCGGGGCGTCGCCCACACCGGCGCGGACGTGGTCGAATCGGTCGAGTTGTTCGAGCGTCTGGACGATGCGCTGGTGGGCGCGAGCTTGGTCGTAGGGACCACGGGCCGGGGGCGGCGCGTGCGGCGCAACTATATGCGTGCGCGGGAAGCTGCTGGAGAGGTTCTCGAGCTTGCGCGTTCGGGCGACGAGGTCGCGCTCGTCTTCGGACGCGAGGACAGAGGGTTGAGCAACGAGGAACTGGATCTCTGCAACCGGTTGGTCGTGATCCCCACCGACGCAGACCACTCGAGCCTCAACCTCGCCCAGGCGGTACTCGTCGTCGCCTACGAAATCTTCCTGGCCGCCGAGGCCGCGCCGCCTTTCAAAGAACCGCGACGCGCGGCAGCCCGTGCGGATCGGGCGGAACTGGAGAGCCTGTTCGCCGAGGTCGAAGCGTCGCTGCACGCCATCGATTTCTTCAAGGCGCAGAAGGTCAAGCCTCTCATGCGAACGGTACGGGAAGTGGCCGCCCGAGCCGATCTGGACGAGCGGGAGACCGCTCTGTTCAAGGCGATGGCGTACGAGGTACGGAACTTCCTCGCCCGGCATGGGATCGACCCGGGCGGCTAGTGTGCGGGGAAGTTTTTGCCTCTTCGGCGCAGAGTTTGCCGGCCCGGCCCGGTAATTGTGACCGGTGCCGAAGGGGCCCGGCCGAGGGTGCCAGCTTGGAACCCGTTGCTCGAGGCTCACATAGGCTTCGGGCCCGGCCCGGCGGCACGCGAGTTGCCCATATCCGCCGATGCCAGAAGTCCCGTCCCTACCTACACCGTCACCGGATGAACCCTCATCGCCGAGTCGCGCGGCGATGGAAGACGAACATATGGACACAGAGACACGCCGCTATGCAGAGCCGTCTGGTGAGCGGCGAAGCTACGTTCATCTCTGCCTGGAAGCGCCGCCGGCGCTTCTTGGGCGAAGGTTACGATGGTCCGTTCTCCGGCGACATCGCCGTAGGGCGGAGCCGCGCCGGCTTGCTGCACGGTATGAGCGAGAGCGATTGCAGGGCCGTCTGAAGGCTGGGGGCGCGCCTGCCGACATACCACTGCTATCTGGGTGGGGACCCGGTGCTGCGGATAAACAAGCGGAATTGAACCCACGCACCCTAGAGGATGTGATCGCCTTGGGCGAGGAGGTGCACTAGACCGGAGGTGGAAAGCCAGCAAACAAGTTTTGCGGGCCCTGGACAATCTTTGCCCGTATTCGCGAGCCCGGGTGCCGACTCCCGCCAGCGGAATCCGTTGGGGCGACAGGACTAAGGCGGCAGGTGGCGCCCCGGCACGCGAGTTGCCACCTCGAGGACCGCGCGCGGCGGGACTCGCTCGAGAGCCCAGAGTGAACCCGCTGCCCAACGAGCCCGGGTGAAACGCCCGGGCTCTTCTTTTTGCTCAACTCCTGGCCGAGTGCTTCTCTCGATACTCGATCGCCAGCGCCAGCACGCCCGTCGCTATCACGAGCACCAGCGCGAACGACTGGGCGAACAGCAGGGCGGCGAGAAATAGTACGAAAAGCGCGAGTGCGCCCAGGGTCGCGGGTACCGACTCGATGTTCCTGAGCCCGCGCCACAGCGCTCGTCCGTAGGCCACGATCGGTTCTCTAAACACTATGATCGTCAGGACTATCAGTCCGAGCATCGCGAACTCGGCCGCGCACGAGCCAGCAGGCTGCCGCCCACCAGCACCGCCACCACCTCGAGGACCGCCGCGATCCGCCTGACCCGGGGCGGCACGCCGCTACCGGTACTCCTTTCGACCGGGTCCATATCCGCTCCGCGTTTGACCTCCGGGCCGGCGCCCGGCGGTGTGGCCAGTCCGGCGAATAAAGGCCAGTTTGGTGTGTATCTTACTTACGAACCGTCGACGGTCGGAGGTTCGCGGTGGAATCTGCGTTGGTGGAGCGGAACGAGGCGAGCGAGCGCGCCCTGGTGCAGCGGGCCCGGGCGGGGGACCGACGTGCATTCGGCGAGCTGGTGACGCGCTATATGCGCCGCGCCTACTACGCCGCGCTGGGGCTGGTGGGCTCACACGAGGACGCACTCGACCTCTCCCAGGAGGCTTTCGCCCGCGCCTTCCGGGCGCGCGCCAACCTCGATCCCGATCTCCCGTTTTACGGCTATCTCTACCAGATCGTCCGCCGGCTCTGCTTCAATTTTCTCCGGGATAGCCGCACCCGACGTGTTCGTATGGAAGAGGCGACACCCTGGCTCATGAATCAGGCGGGGGCCAAGGCCGCGGCGTCCAATCCGGCGCGCGCCACGGAGCGATCCGAACTCTGCGCTCTCGTGCAGGCCGCGATCGAGAGACTGCCGGAACGTGAGCGCGAGGTGCTGGTTCTGAAAGAGTTCGAGGGGCTCCGCTATCGCGAGATCGCCGAGTTGCTCGGTATTCCGATCGGGACCGTCATGTCGCGCCTCTACACCGCCCGCCGCAACCTTGCCGCTGAATTGGAGGGCGTGTTGTGAGCGACAGGGAATTCAGAAGTCCAGAGGAACGAGCCCGTCGTTTGATCATGGCATCGATCGACGGCGAGCTGGCCGGCGGCGAGCGCGGCGAACTTGAACGTTTGCTGGACGAGCACCCGGCGCTGCGCGCCGAGTGGGCACGTTTCCAGCGAGTAAAGGAGGTGACGGAAGCGATGGCACTGCGACCTGCTCCGGAAGAGGTCTGGAGTGATTACTGGGCCTCGGTATACAGCCGCCTCGAGCGTGGGATTGGATGGGTCCTCTTCTCGCTCGGCGCGATCGTTTTACTCTCATACGGTGCCTGGGCCGGCGTGAAAGAGCTCATAGCCGACGCGACAATGCCCTGGTTCCTCAAGGTGTCTCTGCTGGCACTTACGGTGGGCACCGTTGTGCTGCTAGTATCGGTGGTGCGCGAGAAGGTGTTTGTCGGACGAAGACAACGCTACAAGGATGTGGAACGATGATCATGACGCCCTCTACAGATATTGCCGGTTACCGGATCGTCGAGACATTCGGCCTGGTGCACGGCAACACGATCCGGGCCCGCCATGTCGGCCGGGATATCGTGGCCGCTCTGAAAGGCTTGGTGGGCGGCGAAATCGAGGAGTACACGAAGATGATGGCCGAGTCGCGTGAACAGGCGAAGGATCGCATGGTCGCGCATGCACAGCAGCTAGGCGGCAACGCCATCATTAACGTTCGCTTCTCCACCTCCTACGTCATGGGTGGCGCGGCGGAGATTGTCGTCTACGGTGACGCCGTCAGAATAGAGCCGGCCTGACCCGCACGCTGTCGGTCCGCCGGCCACTCGAGATCCTCTCTACAAGAGGCTAACCATGTTGCACAGACACGCCGCAGTGCTGGTGCTAGCTCTCGCCTCGGCTGCTCCAGTCGAAGCCCAGATACCGGACGCACTGAGCGGGCGCCTGCTATTCCAGATGGGTACGTCGGATGCGGGACACGAGACCTATAGCATCGAGCGCCTCCCCGACGGCTACCGGATTACAGGTGATGTCGACCTGCAGGTCATGAACTATCACATCGTTCAACACCTGGACGTCGAGACGGGTGAGCGGCTGGCGTTCCGCAACGCCGAGGTCCGGCTGACCGTGAACGATGAACCGACGACGGTGAGCCTCGTGCGTCGGGACGGCAACGGGTTCCAGGAAACGACGCAGGGCGACTCGACGGTAGCGCAGGATATAGCGACGCCCGAGTCATCGATCCTGCTCACCAGCAACGTCATTCATCACATCGCCCAATTCGCTTGGCTGCACGGCGGCGAAGTGGGCCAGTCAGAGCAGTTCGTCGCTTTTCCGCGGGTACCGGTCACCGTAGTGCTCGAGGAGGTAGGCGAGGTGCGACTGGGGGAAGAGACGCTCTCGTATCGTCGGTACTTCCTCAACATCGCGAATGCGATCGGTGCCTACGTTTGGCTGGCCGATGACGGGACCCCGTTGAAGGTCGCCGTCCCACTTCAGGCCTTCGTGGCCGTGAGCGAAACGCATAGCCGCTGGTCGGATGCGCTGAGCCAGACGCAGGAAGAGCCGGAACCCGACGCCGGCGGGGAGGGTGCCTACGATGCCGAGGAGGTGACCTTCGAATCGGAAGGGATAACGCTTGCCGGTACTCTAACGACGCCCAAGGGTGAGGGCCCCTGGCCGGGCGTGGTACTGATCACCGGGTCGGGGGCGCAGGACCGCGATGAGAACTCGCCCGGACCCGGTGGTCTGAAGCTGGGCATCTTCCGCACGATAGCCGATTCGTTGACCCGGCGCGGCATCGCCGTCTTGCGATACGATGACCGCGGCGTCGGCGGCAGCGGTGGCAGCCTCGCCGACGCCGGGCTCAGCGGTCTGGTCGCCGATGTGGGAGCGGCCGTGAGCCGTCTCAGGACCAGCTCGGGGATCGATGAATCCCGCGTGGGGCTCATCGGGCACAGCGAGGGCGGGATTATCGCGCCGATCGTTGCGTCTAGGGACCCGGAGATCGCGGTCATTGTCTTGATGGCTGGTACGGCTGCGCCCATCGATTCGGTAGTCCTCGAGCAGTCGATCGAGGCCGCGCTGGCGGCCGGCGGCGATTCAGCCGACGTGGAACGGGCTCGTGAATCGACGCTCCGTCTGATGGATGCCATCCGCGAGGGCCGCGAGCCGGAGGACACGGACCTTTCGCCCGGCATGCAGAAATGGTTGCGCGAGCATATCGAGCACGATCCGATCGCGACGATCAAGCAGGTCAGTGTGCCGGTGCTGGTCGTGAACGGTGGCCACGACATCCAGGTATTCCCCGAGCACGCCCGGCGATTGGGGGCGGCTCTCGAACAGGCGGGTCACCCCGACTACGAAGTGCGCATCTTCCCCGATCTCAACCACCTGTTCGCGGTCTCGCGCGGCGAAGGATTGGCCGAGTACGTCGACCCCGACGCCGAGGTCGACCCCGCGTTCCTGAGCTACATGGCCGATTGGCTGGTGGCGCGCCTGGTACGCTAGTCGCCGAAGCTCATCCCCAGTGCCCTGGCGGTAGCAACGACGTCGCCGTCCACGGGTACACTTTTCTGCCTGCTGCAAGCGATATCGAGAGGGATACGGCGCACGTACGGCGGGTCGAGGGCGACCATGCAGCCATAGTCGCCGTCATCGACGCACTCGATCGCCGCGGCGCCGAATCGCAAGGCGATGAGCCGGTCGTAGGAGATGGGCGAGCCGCCGCGCTGTAGATGACGCAGGGCTATGGCGCGGGTGTCCTTGCCGGTCCGCTCGGCGATCTCGTTCGCCAGCACTTCGCAGACCCCACCGAAGCGCTTGAGCTCCGGGTCCTTGAACACCGGCGCGCCGTCTTTGGGGCAGGCGCCTTCGGCGGCGACGACGATGGTGAAGCAGCGCCCGGCACGGTCTCGTTCGACGACCTTCTCACACACCTTCTCGACGCTGTAGGGGATCTCGGGGATGAGGATGACGTCGGCGGTGCCGGCCACGCCTGAGAACAGGGCGATCCAACCCGTGTCGCGCCCCATGACCTCGACCACCATGACTCGCTCGTGTGATTGAGCCGTAGAGTGCAACCGGTCGATGGCGTCGGTGGCGATATCCACTGCTGTCAGGAAGCCGAACGTCAGGACCGTGCCTTCGATATCGTTGTCGATCGTCTTCGGCACACCGACGACCGGCAGGCCCTTCTTGTACAGGTCGCGGGCGATGCGCAGGCTCCCGTCGCCGCCGATGGCGATCAGAGCCTCGAAACCATGATCGCGGAATGCCGCGATCACATCGTCCGAGCGATCGACCGCCTCGGTCGACCCGTCCGGCTGTTCCACCGGGAACGAAAACGGATTGCCGCGGTTCGTGGTGCCGAGGATGGTGCCTCCTATATGAGTGATGCCTCGAACCGTGTCGCGGGTCAGTGGCACGACCTCGTCGTCTCCCAGGAGTCCCTTGTACGCCCTGCGGATGCCGTAGACCTCGTAACCCCGATTGAGAGCCGCCAGGGTAGCGGCGCGTATCACTGCGTTCAGACCGGGGGCGTCACCGCCGCCGGTGTTGATCGCGATCTTCTTGGCCATGGGGTACCTACCGGTGGAGTCACAGTTCTGGCGCGGCGGCATGTGGCGCCGCGTGACCGTCCTAAAGGTACAGGCGCGGGATCGAAATTTCGACTCTAGACAGCAGCCAGCCGTCCGGCCATTCTAAGCCTTGTCCGAACTCCCAAACATGCCGATGCTCCGGTCCGTGTCACTGCGCGTGGCGGGACCCATCAGCACCGGAGGCTCCGAATGGGCAGAATCAACGTCGTACGCGTGGTCCTCGGAGGACTGCTCGCCGGACTGGTGATCAACGTCAGCGAGTCGATCCTCAATCTGTTCGTCGTCGCCGACAGCATGGAGTTGGCGATGAGAGAGCACAACATGGTGCCGCCGGGCGGGTCGACCATCCCCATCTACATGGTGGTCGGGTTCCTGCTGGGGGTCGTCACGATCTGGATCTACGCAGCGATTCGCCCGCGCTTCGGCCCCGGCCCCAAGACCGCCGTGCTCGCCGGGTTCGTCGTCTGGCTGCTCGCCTACTTGTGGCGGCTTCTCGACATCGGGCTGGCCGGCCTGTTCGACCCCGGCCTGCTGGTTCTGCCGGCCGCCTGGGGCCTGGTCGAGATCGTGATCGCCGCACTCGTCGGCGGCTGGCTGTATCGAGAAGCGGAAGCCGTGAGTTAGGTGGGCCCGGTTCCGGATCGCTGCCATGAGCGGGTGGACTCTGATCTACGATGGGGATTGCCAGTTCTGCCGGCGGCAGGTGGATCGTCTCCAGAGGATGGATCGGCGCGGCCTCGTCGAGGCCGTGCCCTTTCAAACGGCGGACCTTTCGCGCTTCGGTATCGAGCTAGCGGCTGCCGAGGAGGCGATGCACCTGGTGGGGCCAAGCGGAACGGTTTGGTGGGGGGCCGAAGCGGCGCGCGAGCTGTTCCGCCTGCTCCCGTTGGGTCGGCCGCTGGTGTGGCTTTTGGCGGCTCCCGGTGCCATGTTCGCCGCTGAGCGTGTCTATCGCTGGGTGGCGCGAAGACGTCATCGCTTCGGCTGCGATAGTAGTGTCTGCCGCCGCAGCACGGTCGGCGGTTGAGCTCTGAGCCTGGAGTGAGCACGATCTTACGACGGCTGATATTGCTCTTCATCCTCGTCCCGATCGGCGAGCTGGCGCTTCTCATTCAGCTGGGACGATGGATCGGTCTCTGGCCGACATTAGGACTGATCGTCGCCACCGGGATACTGGGTGCGACGTTGGCGAGTCGTGAGGGGCTGAGGGCGTGGCACGCTTTTCAGCTCGACCTGCAGGAGGGGCGGATACCCGGACGTCCGATACTCGACGGCCTGTCGATATTCGCGGGCGGCGCTCTTCTGCTTACGCCCGGGTTGGCGACCGATCTATTCGGTTTCGCGCTGTTGGCGCGCCCCACCCGGCGCTGGCTGCAGGACCGAGTCGTCGGACGTTTGGGTGGCGCTCTGATGCGTCAGGGCCAGGTCTACGTGGGGAGCGCTGCCGGTTTTCGCAGTCGCGAGGTCGACCCGGAGGAGGGTCCGGCGGGTCGCGAGATCGAACATCCCGGTCCCGAGTGAAACCGAATCGATTTAGGACGAACGGATGCGCTGGTTTCTCACACGATATCTTCCGGAATGGGGAACGATCCCGCTGCGCCTGGTGCTGGGACTGATCTTCATGGCGCACGGCTGGGCGAAGCTGACGGGACCGTTGGGAACGGCCGAGGGCTTCAACATCGAGAGCTGGGGCTGGCCGTACCCGGTGTTTTTGGCGTGGGTCGTGGCCCTGGTCGAGACGTTCGGTGGGTTGCTCATCATCGTCGGCCTGTTCACCCGGCTAGCCGCGTTTTCCATAGCCTGCGTGATGGTCGTGGCGATTCTAAAACTGAAACTGAGTCAGGGACTCGTCGGTGGGTTCGAGTTCGACTTCGCGCTGTTGATGGTCGCCCTCTCGCTCTTGGTAACCGGCGCCGGCCGGCTCTCTGTGGACCGAGATGTGCTCGGTTGGGGCGCGCCGCCCAAACGTAGTCGCGTCGGGGATACTCCCTATGATTGACATCACACAGCCGCTCGGCAGCCAGACCGCCGCCTGGCCAGGCGACAACCCCTTCGAGATAGACTGGACGTTGCATACCAGCCGGGGGGACAACGTGACTCTCTCACGGGTCAGCTTTAGCCCCCACGTGGGAACGCACGCCGATGCACCTGCGCACTACGATGTGGACGGCCCCCTCACCGGCGCTTTCGAGATCAGTGCGTTCCTCGGGCCCGTGCGAGTGATAGATGCCCGATGGGCCAAATCGGTGGATCTGGGCCTGCTGGAATCGCTGGAAGCGATCGGCGTCACCCGACTCTTGGTGCGCTCGATCCCCGAGCTGCGACCCGAGAGGTTCGCCAGCGATTTCCCGCCCTTGGCTCCCGACGCGGCTGACGCGCTCGTGGGTTCGGGCCTGCGGCTCTACGGCACCGATGCGCCGTCCGTAGACCCCGTGCAGAGCGCCGCGATGAGCGCCCACCGTGTACTCGGGGCCGCTGGGGTGCCCATCATCGAGAACCTCGATCTCTCACTCGCCGAGCCGGGCGAGTATGACCTGGTCGCCTTGCCGCTGAGGATCGCAGAAGCCGAGGCAGCGCCGGTCCGGGCGGTGCTTCTGCCGGCAGGTAGCCTGAAGCTGGACGCCGCCGAAACGGACATTCCTGGCCGCTCGTAGTATCAGGAGAGGGAGACCAAAATGCTATTAGCGGTCTATGGACATCTTCTGGAGCGGCGCGTCCCCCAGATCGTGGGGCTCTATCTGGGCGCTTCCTGGGTGATCGTTGAATTCGTCACTCTGCTGGTGGACCGCTTCGCGCTCTCACCACACCTGATCGAGCTTGGCATGGTCGTTTTGGGGATGCTGATCCCGACGGTCGTGCTGATCGGCTACTACCATGGCATGCCGGGACGGCAGGAATGGGCGGTCGCGGAGAAGATCGGCATTCCGTTGAACCTGCTCGCCGCCGCCGCCGTTGTCTTCTTCGTGTTTTCCGACCGGCCGCTGGGGGCTGCGACGACGACCGTAACCCTCGAGACCGAAGCGGGGGAGACGCTGGAGCGGGTCGTTCCGAAGAGCGAATTCCGCAAAAGGGTGCTCTTGTTGGGCTTCGAGAACCAGTCGGGGGACAGCGCGCTCGACTGGATGCAGACCGGTATACGGATCGGACTGCTGGTCGACCTGGATCAGGACGCTTACCTCCAGGTCGAGAGCCAGGAGCGCCTGCAGGTAAGCCTGGAGCGCGTCGGGCACCCTGAAGGTGTAGGCCTCGACGTGCCGCTGATGGCCAGCCTGGCCCGTGACCTACACCAGGACCACTTCATCTTCGGCTCGTTCACGGAGGAGGACGGCGAGCTGAGCGTGTCGGTGTCGCTGTACGAGACTCGACGGCAGCGCCCGATCGCCGAGCACACCTATGTCGGCAGCGATGCTCTTCGCCTGGTCGACCAGATGTCAGTCCAACTGAGGCGTGACCTCGGTGTGCCGGAGCGCCAAATCGAGGAGACCACGGATCTACCCGTCTCTGGGATCATCTCCGAATCCCCAGACGCTTTCAGGCACATCTCTTGGGCGCTGGACGAGATGATCTACAACAACGATTGGGCGGCGGCACGGGACCATCTAGAGAACTCGGTCGCCGCGGACCCGGCCTCGGTACTTGCCCTCTACGAGTTGGCGGTCGTCTATCTCATGCTCAACGAGAGGGAGAAAGCGGATAGCCTGTCGAAGCGCGCCATGCGCTACCTGTACAAGCTGCCGGAGAGCTGGCAGTACGATGTCCGATACTTCTACTACTTCCACTTCGAGCCCGATGCGGACCAACGATTGCGGATCGCCGAGACGAAGGTCAGGCTGTTCCCGGACGATCTCGATGGCCATCTAATGCTGGCGCAGGAGCATACTCTTCGAAATCAGACGGACGAGGTCATCGCCGAGTACCAGCGGATCCTGGAGCTCGATCCATCGCAGAGCGAGTATATCCGGGAGATCGGCGGCGTATACTACGAAAGAGGCGACCTGGAGCAGGCGCTCGAGTACTACGATCGCTACGCCGAAGTCGCACCCGATGACTACTCGGGCTACCGGCGGCTGGGTGTCATCTATGCGGCGATGGGTGAGCATGAGCGAGCTCGGTCCTACTTCGAGCAGGCTCTCGTTCTCGACCCGGACAATCCGTGGCTCATGGGCGACCTCGCGGCCGCTCAGTTCAACCTCGGGAACTTCGAGGAGTCGCTGAGCGGCTTCGAGGAGGCGGTCTCACTCGCGACGGCCCCGGCCGACCGTGCCTCCGCGCATTCCAGGCTGAGCGATCATTATAAGTTGAGAGGCCAGCTGGGCAGGGCGATAGAGCAGAAGCAGCTGGAGTGGGTGGAAAGGGAGAAGTCGCATCCAGCGTCGGTAGTCTTCATGGACAGCAAGCTGCCTTCCTTGGGTCTTTTCGCCATGGCCGGCGAGCAGGAGCAGGCCTTCGAACTTCTGCGCCGGGCAGAGGACGAATTGAGCGTGCCGTTCACACGCACAATCCCGTTGGGGTACCTGAACGTCTATCTCGAGCTCGAAGACGCGGACAACGCTGAGCGAGCATTGGCCGACGTGGAAGCATGGGTAGAGGCACAGCAGGCTGAGTATCGGCGCGGTTTTGTGCTGAACGCTCAGGGCCGTATCCATGCGTTGCGCGGCGACTACGACGAAGCTCTGGACAGCTACCGGCGGTCCCTGGAGCTCGCCCCGGCCAATACGTACACCAAGCGGCGTATCGCGCGCTGCTATAGAGAGCTGGGCCGGCTCGACGAGGCCGAGGCCTATCTGAAGGAGCACCTCGTTACCACTCCCAACAACCCCCACGCTCATCACGAGCTTGCGCTTGTCTACGCCGATAAGGGCGATACAGTGCGGGCGCTCCAGCATCTCCGCATCGCGCTCGAGGTCTGGAGGGACGCGGATCAAACCTTCAGGCCTGCGCAGGAGGCGCGGGCCGAGTTGGCGGATCTCGGGCCTTGAGAAGGAGGCTCAGTAAGGTGGCGCGAGGCGCCGCAACCCGTGGGTGAGCACGACGATCAGGAAGAAGAGATTCCGCACAAACAGCCCGGGCCAGAAATAGCGGACCGGGCGGCGGCTTTCTGAGTCCGCGTCACTGACGGCCAACCGGTCGGCGATCTCGCGCATGACGTTCGGTCCTCTCGGCCAGTCGACTAGTCCTTCCACCCAGTCGCGGGGTATTCCGCTCTCTCCGAGGACGGCGCCGGCGAGGGCGCCGGCGATGGCCGCTGCCGTGTCGGTATCGCCACCACAGTTCAATGTGGCGGAGAGAGTGTCTTCAAAATCTCCGAAGTGTCTGTACCACGCGTAGACGGCAACGGGTACCGTATGGTAGATGTAACCGCCGACCCCTTTTTCCAGCCCGAGTGATTCCGCGAACTCGTCCACCGAAGACTTTCGCTCGTCGGCGCGACGAAAAAGCTCCAGCATCTCTTCCCACTCCCCATCCTCGGAGCCGGCGGCGCTGAGCATGACATCCAGTAGGTCGTCGAGGTTGGGACGCTCGTCCAGGGGTCCCGTGATGGCGCGCGCGGCCAGGTAGGCCACCGCCCTTGCGCCGGTCAGCGCACGCGGGTCGCTGTGGGTGATGCGTGTACAGGCGCTCACATAGTCGTCGAGTTGTTCGGGAGAGCCCGCGAAGAACGCGCCGAGCGCGGCCACACGCATCGCCGGTCCGTTTCCGGCCGAGTAGACGCCGCTCCGTTTGGGTGGGAAGCCTATCCAGAGCCGCAGTATCGAGCGCAGCGTGGCGAAGCCGATGCCGGCCGGTAGAGTCAGCAACCAGAGCCTGAGGCACCAGGCTAGGCGCCTGGCGAAGCGATCCGCCGAGCGTGGTTGCGCCAGCAGACACTGGGCCGCGAGGAGTGTGTGGTCGGTATCGTCGCTCACCATACCGTGTCTCGGTAGGAAGCGGTGACGCCAGCGACCTCGGAACATCTTGCAGACGCGCCGCCTGGAGATGCCCTCCGCTGGCAGGCCGAGAGCGTCGCCCACGGCGGTGCCTAACAGCAGCCCGCGGAACCGTTCGCGAGTATTCGGCGTGTCACTCATTTGACCGTGTATGCCTCGGCTTGCCGGAACGGGGACCTCTCAGGTAATCTCGGGGGCAGACTCGGCCGCGAAAGATCGCTCGAGGAGCGAAAACTGGAGGAGCCTGGCGTGCCATCCGAAAGGCCGCTGGTCATGACCGCGGAATATACTTTTCCGCGGCGGAAGGCTGTCGTGTACGGCGTGCTCGTCGGTCTGTTGATCGGGTACGGGAACAGTTTCCTGGATGTCGACTTCACGCTACGGGCCGACCTGTTGGCCGTTTTGGTGCTAGTCGCCATAGTGATCGTTGTGGTTGTACATGAGGGTCTGCACGGCGGGGTGGGGGTTCTGCTGGGACACCGTCCCGTGTTCGGATTCGAGCCCCCGTTGGTCTACACGACCTATAAAGAGAAGATCCCGCGCGATCATCTCATCGCCATCGCGCTCGCCCCGCTCATCTTGATCGATATGGCATGCATCGCTCTCTACTCGCTGGGAACGCTGCGACTGTTCGCCGTTCTTTGCTTCGCCGTAAACACGATCGGCGCGCTCGGCGATGTCTGGATAGTGTTCAAGGTCTCGCGCCACGGCCCGGACTCCCTCATTCAGGACACCAAGAGCGGCGTGCAAGTATGGAACCCTGAACGCGCGTGAGCGACGCAGCTGCCCTGCGGTCGACTCAGTGCGCGGCCGACGCGGCGAGCGCCAAGCCGAGAGCGAGGTGTGCGCCGACGAAGAGAATCAACAGCAGGAACTCGAGTGCGCTGGGCAGGCAGCCGAAGTCGTAGAAACCTCCTCCCTTCGATACCACCTTACCCGAACAATGCGGGCAGCTCGCGGGGAACGGGTGGAGTCGGTCGCGCAACCAGACCAGAGCGCCCATCGCCAAAAAGATGACCAAGAGCTCAGCGACCGGGACGGCCAGCCAGTACCACCACCGCGAACCGAAAACGTCTGAGAACCCCGGAACGACGAACCCCGTTCCGAGGATCGCCAGGGCTGGGAAGAAGAGGATCGATGTGGGCGTGGCCCGCATCGTCTCGTACTCACACTCCTCGCACCCGCGAACACTCGTGAAGCCTGAGAAGACCATCTCAGAGGGCCTGGCCGGCTCCCGAGTTCTGGCCGCCCCAGATAGCGAAGAGCATCTGGAAGACGACCGGGCCGCCCGTCACGCTCGGACTGGGCAACTGGCACAGATCGTCGTAGAGCCGCCGGAGTGTGTCGTCAGCGATGCCGGGTCGTGAGGCCATCTTCACGTTGGCGTTCCAGGCACTCGGTTCGATCTCGAACTGTAGCATCAGCTCGTTTCCGGCGCCCTGCGGCTGTGCGGCGAAGAAGTCGATGACCTGGGTCTTGATCACTTCGACGTAGTCTCCCAGCTCATCGACTCGCAGGCGCTGCGCGATCTCGTGTTCGGATGTGAGCAGCACGATCTGCTTCAAATCCGTGGGACCGGTTTGCTCTGCAATAGGGTCGCCTTCAGGCTTGTGGGCGCGCCAGCCTCCCTCTGAACGGTAGGTCAGGCCGTCGATCGGGTTCGCGTAGTCACGGGCCAGCCACTCGAGGGCGAAGCCAAAGCCACTGTTGCTGGGTCGCACCTCGACGGGGCTCGTGCTCTTGAGGCCGTCTCTAATGGCCCTCCACGAGCGGTCTCTCAGCGACATCATGAGCCCGTCCTCAACGATCAAGCCTTCGTCCTCGGTCTGTCCGGGAGCGAGCGCCAGGAAGCAACCGCTCAAGCGTGCCCCATTCGCGTTGGGTGCTGTGATCGCCTTCGCGTCGGACTGTCCCGGCTTCCAAACGAAGCAGCCGTCGGCTGTGGGCTCGAGCTCGGTCAGGAGGACCGGAGGCGAGCTGACGGGGAATTCCGCGAGCTGTGCTAGCAGATGCGCGCCGCTTTCTTCGGTCAAGCGGAAGACGATTCGCTCGCGTTCGAGAGAGACGGTCATACCCGGAGCGTGGATGCGGGTCAGCTGCGAAATGATGCTGTCTTCCTTAAGTCGGGCCATCGGCAGGCTGGGACGTGTGCGATCGGCCCAGGGCGGCCAGGGGTAGTGCGAGTAGGCCTGGCCCAGGCGCGCCAGCACCCGCGTGATACCGAAGGCCATGGCGGCCTCGATCTCCTCGTCCCTGAGCAGGATAGCGGCCAGCCCGTTGGAAAGATCGACGTCGGCGAAGATCTCTCGAGTCGATGAATAGACGATGCCGCGATGACCCAGGAGTCCGCTGCCGCCGAGCTCGGTGATGTCGCCCGAACCCACCGGTCTCCCGGCTTTGGCGAGCCGCAGAAGTTCCACAAAAACTCGCAGCGGTTCTTTGGGAAAATCGGTCGGCCTCTCCCCCTGGTCGACGCGCACTGTCAGGATGAGCTCGTGCTGGCCGTGCGCCGCGAGGCCTTCGCTGGTATAGGACCAGCAAGGTATCGATGCGACCTGGTGCTGCCAGACCCGCGCCGACAGCTGGCCGGGGATCAGGTCGAAGTGGAGGGGGAAGTTGCCGGGATCCGGGTTGGCAGGCATCCCTAGCTCCTCGCTCATTTAGTGAGCAGTTTAGGCCGGCATCCGCTGGGCGAGCGGGGGAGAGGGGTAGAATGTGTTACTATTTTGGCAGGGAAATGGTTCCGGGCGGTGCCTGCCGTCGCCCGCTGCAGTGAGGGAATGACAGATGCCGCAGGACAGATCCGGGGTTGGCGAGCCTCGCCTGGTTCGCACGCCTGACATCTCGAGCAAGGAGCGCCACCAGCTTCTATCGTCGCTCGTCGTGCCCAGGCCGATCGGCTGGCTCTCGACATATGCAAAGGATGGGACGCCGAACTTGGCGCCGTTCAGCTACTTCGCCGCGCTGGCCGATACGCCGATGCTCGTCGGCGTTTCCATTGGCTGGCGCGCCGGCGAGCCTAAGGACACGCTCCGCAACATCCTGGACACGCGGGTCTTCTGCATAAACGTGGTCACCGAGCCGCAATTGGAGGCAATGAACTCGACATCAGGCGAGTATCCGCGCGAGGTGGATGAGTTCAAGGTGGCCGGCCTGCCCATGGCGGAAGGGGCGGTGGTTCGGGCGCCGTTCGTAGAGAACTGCCCCGCCGTGATGGAATGCCGGCTCTACAAGGAGGTAGAACTGGGGACCGCATCGAACAGCCTGGTGCTGGGAGAGGTGCTGGCGGTGCGGCTCGGGCCCGAGCTACAACTGGTACCCGGCACCCAACAGGTGGAAACGGAATCGCTGAGGCCTGTCGGCCGCCTGTCCGCCGGTGCCTACACGTTGCTCGGCAAGATCAAAACACTGCCGCGCCCGCGGCTGGGCTGATGCGACTGCGGCGCTGAGCTCCAACCAGCCAAGCTGCCCTCAGTCTTTCAAGCAGCGAACGTAGATTCGCGCCCCTTTCATGGCGGCGAATTTCCCCAGCTCGCCGTCGGAAGCGATGTGGTGGTGATAAGCCCGCTCATCGCTGACAACGGTGGAGCTCCAGAGGAGTGCGAGCTCATCGAAGTAGAGGTAATTGCCCCGGAAATCGGCGCCGCCACAGAGTCGTGCCTCGAATCCAGTGGAGCCACCGGGGAGGAGGCCCGTGCCGCCGGTTCCTTCAGCCTGCACGAATTCGAAGACCGTTGTCCATTCGGCGTCGGACGGTAGATGCCAGCCCTCGGGGCATACGCCCTGGACCGCGTCTCCCTCGGCGCCATCCATCGCGACGTCCCAGGTGTACATGCGGCCGCACGTCGCGTAGCCGATCGAGTCGTCGTTGAAGAAGAAGCTCGTCACCGGCTCACCGCTGGGCGAACGAGAGACGCGGAGGTTTTCCGCCATCCACACCTGCTCGCCGACGGTCGCGGTACGGTACTCGTTACCGTCGATATCCCTCACGACGGTCTGTGCACTTGCTCCAGACTCGGCGGCCATAGTCCTGTTATCGCTGCTCGAGGAGCAGGAAATCGAGGCGAATGTGGCAAGTGCGAGGAGCGGTAGCAGAGTCTTCTTCATCTTGGGATCCCTTTGCGAAGTTGGGGGAGTCGACCTGGGATAAAGCGGCCTGTTCGTTACGAGTATTCCAGGTAGGCGTCGCCGAATCGCGCTGCCAGGGCGGCCTCCTCGGCCGGTGTCCGGCGAACCACAGCGGCCAACGCTGCCAGGAAGAGGCAGGCGGTGCACCAATTTGCGGTTACCGTGAAGTATCCGAGCTGAAGGACGACCCAGGCGATGTACATGGGGTGGCGAACCCAGCGGTATGGTCCCGTGGTTACAAGAGTGTGGTCCTTGCCCGTATCGCTGCCGGCGCTGAGGTTGTGACCGAGATGGCGGAACGCCCGGGTCAGTCCGGCCAGGCCGGCGACGCTGAGGGGTACGCCGAGTACACGAAGGCCGTGAGGGAGCCGGAGCTGAGACCAGACGATCCACTGAGGATGGATGGTGAACGCGAGCAGCCCTTGTGGCGAGCGCGAACCGGAGTGCCGTCTCGCTGAGCATAAAGGAAAGGCTATAAGCTGGCCGGGGCTGGCCGCACACACTGGCAAGCGGCGCAGAGGGCGCCCATTCTTTATGAGTACATGCAAAGAGTAGTGACAGCGGAGCTGCTTGACCAGCGGTCGCCGGACCCGGCTCTTCTGCGAGAGAGCCTCGACGATCTGGCGTGGATGAATCGTTACTTGGGTGTGACGGCCGGTGTTGCACGCCAGCTTGGCCGGCTGCTAGAGGGGCGCTCGCTGAAGCGGCTTCGCGTGCTGGACGTGGGGGCCGGTGGCGCCGACATCTTGGCGGCGCTTGGCCGCCGCTGGACGCGGCGCGGCCGACGTTTCGAGGGGGCGGCGCTCGATGCCGGCCGGGTGACCTCGCGGGTCGCCGCGGAGCTGCTCAAAGAGAATGGCAAGGGTCTATGCATTCGTGCGGTCTGCGGTGACGCCAGAGCGTTGCCGTTCCCGGACGCCAGCTTCGATGTGACGATCTGCAGCACGTTTCTCCATCATCTCGATGAGGGCGACGCGGTGCGTGCTTTGGGCGAGATGGCGCGGGTCAGCGGGCTGGGGATGGTTGTCTCCGACCTCAGCCGCGGCCGGTCGGGGCTGCTTGCGGCCCGCGCGCTGGCGAACACCGTGTGGCGGAGTCATCGCTATACACAGCACGACGCGACCGCCTCGATGCGTGCCGCCTACACGATGGCGGAGGTAAGGGAGCTGGCGGGGAGGGCTGGACTGTCGGTGATCGTTCAGCCGCAGCTCTGGTTCCGTTGGGCGCTCTGCTGGAGACGACCGGGATGACGAAGCTCGAAGCAGAGGTCGTGGTCGTTGGTGCTGGTCCGGCGGGGGCCGTTCTGGGGCTCGAGCTGGCGCGGCGCGGCCGCGACGTTCTCATCCTGGAAGCGGCGCGATTCCCCCGGGACAAGCCTTGCGGCGACTGCGTGAACCCGGGTGCAGTGGCCGAGCTGGAGCGCTTGGCCATACGCGCGCGCCTGGAGGCGAAGCTTACGCCGAGGCGGCTACGAGGCTGGCAGGTCGAGGCGCCGGACGGCCGCTCGTTTCGGGCGTGCTTTGGAATCGAGCCGGATGGCCGTGCGCCGGAAGGATGGGCGGTTCGTCGTCGCGATTTCGATGCGGCCATCTTGGATGAGGCGCGGCGCGCCGGTGTTCGCGTGCGGTTCGGCCTGAGGGTTTACGACGTGTTCGCGGCGAACGGCCGGGTCGCAGGCGTCGCAGCGCGCGCCGGAACCGGAACGAGCTGTATCCAGGCGCGGTTCGTAGTAGGGGCCGATGGCCTGCGTTCCGTGGTACAGCGCCGACTCGATTTGGTGCGCCGCCCGGCGCGGCTGCGGAAAATCGCACTGGTCGGGCATCTCGCGGGTCCGGATGGCGAGTACGGGTTCGGTGAGATGAGGGTGCGCGGCGGCCGTACCTGTGGGTATGCTCCGCTGCCTCACGGCGGCAACGTCACCCTGGTCATACCGGCGGACGAAGCGAGCGAGGTCGGCGGATCCCCCCGCGACTTCTTCAACGCGGCACTCTCGGAGTTCCCTGAGGTGGAGGCCCGCGTGCGCGCCAGTGGCCTCGAGGCGGAAGTGCTGGTGACAGGACCATTCGACCGACCGGTGCGCCGGGCCTGGTCGCCGGGGGCTATTCTGGTCGGCGACGCCGCGGGCTACTATGACCCGTTCACAGGCCAGGGGATCTATCAGGCGCTGCGCAGCGCCCGACTGGCGGCCGAGGCGATCGACAACGCTCTGACTGATTCCGAGAGTGAGACAAGGACGTTGGCGCGGTACGGGCGGCGCATGCGGATCGAGTTCGGGCCGAAACGTGGATTGCAACGGTTGATCGAGGCCGCGGTCAGTCGGCCTGCCGTCATGTCCCGCTTCGTGATGGCGCTCTCAGGGCGAAAGGGCGTCGCGGCCGGTCGTCTGCTCAGGGCCACGGGCGACCTGGCTCACCCGGTTGCAGCCCTCGATCCCGCGCTCTGGATACTTCTCCTTTCGAGACTGGTGCACGGCAGATGATCACACATAACGAGATCTTGATGGAGGCGTCGCCGGCGCGCTGTTTCCAAGTGGCGGCCGATGTCGAACGGTGGCCGGACATACTCTCCCACTACCGCTGGGTGCAGTTCCGGCGTCGCGATGCATTTGGCGTCGGACTGGTCGAGATGGCGGCGCGCCGCATGTTCGGGCCGGTCGGCTATCCGGTTTGGTGGGTGAGCGAGATGGCCGCCGACGAGTCGGTTCCAGTTGTGCGATACAAACACGTAGACGGAATCACGAAGGGGATGGACGTCGAGTGGCGATTTCATTCCGAGGGCGAGGCGACGCGGGTCGAGATCGTGCATGATTGGCCCGACGGGCCGGGCTGGCCGCTCATTGGTCGATTCGCCGCGAACGGTGTCATCGGCCCCGTCTTCATCCACCACGTGGCGGGAATGACCCTAGAAGGGGTGAAAGGAGCAGCGGAGGAGCAGTGATCATATCCAAGAGAGGTGTCGACGGTGCGCGGCGCCGAGTAGCAGTGACGGGCATCGGGTGCATTACGCCCACTGGGAACGGGGCAGACGGCCTCTGGGCCGGCCTGCGTCGCGGTGCCTCGGCGGTGCGACGCGTCACACGGTTCGACCCGGAACCGTTCCGCAGTCGCATGGCGGCGGAGGTCGATGGATTCGACGCGGCGGATCACATGGAGGCGAAACGGGCAAAGCGACTCGACCGTTTCGGCCAGTTCAGCGTCGCGGCGGCGCGGATGGCGTTGAACGATGCGGAGCTCGATCCGGCGGACCTGGCGGGTGAACGCGTCGCAGTGCAGATGGGCTCGGCGTTGGGCGGTGTCGCGTACGCCGAGGAGCAGCACCATGCCTACGTATCGCAGGGCCCTTCGGGGGTCAACCCGCTTCTTGCACTCGCCGTGTTCGCGGGTGCGGCGAGCTGTAACGTCGCCATCGAGTTCGGGTTCAGCGGGCCGAACTCGACCAACGGGATGAGCTGCGCCTCCGGCGCTATCGGCATCGGCCACGGGTTCCGCTTGATTCGTGACGGCGAGGCCGACGTGGCGCTGGCCGGCGGCGCCGAGTGCCCGCTATCACCGCTCTCCTATGGCGCCTTCGCACTCATCCGGGCCATGTCGAAGCGTAACGACGACCCATCGACGGCCAGCCGTCCTTTCGACCGGGAGCGCGACGGCTTCGTGATGGGGGAAGGGGCTGCGCTGCTCGTCTTGGAGGAGTGGGGGCACGCCGTAAAGCGCGGCGCGCGCATTTACGCGGAGATCTGTGGCTTCGGCACTACGAACGACGGCTATCACATGACGGCGCCGCGACCGGATGGTGCACAGTCCGCCCGGGCCGTCGAGATCGCTCTGGCGGATGCCGCGTCGGTGGCGGATGAGGTGGAGTATGTGAACGCGCACGCGTCGTCGACACGGTTGAACGATCCCGTGGAGACGAGGGCGATCAAGTCGGTGCTGGGCGCCAGGGCCTACAGCGTGCCGGTGAGCGGCACGAAGGGTTACTACGGCCACCCGCTGGGTGCGTCGGGTGCCATCGAAGCCGCGATCTCGGTCCTCGTTATCGAGCGGGGCTGGGTACCGCCCACGCTCAACCTTTATGACCCCGATCCCGAGTGCGACCTCGACTACGTCTCAGGCGCCGGCCGAGAAGCCGACGTCGGGTTAGTCGTTTCCAACTCGTTCGGGTTCGGCGGTGTAAACGCGACTCTGGTATTCCGCGCGTCGACCTGAGAAGACGGCGACCTGCCGTCTATATGTTGACCGAGCTGGCCAGGAGCTGAAACCACGCGAACAGAAAGAGCACGTTCGAGACCACCACCATCAGGAACGCATCGGGGAACAAGTCCGCGTCCGTGAGCTTGCAGATCAGTATGTAGAGCACGATGGTGCCAACCAGCATCCCCACGATCGGTCCGATGAAGTAGCCAGCGAGAACGGCAGCGGCGGCTGAGCCGAAGCTCGCTGTCAGGACGCTCACGATCGTGCCTCCCACACGGGTGATCTTCATCGCGACCCACAGGCAGGCGACCCATATCGCTAGTGATAGCCCGGCTGCCTTCAGCAACAGCGTGGTCTCCATGGCGGTCCTCCGTTTTGAGAAGAGGGGCGGGGGTGGGCTGCGAGTGGGCGGGAGTGTGGTTCACGGGGGGTTCCGTCGGGCAGGACTGCCAGGTACCTGCTACCCGTGGGTCGGCACAGGGGTCCAGCGGGCCAATCGGCCCCGGCTTGACTGCGTCGTGGCAGATGGTAGCTTAGAGGCCTTGGTGGAATGATTTGCGGCCGCTTGCAACCACCGAAAAAAAAGTGCTAAAGAGCCGGGCGCTGCGGAGTCGACGATAGCCGCGGCGGCTTCCAGAGCGAAGAAGTTCCACGCGACCCGTGCTCACATTCGAGGTCGCGTTTTTTGTTGGCCGCGCGGCCACCTCGTGCGAAGGGGACACCATGCCGGACTTCAGAGACCTGATCGAAAACGGCAGCGCCCATCTGTTCGATGGCGCGATCGGCACCGAGCTTTACCAGCGCGGCGTCTTCATCAACGTTTCCTACGATGAAATAAACTTGAAGAGCCCCGAGCTGGTGCGCGAAGTGCACCGCGCCTACCGCGAGGCGGGAGCCGAGATCCTCGAGACGAATACATTCGGTGCCAACCGCGTGCGTCTCGACAGGTTCAGCCTCGGCGATCGAGTCTACGACATCAACAAGGCGGGTGCCGACCTGGCACGCGATGTAGCGGCGGACGACCGCTACGTGGCCGGTTCCATCGGGCCGCTGGGCATCCGGATCGAACCGTACGGCCCAACGGCGCGAGACGAGGCGCGCGCCTTTTTCCGCGAGCAGGCGGAGGGTCTGGCCGCCGGCGGCGTCGACGTCTTCATCATCGAGACCTTCGGCGACCTCTCGGAGATCGAGCAGGCGATTCTAGGATGTCGTGACGCCGCCGATCTGCCGATAATCGCGCAGATGGCTGTGAATCCGGATGGAAATACCGCGTTCGGTTACGATCCGGCGCGGATCGCCCACCACCTCGACGAGCTGGGCGCCGACGTCATCGGCCTCAACTGCAGTGTGGGGCCGGCGCTCATCCTCAAGGCTGTCCAGAAGATGGCGAAGCTCACGAATCGCCCGCTCTCGGCGATGCCCAACGCGGGCCTGCCGCGAGAGATCGAGGGCCGCAAAATCTACATGGCCTCGCCCGATTACTTTGCCAAGTATACCCGCCGACTCATCCAGGCCGGCGCACGCTTCGTCGGTGGATGTTGTGGAACGACGCCCGAGCACATACGCGCCATGGCGGCGCAGGTGAGAGCGCTGCACCCGGGCCGCCACACTGTGGTGATAGACGCTGTGCGCGACGTGGAACGCCGTGAGGCGCACTCCGGGGTCGAGCCTGTCCCGGCAGCCGAGCGCTCGCAGCTCGGGCGCAAGATCATGGCCGGCGAACTGGTGACGAGCGTGGAGATCCTGCCGGCCAAGGGGTGTGACCCTTCCGATGTGCTCGAGAAAGTGCGCGCGCTGAAGGCGGCCGGAGTCGATGCGGTTAACGTGCCCGACGGCCCCCGGGCGATGATGCGAATGGGCGTGCTGGCCAGTTGCTCGATAATCGAGCGCCAGGTGGGGCTCGAGACGATCCCCCACTACTGTTGCCGCGATCGCAACCTGCTGGGGATGATGAGTGATTTGCTGGGCGCCCACGCCTTGGGGCTTCGCAACTTGCTCATTATCACGGGTGACCCGCCGAAGCACGGACCGTACCCGGACTCGACGGCGGTCTTCGACATCGACTCCGTCGGGCTCACCAACTTAGTGCGCAAACTCAACGAGGGGCTCGACCTTTCTGATAACTCGCTAGGTTCCGCCACTGCCTTCTTCCATGGGGTCGGCGTGAATCACGCCTCGATCGACCCCGACTACGAGATCCACCACTTCGAGTGGAAGGTCGACGCCGGAGCGCAGTTCGCGGTGACCCAGCCGGTCTTCGATGCCGAGACTTTCCTGGGTTTCCTCGAAAAGATCGAGCACGTGCGTATCCCCACGGTGGCCGCCGTCTGGCCCCTGGTCTCCTATCGCAACGCCGAGTTCATGGCCAACGAGGTGCCCGGTGTCGTCGTGCCCGACACGATCCTTCAGCGCATGCAGCGCGCGTCAGAGAGCGGAAAAGAGGCGGCGATGGAGGAAGGCCTGGCTATCGCACGCGAGATGGTGGAAACCTTGGAGCCCCGCGTGCAGGGCGTTCAGGTCAGTGCGCCGTTCGGCAAAGTCGGGTTCGCGCTGCAGGTGTTCGAGGCGCTCAGTGATTGGACCGGTCCCCAGGCGACGCCACCTTAGAGACCGCCGTGTAGCTTGGTCATCGCTGACCTGGCTGGGTAAGCACGGACGGCCGGCGACCAGCCTCCAAACCAGACCGAAAGGAGCCGGGAGACCGACTCGCGGAGCTGGTGGAGGGCACTCGCAGTAGATCAGCGGCAGCCGACGAAACGGACGCTGCTCTGGCGGTCGCCGATCACCTCGGTCAGACTGGCCAGCACGTAGTCGACGTCCTCTTCCGTGTTGCCGACTCCCAGCGACATCCGGATGGCGCAGTGGGCGTCTTCGTCGCTCAGGCCCATCGCCACCAGCACGTGGGACGGTTCCGGGTTGCCCGACTTGCAGGCGGAACCGGATGAAAAGAAGACGCCGTGCCGATCGAGGAAGAGGACGAGCGATTCCCCGCGCAGCTCGGGGAGCGTCATGTTGAGCGTGTTGGGTAGGCGCTGCGTCGCATGCCCGTTAAGTTTCGCCCCGGGAACCAGCTGCCTTATGCCGGCCTCCAACCTGTCGCGCAGCCCTCGCAGTCGGTCCATCTCCCCGTGATTGAGGCGGCGAACGGCCAGCTCGCAGGCCTTACCGAAGCCGACAATGCCCGGGACATTCTCGGTGCCGGCGCGCAGCTTGCGCTCCTGGCCGCCGCCGTGGATGACCGGCGACAGTTCGACGCCCTGGCGCACGTAGAGTGCGCCCACCCCTTTGGGCCCGTGGATCTTGTGGCTGGAAACTGATAGCAGGTCGACGCCCAGCTCCTCCACGTCGATGGGTACCTTGCCGAGGCCCTGCACCGCATCGGTGTGAAACAGTGCGCCGTGCTCACGAGCCACATTTGCCAGCTCGGCTATCGGGTTGATCGTGCCGACCTCGCTGTTCGCCATCATCAAGCTGACGAGGATCGTCTGCCGGGTGATGGCGTCTGCGAGCGCCCGGGGGTGGACTGTCCCGGCGGCATCGACGTCCAGATGGGTTACATCGAACCCGAACTCCCTAAGAGACTCGCAGGTCTGCAGGACGGCCGGATGTTCGACCGTCGATGTGACTATGTGGTTACCCGCGTCGCGCTTCGCGAATGCCACACCCTTGATCGCCAGGTTATCCGACTCGGAGCCGCCGCCCGTGAACACGATGCGGCGCGCCGTGCAGTTAAGAGCCTGGGCCAAGATCCTGCGGGCCGCCTCCACCGCATCATGCGCCTCGACCCCGCGGCTGTGGATGCTGGATGGGTTGCCGTACTCGTCACCCAGGAACGGTAGGATAGTCTCCAGCACCTCGGCGTCCACCGGCGTCGTCGCGTTGTGGTCCAGGTAGACCCGTCTGCGCGGTTTAGTCGGCTTGGCGATCTCGACCACCGCCTCGCTCTCGTCTTCAGTCAGGCGTCCGGAGCCGTTGGAACCCTCCGCTTTGACCACATCGCAGAGCAGCGCCTTGTAAACCGGGAAGCCCGAGATCGGATCGTAGCGGCTGAGGTCCGTGAGGTCGTTGACGTTGCACTCCTGCCATTCCTTCGAACCCAGTGGACCGCCGCCTCCCATGTTGGCGTCGATTGCGCCCTCGACTATGTCGTCGGTGACTCGTGCCCGGAAGCGCAGCTTGCCGCGGGCCGTCGCCACCCAGACCCAGTCGCCTTCTTCGATGCCGCGCGCCGCGGCATCTCGTGTGTTCATCGTCACTTGTGGGACCGGCGCCTTGCGGCTCAGCCCGGGAACGCCGTGATGTTGGGTTCGGAAGTCGGCGAAGATTCGCGCGCCCGAGTTGAAGATGAGAGGGAAATCCTCGGCCAGCGCCGGCTGCGCCAACGGCCCTTCGCCCGGCTCGGTGTAGACGGGCAGCGCGTCGTAGCCATGCTCGTCGAGAATGCCGGAGGCGATCTCGAACTTCCCCGTTGGAGTTGCGAAGCCGGGCTCGCCGTCGGCGCGCAGCATCCCCTTCTCCCACTTCTTGTACTGCATCATCGTCGTGGGGATCTGCACTTCGCCGCCGGCCTCGCGCACGTCCTCCAAAGTGAAGCCCGAGCCGTCGAGCACATGTCGCAGCAGGTCTTCCTCGCTGCGCGGATAGGCGTCACCATATCCCAGCCGCTCCGCCAGTTCCGTGAGGATGAGGTAATCGTTCCGCGCTTCGCCGACGGGGTCTATCAGCTTCTCGCGGATCTTGAAGATCGGGCCGTATGTCATGTACGATGTGATCTCGTACATGGTGGTGGCAGGCAGGACGATGTCGGCGTAGGCCGAGTCGGCAGTATGGTGGCGGTTGATGCTGACGAGGAAATCGAGGGCGTTCAGTGTGTCGCGCCAGACTTGCGGCTCCGGCCAGGCGGTGATGATCGAGCCGCCGAGGACCATGAGGCCGCGGATCTTGTACGGTTCGCCCTTGAGCACCGAGTCGGGTAGCGCGATCGCGTGTGACTCGCCCCGGTACGTGCTATAGACGGGGAAACGGTCGCGCCCCAGAGCCTTATTAGCGTTCGGATTCGGAATCAGCCCGGCGCGGTTGATCGGGAACTGGTTCTCCCGCATGCGAATGGCCAAGCCGCCGGGGACATCGAGCTGGCCGGCCAGCGCCCAGAGGGTGAAGACCGCGCGGATCGCCTGGACGCCGCTGTCGGAGTACTCGAGCCCTGTGTACATGATCGGGCAGGCACCGCGAGCCCTTGCTATTCGCCGTGCCAGGTCGACGACCTTCGCAGCCGGCACTCCGGTGATCTCCTCGACGACCTCGGGTCGGTAATGCTGCACGTATTGAGCTAGCTCGTTGAAGCCGACGCTCCAGTACTTCACGAACTCCTCGTCGTAGAGCTCTTCCTCGATCAGCAAATTGATCATGCCGAGGGCTAGCGCGCCGTCGGTACCCGGACGAATAGGCACCCACTCGGCGTCAACTTCGCGCGCCGTGTGGTTGCGCTGCGGGTCGATGCAGATGACATCGGCGCCCCGCAGTACGGCCCGCTTGATCTGCTCATGGGCCAGCGGCGGCGAATCGGTAGCCGGGTTGGCACCCCAGATCACGATGAGCTCTGCGTTCTCGATGTCGTGATCCATCGTGTGGTAGTACTCGCCGAACGTGACGTGCGGCGCGATCATCGCGAACGACACGTAGCAGAGGGCGCCCACGCCCAGAGTGTTGGGTGAACCGTAAGGGAAGAGCACACTGGAGGCTGACGAGATGGCTACGCCCGCCGGCTGGAACACGTCGCAGAGCGCCAGCTCGAAGCTACCACGGCCCGTGTAGATGGCGGTCGCTTCCGGCCCCGACTCGTCTTTGATCCGGCCCAGGCTCGCGACGATGATCTCGAACGCGTCGTCCCAGCTGACGCGCTCGAACTCGTACGTGCCCTTCGGGCCTACCCGGCGCATCGGGTGGCGGAGGCGGTTGGGGTCGTGCACGATCTCCGCCGAATGCGCTCCGTTGGTACAGATCATTCCCAGCGGGTGATCTTGCGGCCGCACACTCGCTATCCGCCCGTCCTCCATCGTAACGGTTACCCAGCAACCGGCTGGGCAGATCCCGCAGAGCCCGTTTCGCTCTTCGATGCGAGCACGCTCGGCCGTCTCTGGACGGCCCATCGTGGCCTTATGCATGGATCATCGAGTTGCCGGAGGGTAGGCGGCGTTGATCAGCGTGTCGTCGGTGCGCTCGAGCAGCAGCAGAGCGAACCATTTGTTCTCGTCGGTGAAGACGCGCTTGAGGTCGAAGCCAAACGCGGCCAACTCGCGCTGCAGCTTCGGCAGTCGGTACTTGCGGCTGATCTCGATCATGATTCGCTCGCCGCTGCGTATCTCGAACGTCTGATCGAGCGGCTGGACGTAAAGCTGTTGGTCCGAGCTGAAGCGTGCGTAGATCTCGATGAGCTCCAGGCTTGGATTCCATATCGCGTGATGCTCGATCTCTGAGAGGTCGAGCGCAGCTCCCAGCTCCCGATTGATGCGCGCGAAGTAGTTGTTCGTGAACCTCGCAGTGACACCGGCGGCATCGTTGTACGCGGCCTCGAGGACGTCGACGTCTTTCACGAGGTCGACGCCGAGCAGGAAGAAATCGCCCGCCGGCAGGTGATCGGTGACGCTGCGCCAGAATGATGTCGTCTCGGCCTCGTTGAAATTGCCGATACTGCTACCCAAAAAAATGAGCATCTGCGGCGACAGCTGACGCAGCACGGGGAAAGCGCTGCGATAGGTGCCGTTGATCCCGGTGAAGTCGACGTCGGAGAAACTCTCGGCGATGTTGCGACTGGCCGCGCGCAGTGCGCTATCACTCACGTCCACCGGGACGTAACGCACCGGCCCTTCGTCACGGGAATAGGCGGAGAGCAGATGCTCGGTCTTTACCGAGTAGCCGGAGCCCAGCTCGACGAGAGTTACCGGGCCTGTGAAGCGCTGGATCTCGTCGGCGTGCTCCGCCAGGATGCCCGCCTCGGTGCGTGTCGGGTAGTACTCGGGCTGCAGGGTAATTTCCTCGAACAGCCGGCTGCCCTCGGCGTCGTAGAGGAACCGGTAGTGCAGCCACCTCGGTTCGTCGCCCAGGCCGGCAGCCACCGATCTCGCGAACGCCTGCCGGGACTCGCTGGTGCCCGGGGCCTGCACGAGAACAGCTCCAGAGCCGACGGCCTGCCTGAAGCGAGCGGGGAAATCGGACATAGGACTCGCAAGATAGGTTGAAGAGCGACGCGTCGCCAACCGATCCGGACGCCATCCACCCTCTCAATGCATTGGGTGGGCAGAGAGTTCCCGACCGGTGGGAGCCCATGACCGGCAAGTCTTGCAGAATGGACCGATTAGTGTTATGAAAAACAATAAGCACTACAAGAGATCGCTGTTGGGCTGAGGCTCGGCCCTGGGGTTCCCGCCACTCCGGAGTCTCGAGCCGTAGTTCTTCTGTCTCCTACGGTCACGCTCGCCAGGGTTGGCGGCGTCCCGCGGCCTTCCTCGCCCATAAGCTCTCAGGCTCCGGGGGGACCGCCATGGACAAGGCTCAACTCGACATACTGCGCTCGGGCTTCCTCACCGACGGCCGTTTCTTCAGCATCGAGGCCGGCCGTATCAAGGGCGGCAACTGGGGTGCCTGGATGGTGTGCGTGCCGTCGGAGGCCGAGGTCCATAAGGACGAATCACACGCGCTCCACGTGGCGGACCGCAAGGAACAACTTCGCAGATGGGCGGATGATCTCAGCGAGGAAGATATAGAAGGTCTTGCGGAGAATTGAGGCTCGTCCTCCCAGCGGTCAAACAGCCCACCGGTTTACCAGCCGACCTTCTCTACGGTGACGCCGCGGGCGGCGTCGGTGATGAACTCTTCGGCCTCGCGGCCGAAGAGCCTGTGGTAATGCTCCGTTACGTAGTTCAAGAAATCTTCGAGCAGCGCAGCGGTAACCAGGTTTACCGTGCAGCCGCCGAACCCGGCTCCCGTGAGACGAGCGCCGACGATGCCGGGTGCCTGCCGCGCGAGCTCGACCAACCCGTCGAGCTCTTCTGAGCTGACTTGGTAGTCGTCGCGCAGCGAGCGGTGCGACGCGAACATGAGCTCGCCGAAGCGCTCGGCCTCGCCGGTCTCGAGTGCTGCTGCAGCCAGCTGGACGCGTTCGATCTCGCCGACGACGTGTCGCGTACGGCGATCGAGGGGCGGCGGCAGATGGCGGAGCAGCGACTGAAGGCCTTCGGGCTCCACGTCGCGAAGCGAGTGGACATCATTGTCGACCGCGCTCAAACGGCTTACCGCTTCCTCGCATTCGCGCCGCCTTTCGTTGTACTCCGAGTCGCGAAGTTGGCGTTCGACGCCGGTGCAAAGGACGACGATCCGCATCGCCGAGGGCAGATCCACATGCTGGATGCCCAGGGTGCGGCAGTCGAGAAGGAGCGCCTTGCCGGGCAGAGCGCAGGCGGCGGTGACCTGGTCCATTATGCCGCACTGGACGCCGACGAAACTGTTCTCGGCCACCTGGCTGAGCTGAGCGAGCTTGAGCTCGGGTAGCTCCAGCCCCGAGACCTGGCGAAACGCTGCGGCGAAGGCGACTTCCAGAGCGGCGGAAGAGGAAAGGCCGCCGCCGATAGGGATGTTGCCTGCCACGGCGGCGTCGAGACCGCTGAGCGGCAGGTCCGCTTTCGCGATTGCCCAGGCGACTCCCGCCGGGTAGGCGGCCCAGCCGCCGACCGAACCGGGCGTCAGCTCGGAGATGTCGAACTCGGCCTTTTCATCAAAAGGCTCGGCGTAGATGTAAACGTGGCGATCGTCGCGGGGCGAGAAGGCGACGGCAACCTCGAGGTCGACTGCCACCGGTAGCACGAGGCCGTCGTTATAATCTACGTGGCCGCCGATCAGGTTCACGCGGCCGGGAGCCCGGGTCAGAAACTCCGGCCGCCGTGTAAACGCCTTCTCGAACGCCGCCCGGGCGAGCTCGAGAGGTGTCACTTCTCTGGCGGGCTCTCTCGTTGACATGGTTCCGGTCGCGCTCTAGTCTCGCATCTGATCGGTCGCTCTCCCCGGCGCCCCTAACCTTGGGCTAATGGACCGGTTCTGGACCTCTCATCGCCGCACACTCGCGACGGCGGCGCTCGCCCTCTGGGCCTGCGCGCTGCCCGTAGCAGCTCGCGCAATCGAGCCGCAGGATGCAGCCTCGCAGGTACGTCGCCTCGAGGTCCTCATCGTCCTCTACGCCAGCTCGTTCTCGCAGCAGCTGACGCGCCAGCAGTTGCAGCGGGTCCACGAGGAGGTCCTCGAGTTCGTCGACTTCTATCGCACCGCGGCCGGCGACGCGGTGGAGTTCCGCATCTCGCTTCTGCAGGTGGACCGCGAGCTGGCCCGGGCCGAGGTCTCCGAGGTCGCTCCCGGCCGCTACTATCTAGCCCGGGAGGACATCGAGGACGAGCTCGTCGAACTGGGTATGCTCGGCTACGAGTTCGACGAGGTCATCACCCTGTACGCCTGGAACAACGCCAACCCCGAGGGCGCGGCACTCGCCTACGGCGGCGGAGCCGTCGGCCCCGACGGCGGGTTCCTGGGCGACGCCGGCTACAACTCGATCGGTGTCTTCGCCTGGGATCCCGGCCGCATCTCGCAGATAATGATCCACGAGGTGCTCCACAACATCGACGACATGTTCTCGATGAGCGGCATGCCCGACGGGTTTCTAAACGCCGACGAGATGAGCCGCAACATGCCGGCCCTGCTTGCAGAGCGGCCGGGCGCTTTCCTCCCGCACTATGATGATGACGGCATGTTAAGGTACGCCGAGCGGGAGCGCGCCAACAGGGCGACATATCCGTGGGCGATGCAGCTAGTGTATTACGGCTGGATGCTGCAGCGTACGCCAGGGGACGCGTGGCTGGGGCTCGACTATGGAAGTATCGTCAACCCGGGCGAGCGTGCTCGTGGGGCGCGGCCGCTCTACGAGCGTATCTTCTTGAGCCGGGCCAACGAGGAGGTCTACCTGCCTGTGGTCCCCGGGGGCCCGGCACCGACGGCAGCCGCTGTCGCTGGTCGGGAGATCCCGCTCGAGCGACGTACGTATGCGCACACCGACTTCGACGGTAGCACCCTGTTCGAGGGCACTTATTATGCGACCTGGCTCGATCTGTCCGGCCTCGGCGAAACGGTTTCGGTGACCGCGGGAGCAGGAACGACTGAGGTCGTGCCGATAGGTATCGGCGAGCTTGTTGCCCCCAGCCGGGTTGTCACTCACGCCCGGCGCGTCGTCTCTGTAGTTGATGGGGATACTCTGACATTCGAGACGGCCGTAGCGGGTTCGGGGGCTGAAGGCGTTCTGCTCGTTGAGGCGCGGCAAGCGCGCTTCGGCGGATCGGGCCCCGTGGCCGAGGGCGCAAAGCTGGTTGTGTTGATCGGAGAGGACACGCTCCAAATCGATGAAGTAGAGCCGGGTCACTTCGCCTTCGACCTTTCGCGGCTCGAGATGGGGCGGCACTCGCTCACCGTTACCGCGGCTGCACCAGATCTCTCATTCGTGCCGCGTACGATAAACGTCGAGCGCCGTGCGCCCTGGCGCATCCGGGCCGAGCCCCTGCTGGCAACCGGGGTTGGCACGCCAATCGCCGTTACGATACGCATCGCTCAGGACCTGGGTGCTCGGGGTGCGAGGGTCACCGCCCGGTTCGGCGCTCGCGAGCTCGAGCTTCGCGAGCTTCCCGACGGGCGCTACAGCGCCGTGCTCGACGAAGACCTGCTACCCGGGCTCGATACCGTTTGGGTCAGGGCGGAGCTACCGGCGGAGGCTGGCCACGAGGTGATCGAGAGCTCGATCCCAGTCTACGTCGAGCCGCGTGGCTGGATCGAAGTGCCGCGGCGGATCGGCGTCCAGGCTGGAGAGATGGTGACCCTCGAGGCCCGGATCCGCGATCGCATGGGGCGCGTCGTCGAGGGCGCGGGGCTGGCAATCGGGGTCGTCCTCGGACCCGATCTGCTGATGATGACCGAGGAGGGGTCGGGCGTGTACCGCGTTCGCTTCGCGCCGCCGCCCGGCGACCATCGCCTGTACGTGATCGGGCTAGAAGGGAGCTTCGAACGGCGTGTGGTGTCGCTGCAGGTCCAGTAGAGCCACGAGCGCCGCGCTGATCTCGGCGCTCGTCGCCTACACGGTCGCGTCCGCGATGACGAGCACGGAGCGCCGTGCAGTGCCACGCGTCGCAGTGGCACCGTTCCGTGACTTCGAGCTGCAGCTCGACGGTGAGCTCTCTGAGTGGGAGAACGTGCCGGGGATCCACCTCGATTCGTCCAGTTACTTGCTGACCGACACGGCGTTATATGATGGGAAAGCCGACCTTAGCGGTGCGATCCAATTCGTGTGGGACACGACGTATCTGTATGTCGCGGGTCGGTTCGCCGACGATCGACTCGCCGCCGGCGCGGCCTGGACTAGTGATCGTGTGAACCTCGTCTTCGACCTGTTCGGCGACAACCACCCTCTGAGTTACGGGGGCGAGGCGCCCGATGCATCGCGGTGGCAGCCCGACGATCAGTGGGTGTACGCGCACATCGTCGGCGACGGCGAGCCACCCTACCCGGTCATGCGACTCGGCCACGACTACCACGGGCCGGTCGACGGTGCGCTGCTGGCCTCGCGTTCGGTCGAGCTGGGCTGGACGTTCGAGATGCGGGTCCCCTGGGCGGGCCTGCCGGAGGCGCGGCCGTTCGTAGGCGCGGTCTTCGGGATGCAGATATTCGTGAGCGACGGCGATGGCGCCGGTCGGCTGACCGAGATCATGTGGAGCGAGCGCTGGGGCTACTCGCGCGAAGCCGGCCTGCTGTGGGAGCTGTGGAAGATGGGCAGGTTGGTGCTCACCGGTGAGCCGCTGGCTTCGCCGCCGCCGGGCGGAGGTGGGTAGAATGGTTGATCCGCTGCAGCTGCTCGAGCGTACCGACAAGTTCTACCTCGGTTCGGGGAGCGGCATCATCTTCGCGCCACGCTTTCCACGCTGGCTCGAGTACCCCGGGTTCTGGGACGACATCGACGTATACCACTACCAGCTCGCGCCGCTTTTCACCGTAACGTTGTTGAGCGAGCGGGAGGACGCGCCGGGCGGTCCGGTGGTGCTTAAGCAGTTGAGCCGCCGTTGGTCGCCGGCGGAACTGGTCTGCGAGTACAAGTCGGAGGATGGACTGCACGGTTGGGAACACCGTTCGGTCGTGCCGGGCGGCTGGTTCGTGTCGGAGTGGAGCCTACACAACTCGGGGAGCGCGGATCGGACGTTGCTGGCGGTGGCGTGGACGGTCCAGGATGCGGACCGCGTCGACTTGGGCACGGTGGAAGCGGAGGCGGGTGCGGTGCGTTTCCGCTGCGCTGTCCAGGATCTACACATCCATCGCGTCGGCGTCGATGTGGCGCTGGAGGCGCCGATCGATGCTGTGGCCGGCTGCGCCCACCTGGCGGAACGCTCGAGCTTCGAGCCGCGCTGGGAGTTCACGCCGTTTCCGGAGAGCTGGCGCCACCGCCTCGAGACGTCTGTACGGATCGCCGGCGTCAGCCCGGCGGGCGCGCTCTACGCTGCCGCCGTCTCGAGGGTGAAGGTGCCGGCGGGCGGCGCTGCGACGGCGACGCTTCGCGCCCGGGTCAGGGCGGAGAACGCGCGCGACGTGCAGATGACCAGCCCGCTCGCCGACCATCTCAGAGAGCATGCGACGCCACCTCCTCCGATCGCCGATGTGGAGCCGCCGGTCGGGGCCGAGCCCGGCGCGGTGAGCCGCGTAGGCTGGACGGCCTACTTCCGGTCGGTGCCCGAGCTTTCGTGCTCCGATCCCTACATCGAGCGCTACTGGTACTACCGCTGGTATGGGTTGCAGTTGTGCAGTCATGAAGGCGGTGTCGCGAACCATCCTTATCCGGGCTGCTGCGAGGGGAACGGCTACTTCCACGTACCCATCTCCTATAGCGCTCAGTGTCATGCGCGCGAGTTGCGCTGGCTGCCCGATCCCGCCTGGGCGCGCGGCGTCGTCCTCAACTTCCTTGCCCACCAGAAGGAGAGTGGCGATTTCCACGGTCGTATCTACGTGAACCACCTGGCACACACCGATTTCTACTTCGCGAACTGGGGCGAAGCGGTGCTCGAGGTCGATGCTGTGCACCCCGACGATTCGTATCTGCGGGCCGTCTACGATCCGCTGGCACGCTACGCGGACTGGCTGGCCCGCGAGCGGGATGCCGACGACACCGGTCTCTACGACGTCGTCGATCACTTCGAGACCGGTCAGGAGTACATGAGCCGCTACATGGCGGTGAGCGATGAAGCCGATAGCGAGGCGTGGGGCAGAAAGATTCGCCTCAAGGGTGTCGACGCGACCGTGTACGCGTATCAGTTACAGCGCGCACTGACAACGATCGCCGAGCGGCTGGGAGACCCCGATGGCGTGAAACGCTGGGAGAAGGTTGCCGACCGGACCGGCGACGCGATCATGGGTCTCATGTGGGACGAGAACACGTTGATGTTCCACGATATCGATCCGCAAACTATGGAGCGAACTCAGGCCAAGGCCGCGATTCACTTCTATCCCTTCTTCACCGATCTCGTCGGGCCCGAACAGCTCGAAGGGCTGCGCTCGCACCTGCTCAACCCGGAGGAGTTCTGGACGATCTACCCCGTACCGTCCAGTAGCGTCGATGACCCGTACTTCAGCCCCGACGCAGAGTGGAAGGGAAAGCGGCATAACTGTCCTTGGAACGGGCGGGTCTGGCCGATGGCTAACTCGCACGTCGCGGAGGCTCTAGCCAGGGTAGCGATAGAGCACGACCCCGGGCTGCGCGATCGCGCGGTCGAGCTCATCCGCAAGTTCATCCGCATGATGTTCCACGACGGCGACCTGTCGCGGCCGAACTGCTACGAGCACTACAACCCGGAGACCGGCACGCCGTGCCTCTACCGAGGCTTCGACGACTACCAGCACTCCTGGGTGAACGACCTCATCGTCAAATACGTGGTCGGCTTTCGTCCCCAGGGCGGAGATTCGTTCGTCGTCGATCCGTTCCCCTTCGAAATCGATTCCTTTCGCCTGGCACGCCTGCCCTTCCGCGGCCACCAGGTCGGGGTAGAGTTCAGAGAGACGCGATTCAGGGTCCGTATCGACGGCGAGATCGTCGCCGAGTCGTGGATCGGCGAGCCGGTGGAGATCGAGGTCTAGCAGGTCGCTGAAGAAGGTCAGTGGACGTTGGTCGGCGCCGGGATCCCCCTCGCTTCACCGTTCGCGTGCACCGAAGAACACCGTGGCGCCTTGGCTGCTCGCTCTCGAGTTTCGCTCCGGGTGACCCCGGGCGCCTCCCTGGCCGAGACCTCCAATCGTGGGCGACCTGCTCGACCTAGGTGTCGGACTTGGTGGCGCGCACCCAGGCGGCGCGGATGCGCTGAGACCAAACGGCAAATCCCTCTCTAAGGCTACCGGGATCGGGACGTAAGCGGACGACCAGTAGCTGCTCGGCAGGGATCAGCGGATTGAACAGCGTGTCTATCCTGCAGGCCTGAGCGCCGCGGAACTCCAGCAAATCGACCCCCTCGAACTCGACGGATCGGCCCGTCGCCGCGAAGCCCGGCGGGTTCATGACGCCGAGGTTCGTGCCCGTGATCTTCCAGGGGACGGCACAGCGGCTGCCGTCGGCGGCGATACAGATGGGATGGCGGATGCTGAAGTTGAAGTCGGGGAAGGCCTTGAGCACCGTCTGGGCGAAGGCGCGCACCGCGGCGTGGCCCGCGGCCGGCGCCTGCATCGCCGGATCGTCCCAGACGACATCCTCGGTCAAGAACGAGAGTACGCGGTCGAGGTCCCTCGAGTTCCAGGCCTCTACCAGAGATTCGACGAACCCGGGGATCTGCTGCGGCCTCATGGCCCCCCCGGGCCGTATTGCAGGTAATCTTCCCTCACCGGCGAAAACACCTCGATGACGATCGAGTCCTCCAAAGCGGTCGCGCTGTGCGGCACAGCGCCGGCGATGTTCCAGCTGTCGCCCGGCCCGGCGTCGAAGCGATCGTCTCCGATGACGAAGTCCAGTCGTCCCGAAACCAGGTAACCCGTCTGTTCGTGGGGATGCTGGTGGGTGGGTACTGCCGCGCCCTTACTTATCCGGAACAGGCTGAGCAGCGTGTGCCCTCCGTGGGCCAACGTCTTCAGCCTCACGCCCTCCAGGACTTCGGCGAAACCGCCTTCATCCGACTTCGTGAACATGCGCGCCTCGGTTTTCCGGTCGTGCACGGATGGCTGTGAAGATTAACGATGCCGAATGTGGGGGCGGTACACCAGGACGGTAACGCTAGGGGCTTTAGTTGGCCATCAGGCCCCTGAACACCAGAGCCGCGCCGGCGATGAAGAGGCCGGTCGTGACGACGTAGGAGCCGCCGTCGCCGGTGGCGCTGTAGGAGGCGCAGGTCAACACGCCGCCGCCGATAAGCATCGCGGCGCCGATGGCGATGAGTCTCTTTCCCGACCCCTCGTCACCCATATCCTCTCCGCGGAACGCCATGTTGGCCAGCGCAGCCTCTGCTTCCATTTGCTGGCGCAGAAGCTCGTCCGGATCGGTTCCCTCGCCTTGTGATTGAGCGGCTGCGGCCGGGGCCGGTGGCGCTGCCGGGTTGGGGGCTGGGGCCGGTACGACGGCCGCGGTCGGTGGCTGTACCGGAGCCGTCGGTGCGGGCGGCGGTGCCGCCGGTGCCTGAGCTCTCTGCCCCCTTGCTTCCTGCCGCTGCGTGTGCCGCGATCGGGTCTGCATCCGCAGCTTGCCCGACGGCTGCGGCCCCTGCGGTCGAGGCTGAGCTTGCGCTTGAGGTTGGGGCCGACTCTGGGGCTGAGGCCGGCCAGAAGGCGAAGCGCCCGCCGTGGGACCTGCCGCTGCAGAACCCCGATCTGCACTGTAGTGCTTCGGGATCGCGTTCCGCAGCGCGAACTCCGTGGCGACGATCGGCTGGATCTTGAGGCCGGTCACTTGCCCCAGCTTCTGGATAGTGGAGCGGTTCGTCGGGTTGACCATAGCCACGGTCAGCGTGTCACCGCTCCGGTGGATCGGGAGCACCAAGCCTCGCCCCGCCACCTCGGCACTCACCGTCGCCAGCACCCTTGGGTCTATGCGCTCGATCTTCGACAGCTCCACCGCTCTTACCTTGAAGGTCTGGGAGAGCACGCGCAGGAGGACGGCCTCCTGAATCAGGCCCATCGAGACGAGGGTGTAGGTCAAGCCGCGACCTTGCGATCGCGCCTCGCTGGCCGCGCTCTGGAGCTGCTCGCGCGTCAGGACGTTGTTGCGCAGCAGCACCGCGGCGACGATTTGCGAAGGAGATTTGGGGTTGCTCTGGGGAGACATCGTGCTGCTCCCGAGGGTGGGCGGAGGGAGCGCTCGGTCGGAGCGGCGACGCCAGGGCGTCGCCGCCAATAGGCTCTACACGCCCCTCAGGGGCGAGTTCCCCTCCGAGGGCCTCCTCTCTAGATGGGGAGCCTGAGCTGGCCGGCCGCCTCGGGACGTCGGAAAGCGGCGGCGCAGAGCGGAGGCAGGTCGCGCGCCAGACCCGCCTTGCGGCAGCTGATCCCGAAGAGCCGGTTCAGCTGCCTGGCGTACGGGCCTTCTCCGCGACCGCGCACCTCGAAGCGCGAATCGTACAAGCGGCCACGGCGTACCTCGCGGATCCGGTTTAGAACCTTCTCCTTACGCTCGGGGAAGTGGTCCTCGAGCCAGCGCTCGAAAAGTGGCGCCACGCCGTGGGGCAGTCGCAGCATGATGTAGCCGGCGGTGACGGCGCCGGCCTCGGCGGCTGCGGCCACGATGCGCGGCAACTCGTGATCGGTGAGCCCCGGAATCACAGGCGCTATCGTCACCGCCGCCGGGATGCCGGCCTCGGTCAGCCGGGCGATCGCTTCCAGCCGCCGCTCGGGAGTCGAAGTCCGCGGCTCCATTACCCGCTGCAGTCCCCGGTCCAGAGTCGTAATCGAGAGGGCGACAGCCGCTGCGCCGTGGCCCGCCAACTCGGCCAGCAGGTCGAGGTCCCGGGTCACCAGCCGGTTCTTCGTCGTGATGGCCACCGGGTTCCGAAACTCGGCCAGTACTTCCAGGCAGCGGCGCGTCAGGCGCAGCCGACGCTCGGCCGGCTGGTAAGGATCGGTGACGCCGCTTAAGAGAATCGGCTGCGGCTGCCAACGTGGTGAAGAGAGCTCGGACCGCAGCAGCTCGGGCGCGTCCTCCTTCACCAGGATCTTCGTCTCGAAGTCCAGCCCCGCCGAAAAACCCAGGTACTCGTGATACGGCCGCGCGTAGCAGTAGGAGCACCCGTGCTCGCAACCGCGGTACGGGTTCACCGTCGTGTCGAAGCCCACATCGGGGCTCTCGTTCCGGGCGATCACCGTGCGGGGGCAGTCCCGGAAGAACTCCGTCCGCGGCACCGGATCGTCGGGGCCCCCCCACCCGTCCCGTACGATCGCCAGGCGTTCGAAGCGGTTCGCCGGGTTGTGACTGGCGCCGCGTCCTCTGATCGGCTTCGTCTCCATAAGGGGCTCAAAGATGCATCTTCGGGTTTTATTCGGCAAGAGGTTTATCACCTGCAGCTCAGACTTGCCAGGACCCGCCTTCCCGGCGAGATTCCGCGATCGCTCTTACAGGAGGAGGCAGCGAGCATGGCATCGAACTGGAAAGGCATATTGACCGCCGGCGGCCTGGTGGGTGTGGGCGTGATAGCCGGACTATACGCGCTGCAGGCTCGCCGGACGGAGCCGGTCCCGCAGGTCGCTCTGGAGTCCGGCGGTGTAACCGTCTACAAGACACCTACTTGAGGCTGCTGCGAAGAGTGGGTGGGTCACCTGCTCGATAACGGCTTCGACGTGAACACGATAGAGATAACCAGCGATGAACTCTCTGCTGTCAAGGAGCGCTACGGGGTCGGTGCTGAGTTGGCCGGCTGCCACACGGCTCTGGTGGACGGCTACGTGCTGGAAGGGCACGTCCCGGCAGACGACATCAGGCGGCTGCTCGAGGAACGACCGCAGATAGTCGGGCTTGCCGTGCCCGGCATGCCCGTCGGCTCGCCCGGGATGGAGGTGGCGGGCCGCGACCCCGATCATTACGACGTTTTGACGTTCGATGAGCAGGGGAACACACAGATCTACTCGAGCTACTAGTCGGTCGTACGAATCGAGGCGATAGCAGGCGGGGCCCCAAGTTGGGGCTCCGTTTTTATTGACGGATGTTTGATGGGAATGCGGTAGTCTGAGAGTGGGAGCATTTGGGATGTTCGAGTTGGGGATGCCACCGATTCTCGGCTCTCCTTCCCACAATCCGCGATTCCAGAATACCGAATTCCCGAATTCCCGAATTCCCGTATCTTACTTCTCCATGAACCTCCGTGCGGCGAAAGATCGGCGGTCCGTGCTTTTCGTCCTCCCGGACGGCGAGCCTTCGGACGAGGTCGCCGCGGCCCGCGCCTGGCTCGAGTCGCTTCCAGACGCCGACGTCCACGCGGTCCCGCTGGCCGACCTGACCGAGGATATCCTCGGCTACGGAGTGACGGTCTGGTTCCACTGGACCGAGCCGCCCCATCTCCCGGAGGCGGCACGCCACGCCCTCGATGCCCACGTCCGCGCCGGCGGTGGCTTGGTCGCCACCTTGGCGGCGGTAGATCTGAGTGTCCAGCTCGGCTGGGAGAAAGCGGGCCCTGACGAAACCACCGATGCTACCTGGTCAGAGGAGCCGGACGACGAGCTCGCCGGGGGCTTCAGCGCGGCACCGCGGATCCGCGGGCTGCAGAGCTTTCGGGGTCACCCGCTGTTCGAGGGACTGGGGAGCGGCTGCTACACTTGGGCGCCGCAGGAAGGCGAGCGGCTCATCCGTTACTGCTACACGGGAGACAACTGGCCGAAGTCGGGCCGGGTAGTCGCCGTACAGAAATCGTACATCCACGTGAATCCTGAGCGCCGACTGGCCTGGGAGTACACGGTGGGTGACGGGTGGGCGATATGCATAGGAGCGTACGTCTGCTTCACCGTTCGGGATCGCCGCTACTCTCTCCATCTGGACCGGCTGCTGCGCAACGCCTTCCACCGCGTCGCGTCCAACGGGCATCGGGTTCGGCTGATCGGCGGCGTCTGGCGGCCGCCGTCCGTCGGCGTGGAGCTGGACGAGAGAGTCCCGTTGCCGCCGGACCTCGGTCCGGGCGCCGACCAAGCCCTCGCCGGAGCCGAGGATATCCGGCTCGAGCGCGAAGCGACGGACGCCGAATACACGCTCGCCGGAGAACGGGCGCTCCTGGTGGGCAGCGAGCGAACTGGTCACGAAGAGATCTGGTTTCACCCTGTGCGTGCTGCGAGCCGCTGGGACCTGCACGCGGGACGGGACGCCGATCCGGAGCGTAGCAACAACCGCAGCAACGTTGTTGCTACGCATTTCCATATCGCGCCTGGCCTGATCGAGCGGCGTCTCGAGGTTTCAGGACGCTCAGTGATCGAGCGGACGACGCTGGCCCCCGACGAGCCCGGGCTGCTGGTGGAGCTCGTACCCGTCGAACCCGGCGAGCCTATCGATCTCACCTGGACCCTGGAGAGCGACCTGCGGCTCGCCTGGCCCTACGCGTCCAGCACAGCGGGCCGGCTGAGATACAGCAAGGAGGGCGGTGGGCTCGGGCTCGAGGCCGAGACCGGAGAGTGGCTGGGTATCCGCATCGACCCGACACCGCAATGCGTCCTGGTCGAGAACCCATCGGACGACGAGCACTCCTGCTGTCGGATACGGGCCGAGCTCGAGCTCGGCGGTCCCACCCGCATCCTGCTGCTGGGCGCCGGTTGCGAGGAGGAACCGCCTGCCACGGTCGATCTGGCCGGTTGGGCGGAGCGCCGGGCGGCTGAGCGGCGTCGGCAGCGCGAGGAGTGTTTCGTCCTCGAGTCCAACGACCGCGAGCTGGTCGAGGCCGTCGAGTGGGCGAAGTGGCGGCTCTCGACTTATCGGGTCCACGTCCCAGGTCTCGGTACGTCGTTGGTCGCCGGCTATGGCAGGTCCCGGCCGGGTGAGTTCGGGGACGGGCGTCCGGGCTACGCCTGGTTTTTCGGCCGAGATGCCTGCTGGACGGCGTTGGCCTGCCTGGCCGCCGGTCAGCACACGTCGGCGCGCGAGGTTCTGGAGTTTCTTGGCCGCCACCAGGATTTGACGGGCAAGATCCCCCACGAGTGCACGACCAGCGGGGTCGTGCACTACGACGCTGCCGACGCCTCACCACTCTACCTGTTGCTCGCCGCCCGCTACCTGGCGGCCACCGGTGACGGCGAAACGTTGCAGCGCGAGTGGCCGCACGTGCAGAGCGCCTATGAATTCTGTCTGTCCACCGACTCGGACGGCGATGGACTGATCGAGAATGCGAACGTCGGACATGGCTGGGTGGAGTTCGGGCGGTTGGGCGGACACCACGTGTCGCTCTATCTGGCGGGCGTTTGGGTTGCGGCGCTAGCCGAGCTGGAGGTAGCCGCCCGGGCGCTGGGCGAGCTCGACTTCGCCGACGAGCTGGCCTATCGGGCGGCGGCGGCACGCTCGAGCCTCGAGCTCTCATTCTTCGATCCTCTTGAAGGGCGCTACGCGAACGGTCGCCTGCCCGACGGGTCCCTCGACATGGCGGAAACGATAATGACGGCGGTGCCCCTGGCGTTGGGCGCCGTACGAGCCGAGCGATGCGAGCGGTGGCTCGACCGGGTGGCGACGGAGGACTTCACGGCGCCTTGGGGTGTGCGCCTGGTCCCGCGGTCAGATCCGGAGTACGACCCCGAGGGCTATCACGCCGGGTCGGCCTGGCCCCTCTACAGCGGCTGGGTGAGCCTGGCCGAGTTCAAGGCTGGAAGGACAGAGGCCGCGCGCCGTCACTGGGAGGCGGCCCTGCGACTCTACCGAACCGGATCGCTCGGCGCCTGGCCCGAGGCGTTACACGGCGACGAGCCGCGGAGCCTCGGTGTGACGACGGATCAGGCTTGGTCGACGGCCGCTGCGCTGTTGCCGCTGCTCGAGCTAGGACGAGACACGCGGGAGTTGGGCGGCCAAAGGTAGCTCGCGTAGTTTCTATTCCCAGCGGACCCGGTAGCGGCACACCTCGCCGCCCAGGGCGCGACATTCTTCCTCTTCGACCTCGACTCGCGTCGCACCGCACATCTCCAGCGCCCGCTTGTACCAACCGACCACGGTCAGACAGTCGGGGGCCGAGAAGGTCTCGGCGTCGTAGGTCGTCAGATAGCCCTCTCCCTCGCCGGTCTTCTCCCAGGCGCGCCGACCCGTCTGATAATAGAGCTCGTAGATCTGCGGCGCCTTCCTGAGGAAGGCCTCGGGATCGCCGGGTGTGATGAAGCTGGCGTGGAGCGTGGTGAGGTTCTTGTTCGCCGAGGCGACGCCCAACTGTTCGAAGAACTTCGGATCACCCCCACCACATACCTGGACGATTGCATCGTCGAGTCGCTTGCCGACCTCGAAGGGGAGCCAAGTCGATGGGACCATCTTCTTCAAAGCCTCCTGGTCCTCGGCGCCCAAGCTCGCCATCACCTGCTTCAGCTGGTCTTCGCCGAACTGCCCCCTTACGAAATCGAGCCGCGATTGTAGGACTGAGCCTTTGACTTTTTGCATGACCTAATGATGGGGTGGCGCCGGGCTCCGGCAAGAGGACGATCCCCACGCCGCTGGCCGTAGCAGCTGACGCAGGAGCAGGAGCACGAACGTTTCAGAAAGAAACGCGCTGAGCCTTGCTGCTGTATCTCACGGACACACCCGACGCCTTCGCCCCCGAACCTAACCTGTTGTTGTCATTGAGGTTACGGATCACGAGCGCCGCCGCCCAACCGGAACCCTTCTTGCACCTCTGGCCGCCGCGGGACTGAGGATGACTACACCCATTTCAGGAGGTATCTCATGACCCGTCTAGGTGACTTCGCAAAACTGCTGGCGCTGGGCGCCGTGTTCGGGGCGCTGGGCTGTGGCGGGGCTGCCAGGGTGGAGGAGCTGTACGAGGAGGCTCCGGTGGGCACCGAGATGATCGTCGAGCGAAGTGATGGCGACCGTCCCGACTGGATCACCGAACCGCCCGATGATGATGACGGGATGAAGTTCTTCTCCGGTGGAGAGGAAGGGTACAGCGACTACGCAGTGGGCCTGCGCATGGCCAAGGCGGAAGCGTGGCAGGAGCTGGGCGAGAGCGTGCTCGGCATCTGGAGCTCGCTGCTGCAGGCCAGCGAGGTCGGCGGCAAGGACCGGCTTCAGCAGTATGCGCGGAACTTCCAAGAGCTGGCGGTCAAAGAGATCACGCTCAGCGGAACGGAAGTCGAAGAGCGCTACTACGAGAAAGTCGCGGTGAAGACGACCTACGGCGTCGACTACCACTACAACGCCTTCGTGCTGCTCAGGGTGCCGGAGCAAGAGTACCAGATGGCACAGCTCCGCGCCTTGGAGCAGCTGCGCAATCGGGCGAAGCAGGAGAGGGACGCCGACGCCGAAGAGTTCATCGACGAAGCGATTCAACGGCTGAACGAGATTCAAGGGTGAACCGTCGGGCGTTAGCCCTGGCGGGTACGCTCGTATTGGGAGCCTGTGGTGGTGGCGCGGTGCTGGAGCGGACGGCTCCCGAGCGGCCCGCCTGGGTCGAGGTAACGCCTGCTGCGCGCGACTCGCTCTACTTCGTCGGTATCTGCTCCGACCTTCCTTCATACCAGGAAGCGGTGCGGTGCGCGCGCGGTGAGGCACTGACGGACGTCGCCGCCTGGGTAGGCGCCCGGTTCTCGTCGTACGTCTACGACCACCAGACGAACGGGTCACGTTCGGCCGGCACGGCGATGTACCTCGACGCCGATCTCTTCCTGGCCGATCTGCGGCGCAGCGACACCTATCACGAGGTGACGGAGACCGGCTACGGCACGCGCTCCTACTACGTGAGCGTATTGCTGGCCTATCCGCGCGACGTCGCCGAACTGGAGAAGGGCCGGGTCGAGGAGACGACGTTCAGGGCTGAGCGCCTCCTGATACAGGCGTTCGAGCGGGTGCCCGGTGTCGCGGCTGAAGGTCGCTGGGGCACAGCGATGGAGATACTGCTGGCAACCGCAGGCGAGGTTGCGGTGCCGCGGAACCTTCACCGCGCCGGGCATACCGCCCGACTAACTGATATGGCTGAAGCGGTCGTCACACCCCTGCAGCTTTTCGCTGGCACTGAGGACAGGGGGGTCGAGGTGCGTGCGCGCTACAGGGGTGTGCCGGCTGCTGGTTTACCAGTGCAGTGCATAGCAGGTGCAGTGCAGCTGACGGTGGTGCTGGACGAAGAAGGCCGCGCCGTCTGCGAAATAGTGGATTCTATACCTGGGGGGGCGGGTCGAGTCATAGCGCGTCCCGAGATAACGGGTTACCTCGATACCGTTCCCCCGGGTGCTAGTGAGCTGGCGGTCGCTTTGGGCCGCCTACTGAATCGTACGGTGGTGGTCGAGCTCGAGCCCGGGCTCGACATGGATCTGGTGCTGGCCGGTCGCGGCGACTGCGAGCCGGCCTTGGAGGTGTTGAGACAACGTCTGAGCGGGGCCGGGGTTCGGGTGATCGGTTTCACGAAGGGCGTGCCGGCCCTCGAGGTTTCATGTCAGGTATCGGTTGGAAGTCGACAGGGAGAGCTCTACGTAGCGAGCGCCCGTGGGGCGCTCTCGCTCAAGGCGGCGGAGCACCGTGACGCCGATGTGTTGGCGCCCGTGTCCGGGCTTGGCGCCTCGGTCTCCGTCGCCCGTGACGATGCCTTGCTGAAGCTCGGGGAAGAACTGGCCGCCTCCGCCCTCAAGCTGCTTGGTGATCTCGATGATCAGGGAGAGAAGTAGACTTGGGATCTCGCTCGGGCTGGCCTTGGCGTTAGCTGCGAGCCTGACGCCGCTGACGGCGAACGCGCAGGTCGACCCCGTTCGCGACGAGCTCGACGACCATCTCGCCCGGCTGGTCACGGAAACTCGCGCGTCGATTCCCGACCTAGAGAACTATGAGCCTTTGGTGATCCTGCCCGTGCTGCACGACGAGCGGGGCTACCGAGTGCGGGCCAGCGATCTGCTCGAACGTCGTCTGGCTACCGCGCTCGCAGCACAGGGCGTCCGCGTCATCGACCAGGCGACACGCCAGCGCATACTCGAAGATCTGCAGACGTGCTACGCGGACGAAGCACCGTTCTGTCGCGCCCGCGACGTCGTCGGCCGCTTCGCTACTGCCGGCGGCATCCTCGAGCCGTCGGTGTTACCGGTGCGTGGCGGTGTCGAGTTGCGCGTGAAGCTGGTGGTCGCGGCTGGCGCCTCGGAGCTCACCGCCGGTGAGATCCTGGGGACCTGGCGGGTCATTGTGCCGCCGCCGGCGCTCGACGCCGAGCGCGACCTGGTCCCGGCATCGGGCGCGATATCCTTCGGGCTGCCGCCCGTGCCCGGTGACTCGCTGGCACCCGACGCCGTTGGCGAGCTACGCGTCGATGTGCAGACGCAGGACGGTAGCCGCGCCTGGGTGCAGATAGACGGCAAGGTGGTCGTACCGGCGCCTGTCACTACTACGACGACGGCGGGTCGTCACCTGCTGACAGTAACCGCCGTCGGGCATCGTCCGTTCAGCGATTACGTGCACGTCCCGCCAGGCGGAATCGTGAGAAGGGAGATCATGCTGGCCCGCGGTGTCGGGACCATCGTCGTTACCTCGAACGCGGACGACGCTCATGTTTACCTTGACGATGTGTTCGTCGGGACGACGCCTTGGGTGGGCAGAGACATCGAAGCGGGCCGGCACCAGGTCCGCATCGAGCGGGTCGGCTTCGATCCGTACACCCGGAATTTCGCCCTCGAGCATCAGGAGGAGTACAACATAAAGGCCATGCTCACCGAACACCCCGGGGATATCGTGGTGACCTGCGTGCACGATGGCATTCAGGTATACCTCGACCACGAGCGTGGCGGCCCGATCGGCGGCTGCAGCACCGGCGAAGCGCTGACCATTCAGGAGGTCGCCGCCGGCGAGCACCTGGTCTGGGGTGAGCGCGGCTCGAATTCGTCCGATACCCTTAGCGTGAGAGTGCGGGGCGGCGAAGCCGTGCCGCTGAGGTTGGCGTTGCGGTTCGGTTCGGCCCCGAAGTCGGAGATTCGCAGCAACGGTAACGGTTGGAGCGAACAGCGCGACCGCAGTCGGCCGGGCGGCCTGTACTTCACCGTTGGTTGGGTGGTCGGCGAAGCCGAGTGGCAGATGGACGTGCTAAGCGGCACCGAGGTCTATGCCGTAGAAGGCGACGGTCCCCGCGTCGCGGCCAGCCTCTATTCAGGGGGTTGGGAGCTCACCGCCGGCGCCGACATCATCTTCCTGGAGAAGTTCGCCGGCTTTCAGGGGAGCAACGAGTATTTCGAGTTCTTCCTCGACCTGACACGCTACTTCCGCAGAGACAAGAAGCTGCAGCCGTTCCTCGGCGTGCGCGGCCAGTGGAACACGCTGGCCTTCCGCGAGCCCGAGGGTTTCTTCGATGACCTCACGTCCGACGGGCTCGGTGGCGGCGCCCACGCCGGCCTGAACATCCGGCTCAGCCGCAAGGCGTCGATAGAGATCGGCGCCTCTTACAGCTGGACCGGCCGGCGCGATCTCATCGAGCAGGGCGACGGGCTTGAGTTTCCCGTCGCAGCGTTGGAGGCGAAGGACTGGGAGTTCGCCTCCGGCTTCATCGTGCTGAAGGTCGGAACGGGCTAGGCAGCCGTTACGCTTAACAGCTCGAGCCGGTCATCGCGGCTGGCACTTACTCTGCTTGTGCTTTCTTAGGCAGCGCCCAGGCCCGCTCCGGGTCCTCCATGTCGAGTTTGTTTATCCCTCCTGGGAACCGGCTCTGGATGCGGCTGTATTCATTCTGCATGGCGGGGTCGGGATGCTGCCAGTCGTGGATGTAGACGACCCGTTCGACGCCTGCCTGCAAGAGTTCCTTCGTACATCCGAAGCAGGGTCGCATGGTCGTGTAAATAGTCGCGCCTTCGACAGAGATCCCGAAACGCGCCGCGGCGAGCAGGCAGTTTTGCTCCGCGTGGACACAGATGCAGAGGTCGTAGCCTTTGCCCGACTCGAACTTCTCAGGATGCGCGCAGCGCTCGCAGCCGCCGTCCAGGCAGTTGGGCATTTTCGATGGGGTGCCGTTGTAGCCGGTGGAGAGCACGCGCCATTCTTTCACGACAACGGCGCCGACGCGGCTGCCGAGGCAGTTGGCGCGCTTACGTACGGCCATGGCGAGGCCCATGAAATAGTGATCGAAGTCGGGCCGTTGCATCTCGGGTCGATTCATCGCGTTCCGCTCTGGGGTTGTCCGAAACGAATCTCTTGGGTGACGAACCGGTCTTCGGGGCCGGAGAAAATCACGCGCGCCATGTAGCGGCCCGGCGCGACGGACTGCATGGTCGGGGTGAGCTCGGCGCCGCGCGGGTCCGTCGGGACGCCGCAGGGGCTGATCAGCTGGACGTCATATGTTCGACCGCCGCGCCCCTCGACCAGCAACGCATAGTCTTCGCGCGCTTCATCGTAGGTGTATCGAATAATGCGGAGCTCGGTGGCTTCCTGTCCTTCTACCGGCTGAGGCCTGCGTGGGCTAATCGCGATGCCCGGTCGATAGCGGACCGTGGCCTCCGCTCGGGCATCTACCGCAAACGTCAAAGTGGGCTGAACGCCGTCGGTCCGTTGCGATGTCTCGTACTCAACCGATTCGCCGTTGGCCTCCACTTCCATGATGCGTGAGCCCGGCGACAGCACCGGCGCGAAGCTGACGGTGAGCGGATCGCCTTCGCCATCGCGTGTGAACCAGGCGGTGAACTCGGTGGCCGAGCTCTCCCCACAGGCTGCCCCCGATCCCGCCGGAGGAGCGTGGCGGATCACGATGTCCAGTGTGCTCGACCCAACGGGATATTTGCGAACGGCCAGAGCTCTCCAGTCTGCGGGCAGTTGCGGCGCGAACGTGAACGCGTCCCGCGGCGCATCCGCCGCGAGCCCCAGCATCCCGCGGAAGAGTGGGGTGGGGATCATGCTGGTAGCGAAGAACTGGTGTGGCACCGTAGTGTCGAGGGTCCGGCGGAAAGCGCCCGATTGCAGCTCCGGGTTGCGGCCCAGCGCGTCGTAGAACGTGGACCGCGCGTTGGCCCAGAGCGCGTCGTAGCCGGCGTGGGGGCGGCCGTAGTTGTAGAGCGCCCAGCCGGCGAAGCCGGTCACGAACCCCCAGACGGTCCCCATGTTGTATTGCATGGGATGGTAGAGCTCGTGATCCCAATCGAGCATGCGGGCGCCCCAGTCGGAGAGCAGCCGGTGCGATGCGAGTGCGTCCATGTAGTTTTGGGCGCGCTGGCGGTCCAACAGCTCGAACGACATAGCCGTCGCCGGCCACACCGTGACGGCCGGGTTCGTCGCCCCGTCCTCCAGCACCCCAAACGCGTAGAGGCCCTCGTCATCTATATAGTACTCGCGCTCGAGGTTGCGCTTCGCCGTCTCGAAGACCCGCGCCGCCTCCTCCGCCATCTCGGCCTCGCCGACTGCGGCGGCCAGGTCGGCGACGCCGCGCAGGCTCTCCACCCAGATGCCCGCCAGATAGATGTCCTGATGCAGGCCGGCACCGAGGGCACCAACTTCCACGGCTCCGAGGCCGGCTGCCGTGTTGTCGACGATCATGTCGCCGTCGCTGTCGCTGGCCAGCCCCCAGCGGTACGCGTCGGCCACTGCGTCCCAACTTTCGCGAACGAAGGCAGTATCCGCTGTCTGCAACCAGTACTGGTAGAGAGCGACGACCCAGTAGGGCGTCGTGTCGGCGTGGTAGTACGCGTAGGGGAAGTCGCTGTACCAGTTCTCTCGTGTCCGCTTCGCCGACTGGGTGACCTCGTGTGGCATCTTGCCGTCGGCGCGGCGGTTGCGGCGCTGGAAGTCGAGGCCGTGCCTGGCCAGCTCGAAGCCGCCGTAGGGCAGGATTCCAAGGATGTTGATCGAGGCGTCGCCGCCGAAGAACCAGCCGAAGCCGGGCCGGCGGCCGCGCCCCGAGGTGCCATAGCCGGCCACGAGCCCGCAGCCGAGGTCGGGGTTGCAGGCCAGCGACTCGTCGAGGTTCACCTTCGCCCACTCGAGGGCGAGACCGAGTTCGTGATCCGGCCCGCGGATCGAAGCGAAGCTCTCGCGGATCTCGCGAGCATGCTCCACCCGCTGTTCGTAGTAGTCGTGAGCCCTCTCCAGAAGTCGCGAGTAGACTACCGTCAGCGAGTCGCGAGGCATGATGCCGCCGGCGATGACGATGGGTACGAACTCGTCTTTCGCGCGCTCGAGGTCGACGGCGATACGGAAGACCGATGGCGCGTCGGGTGTCGCGTGCGCCGGATGCGTCGATCCTTCCGTGGTAAACGGCGAGCCTATGAAACCGTTGTACTCGCGCCGGCTCTCCGAGAGGATGAAGCGGTTGTTATCGCCGTCATAGAAAGCGTACTGGCCCCCGATACCAGCGGGCCACATGAGGTCGAGGTCCGCCTTGAACGAGGCCACGACCTCTAACGGTCCTACCGAGCTCACGTCCAATAGGACGATCATCCCAGGCTCGTTGAGTGGCACCAGGAAGTGCTGGCGGACGGTGAACGTCGCGTGCGAGTAGACGACCGTCATCATCTCGGGACGAACGATCACCTGGCTGGCGACCCTCCGTCCCGGGATCGGTTCGGTGTAATCGGGGATTTTGAACGCCAACTCGAACTCGTGGAACAGCTTCACAGGCCATGACCACGCCTCGAACTTGCCGGTCTCGTCGCCGAAAAAAGCGGCCTCGCGACCCGCGCCGCCCAGGTAGACGCCGGGCCGCGCCGGGCCCTCGAGCTGGATCGGGCTCTCGACGACCTCGAACTTGGGGACGTCCTGTGCTAGGAGGACGCCTTGCCCGGCCAGTGCTGCCACTACGAGCGTGCCAAGGGTCCGCATCGTTCTGGCTACATCAGTCGGCCAGCGGCCCGGCCCAACGAGACACCGAGAGGAAGAGCGCGCCGGCGAGGGTGAGGCCGATGAGGATCGCCCAGCGCACCGCCGGCGAAAATCTGCGGTCGCGGTCCATGACCACCGTCACCCGCGTCGCGATGAGCACGATGATCCCCAATAGCACCAGGTCCCAGAAAAACTGCCAGACCCTCATGACGTCTCGCTAGCGGGCCGTGCGCACGGCGACGAAGGCGATCTCCACGTTGGCGCCGCCGGGCAGCGCCGCCACGGCCACTGTTGTTCGCGCCGGCGGATCGCTGGGGAAGTACTCACCGTAGACCTCATTCATCTCTCCGTAGTCGTTCACGTCGGCGAGGAAGACGTCGCCTTTGACGACATCGCTGAAGTCGAGACCAAGCTCGGCGAACAGCTCAGCGAACGCCTCCATGATGTTCCGCACCTCGGCAGCGGTGCGGCCCTCGGTCATGACGCGCGTCTCATCGTTCACGCCGACCTTGCCGGCGAAGTAGTAGGTGTCGCCCACGCGGACGACACCGCTGTACGGCCGCTCCGGCGCTCGACTATGGAAAGTCTCCCGGTCGGGTGGCGGCGCCTGGCAGGCGAGCAGCAAGAGGAGGACGGCGAGTACGGCGATCCGAGAAGGCATAGTAAGCTCCCCGGTTGCAATGAGTTGTGTGCTTGAGAGATCGGAACTGCAAGACTGAATGCGCATTATACTGCCCCCAATAGCCAGCCGACAGAGGAACCCGGGGTCGCCTAGGAACCTTGGTTGTCAGCGGGCGCACTTTGGGAAGGCGAAAAGCGAGGGACCATCGCCGTGCCCGACCCGCCACCGCGCCGCGCAGGCGACACAGCTCCACGAAACCCTACACGCCCTTACAACGTAGTTGGGTGTACAGCGGGCAGGTGGGATGCTAAGGGTTGCCGTCAAACGACACCGTGCACCCAAGCGAGCGGGCGGCCTCAGGGTCGCCTTCCCCCTGTCCCGTTCTATTGGCCAGCCGGCCTGCCGGCCAAACATGCCTCGGCCTGCACCAATTTTTCTATAATATGATCCGACCGGCTCAGGCTCGGTCCGGCCCAACCTCGATAGAGAAAATCCCATGAGAAATACGATGTCTGCGAACCTGGCTGCGCCGACTCTCGCCTGCCTCACGATTTTCGTCTTCGTGACAGGCACGTACGCGCAGGTGGAAGCGGTCCCCTTCGATTCCGAGCGCTGGCACGTCCTGGGTGGAGAGGTACGGGACCATCTGGGTCGGCAGTGCTTAAGCGGCGCGGCTTACCTGAGCGACGTGGACGTCGAGAACGGCGTCATCGAGGTCGATGTCGCAGTTGACGGCTCACGCTCGTATCCCGGGATGATCTTCCGGATGCAATCGGAAGAGAACTACGAGCGCCTCTACATACGGCCGCACAGGTCGCCGCTCTACCCGGATGCCGTTCAGTACACGCCGGTCATCAACCGTGTTGCCGGCTGGCAGCTGTACAACGGTGAAGGGTTCACTGCGGGGGCAGAGATCGCCGAGAACGAGTGGCTTCATCTGAAGCTCGAGTACAAAGGTTCACAGGCCCGCTTCTTCCTAAACGACATGGAGGAGCCGGCGCTGGTCATGCATGAGCTCAAGCACGGGGTTAGCCGTGGTAGCGTGGGTGTGTTGGGCCCGGCAAATGGGACGGCATGTTTCTCAAACTTCCGCTATCGGACGGATGAAGACCTCGCGTTCGACGATCCGCCGGCCGTGGAGACTCCGCCCGGGACCATCGCCGACTGGGAGATATCGCGGACCTACCCGGCGCAGCGGGTCAATCGCGATAACTATCCACACTTCTACTCGATCTTCTTTGCCGGGTGGCAGAAGGTGACGCCGGAAACGTCGGGCCTCGTCGACATAGCCAGGCACGTGACCCGTGAGAATCAGGAGGGTGACCTCGTCCTCGCCCGGACCATCTTTCGGTCGGGTGGCGGCGAAAACATCAAGCTGTCATTCGGCTACAGCGACGAGGTCGATCTCTTCTTCAACGGTGTAAAGGTCTTCTCCGGGAAGAGCGGCTACCGCCACCGCGACCCATCTTTTTTGGGAGTGGTGGGCCCGTACGACGCCGTGCACGTGACGACGGAACGAGGCTTGAACGAGATCTTCATGATGGTTGCCGAGACCTTCGGTGGCTGGGGCATCATGATGCAGGCGGACCGGGAGCTCGAGCCGCCGATCCGCCAGCACGATCGGGCGACTGAGGCTTGGGCGACGCCGCAGATCTTCCTGACGCCGGAGTCGGTACAATACGATCCGGAGCGCGATGTCCTCTACGTCAGCAACTTCGACAATCAGTACGCGCAGAAGTCGGAGCCGAGCGGCTACGTCTCGAAGCTGGCTCTGACTGGCGAGGTCTTGGAACAGCTGTGGGTCGAGGGCCTGAACGCGCCTACGGGGTTGGGTATCCATGACGGCAGGCTGTGGGTGACGGAGCGGCGCAATCTGACGGAGGTCGACCTCGAGACGGGCGGTATCGTCAACCGGTATCCGATCCCCGACGTCGATTTCCCGAACGACCTGGCCATCGACGGCGAGGGGAACATCTATATTTCCGACACGCGCCCCTCCTCACACATCGACAGCCGCATCTACCGTTTCAAGGACGGCCGGTTCGAGGTGTGGCTGAGCGACGGGATCGTGCGGGCGAACGGGCTCTACGTTCACGGCGACTACCTGTTGGTGGGCAACACCGGGGACGGCAAGCTGAAGGCCGTTCATCTGAGGGACAAGACGGTGGAAGACGTGGTCAGCCTGGGCGTGGGCGTCGTCGACGGGATTCGTGTGGACAACCGGGGGAACTACTTGGTCTCGCATTGGGAGGGACAAACGTACGTCATCTCGCCGTCGGGCGAGGTGGTGGAGATTCTCGACACCATGTACGAGGGGGTGAACGCCGCGGACTTCGAGTACATCCGCGAGCGTAGCCTGCTGGTCGTCCCCACGTTCGTCGACAACCGGGTCGTGGCGTATCGGATTACGGAGCGCTAGCGTCACGACTAGGAGGAAACACAGATGAGCGAGAAGCGCGGTACGCCGCCCTGGTTCTTCGCGGTCGCGACGATTGTGTCCCTCTTGATGATAGCCCTCTACGTCCAGATAATTTTCGAGGACGGACTTTCGTTCTGGATGGTGTTTCGCATCCTCTTCTGGGTGGGACTGATGGGCGTCTTCATCTGGATGTTCGGGCGCGCTCGAGCAGAGCGCCGCGACAGGTCACAGTTCCACGCGTGACCGACGCCGGCGCTTTCTGGGAAGACCGCGAGCGTGTAGAAGAGTTCGCCGGTCGCGAGCCGGACCTGCGGCTACTGGAGCTGCTAGACTCGTTCGAGGTCCCCGGCGCGACGCGCGTCCTCGATCTCGGCTGTGCGGGCGGCCGCAACACCGTGGTATTGGCCGAGCGCGGCTTCGACGTACAGGCGATCGACTTTTCCTTATCGATGGTAGCGCGGACGCGTGACCGCGTCGCGACCATGCTCGGCGCCGATGAGGCGGAGCGGCGCGTGCGGATCGGTCGCATGGAAGATCTCGGCGATTTCGTTTCGGGGTCCTTCCTGCTGGTGGTCGCGCTCGGGGTTTACCATAACGCGGTCAGCGAGGAGATGTGGGAGCGGGCGCTGAGAGAGACGGCCCGGGTGCTGGCTCAGGACGGCCTAGTCTTGGTGGCGAACTTCACGCCGGGCTTCGAGCCGCGCGGCGAGAAGCTGCGCCGCCTCGCGGGCGCACGTCATCTTTACGAGGGCTTCGACGCAGGCCCTCTCTACCTGCTGGCTGCGGACGAACTGGACGCCGAGATGGCCCGGCACGGCTTGGTACCTGTCGTGCCCAGCGAAACCGTGGAGACCCCCACCGAAGAGGGCCGCCGCGTCACCGCTAACGCCCTCTATCGAAAGCGCGGGCGCTGAGGGGCGCCCGCGCCATTACGTCTAATCTATGTCTCTGATCGCGGCGACTCGTCTTGGGTGCCGTTGTCGTAGTGTCCGATCAGCTTGACCGGGCGACCGGAATCGTCCAACACGACCTCGAGGCGGAAGTAGGCGATGTCGTCGAAGCGGAACAGGCGCTCGGTCATGGGGATCGCGCGCCGCAGAGGGCGCCCTGCCCGGTGGTACCAGAGCTCACCGTCCTCGAAGGTCAGGGTTCGCGGCCCGTACGTACCGGCGTACGACTCGAGGACGGCCGGGTCGACTGCGACGGGGTTCAGTTCGGCCTCGAGGCCCTGGATATGCCAGTCCAGGGTGTACAGGCGACCTTCGTCCGTTTCGTCCTCCCGGAGCTTGCGGAGCGCCATCAGGTGGGCTGTCTCTAGCGCCACTTCTTGAGCGACCGCGACGTCCGGGATCACACCCACGCCCTCCCAGTTCGTCTCGGTGATCGGGTTCACGGCGCGCCCGAAGGGCAGCGCCATGGCGACGTTCAGGTTTGTGAAGAGCCGCTGGCTCACCGGGTGCGCCCCACCGCCCGTCGTGTCGCCGACGATCGTCGCCCGCTCCAGGTTCTTCAGGTTGTAGCTGAACTCTTCCGCACCCGAGAAAGTGAATTCGCTGGTCAGCACGTAGAGATCCGTGTCCGTCATCCGCGGGCCCTCGACGTGTGACTGTGTCCAGAACTGGTCCCAGCTGTCGCTCTCGCGGATGTAGAAGCTGTTCAGGTGTACCGGCTCTTCGAAGAAATAGCTCGTGATCAGCTGAATAAGACTTGGCGAGCCGCCGCCGTTGTTTCGCAGGTCGATGATGAGAGCGTCGCTATGGGCCAGGAAGTTCAGCGCCGCGATGGCGGTGGCGCCCGAGTACTCCGCCGACACGAAGCTGTCGAAGCGCAGGTAGCCCACGTTGCCGCTCAGGATCTCGATCCGCCTGAAGTTGAAGTTGCTGCGCGCGTAGGCTTCCAGTCGTTGGCGTCGCGCCTCGTCTTCGTCACGCTCGGCGGTGAGCTCAGCCATCTGGTCGGGGCTGATGTACCCGACCCTGAGATGCCTGTCGTGACTGACGCCCTGGAGCTCCCGGGTCAAGGTTCCCGTGAACTCCCTGATCGTGCCAAGCTCGTCGTAGGCGCCTTCCCGCAAGCGACTCCGCATGTGCCTTTCCATCTCCTCTGCGACTTCCGGAAAGACGTAGACCTGTTTCAGGGCCGCACTCACCGAGTCGATGATCTCGGCCCGAATTCTGCCATCGCAGGGCATGTCTGGCGGTGGCCCCATTTGGGCGGTTGCGCTAGGCGCCTGCGAGAGAAGCAGTGCCGACAGAACCACCGCATACTTCGCGCTGCTCGCGTGCATTGTCGTATCTCCCCTTACTGACGACGGGTTATCGTCCCTGCTCGTTCCATCGCATCGCCCACGTTCGTTCGGCGTTCTGGACGATCGCCGGGTACACGATGTATCTGCGAAACGGATCGATGAGCGTCATATATATAGCAGTGAGTCCTCCGGTCTCCCTAACGTAAATCGCCCAGTACATCGTGTAACCGTCGTTGGCTGGCTCGAGCGCCATGCAGAAGAAGGCGTGGGCCGTTCGGTTCATCATCTCGGCCAGTTCCTCGTTCTCGAACGCGTAGACGGTGCGGAACAGTTCGCTCGCGCTGCCGGGCCGTCCTAGATCTCGGGCGCGATCTTCTTCCGTCAGCCGGTTGGTGTACGACGAAGACTGGTCGAAGTACTTCTCGTCATCTAATCCCAGTAGCTTGCCGAAGAGCATGCGGGATCCGGCCAAGACGGCGACCGCGGTGTTGGCCTCGAAGGGCGACAGCTCGGCGAGGAGATCCTGCGCGTCCAGGAGTGTTAGTTCCTCGTCACCACCTTGCAGGTGAAAAACCCAGACGTCGTGCAACGGCACGTCGGCGAGAAACGAATTGACGCGGAAGTCCTTGGCCTGAAACTCTGCGGGCGCGAGGCGTGAGCCGCCGCCCATCGTAGCGGACCAGAGAAAGGCGAAGTTGACGATTATGGCGGCGAAGGCTAGCCCGAGCCGCCGTAGCGCTCCGCCGAGACCGTGGAGGCGCGCGAACACGCCGGCCGCCCCGATCGCCAACGACGCCGGGAAGAGCCAGAGCGCCAGCTTCACAGGCCCTGCGGCCGCCGCGCCCAGCAAGGCGCCGCAGGCTATCCAGAGGGCCCAGCTCGGCGCCTTCCAGCGGCCGGTGCGTGCCGCCACGACGACGGCGACGATCGCCAGGGCGACGACCACGACATCGGCGAGTACAAGCCTGGATACGGACGCGAAAGGTGAGCCGGCCCAGTAGGCGACGGCCGCGGCGAGCGCCACAAAGGCGCCCAGCAGGGTCATGACCAGCGTGGGTATTCTCTTCATAGGTCGCGCATCCCGTACTACGATGAGCGACCCTATTTCGTTTTAGTGCGGTCCACCGCCCCACGTCGCGCCTCGCGGGCCTGGGCGCGCACCCTGCCGCTTGCCACCGCCATCACGATGGACTGAACGGCGTCGATCTCGTCCTCCGTTATCCCGGTCTCTTTGGCGACGCCAAAGTATTCCTGCATTCAAGGGTAGCAGCCCACAGCCATGGCGGACGCCAGGTGGAGGAACAAGGTAGTACGTTCGTCGAGAACGTCATTGTTACGCGCCGACTTGTAGAAAGCGTTGAACAGCTTCTGCCGCTCGCTGGTCCGCATGGTCTCTCCTCCTCTGTCACTGTCAAACGCAACGCACCGGCTCGAGCCGGTCGGTCGGTGCCAGGTCGTGCAACGAGAGAGCAAGGGCGCTGGGGTTACGGCGCTCTCGACGCGCCTCCAGCCTCTTTTCCATGCACGTCGCGTCGGCGCAGCGGCAAGCGGTGAAACCCGGTGACCCCGCGACCGCGCTGGGAACCCGCGACCGGTCGAAAGGCTGGAAGCCGTGTCGGGCGAAGAAATCCTCCGCAGTGTCAGTCAGCAAATAGACCTCCACTATGCGGAGCCGGCAGGCGAGTTCGAGCGCTGCCTCAACAATGCGATCGCCAAGCCCTTCGCCTCTGCGGTCCGCTGCCACCGCCACCGATCGCAGCAACGCGTGCTCGCCGTACACCTCCAGCGCCGCGCAGCCGACCAGGCGATCGACGTCTCTCGCTGTGAGAATCAGGGTGCCTGGGCTGCACTTCAGTCCCGCTTCGGGCAGGTCGCTTTCGTTCAGTAGCGCCAGGATCTCCTGGAGATCCGTGGTTTGAGCGAGCTCGATCTTGGTTTCCATGTCTATATCCTCCACTCGAGACTACCTATGCCGCAACCATCTGGAACAGGTAACCGATCCCGATCACGCCGACGGTGAAAACCGCGACGATGCGCCAGAGCAGCGCTTTCGAGATGATGCGGGAGAGGAGTATCCCCTCCGGCAGGCTGAACCCGTTCGCTCCCATCAGAAATGCGGTTACCGCCCCAATCCCTACGCCCTTGGCGATGAGCGTCGAGGCGAGCGGCAACAGCACGAGGATGCTTGCGTAGACCGGAACACTGAGCAGTGCGGCACCGGGCACAGCCCACGGAGAATCGGGCCCGGCGATTTCCACGATCAGCGATTCCGGAACATACCCGTAGACAGCCGCGCCGATCGCGATGGCGATCAGCAGCGGCACCGCGAACTTCCGCAGATCGCGCAGACTCCGAATGAACGCGTGACGTATGTGGTCACGGAAACGCTCGGTGGCTAATTCAGTCGCTGCGACGACCGGCAGCGCCAAGGTCGTTGTACCGGCAGCCGCAGCCAGCCCGCTCATCCGCATGACCCGGCCCGGTCCCTCGACGCCCAGGGAAAGATCTGAACCGCAACCGCAGCCCGACGCGGGGACGCTGACCTCGGCCGCGTCCGCGATGGGCTCGACGCTGCCGTGCCAGCGGGCGACGACCAAACCGCCCAACGCCGAGGTGGCCAGCGCCGTGCCAGTATACAGCACCGCGTACTCCGCGCCCATCAAACTCCACAAAAGCGCCATCGCAACCGGACTGATGAGCGGTGACGCAATCAGGAACGCGACTAGTGGCGCCGTCGCCACACCAGCCAGCCGCATCCCGTTCACGATCGGTATCGACGAGCACGTGCAGAACGGCGTCACGGCACCCAGCGCCGTCGCCAGCGGAACCTTCGAGTACGCCGGTCCTCCACCCAGCCAACGCTGGATCCGCTCCGGTGTCAGCAGGTCCACCACGAGATAGACGAACGTGCTCACTACCAGGAAGAGCGGCACCAGTTCCGCGAGTAGGACGAGTCCGAACGTTATCGAGTCCATAGTTGCAACTGCCAACTAATAGCCCAAAGCTCGGCGCCTCGCAGCTACGAGGCGCTCGGTTCTTCAGTCGAGGCTACAACACGTCCCGCCGGTCGTGCTCACCCGGCCCTTGGCCGCCTCGGCCAGCCGGCCGATCAGCGCGATCATGGCGCCTCGCACGTCGGGGTCGAAGTCTGCGATCAGCCGTTTCTCCCGCTCCTCGATGTCGTCCCTGATTCCCTCGTAAAGCCGCTGGCCCGCCTCGGTAAGGGCCAGCGAGACCGCGCGGCGGTCCTCCTCGTGAGGCTGCCGGCGGAGGAGTTTCTTGCGCTCTATGGCGGTGACGACCCGGCTCACCGTGCTCTTGTCGAGGTAGAGCTGGCTCGCCAGCTCGTTCAGCGTCAGCGGCCCGTGCCGGGCCAGGCTCTCCAGGGCGTAGTACTGGGTCACCGAGATGTCCTGGCAGCAGATCCGGTCCCGGTCCCTGAACTGGTAGACCCGGATCAGGTCGGCCAGGGCGTCGTAGAAGGCGGCGGCGTCCCGGTCCAGGGCGGGGTCTGCTGCTGCTGTCTTGGCTCCAGTCATGGGGTCTCTCTTTGCCGGCGACTAGTTGTTACTAGCAACTATAATCAGGGACGCGGCCAGTGTCAATGCCGATGCGCTTGCCGTGCCGCAGGCGATCCTGCAAGATCCGCCCGTGATGTACTCGGATCCCAGAGAGCCCCATGCCCGGGCGCTGCGGGACTTTTTCGGCGGCGACCGCGACGCCACGATCGTCGTGCACAGCAGCCTGGGCGAGGACGAGGAGCTGCCGGTGGCCGTATTCTTCCGGGCGCCGGAGGATTTCTTCCCGTTCGAGCGTGCGGCGATGCCATTATGTCGCGGCCGGGTTCTCGACGTAGGTGCCGGCACGGGCGTTCACGCGCTCTATCTACAGGACCAGGGGTTAGAGGTTTGCGCCATCGATGTGTTGCTGGAAGCGGTGGAGATCATGCGAGCGGCCGGCGTTCGCGATGCGCGGGTGGCCGATGTGTGGGAGTTCGAGGACGAGCCGTTCGACACGATCCTCATGATGATGAACGGGATTGGCATTCTGGGAACGCTGGAGGGGCTCGATCGTTTCCTGCGCGAGGCGCCGCGTCTGCTGAGGCCGGGCGGCCAGATCGTCCTGGATTCGGGGCCGGAACGCGTGGTGGGCGAGCCAGGGGACGCGGCGGTTGAAGTGGCCATCGCCGGCGACGAGGCGTACCACGGCGAGGCGTGGATAACGCTCGAGTATAAGGGGCAGAAAGGCCCTCCTTTCCGTGAGCTTTACGCCGATTCGGAGACTCTGACGCGGCATGCAGCCGCTGCCGGCTACGAGAGCGAGATCGTCATCCGTGACGAGCTCGGCGGCTATGTGGCGCGGCTCTGGCGTTAGAAATACCAGCGAATCATGACCAGTGTGTCGGTCGTGAAGATTCTGCGTCTGAGATCGATTAGGTCACCGACCTCGACGTCCGGCTCGCCCAGGTCGATATAGTTGAACTGCGCTTCTCCGCCCAGGCTGAAATGGGAGGAGAAGAAGTACTCACCGCCCGCCGCGGCTCCGATGGATACATCGGTCTCGGCGAACTCGGTTCTCTCGGTCCCGTCGTCTTCGTAGGCCGACGTTCGGATCCACTTGAAGCGCGGCCCGAGGTAGACCCGCAGGTCATCGGTGGCCGGGAATCTGTAGAACACGCCGATTCCCAGGCGCCATATCGTACCCTTGAACTCCTGGTCGATGCCCAGAACCTTGACCGTCTGCTTGCCGGTGGTAAAGCCGACCTCGGGTTCAAGCAGCAGGCGTTGGCCGAAAGCCACCGGGAAGTAAAGGTTGTTGATCGGTATGGCGAAGGTGGACTCCTGATCGAGATCGGCGAACAACTGATTCAGGCTGATCCCGATCCCCAATTTCCAGGGACTCTGTGCCTGTGCGGGCACGGCGGGAACGACCAGCAGCAGAGTGGCAAGCCACAGCTTGTACTTCACGGCTCCCTCCTCGTGACAGGTACGGAAGGGTGGATGAAACCACCGGGCGTTGGAACGACCGGCCGGGCGCACTCGCGAAAGAGCGCAGGTAGCCGGTTCCATACCTATTAGGCGTCGCAATTGGTGGGAACGTTAAACGGTGCTATCCAGTCCGAATCGCTGGTCAGTACTTGAGTCCCGCCAACTGGATGCCGCGCACGAAGTAGCGCTGGGTGAAGAGAAACAGCAGGAGGATAGGGACGACGGCGACGACCGCCGCGGCCATCTGGTAGGGCCAGTTGCTGAGGTAGAGGCCGTGGAAGGTGGCGATCCCTACCTCCACGGGACGCATCGCCATGGAGCGCGTCACGATGAGCGGCCAGAGGAAACTCTTCCAGGTCTCGACGAACGAGAAGAGCGCGACCGTCGCCAGCGCCGGTTTCGACAACGGCAGTGCCACCTTCCAGAACACCTGCCATTCGCCGGCCCCGTCGATGCGGGCGGCGTCCTCCAGTTCGCGGGGAATCGAGAGGAAGTACTGGCGCATCAAGAAGATCCCCCAAACACCCACCAACTCGGTGATGATCAGCCCCATGTAGGTGTCCACCCAGCCCAGCGCGTTCACCAGCAGGAAGCGCGGGATCAGAAGCACGATCACCGGCACCATCAGGTTGGCGAGGAAGAGGATGAAAACCTTGTCGCGGCCCGGGAAACGCAGGCGTGCGAACGCATAGCCGGCCGTAGCAGCGGTGAACAGGTGGCCGGTCAGTATGAACAGCGACATGATGACCGAATTCAGGAAAAAGCGGGCGAATGGTGCGGCGGTAAGCGCGTTCGGGTAGTTGCTCCAGACTGGGTCTGTGGGCCACAGGCGCGGCGGGAACTGAAACACCTCGAACTCGTCCATCAACGACGTCGAAATCATCCAGACGAACGGTACGAGCATGGTGATGCCGAGGGCCGCGGCCAGGATATATACGAACGTGTTGCCGGCGCGCCTGTTCATCAGCTTGGCGTCATCCTCCGGCCCAGCAGCCTGAACTGGATGAGCGTGATAACGAAGATGACGGCGAACAGCACCCAGCTCATCGCCGATGCGTAACCCATGCGCAGGAACTGCCAGGCGTTCTGATAGATGTGGTAGACGATGACATCGGTGGCATGCAGTGGTCCGCCTTCCGTCATCACGTAGACGAACGTGAAGACCTGAAACGATCCGATGATCGACGTTACCAGCACGAAGAACGTAGTCGGCTTGAGCATCGGCAGCGTGATCCTCCAGAAGCGCCGCCACGGCCCGGCACCGTCGATCATCGCCGCCTCGTAAAGCTCGTTCGGTATCGCCTGCAAGCCGGCGAGGAAGATGATCATCTGGAAGCCTATGTGGATCCAAACGGCCAAGATGATGAGCGCCATCAGCGCCGTACTCGGGCTGTTGAGCCACGGAAACGGCCCGAGCCCGAACAGGCCCAGGACCCAGTTGAAGATCCCGAAGTTGGGGTCGTACATCCATTGCCAGACGATAGAGATCGCGACGAAGCTGGTGATGTACGGGAGAAAGAAGATCGCCCTCAGCAATGCCACGCCCTTGATCCTGCGGTTGAGCAGAATCGCCACCCCCAGCGCGCACGCCATCGTCAAAGGCACATAGAGCGCGTAGATCGCCGTGTTCTTGGCGGCGTTCCAGAAGAGCCCGTCGCCTGCAAGCTCGATGTAGTGCCCCAACCCCACGAACGGCTTCGCCGGCTCGAGCAGGTTCCAACCGTGGAAGCTCAGATAGAAGGCGAAGAGGAGCGGCGCCGCCGAAAAGACGAGCAGCAGGACGAGCGAAGGTGCGATAAAGCTCCAGGCGGCCGTCGTCTCGCGCAGTCCCATCCTGCTGCCGGCGGAGAGGGCAAGGCTGGCGTAGATCAGCGCGCCGACGGCGAGTAGGCCGTAGAGGCCTGCGAGCCAGAAGAGGACCGTTTTCCGCGAGTCCTCCAGCGGGTGTGCCAAGAGAAAGACGTCCTGGCCGGCTTCCGATGCGACGATCCGGTAGGCGTACCGGCGATCGCCGATCCGGACTCGGCCGAATTCCGATTCCAGTGCTGCCAGCGCTGCGGCCGGGACAGCGACGGTCGCGGCGGCGAGCGTGTCCTCGGCCAGCCGGACCACGTCGGCGCCCGCCAGCCTGGCGAATCGATCGACGGGCGTCGTCTCGGTGTCAGCCGTCTGGGCGACTACTCTGCCGCTCAAGGCCAGCAGCGAGTCGGTGGCCCGCGCCGACACCCGGGCGTCGCCGGTGGCGAGGGTGGCGGCGGCGACTGCGGGTATTACGAGCGCCAAAGCGAAACCGCGTCGGAGTCGACGCGGCGCGCCCGGGCCGCCTTCAGCGAGCGTTACCCGAGCAATGAGTAGCACCGCGAGGCCCGCGGCGAGTGTCAGTAGAGCCATCCCGACGAAGGGCGGCGATGGTAGGGGCGGGCCCCCGGTACCTTCCCTGACCACGACGGCGCCGGTGACGTCCCACTCGTCGAAGTCCTTGAACGGTACCGCGGCGAGCCGTTCTCCGCCGACTTCTATGCTGAGCGCCCGATCAAAGCTGGCCAGCGAGTCGATCAGCGTGCGCGAGAGCTCATTCGGCCAGCCTTCTCCCGAAACCAGGGCGCGCGCCGTACCGAGATAGAGCGCCATGTCGTAGTCCACGGCCTCTGCGAATGCATCGGTAGGTCCTGTTCCGGCTCGCACGGTGGCGACGGTGAGAGAGCCTTCGTCCGGCAGGTAGGCTAGCCAGGTGGGACGGTCGTCGATCAGTACGAGGTCGACGACCGCGTTCCCCCGGCGAGCTGCGGCCAGCAACGCTTCGCCAGCTGCGCCCCCGAGAGCTAGGGGAAGCGGCGTGGCCTCAGGGAAGGTCACAACAACACGGTCCCGCGCGTCGTAGACCGTGAACCGTTCGAGGCCGAGCTCGGCTGCCTGTGCCGCGAGTCGTTCGGTCGGCGCGCGAAGTCGTTCGCCGAGGGCGTCGCGGTAGAGCCGCATGTACTCCACGGCTCGGACCGCGGCGTGCCGGTCGAGTTCCGGACGCAGCGCGGCCCAACTTCGATAGGCGATGTAGCTGCCGCCCAGCGCCAGTATGACGGCCGGCGCGATGACCAGCAGGACGAAGGGGATGCGCAGCCGCTTCATCGCGGGGAGCCGCCTCCCGACGCACCTGCCAAGATCGCGTCTATCCGCCCTGCGATGTCGGCAGTCACTTCCTCGAGTGGCTCGTCGGCGAAGATCACGCGATCGAAGATGTCTGGCATGTGAACTTCCACCTGCGCCCACTCTTCCACGGTGGAGCCCCACGACATACGGCCGTGTCGCGCGGCGAAGAGGAAAGCGTCCTCCAAGCCGTAAGGATCGCTGGCCGCGACCTCCTCGTGGACGGCACGAATAGATGGAATCGCGAGCCCGTACTCGGCGCGCATCCGTTGCGCCTCGGCGGACGACAGGAGTGCCGCAAGCTCGACGGCGAGCTTCTTATGCCGCACGTTGTGGGGAACAGCCCAGCCGGCGGCGTAGATCACCGTGACCGGTTCGCTCGCTTCGTCGTAACGCGGAAGCGGTAGGACGGCGACGCGTGCCCGGCCCTCATCGATGGACCGTCTGATGCTCGGCAGCCACCAGTGACCGCTGGTCACCATGCCGAGCCGGCCGGTTAGAAAGTAGTTGCGCTCCAACCCTGTTGCCTCACGTTGCACGTCCACCGATGGAACGACCTTGTGCACGGTGACCAGGTCGGTGAGGAAGCGGATGGCGTTTTCGGTTTCCGAGCTGTCCAAGTAGCCGCTGGAGCGGCGGCCGTCGGGGCTCAGCACGTCGCCGCCCGCTGCCCACACCCAGGGCTGCCAGAGATAGAAGACGCGCCGCACCAGGGTGCCGTAGGAGTCGCTACGTCCGTCCCCATCCACGTCGCGCGTCAGCCGCCGCGCTACAGAAAGGAAGTCCGACCAGGTCCAATCTCGCTCAGGCAGCCGTATGCCTACCTCGTCGAACAGATCGAGGTTGCAGTAGACGACGATCGGGTTGAAATCCTTGGGAAAAGCGTAGAGGCCGCCGGGGCGGCGGAAGATCTCCAAGACCTCGGGATAGTAGGCGCTGGTGTCGACGCCAATCCGCTCGAGGTAGGCTGCGACGTTGACCAATAAATCCCGAGCGATGAACGGCGCAGCACCGTTGGTTCCGTTGTCGAGCAGCGCGACGTCGGGCGGCGAGCCGGCGACGATCGATGTGAGGAGTCGCTCGCGGTAGTTGGACGAGATCGATTCGTATTCGATGCGAACCTCGGGATGGCGCGTGCGAAAGATATCAAGGATGCGCTGTTCTATGGCGCGCTCGTCGGGGCCCGCCCAGGCCATTACACGGAGGACCGTGACGTCCCCTGTGTCGCGTGTGCAGGCTGAGACGATGGAGATGGCGATGGCGATGGCGATGGGGGTGCGGGGTCGGATCATCGGCCGATCCGCTTGCCGGAATCGTCGGAAAACAGGTGGACCTTGTCCGGCGGGATCCCCACGGCGACGCGCTCGTCCACCGCGACTTGCGTGTCGGCGGGTGCTCGGGCCACCACCCGCGTGCCGCCCTCCGTTACGAGGTGAATGTACATCTCGCTACCCACCGGCTCGACGACACGGACGCGCGCGCTGAAGGTCCCGGCCTCGCCGATCTTAAGGTCTTCGGGCCGTGCTCCCAGTGTTGCAGAGCCGGCGGGTGGCACTCCCGAGGAGGGGACCACCAGTTGGAAGTCGTTACCCTTGAATATCCAGCCCCCCTCAGACCCCCCGAGCTCGCCGTCGAAGAAGTTGATGGACGGCGAGCCGATGAAGCCGGCGACGAACCGGTTGGCGGGCGCACGGTACACCTCGAGCGGCTCGGCGTATTGCTGCAGCCGCCCCTCGTTCATGATGGCGATGCGCTGCCCCATCGTCATCGCTTCGACCTGATCGTGGGTGACGTAGAGGATGGTGGCGCCCAGGCGCCGGTGCAGCTGGGAGAGCTCGGCGCGCATCTCCACCCTGAGGCTGGCGTCGAGGTTCGACAGCGGCTCGTCGAACAGGAAGGCCTGCGGGTGCCGCACGATGGCGCGGCCCACTGCGGTGCGCTGGCGCTGGCCGCCGGAGAGCTGTCCGGGCCGTCGGTGAAGCAGGCCGCCGATCCCCAAGATGTCGGCGGCGTCCCGTACCCGTTCCTCGATATCCTGTTTGGCGTGACCGCGTACCTGTAAACCGAACGCCATGTTGTCGTACGCCGTCATGTGGGGATAGAGGGCGTAGTTCTGAAAGACCATGGCGATGTCGCGGTCGCGGGGCGGCACGTCGGTCACCTCGCGGTCGCCGATGAGTATCGAGCCGCGGGTCGGGCGCTCGAGGCCGGCCACCAGACGCAACGCCGTCGTCTTGCCCGAGCCCGAGGGCCCTACCAGCACGACGAACTCGCCGTCGGCCACCTCGAGGTTCAGCTCGGCGACGGCAACGGTATCGTCGAACTCCTTCGTGAGATCACGCAGACTGACGTGGGCCATGCCAAAAGAATAATCGTCAGGGCTCGCGCACGCAGCGGTAGCTGTGCCGCGGGTTGCCCCACGACTTTGGTTGCGAGCTGAAGGCGCCGTTGTAGCTGACGTAGTAGGCGCGGCTCTCGTCGTATTCGTCAGCGGCCCAGTAGTAGATGGGCGCGGCGTCCGGCGCCCAGAGCGGCGTCTCTTTCTCGGGCGTCCTCGCGCAGCCGGCGCGCCCCATCAGGGCGACGCCGATCGTTCCCGGATAGACGCAGGCCGCGTTTTCGCCGCCGCGCGTGAGCGAGCGCATGATCTCGACGACGGTGGGCATGCGCCAGATGTCCTGCGGCTCGTCCAGCAGCCGCGACCCGCTCTCGTCCAGGTAGCGGCAGAGACCGGTCGTCGCCATGTCGTCCAGGGTCGCGTAGCCCTCCGCGTAGCCGGGCTTG